>NZ_DASWTG010000046.1:0-59295 GCF_036402235.1 Sphingomonas sp. | reverse complement strand
TCGCCTCGGTGGATGGTCCGGTCGTCAATGAGATCGCGCCGCGCGTGCACAACAGCGGCCACTGGACGATCGAGGGCGCGGACACCTCGCAGTTCGAGCAGCACGTCCGCGCCATTTGCGGCCTGCCGTTGGGCTCGACCGTCCTTGATGCCGTAGAGCTGGCCGACCATCACCGAGATGTTGGCCTTGAGGAAGCCGGAACCGACGATGATGAAGGCGAGCGCGGCCCAGAAGACGTTGATCGTCGGGTCGTTCTGCCCGCCGACCCCCTCGACCGCCATCAGGCTGTGTCCGACGGCAAGGAGGAGGCCGCCGAACAGCACCGCCTTGCGCTGGCCGAGATAGCGGTCGGCGAGATAACCGCCGAGCACCGGAGTGATATACACCAGGCTGGTGTAGGCGCCGTAGATCAGGTTCGACTTGGAATCGTTGAACAGCCAGTGCTGGGTCAGGTAGAAGATGAGGATGGCGCGCATGCCGTAATAGGAGAAGCGCTCCCACATCTCCGCGAAGAACAGCATGTACAGGCCCTTGGGATGGCCCGCGAACTCCGGTTTCTTGCTGGCGGCGATCAGCGCGCCCCCGGCGAGGAAGGCGAAGAGCAGGACCGTGGCGATCACGGCGATCCACTCGGCCTCCGCCCATAGGCTCATGTCTTTGAAATGCGGCAAGGCTCGACCCCTTATCCAATGCCATGCAGCGCCGCCCTCCCGAGCGGCGCATAGAGATAGGGGGACCCTAGCGGCGAAACCCCAGATGTGAAGCATGATTGTAACAAGGGAAACCGTGACGCGGAATCGCCTGGACCGTTGCGAATCGTTCGCAATGGACCTTTGCGCGGCGCGGCGAAGCGGCTAACGGGCCGCATATGACCTTCAACGACCGCTCCACGCCGCTCTCGCTGCTCGCCACCCGCCGCTCAGCCAAGGCGCGCGACCTGATCGCGCCGGGACCGGATTCGGGCGAACTCGCGCAGATTCTCCAGATCGCGGCGCGCACGCCCGATCACGGCAAGCTCGCGCCGTGGCGCTTCGTCGTGGTGCCCGCGGATCAGCGCGACGCGCTCGCGGCGGGGATCATCGATGCCTATCGCGCCGAGAAGCCGTCGGCCGGGCGGCTCGAGATCGAGGCGATGGATCAGTTCGCACGGCAGGCGCCGACTTTGGTGGTCGCGCTCGCCTCGCCGAAGGTCGAGAGCCATATCCCGCTATGGGAACAGGAACTCTCGGTCGGCGCCGCGACCATGAACCTCGAGCACGCCGCGCACGCGATGGGCTATGCCGCCTGCTGGCTCACCGGCTGGGCCGCGTATAGCGATCGGGTGCGCGACCTGTTCGGTGCCGCGCCCGAGCGAATTGCCGGATTCGTGTTCATCGGGACGCCGGGCAAGCCGCTGGAGGAACGCCCACGGCCCGACATGACGAGGACGGTGGCGATCTGGTCCGGGACCGCGGCGAAAGGTATCTGAAGAAACATTCTTGGCTATGGAACTTTCCACTCCCATGCTGTATTAAGTCAGCATGACAGCGCTCGAGCATGAAGACAGCCCGGTTTACCTGAAGTTGCGT
The DNA here is from genome assembly GCF_036402235.1 of Sphingomonas sp. Taxonomy (GTDB): domain Bacteria; phylum Pseudomonadota; class Alphaproteobacteria; order Sphingomonadales; family Sphingomonadaceae; genus Sphingomonas. The sequence continues at coordinate 57,727 of NZ_DASWTG010000046.1, read as the reverse complement.
GCCAGCATCGCCACGGCGATCCTGCGCGGCGAATACCGGGCGGGGGACCAGCTGCCATCGGTGCGCGCGCTCGCCGCCGAGCATGGCGCCAACCCGCTGACCGTCGCCAAGGCCTATCAGAGCTTCCAGGACGACGGCTATGTCGAGGTGCGCCGCGGCGTCGGCATGTTCGTGCTGCCCGGCGCGGTCGAGCGCCTGAAGGTCGCCGAGCGCGACCGTTTCCTCACCAGCTACTGGCCCAAAGTGCGCGAGCATATCGCGCTGCTAGGGCTGAACGCGCACGAGCTGCTGGATCGCGAGATCGCGTGAACCGCGCAGGAGTATTGCGCTGCCGCTGATCCGGCACGATTGGCTCGTCCTGCGTCGCGGCATCGCCGAAGCGCTGCCCGAATGGCGGGACTGGCTGATGCTGATGGCGATCTGCGCGCTTGCTATCGGATTGATGCACGCGCGCGGACCCCAGGCCCTGCTGGGCGATTGGCGGATCGCCGCTCTGATCGGGGCACTTGCCGGCTGGTTGGCGGGGCGCACCGCGATCCGGCGGCTGGAATGGCACCGGGCTGAGGGCGTTCTGGCGGCGGTGGCGTTGGCCTCCGTGCCGGGACGCCGGTTTCTCGCCGCGGGGGTGGCGTCGGGCCTGGTGGTTCTGGCCGCAGCGGGAATCGCTGCGCGAGCGGGTGCGGTTCCTTTTCTGCTCGCCGGATTCGTCTTTGGCGCCGGGCTCGGCATTACGCTGCGCCTGGGCGCATGGCCCAATGTGGCTCCGCGTCGCCGTCAGGGCAGCGTGGCCACGCCGTTGGAAGCGGTTGCCGCGACCCAGCTTCCATTCGGCTGGTCGGCCGCCAGTGGCCTCGTGCTGCTGGCGATCCTGGCGGCCACGGGCGTGAGCAGCTGGCTCGCGGAGGATCGGGCGCTGCTCATCCTGGCTGCCGGCGCGCTGCTGCCGCTGCCGATGCTGGGACGTGTCGATCATTCGGTGGTGCGCTTCCTCGCGATCAGCGGGCATGGCGCGTGGCGCAGCGCATTGCTGCATCTCGCATTGAGCTCGGCCTATCTGGCGTTGGCCGTGATCCTCGCGGCTCTGCTCGATCCGCGCGCGGCGGCCGTCATCGCACTCACCGGCGCGGGGTTCTGCTGCTATGTCGCGCTGCGCGTCTGGGCCTATCGTGCGCACGCGCGGCGGAGCGCCGATACGATCCTCGCTTTCTCGCTTCTCGGCGCGGGATTGGTGGGGGCGCTGTTGCCGCCATTGCTGGTGCCGCTGATCGGCTATCTCGGCTTTACCTTCTACCGCCGGGCGCGACCCGTGACCTGGGCGATGCCATGAACGCAGCGCTGGCCGTCGAGGCGCTGCAGGTGGTGCGCGGCCAGACGCTTGCGGTGCGCGACGTGACGCTGGAGGTGCCGGCGGGCAGCTGGTTCGGGCTGATCGGCGCAAACGGATCGGGCAAGACAAGCGTGCTGCGAGCGGTCGCGGGACGGCTTGCCGCGCAGGGCGGGCAGGTCCGGATCGGCGGCGTCGATGTGACCGCGGACCGCGCCGCCCGCGCCCGCGCGATCGGATTCGCACCCGACCCGGCGATGCTGCCCGAGGCGCTTACCGCGCGTGCAATTCTGACGCTTGCCGGCGGGGCGCTCGAACCGGCCCTGGCGGCGATCGGCGCGCTGGCGCCCGCGCTCGAGATCGAGCGGCTGATCGATCGCCACATCGGTGCGTGCTCGGCGGGAATGCGGCAACGGATCGCGATCGCCTGCGCCTTCGCACGTCCGGCCGGCATCGTCATCCTGGACGAGCCGCTCAACTGGCTCGATCCACTGGCGGCCTATGATCTGCGCCGCGCCTTGCGGGCGCGGGTCGATGCCGGGTTGACGCTGGTCACTGCGCTGCACGATCTGACCACGCTGGCCGGGTCGTGCGATGCGGGAGCGCTTCTCGCCGAAGGGCGCGTCGCGTTCCAGATCGACGACGATGCGATTCAGACGGCGCGGCGCGATCCGCTTGCCTTCGAGCGCGCCACGATCGAGCATCTCCGCGCCGAACGTGTGAGTTGACGCTTTAGGCCGCGAAGGTCTCCGCGCTGACTGCGTACAGCACCTCCGCTTTCGCCACCGCCGCAGCCTTCAGCCCCAGCGCCTCGGGCACGATCTGCTCGACATAGAAGCGTGCCGCCGCCTGCTTCATCGCGAGGAACGCCGGGTCGCCCTCGGCGCCGCTCGCGATCCCGCCCTGCTGCTCCATCAGCCAGCCGCACACCGCCACCGACAGCATCGTCAGGAACGGGTAACTGCCCGCGAGGCGATCGTCGATCTCGCTCGCCAGCATGTGGCGGCCGACCTCTTCGCACGCCTCGATCAGCGCGATCAGCCCGGCATCCTGCGCCTCGCCGCGCATCTGCCCGGTCAGCGCGAGCAGCGTGCCGCCATTGTCCATGCTGAGCTTGCGCCCGACCAGATCGGCCGCCTGGATGCCGTTCGTCCCCTCATAGATCGGGGTGATGCGCGCGTCGCGGAAATGCTGGGCGGCGCCGGTCTCCTCGATATAGCCCATGCCGCCATGCACCTGCACCCCGAGGCTCGCGACCTCGTTGCCGAGATCGGTGCCGTGCGCCTTGGCGAGCGGGGTGAGCAGCTCGAGCCGCGCCTTGGCCGCCGCGTCGCCCGCATTGGCGCGGTCGACCTGGCTCGCGGCGAGATAGACCAGCGCCCGCGCCGCCATCGTCTGCGCCTTCATCCGCAGCAGCATGCGGCGCACGTCGGGATGCTCGATGATCGCCACCGGCTCGCGGCCATGGCCTGCCCGCGCGCTCTGAATGCGCTCGCGGGCATAGGCGACGGCGCGCTGGGTGGCGCGCTCGGCGACCTGCACGCCCTGCAGCCCGACATTGAGCCGCGCATTGTTCATCATGGTGAACATCGCGCGCATCCCGCCCAGCTCCGGCCCGATCAGCTCGCCGACGCAATCGCCATGGTCGCCGAACGAGAGGACGCAGGTGGGGGAGGCGTGCAACCCCATCTTGTGCTCGATCGAGACCACGCGGACGTCGTTGAACTCGCCTGGATTGCCGTCGGCATCGAGCCGGTATTTGGGCACCAGGAACAGCGAGATGCCCTTGGTCCCCGGCGGCGCATCGGGCGTGCGGGCAAGGACGAGGTGGACGATATTGTCCGCCATGTCGTGATCGCCGAAGCTGATGAAGATCTTGGTCCCGGTGATCGACCATTTGCCGTCCGCACGCGGCTCGGCGCGGGTCTTGAGCGCGCCGACGTCCGATCCGGCCTGCGGCTCGGTCAGGTTCATCGTCCCGGTCCATTCGCCGGTCGACAGTTTCGGAAGCCACAGGGCCTGCTGCTCGGGCGTGCCATGATGGGCCAGCGATTCGATCGCCCCGACATTGAGCGTGGGGCATAGCGCGAAGCCCATATTGGCGGTGCCCAGCGTCTCGAGCACCGCGGTCGCCAGCGTGAAGGGCAGGCCCTGGCCGCCGAATGCTTGCGGAGACCCGATCGTGCCCCAGCCCCCCTCGACATAGGCTTTATATGCCTCAGGATAACCTTCGGGCATCTTCACGCCTTCCGGCGTCCACTTCGCGCCCACCGTATCGCCCGCCCGGTCGAGCGGCGCCCATTCCCCCGCCGCGAACGCGCCGGCACCCTCCAGCACCGCTTCGACAAGGTCCGGCGTCGCGGCTTCGGACAGCTGCGAGATGCCGGCGACATGCTCCAGCACGAAACGCTGCTCGGTGGTGGCGGGGGTGAAGCTCATCGGTCCTCTCTTGCCGTCATTTTTCCCTCGCTATAGCCAGTGGAAATGCCCGTTCCAAATCCGCCGATCGAGACCCTGACCTTACCCTACGGCGAGGCGGCGGTTGCGCGTGCGGCGGAGGTGATCGCCGCGGGCGGTTGCGTGGCCGTGCCGACCGAAACGGTCTATGGCCTCGCCGCCGACGCGACGAATCGCGATGCCGTCGCGGGGATCTACGCCGCCAAGGGGCGCCCGTCGTTCAACCCGCTGATCGTGCATGTCGCGGACCGTCAGGCGGCCGAGCGGATCGCCCGGTTCGACCGCGACGCGCGCGCGCTCGCCGATGCCTTCTGGCCCGGACCGCTCACGCTGGTTCTGCCGCTGCGGCCGGACGCGGAGATTGCGGGAATCGTGACCGCGGGGCTCGATTCCGTCGCGATACGCGTGCCACAGCATCGCGCGATGCAGGCGCTGCTCGCTGCCTCGGGCAAGCCGCTCGCCGCGCCCTCGGCCAATGCCAGCGGCACGATCAGCCCGACCCGCGCGGTGCATGTTGCGGCGAGCCTCAACGGCCGCATCCCGCTGATCGTCGACGACGGCCCGACCAGCGGCGGCATCGAATCCACGATCATCGCGCTGGGCGGCAATCCGCGGCTGTTGCGCCCCGGGCCGATCGCGGCCGAGGCGATCGAGCGCGAGATCGGGCGCTGGCTTTCCGGCGGAAGCGGGGCGATCGAGGCGCCGGGCCAGCTCGCCAGCCACTATGCGCCGGCCAAGCCCGTCCGGCTCGATGCTACCGAGCGCTGTGCCGACGAATGGCTGATCGGCTTTGGCGCGGTCGCGGGCAACGACACGCTCTCCGCCTCCGGAAACCTGATCGAGGCGGCGGCGCGCCTGTTCGATGCGCTCCATCGCGCGGACGATTCGGAGTGCGCCGCGATCGCGGTCGCGCCCGTTCCCGAGGAAGGCATCGGCATCGCGATCAACGATCGCCTCCGCCGCGCCGCGCATCGCTAACCCTTATCCTCCCCCGCCAGGGAGTGCGAGGTGGGATTGCCCCCGGCAATCCAAGGTCGTGCTGGGAGCACGACCGACCTCGCACTGTGGCGCCGAAGGCGACGGAGGGGGAGGACTCCCGACGTCTGTTGGGCTTCCTCCCCCTCCGTCAGGCTGAGCCTGCCACCTCCCCCTGGCGGGGGAGGAGTGCGCATGCTCCGTTCCGTCGGGTCTTTACACACTCGCAACGACCCCTAGTCTCCCGCTTGCCGCGTACCGGGCGAGTGTTCGAACACGAGAGTGGGAGAGACATGATGACCAATGTGCAACGGGGTCTGGCCGAGCTGGTCGGCACATTCTGGCTGGTCTTTGGCGGCTGCGGCAGCGCGGTGCTGGCCGCGGCGTTTCCGGAAGTGGGGATCGGGCTGCTGGGCGTATCCCTCGCCTTCGGCCTGACGGTGCTGACCATGGCCTATTCGATCGGCCATATCTCGGGCTGCCACCTCAACCCGGCGGTGACCTTCGGCCTCTGGGCGGGCGGGCGCTTCGCGGGCAAGGACATTCCGCTCTACGTGATCGCGCAGGTGATCGGTGCCGCGATCGCGGCCTGGCTGCTCTACTGCATCGCCAGCGGCGCGCCGGGCGGATACGATCTAGCCGGCGGTCTCGCATCCAACGGCTTCGGCGAGCATTCGCCGGGCAAGTTCAGCCTGCAGTCGGCGCTGGCGATCGAGGTGGTGCTGACCTTCATGTTCGTGCTCATCATCATGGGATCGACCGACAGCCGCGCGCCGGCGGGCTTTGCGCCGATCGCGATCGGCCTCGCGCTCACGCTGATCCATCTCATCTCGATCCCCGTCACCAACACCTCGGTCAACCCGGCGCGCAGCACGGGGCCGGCGCTGGTGGTCGGCGGCTGGGCGATCCAGCAGCTCTGGCTGTTCTGGGCGGCGCCGATCGTCGGCGGCGTGCTTGGCGGGATCTTCTACAAGGCGCTCGGCGCCGAAGGGGCGAAGCGGCCGCCGGTCGAGGGCGAGCCGCTCCCCTGACCTTCATCCGTCATCCCAGCGAAAGCTGGGATCTCGTGCGGCAAGCGAAGGGCTTGCGGTGGGAGACCCCGGCTTTCGCCGGGGTGACGGTTCCCGTCAGGCGGCCGCCCCCTCCTTGATCCGGTTGGCGAAGCTCTTGCGCAGCTTGTTGAGCTTGGGCGGGATCACCGCCAGGCAATAGGGATTGCGCTGGCCTTCGCCTTCCCAATAGTCCTGATGATAGCTCTCGGCGGGCCACCAGGTGTCGTTCGCCTCGATCGTGGTGACGATCGGCGCGGGCCATTCGCTCGCATTGCGCTCGATCCCGGCCTTTGCCGCCGCTTCCTGCTCGGGCGATTGCGGGAAGATCGCCGAGCGATATTGCGTGCCCACGTCGTTGCCCTGGCGGTTGAGCTGGGTCGGATCATGCGTCGCGAAGAAGATGTCGAGCAGGTCGTCGTACGTGATCTGCGCCGGGTCGAATACGACCTTCAGCGCCTCGGCATGGCCGGTGTCGCCGCCGCACACCTGCTTGTAGGTCGGGTTGTCGACCCTTCCGCCGATATAGCCGCTCTCGACGCTCTCGACGCCGATCAGGTCCTTGAACACCGCCTCCACGCACCAGAAGCAGCCGCCCGCGAAAATTGCGGTTTCGGTCGTCATTCACTTCAACTCCTTGCTACCCGATGCAAGATAGGGTTGAGCGGGGCGTCCAACTAGAGGTGAGCATATGCGCGACGGCACGGTGATGGTGACGGGCGGAGCGGGTTATATCGGCAGCCATGCGGTGCTTGCGCTGCTCGATGCGGGCTGGCGCGTGGTGGTGGTCGACAATCTCGTCACAGGCTTCGACTGGGCGGTCGATCCGCGCGCGGCGCTGGTCGTCGCCAACGTCGCCGATGACGAGAAGGTGCGCGCGGCGATCCGCGAGCATGGCGTCACCGCGATCATGCACTTCGCGGGATCGGTGGTGGTGCCGGAATCGGTCAGCGATCCGCTCAAATATTACCGCAACAACACCGCCGCGAGCCGCAGCCTGATCGAGAGCGCGGTGACCGAAGGCGTCAAGCACTTCATCTTCTCCTCCACCGCCGCGACCTATGGCATTCCCGAGATCGTGCCGATCGCCGAGGATGCGGCCCAGCGCCCGATCAACCCCTATGGCATGTCGAAGCTGATGACCGAGCATATGCTGCGCGACGTCGCTGCGGCGCATCCATTGAATTTCGCGGCGCTGCGCTACTTCAACGTCGCCGGCGCCGACCCGCAGGGCCGCTCGGGCCAGAGCACCGCGGGCGCGACGCATCTCATCAAGATCGCGGCCGAGGCGGCGACCGGCAAGCGTGGCCATGTCAGCGTGTTCGGCACCGATTTCGCCACGCGCGACGGAACCGGCGTGCGCGACTATATCCATGTCAGCGATCTCGCCGCCGCGCATGTCGATGCGCTCGACTTGCTGATCGCGAACCCAAGCAAGAGCCATTTCCTCAATGCCGGCTATGGCCGCGGCTATTCGGTGCTCGAGGTGCTCGATGCGGTTGATCGCGTGACCAACATGAAGATCGAGCGCCGGCTGGAAGGCCGCCGTGCGGGTGATCCGGACGAGCTGGTGTCGGACAATCGCGCGATCCTCGACGCGCTGCCGTGGCGGCCGCAGCATGACGATCTCGACCGGATCGTGAAGGACGCGCTCGCCTGGGAGCGGCATCTGGCCGAGCGCAGGCCCGCATGATCGAGCTGTTCCTCTCGGCCTTCGCGACGCTGTTCGTGGTGATCGATCCGCCGGGCTGCGCCCCGATCTATGCGGGCCTCACCAAAGGCGCGACGCATGCGCAGCAGCGCTCGATGGCGATCCGCGCGGTGCTGATCGCCAGCGCGATCTTGCTGGTGTTCGCGCTGGTGGGGGAGGCGCTGCTCAAGACGCTCGGAATCAGCCTCAACGCCTTCCGCATCGCGGGCGGGATCATGCTGTTCATCATCGCGCTCGAAATGGTGTTCGAGAAGCGTCAGGAACGCCGCGAGGACCGCGCGAGCAAGATCATGGAGACGCCCGAGATCGAGGACGTCTCGGTCTTCCCGATGGGCATGCCGATGATCGCCGGCCCCGGCTCGATCGCCACCGTGATGCTGCTCGTCTCGCGCAGCGAGGGTGCGGGGGAGACCGCGGTGGTGTTCGCCGCGCTCGGGCTGGTGCTCGTGCTCACCCTCATCGCGCTGCTCGCCGCCGGACCGCTGATGCGGCTGCTCGGCGCCAAGATCGAATCGGTGATCACGCGCCTGCTCGGCGTGCTGCTCGCGGCGCTGGCGATCCAGTTCGTGATCGACGGGGTCAAACGCAGCTTCGGGCTGTAGCGAACCAAATCCCGCTTCCGTCATGCTGAACCTGTTTCAGCGTCCGTCCTGCCACCAGCGGCTCAGTCGCCTATGGAGAAATGGGCCCTGAACCCCGGATCAAGTCCGGGGCAGGGTGACGGATTGAAATGGAATGAAGGGTCGCTTGATAGTCAGGCGCTATTACCTGTCGTACCGGATCCGCCAGAGCCGGTAGGGCGCCTTCGCCGGCAGCCGCACCGGATCGAGCCACGCCGGCACCTGGCCCTTGGCCAGCTGGCCGTAGAAGCCGTTGGGCGCGCGGCTGCGATAGATGGTGGTCTCCGCCATGTTGGGGCAGACCAGCAGGTATTGTGCGCCATAGCGCTGCGCGATCGGCCGGAACGCCGCGGGGCTGCCGGTAAAGGCGTGGTGGACGTCGAGGATCGCGCGCTCGTTGCGGTGATACGGCCCGGCGATCCCCTTGTGATGCGTCATCACGATCAGCCGCGGCCCCAGGTCGACATGCGTGAACAGCGTCGAGGGTGGCAGCGAGCGGTCGAGCAGCGACATGCCGGCGGCGCTCGCGCACCGGGCATTGGCGCGCGCGACGACGTTGCGCGCTTTTTGCGGCTTGTCGACCTTCACATATTTGACGACGAAGCCGGTGAAGAGGCCCGACAGCAGCAGGAACGCCGCGACCGCGCCCAGCACGCGCACCGCCATGTGCTTCTGGTTGAGGAACCACGGCACCACCAGCCACACCAGAGCCGTCGCGCCCGGCACGGCGAGCAGCTGTGCAGCCGGGCCCGCGCGGATCTGCCACAACAGCATCGCGCCGGCAAAGGCGGTGAACAGCCCGATCGCGATCCAGCTGCTGAGCTGCACCGCCGACGCGCGCGCCCGCCATGCTGCGACCGCCGCACCGATCACGCCGATCACCGGCAGCACCGCAACGGGAAAGCCCATCGCGAAGCTGTGGCGATAAATCGGCCGCGCCTCGCGCACATTGCTCAGCCAGATGTCGTAGAGCTCGTCGGAGACGCCTTCGGGGCGCGACAGGCATTGCGGGAACAGCGCGGCGAACCCGCCTGCGATCGCCGCACCGGCGACAGCGGCAAGGCCGAGCCGCGCCATGCGGTTCGCCGGATTGAGCAGGCCGACCGCGAACAGCAGCACGCCCGCCGCGATCGTCACCGAGAGCCAGGCCGGGGTCAGCGCGTCGCAGCGCATCGCATGATTGGCGTTGGACGCGAACAGCGCGAAGCCCAGCGTGCCCCCGCCCGCAAGGGCAAGCGCATAGGCCTGCATCCGCCGCACCTCGCCGCCGTCCCATACCCAGCGCAGCGTCACGATCGCCCCCGCGATGGCGCAATAGGGCAGCAGCTCGAGTCCGATCGTCAGCGACGCGGCGCTCGAAAGCCCGACGGTCAGCCCGCCCCGCGCGCCCCTGGGATCGGCGATCCCCGCCAGCGTGAGCGCGAGGCAGGCGAGCTGCCAGCCGTGATGATCGATGCGCAGCGGCATGAACATCAGCATCGTCGATCCGCAACCGAGCAGGATGATCGCCGCGATCGGCCAGGCGGCGGGCGCGACCAGGCGGCGCACGGTGACGCTGAGCGCGCCCATCGTCACGGCGAGCGGGAGGAGCGGGGCGATGCCGCATGCCAGCCGCTCCGCCATCGGCGTCCCGACGAACGGCTTGAAGATCAGGATCAGCGCGGCGATGGGCAGATCCACCAGCCGCGACCAGTGGATGTCGAGGCCGCCCGGCGGGCTCAGGCGGTATTGGCGCAGATCGTACCAGCCCTGCCCGTCGAGCAGCGCACGCACCTGCATTAGCCGCATATTGTCGTCGGTATCGCCCAGGGCCAGCGCGTTAACCTGCCCCCAGCGGTCCCACAGGAACCACGCGGCGATCGCGGCCCAGGCGAGCAGTGTCCAGCGCAGCCAATGGACCGACAATTCCCGCTCCAGCTCGAAGCCGCCTTCAGCCTTGGTCAAAACCGCTTCCCCTACCGACAGATGGGCATTAGTGCGGCGCGCGGCTTCAGGGCAAGACGGGCGTGACGGCGATCATCCACAGAATAGGCGAATTGCAGCGCAGCGGCGTCCTCGGGCAGCTCGTGCGCTTCGGCATCGCGGGTCTTGCCTCGACGGTGATCTACTCCGCCGTCTATCTGCCGCTCGTCTGGTGGGTGTTCCCCAACCTCGCGGTCGCGGCGGTGCCCTTTGCCTTCGCCGTCGCGGTGACCTGCGGCTTCTTCATGCACAGTGCGTGGAGCTTCAAGGGGCATGGCAGCCGCGACAATAGCGGGCGGCAGCACTTCAAATTCCTGGTCGTCCAGGGGTTCGGCCTGGCCCTCAACGCGCTGTTCACTTGGGCAATCGCCGATCTGCTGCACTATCCCGAATGGGTGCCGCTGATCCCGATCGTCACCATAACCCCCCTCGCGACTTTCGCGCTCAACCGGCAATGGGTATTCGGCTGACATGGACCGCATCGTTTACGACCGCATGGCCGAGCATGATTCCACCCATTGGTGGTATGTTGCGCGCCGCGACATCCTCGCCGACTTCATCGCGCGCGAGGTGAGCCTGCCCAAGGGTGCGCGCATCCTCGAGATCGGCTGCGGCACGGGCCACAACCTGCCCATGCTTGGCGCGTTCGGCGAGGTCGACGCGATCGAGATCGATCCCGCCGCGCGCGAGATCGCGAGCAAGCGGCTCGGCAAGCCGGTCGGCAGCGCGCCGCTGCCCGAGCTGTCGGGCGTCGCCGATGGCCAGTACGACATGATCGCGGTGCTCGACGTGGTCGAGCATATCGAGGATGACGTCGCCGCACTCGAGGCGATGGCGAAGCGGTTGAAGCCCGGCGGCACGATCCTGATCACCGTCCCCGCGCATCAATGGATGTGGAGCGCACACGACGTGGTGAACCATCACAAGCGCCGCTATTCCAAGGCGACGCTGATCGCCGCGCTGGAGCGCGCCGGCCTGAAGTGGCGCAAGCTCGGCTATTTCAATTCGCTGCTGTTCCCGGCGGCGGTCGCCGCGCGGCTCGCGGGCAAGCTCACCGGCAAGGACGACAGCGACGATTCGCCGCCCGCCAAGCCGCTCAACGCGATCTTCGAGAAGGTGTTCGGGCTCGAGCGCCACCTGCTCGGCCGCGTTCCCTTGCCGCCCGGCCTGTCGCTGATCGTGCTGGCCCAGCCGAAAGATTGACGGCCTGCCCTTCAGGTGACTGGTCCAAATAGAACTCTTTCGGACTGTATTATAATCCAATATTATTAGATAGTTATTGTATTATATGGTGAGCTTGGCGTGATTTGAACGTCGTGCGGCCTTGTGCGAATGCCCGGGTTGAGAGATGGTCGAAGCGGAATAACTGGCAGAAGGGGTATCTTATGAAGCTTATCAAGCTCGGTGCGCTCGCTATCGTTCTGTGCGGGCAATCTATTCCTTATGCTAGCGCCCAGCGCTACGAAAATGAAAGCCCTATTGGCCATACGACTAATGAAGAAGTTAGGGCGTTGGTGGACTATTTTTGTGAGAATGGCGACTATGCGTCGCTAGGCTATACTTCGGTAAGCCAGTGTATGTCTCAGATGTTCATTGATATCGCACCGGAGGGGGCGGGCGAGGGTGTATACGACACCAGGGAGCTTCCAGGCGGACCGGTATGCGTCTCCCGCAGCGGTATCTATATGGGCAATTGCTGAGCGCGACAGGTTATCTGATCCGCGAGGGGGCGGGCGCTGTGAAAGCGTGGTGCCCCCTCGCGCAAGCGGCCAGTACGCCGACCCTGATCAATTCGCCTCGGCCACCGCCACCAGCGCCGCGTCCATCGCCGGCGTCGCCGAGGTGCCCGAGGGCACGTCATTGGCATAGGAGGCGAAGGTCAGCGTCTTGCCGCTCTTCGCCGTCATGTAGCCCGCAAGGGCGTTGGTCGCGTTGATCGTACCGGTCTTGGCGAAGATCCTGCCCTCCAGCACCGTGCCCTTGAACCGCCGAGCCAGCGTCCCGTCCACACCGCCGATGGGCAGGGTCTCGCGCCACTCCGCACTCCAGGGCTGCGCGCTGATCCAGCTCAGCAGCTTGACCATCCCGCGCGGGGCGATGCGGTTATAGGTCGACATGCCCGATCCATCGGAGAAGTCCCATGACGTGCGCGGCACGCCCGCCGCGGCGAACATCGCCTCGACCTGCACCAGCCCGTCGGCCACCGATCCGGTGCCGTTCACCAGTCCGACGCGGCGCAGCAGCAGCTCGGTATGCAGGTTCTGGCTGACCTTGTTGATGACGCGCATGTCCTCGCTGAGCGGCGGCGGGGTCAGTGTCGCAAGCGGGGTGGGGGGTGTCACCCGGGGCGGCGGCGTGCCGTTGCGCTGGCGCGGGTCGTCGCTCGCATCCGGCGTTCGGTAACGCGATGCGATCTTGCCCGAGACCTTGACCCCGCGCTCGCGCAGCAGGGCGGCGAGGCGCCAGGCTGCATAATGGGCGGGATCGTCGATCCCCATGCGGATCCGCTGCGGCGTGGCATCCGCCGCGATCGTGCCGGTCAGGCGGATCGTGCGGTCGAACGGCAACCGGTCGACGTTCAGATCGGTCTTGCCGCCCGCTGCCACGGTGACGGCACGGTTGTCGATCGCAAGATAGCCGAGATGCGCCAGGTTCGGCGCCGCGCCTGCCTTGCCCGGCGCCGCGATCGCGATCAGCTCATTGTCGTCGAGCGTCAGCGCAGTCAGCGCGGTGCCATAGGGGCTGGGAATGTTGTTCCAGCTCATCCCCGCGCTCCAGCGCTCGTCGGGGAAGAGCGTGGCGTCGCCCGTGATGTTGCGCACGCGTTTGGTCTTGGCCGCGATCGCATCGGCGAGTTGCGCCAGGCAGTCGGTCGTGCAGTCCGCCGCGCTCGACAGCCGCGCGTCGCCGCGCCCGGTCAGCACCACGTTGCGCCCTTCGATCCGGACGGTCGCCCCGCCTTCGCTGTCGGGCCGGGCGATACCGGGCAGGGTCATATAGGCCGCGGCGGTGGTGATGATCTTGGTGTTCGATGCCGGGATGAAGCGCTGGTCGGGATTGACCGCAACGATCTCGTGCCCCTGCGCGTCGGTCACGACCAGGCCGTATCGGGTTCCGGGTGCCGCCTTGGCGAGTTCGGCCTCGACGCGGCTCTGGATCGGCGCAACCTGCTGCGCGGCAAGCGGCGTCGCGGCGACGAGCGCAAGGAGGACGAGCGCGCGCTTCAAAGCAGCGTCGGCGGTTCGTCGGTCCCGGTGGCCTCGGCCTTGCGGCGAGGCGGCTTGGGGGCTGGGGCGGCCTCGGCCGGTTCGATCCGCGCCGGCGCGTGCGGTGAGACGGTCACCTCGCCCGAATCGGCGAAGCGATAGCCGAGCGACGCATGGCCCTTCACCGGCCCGGCGACGTCCGCGACCAGATAGAGCGGCCGCCGCTTCGATTCGACATAGAGCCGGCCGAGATACTCGCCGATCATGCCGAGCACGAACATCTGCACCGCGCCGAGGAAGACGACCACCAACATCGTCGAGGTCCAGCCTTGCACCGCATTGCCCATCAACCAGCCGACGACGATATAGAGGAACAGCAGCGCCGACAGGCCGGTGAGCGCAAGGCCGGCATGGCTGGCGAAGCGCAGCGGCGCGGTCGAGAAGCCGGTGACCGCGTCGAGCGCGAAGCGGATCATCTTGGCGAGCGGATATTTGGTCTCGCCGGCATGCCGCTCATGCCGGTCGTAGACGAACGGCACCTGCCGGAAGCCGACCCAGGCGACCATGCCGCGGATGAAGCGCGCCTGTTCGGGCAGCGACAGGAACGCGTCGAGCGCACGGCGGGTCATCAGCCTGAAGTCCCCGGTGTCGAGGGGGATGGGGGTGTCGGTGATGCGATCGAGCATGCGATAGAACAGCGCCGCGGTCGCCTTCTTGAAGAAGGTCTCGCCCTCGCGCTTGCGGCGCACCGCATAAACGACGTCGGCGCCCTGCTCGCGCAGCGTGGCGCGCATCTCGGACAGCAGCTCGGGCGGGTCCTGCAGGTCCGCGTCGATCACCAGGATCTCGTCGCCCGCGCACAGGTCGAGCCCCGCGGTGAGCGCGAGCTGGTGCCCGTGGTTGCGCGACAGGTTGATCGCGACGAGGCGGGGGTCGGCGGCCGAGAGGCGCTGCATGACGGCCCAGCTGCCGTCGCGTGAGCCGTCATTGATCAGCACGATCTCGTAATCGTCGCCGACCGCGGCGCGCGCGGCGGCGGAGACCCGACCGTGCAGCAGCTCGAGACAGCCTTCTTCATTGTAGCACGGCACGACGACCGAGAGCTTGGGACGTTGCATGACGAGCGGCTTTAGCGCGCCGCCCGCGAAACGTCATGTGCGATTTGCACGCCGGGTGCTGCACCCGCGCAATTGACAGCGGTTCGCAACAAGCCTAGGCGCGATCTAATAATGCGAGTCAGTCGCAATCGCAAAGAGCAAGGGGAAATCATGTACCGATCACGCAGCTTCCTTGTCGCCGGAGCCAGCATGCTGGCGCTCGGCGCGGCCCCGGCTTTTGCCGAGGAAGCCGATAGCGATGCGCGGGATACCGTCACCGTCACGGCGACCCGCTCGCCGCTGGCGACGCAGGATGCGCCCGCGACGGTCAGCGTGATCGATGAGGAGCAGATCGCCGACGAGTTGGTCACCGACATCAAGGAGCTGGTCCGGTTCGAGCCGGGCGTGAGCGTCACGCGCCAGCCGACCCGCTTCGGCGCGGCGCTCGGCACGACCGGCCGCGCGGGCAATGAAGGCTTCAACATCCGCGGCATGGGCGGCAACCGCGTGCTGATCCAGGTCGACGGCGTGCGCGTGCCCGACGGGTTCAGCTTCGGCGCACAGGGCGTGGGCCGCGGCGACTATGTCGATCTCGGCCTGATCAAGTCGGTCGAGCTCCTGCGCGGGCCCGCTTCGGCGCTCTATGGCAGCGACGGGCTGGCGGGCGCGGTGAGCTTCATCACCGCCGATCCCAAGGATTTCCTGCGCGAGGGGCAGGATTTCGGCGGCCGCGCGCGCGCGGCCTGGTCCTCGGCGGACAATGAGTTCAGCGAGACGCTGATCGTCGCGGGACGCTCGGGCGACTGGTCGGCGATGGCGGCCTATACCCGCCGCGACTTCAACGAGTACGAGAATCACGGCTCGGTCGGCGGGACCGGCGCGGCGCGCACGCTCGCCAATCCGCAGGACGGGCGATCGAACGCGGCGCTTGGCCGCATCGCCTACGAGAGCGGCGGGCACCGCATCCGGCTGACCGGCGAATATCTCGACACGCACCTGTTCACCGATGTGCTGACCGGCCATTCGGCGACCGTCGTCAACCTCGACGCGACCGACACCGGCCATCGCTGGCGTGCGGCGCTCGACTGGACCTGGACCGGCGACGGCACGGTCGAGCAGGCGCGGCTGACCGCCTATCTGCAGGATGCGGAAGATCGCCAGTTCACCTTCGAGGACCGTACCCCCGCAGTCGATCGCACGCGCATCAATACCTTCGAGAACCGCATCTATGGCGGGGCCGGCGATGTGCGGCTCAACTTCGGCAGCGTGGAGGCGCCCCTACGGTTGATCCTGGGCGGCGACGTCAGCGTCACGCAGCAGGAGGGGCTGCGCGACGGCACCGTGCCGCCTGCGGGCGAGGTGTTCCCGACCCGCGCCTTCCCCCGGACCGACTATGCGCTGGTCGGTGCGTTCGCGGCGGGTGAGATCACCTTTGGCCCGGTGACGCTGCATCCGGCGTTGCGCTTCGATCACTATAATCTGTCGCCCGACAGGGATCCGCTGCTGCCGGCCTTCACCGCAGCAAAGCAGGACGGGTCGCGGGTATCGCCCAAGATCGGCGCGGTGGTGAAGCTGGGCGAGGCGGTGCGGTTGTTCGCCAACTACGCGCGGGGCTTCAAGGCGCCTGAGCCGAGCCAGGTCAACCAGTTCTTCGAGAATCTCGCTTTCGGCTACACCTCGCGGCCCAACCCGAACCTGAAGCCCGAGAGCAGCGAGGCGTTCGAGGCGGGGATCCGCTTCCTTGGGAGCAATGTCCGGCTCGACCTGACAGCCTTCCATGTCGACTATGACGACTTCATCTCGCAGGAGGTGGTGAGCGGCAGCTTCACCCCGGCTGACCCCGCGGTCTATCAGTTCATCAACATCGACCGGGCGCGCGTGAAGGGCGCCGAGGCGCGGTTCGAGGCGTGGAACGACGCCGGGTTCACCGGCCGCCTCGCCATCTCCTACGCCACCGGCGACGAGATCAGCCCGACGGGGGGCAAGACGCCGCTGCTGTCGGTCGATCCGCTCAAGGTCGTCATTGGCGCGGGCTGGCGCGAGCCCGCCGGCCGTTTCGGCGGGCAGGTGATCGCGACGCACAGCGCGCAGAAGGAAGCGAGCCGCGCGGGCGGCCAGTACGCGCCGCCGGGCTTCACCACGCTCGACGTGACCGCCTTCGTCAAGATCGCGGACATGGTCACGCTGCGCGGCGGCCTCTTCAACGTGACCGACGAGAAATATGCGTGGTGGAGCGACGTGCGCGGCCTGTCGCCGACCTCGACCATCAAGGACGCCTACACCCAGCCCGGCCGCAACGGCAGCATCTCGGTGAGCGTCCGCTTCTGAAATTCCGAACGACCAAAGAGAGGGCAAGAACAGTGAAGAAGATGATGTGGATCGCCGGCGCCGCGCTGATCGCCTGCGCCACCCCGGCGCTGGCTGACGGACCGGTCAAGCAGGGCAGCGAGGCGGAGGCCAAGGCCTTGTTCGAGGCCGACCGCAAGGACATCCTGGCGATGGCCGGCAACTACAAGGTCAAGTTCGACATGCAGGAATCGACGCCGTGGCGCGCCGATTACACGCCGATCGCGGCCAAGGTCTCGGGCGGGCATGAATCGGTCCGCGTGATCGAGGACACCGGCCGCAAGATCGTGCTCCAGCACCTCCTCGTCGTCAGTCACGAGGGCAAGGACATGGTCATCAAGCATTGGCGCCAGGACTGGGAATATGAGCCGGCCAGGGTGCTCGTCTATTCCGGTCCCGACAGCTGGACCTGGGAGGACGTGCCCGAGCGGATGCGCAAGGGCCGCTGGTCGCAGACCGTGTGGCAGGTGGACGACAGCCCGCGCTATGGCGGCTGGGGGCAGTGGACCACCGAGGCGGGAATCCGCCGCTGGCGCTCCAACTGGACCTGGCGCCCGCTCGCCCGCCGCGATGCGGTGCGCGGCCCGGTCTATGACCGCTATTATGCGATCAACCGCCACCAGATCAGCCCTGCCGGCTGGATCCACTGGCAGGACAACACCAAGATGGGCCAGTTCGACGGCAAGCTCGAGCCGGTGGTGCAGGAATATGTCCTGAACACCTATACCAAGTTCGACGGCTATGCGGTGAAGGCCGCCGACGATTACTGGGCCGCGACCAAGGGCTATTGGGCGGCGATCCGCGCCGAATGGGATCGCATCGCCGCGGCCAAGAACGGCATCCGCATCACCGAGGCGGCCGAGGCCGGGACGGTGATCGCCAGCCGCCTGCTCGGCATCGCCGACGAGATCCAGAGCGGCAAGACCAAGGAGGCCGACGGCATCAAGACCGCCCGCGCGCTGATGGAGCAGGCGACGCGCGCGGCGGGGCAGGGGGCCGCCGCCGCAAACTGAGTTTCACGAGACCCTCCGGCACCCCATGTGCCGATCCCTTGCCCGTCCGGCCCCGTGCCGGGCGGGCATTTTTCTTTGCGCGATGGTGCGCTGCAACAGGTTCGTCACCAATTGCCGACATGGAGCCGCGCAGGGGACATTCCGTCCACGTCAACAGGGGCTTCCATCATGTCGATCCGCTTCCCGCTTCTCGCCTTCGCCAGCCCGATCGCGCTCGCCGCTGCACCTGCCCTGGCACAGGAAGCGCCGGCCGGCGCTCCCGCGGATGACGAGATCGTCGTCACCGCGCAGTTCGTCGAGCAGCGCCCGATCGAGGTCCCCTTCGCGCTCACCGCCTATGACGAACGCTTCCTCGAGCGGCTGAACATCCAGGAGTTCGACGCCCTCTCGCGCTACGTTCCGGGCTTCGAGGTGCAGAATCAATCGCCCAACAACCCCGGTTTCGTGATGCGCGGCATCACCTCTGACTCGGGCAGCGCGTTCAACGAGCCGCGCGTGTCGGTGTTTCAGGACGGCGTCTCGATCTCCAAGTCGCGCGGCTCCTATGTCGAGTTGCTCGATCTCGAGCGCGTCGAGGTGGCCAAGGGGCCGCAATCGACGCTGTATGGCCGCGGCGCGCTGATCGGCGCGGTCAACCTGATCCAGGCCAAGGCCGATCCGGATGCGGGCTATGGCATGCTCCGCGTATCGGGCGGCGACTATGGCATGTATCGCGTCGACGGGACGTGGAACATCCCGCTCGCCGACGATCTCGCGGTCCGCGCCGCTGCGCGCGTCAAGAAGCGGGACGGGTTCGTCGAGGATTTGCTGGGCGGCCGCGACTATAACGGGATCGAGAGCGAGGCGGTGCGCGGCAGCCTGCGCTGGGAGCCGGCGGGCTTCACTTTCGACCTGATCGGCAATTATCA
Organism: Sphingomonas sp.; assembly: GCF_036402235.1. Taxonomy (GTDB): domain Bacteria; phylum Pseudomonadota; class Alphaproteobacteria; order Sphingomonadales; family Sphingomonadaceae; genus Sphingomonas. The sequence goes on along the minus strand of NZ_DASWTG010000046.1, from coordinate 39,059 downwards.
GACCGATCGCGCCACCGGCACCGCGTTCAAGTCGATCGCCTACAACCCGACCGACACGATCACCGGCGCGGTGATCGGCGATCGCGGCCGCAACAGCGGTGCGGCGCTCGCTGCGGGGCCGGGGTTCGAGGGCGGCAAGCGCCTCGGCCTCGAGCGCGAGGTGTGGGGTGTCACCGGCATCGCCAATGCAGAGCTCGGCAACGGCTTCTCGCTCAATGGCACGATCGCTTATCGCGAATTCAGCGGCACCGAGATCTTCGACGCCGACGGCATCTCGCTCCCCGCGCTGACCGCGGCGGAGGATGCGGCGGGCACGCAGACCATGGCGACGCTCCGCCTCAACTGGGATAATGGCGGCCCGCTCAAGGGCTTTGCCGGCGCGACCTATTTCTACGAGGACGGCCACCAGCGCACCCCGTCGCAGTTCGACGAGCGCGTCGCGCTGGCGCGGCTCACCGACCGCCTGAACGGCGGCGGTGCGATCCCGGGCCGCCCGGCGACCGATCCGGCACCGATTGCGCTCTTCTCTAACACCGCCTTCACCGGCCAGCTGCTTCAGGGCGTCGCGGCTGCGCGCGGCTATGCCCTGTCCGCCCCGCTGGCGCAGGCAATCGCCGCCAATCTCAAGGGCGCACATCGCGAGACCAGCACCAATTTCAGCCGCACCAAGGCGTGGGACCTGTTCGCCGATGTGACGTTCGACGTGACCGACGCGTTCGAGATCGGCGGCGGCATCCGCTACAGCCGCGACGACAAGCGGACCCGCTACACCGCGTCGGTGCAGAATGGCCGTTCGATCCTGGGCGGTTTCATCGGCGCGCTCAGCCAGACCGAGCCGACGCGCACCGCGCTGCTCAACGCGCTTGCGATGCCGGGTGCGGCGAACGTCCCGCAATCCGCGCTCTATCCGGTGCCGCTGTTCGGCCTTGGCCTTCAGCCGACCACGGGCAACGGCAATCTGGCCGAAGCGACCAACGAGAGCGGCGGCTTCACCTGGCGCGTCACGGCGCGCTATGAGCTCAGCCCGCAGGCGAACATCTATGCCAACTATGCGCGCGGCCGCAGGCCCGAGGTGCTTGGCGTGTCGCCGCCCGCTGCGCCGGGCGGGGCGGCGCGGTTCAATCTGTTGCCCGCCGAGACGGTGGACAGCTTCGAGATCGGCGTGAAGACCGAGCTGGCGGACCGCACCCTGTTCCTCGACGGCGCGCTCTTCTACTATGACTACAGCGACTTCCAGACGACGGAGCAGGTCGGCACGACCTTCGTCACGGTCAATGCCGGCAAGGCGGAAAGCTACGGCTTCGAGGGCCAGATGCGCTGGAACCCGGCGGACTGGGTCAATCTGTTCGCGACCTATGCCTATAACCACAGCCGCTTCAAGGCGGGCGCGCGGGAAGGAAACAGCTTCCGCTTGTCGCCCGATCACAGCGCCTCGGCGGGCGTGACGCTGCGTGGCGATGTCGGACCGGTGGCGATCGACTTCACCCCGGACGTCACCTGGCAGTCGCGCGTCTTCTTCGACGACGACAATGACATCGCCCGGTTGCAGACCGGCAACCTCATCCCCGACACGGTGCAGGACGAGGTGCAGGGCGCCTATGCCACGGTCAACGCGCGCTTCGGCATCGAGACCGCTAACGGCCGCTGGCGGATCGAGGGCTTCGTCACCAACCTGTTCGACCGGGAATATATCAAGGACGCGGGCAACACCGGCGACGGCCTGGGCATGCCGACCTTCATCGCAGGGGAGCCGCGCATGTGGGGCGCGGCGCTGACGCTGCGGCTCGGGGGGAAGTAGGCGGCTCTTCAATCCTCCCCGGAACGGGGAGGTGGCAGCGCGCAGCGCTGACGGAGGGGGTCCTCCTCAAACGACGCCATCTGTGGCGGGCCCCCTCCACCACTCGCTTCGCGAGCGGTCCCCCTCCCCGTACCGGGGAGGATAATTCTGGAACCCGCCGGCCCGTCACCCCGCCGCCATCCGCCGCGCGTCTTCCTCCACCAGCCGCTCGAGCGTGGTGAGGGGAACGGCGCCGCGGCGGATCACCTCGTGGAATTGCCGGATGTCGAACTTGGCGCCAGCGATTTCCTGCGCCTTCTTGCGCGCGCGGACCCAGCTGGTGTGGCCGATCTTGTAGCTGCAGGCCTGCCCCGGCTGGGTGCAGTAGCGCTCGATCTCGCGCTGTGAGCGCGGACGGGCGAAGCCGACGGTGTCGACCATATAGTCGGTCGCTTGCTCGCGGCTCCACTTCTTGGCGTGGATGCCGGTGTCGATCACCAGCCGCGCGGCGCGGAACAGGAAGGACTGGAGATAGCCCGCGCGCTCGAGGTCGCTGGCATAGGCGCCGAGTTCGTCGGCGACCTGCTCCGCATAGAGCGCCCAGCCTTCGGTGTAGGCGCCGAAGAAGCTGAACTTGCGGATCAGCGGCCCCTCGGCCGCCTGTGACGTGCTGATCTGCAAATGATGGCCGGGCAGACCTTCGTGATAGGTCAGCGACGGCAGGGTGTATTTGGGCCAGTCGCCGACGCTTTTCAGATTGATGAAGTAGATCGCCGGCCGCGAGCCATCGAGCGCGGCGCGGTTGTAATAGCCGTTCGATGCGCCGTCCTGAATCTCGACCGGCACCGCGCGGATCTCGAGCGGTGCCTTGGTCGGATCGATGAACATGCGCGGCAGCAGCTTCGCCACCTTCTCATTGTCCGCGTTGAGCGACTTGATCAGCTCGATCCGGCCCGCTGCGGTGTCCGGGTATAGCTGGTCGGGGCGCTGGTTGAGTGCGGTCAGGCGCTCGCCGACGCTGCCTTTGGTCAGGCCCTGCGCCTTCAGGATCTTGTCGAGTTCGGCGCTGATCTCAGCCACTTCCTCCAGTCCGATCTTGTGGACCTCGTCGGGGGTGAAGTTGGTGGTGGTCGCCTGCGCCAGCGCTGCGGCGTAGATATCATTCCCCTGCGGCACGTCCCACACCCCCGCGCTGGTGCGCGCTTTGGTCCGCTGCTGCTTGATCAGTGCGATCTGGCGGTCGAGTGCGGGGTAGACCGATGCGTCGATGATCTTCGCCGCCCGCGCGCCCCAGTCGCCGGCGATGCCCCTGGCCGCGGTGCGCTGGACCAGCGATTTGGCGATCGTGTTGTCGGCTGCGGCGGGCGCGCGCAGCTTCGCCATCTGTTCGATCGTCAGGTCGAGGCAGAAATCGGGCGCGACCACGCCGCGCTTGCCCAGCTCTGCCTGCTCCTGCGTGTTGTAATCGAGCGCCTGACCCATCTGTTCGAGCCGCGACAGCAGCGCCTCGGCATCGTCCGCCGTTGCGATCGTGTGCGCCGTATTGAGGAAATCGGGCATCGAGAAATAGATGCCGCCCTGCTGGAAGATCGCGAACGGGCGCATCACCGCGTCGAGATCGAAGCGCTCGCGCGGCACGAGCTGGGTCTTGAGCGAATAGGCGACGATCTCGCGGTCCAGCTTCGAGGATTCGGAGAGGGTCGCGGGATCGACCGCCTCGATCCGGGCGAGCGCGTCCTTGGTCTCGGCCTGCGCCTTCGCCTTGGCCGCGGGCGAGCGGTCCGTGAGCTGTCGCTTCAATGCCGCCCCAGGCCCCTTGTCGAATCCGATCGAGGTGGCGAGCTCGGGCGAGCGCTGGATCGTCTTGCGCAGCACGTCGTCGAAGATCGCATTGAGGCCGGCATCGCCCGGCCCGGCGGCGGGGTTCGCAGCGGCTTGCAGCGCGCGGGCTGCGGCGGGGGAGGCGGCGAGCGCAGCGGTCGCGGTGCTGGAGGCAAGGAAGGTGCGGCGATCCATGAGCGAGCCTTTCGGAAGAGATGCGCGACGTCTGACGGGCGCAGCGATGCGGAAGTTTACACTAGCTTGACACTATCGCGCCGGAATCCTCGTCCTGGGGCCGCCATCGGCGGGAAGGGAAGGAGACCGATGCGGGTAGGCGCGAGCGCATCGCCAGAGGCAAGCAAATCAATTCCAACATTGCAACGCTGTTGGTCGAATTGTGGCGGGGAGGATTAAATTAGGTCAGACCCGCTCCGCCGAATTCACCGCTTCGGCAGCGCGCAGCGCGGCGATCAGCTTCATCAGATGCGCCGCGTCGCGCACCTCGAGGTCGATCATGTTGGTGTGGAAGGTCGTGTCGCGAGTGTCGAAGCGGATGTTGAGGATGTTCGCCTTGTGCTGGCCAAGGATCGTCGCGACCACGCCGAGCGCGCCCGGCTCGTTCTTGAGCGTGACGGCGATGCGCGCAGTGCCGCCCTCGGCCTTGTCGCCCCAGCCGATGTCGATCCAGTCCTTGTCCTCGACCTTGTCGAGCTTGGGGCAGCTGATCTGGTGGATCTCGATCGGCTCGCCCGGCTGGCGCACGCCGACGATGCGGTCGCCCGGGATCGGATGACAGCAGGGGGCGAGGGTGAAGGCGACGCCGGGGGTGAGGCCCTTGATCGAGATCGGCTCCCGCGCCGCGGGAAGCGGGGCGAGGTCGCCCTCGGTCGATCCCGGCATCAGCGCTTCCATCACCTGCACGTCGGAGAGCTTGCGCCGCGCGATCGCCTCCATCAGCGCATCGGCATCGTCGAGCTTGAGGCGGGTGAGGGCGGCGCCCAGCGCTTCCTCGCCGATCGGCACGGGCAGGCGGCGGACGATGTCGTCATAGAGCTTGCGGCCGAGCGCGATCGTCTCGTCCAGCTCCTTGTGCCGCAGATGCCGGCGGATCGCGGCGCGCGCCTTGCCGGTGATCGCGAAATTGAGCCAATTGTCCTGCGGCCGCTGCGCCTTGGAGCGCAGGATGGCGACTTGGTCGCCCTGTTGGATCTCGGTGCGTAGGGGAACGACCTGGCCGTTGATCTTGGCGCCGACCGCCTGATCGCCAAGGTCGGTGTGCACCGCATAGGCGAAGTCGATCGGTGTCGCGCCCTTGGGCAGCTGGATCAGCTCGCCCTTGGGGGTGAAGGCGAAGATCCGGTCCTGATACATCGCCATCCGGGTATGTTCGAGCAGCTCCTCCGGGCTTTCGGCGGTCTCGAGAATCTCGACCAGATCCTGGATCCAGCGGACCTGGGTATCGGGGCGCACGCCCGACTGCTTGTACGCCCAGTGCGCGGCGAGACCATATTCGGCCTGCGCATGCATTTCGTGCGTGCGGATCTGGATCTCGACGCGGGTGTCGCCCGCGTGCATCACCGTGGTGTGCAGCGAGCGATAGCCGTTGCGCTTGGGCGTCGAGATATAGTCCTTGAACCGGCCCGGCACGAACGGCCAGCGGCGGTGGATGATGCCCAGCGCGCGGTAGCACTCCTCCTCGCTCCCGACGGTCGCGCGAAAGGCCATGATGTCCGAAAGCTGCTCGAAGCTGACGTGACGCTCCGACATCTTCTTCCAGATCGAATAGGGGTGCTTCTCGCGCCCGGTCACTTCGGCATCGACGCCGCCGCGCGAGAGCAGCAGCTTAAAGCCCGATCCGATCTTGGCGATGCGATCCTCGCCCTCGACCTTGAGCGCCTCGAGCCGCTTGGTGATCGATTCATAGGCCTCCGGCTCGAGCTCGCGAAAGGCGAGCGTCTGCATCTCGGTCATGAATTCGTACATGCCGATGCGCTCGGCGAGCGGCGCGTAGATATCCATCGTCTCGCGGGCGATGCGGCGGCGCTTCTCGGGCTTGGGGATGTGATGGAGCGTGCGCATGTTGTGCAGCCGGTCGGCGAGCTTGACCAGCAGCACGCGGATGTCGTCCGACATGGCGAGCAGGAACTTGCGGAGATTCTCCGCGGCGCGCTCATTCTCGGTCTGCGCCTCGATCTTAGAGAGCTTGGTGACGCCATCGACCAGCCGGGCCACGTTCGGCCCGAAGCGGGCGAGGATCTCCTCGGGCGTCGCCACCGTATCCTCGATCGTGTCGTGCAGGATCGCGGTGACGATCGTCTCGTCGTCGAGATGAAGGTCGGTCAGGATGCCCGCGACTTCGATCGGATGGCTGAAATAAGGGTCGCCCGACGCGCGCTTCTGGCTGCCATGCGCATGCATCGAGAAGACGTAAGCGCGGTTGAGCAGCGCTTCGTCCGCTTCGGGGTCGTAACTCAGGACCCGGTCGACAAGTTCATATTGACGCAACACGCGTTCAAGATGGTGCGGGCGGCTGCTGCTTTGCAATAAGTTTCACGCAAGGCGGGCACCGGCAATGCCGATGCCCGCAATGGTGTGGCTTTGGTGTGACTTACTTGGCGCGCGCGTTGCATGCGGCGAGCGCTTCGGCATCGAACGCGGCCCCGCCGACGCTGAACGCAGACAGTGCGCCGATGCGCTGCGCGGCACGTTCGCACATCACCTTGTCCTGCGTCGCGGTCTTGGGCGCGGAGCAAACGCCGTCCTTGCACTTCCAGATGGTGTTCTGGGTGACGAAGCTCGCTTTCTTCGGCGCTTCGACGGCGGTCGCGGAATAATAGCCGCCCGACTGAGCGAGTGCGGCGGCGGGCATGAGCGCCGCGGCCGACAGCGCGGCGGCGGCAAGCGAGACGAGGCGGGTCATGATGATACTCTCCCTGGGGTACGCAACAAAGGTTGCGAATCGCTACTTATATCGTTAGGCATTAAGTTGCAATCGAAAACTGGTGCTGCATTGCGGCAACTTAAGCGGTTTGTCCACAAGGGAAATTGGAGTAGGTTCAGCGGTTATGGGTCACAATGGACTGCGAGAGCCGCTTCGTCAGTTGGCCACCAACTGCAGCTTGCCCGCCGCGCTGGAGGCGATGGGGGAGCGCTGGTCCTTCCTGATCCTGCGCGCGGCGTTCAACGGCCTCTATCATTTCGAGGAATTCCAGTCGGAGCTGGGCATTGCGCGCAACATCCTGGCCAACCGGCTCGCCCGGCTGGTCGATCACGGCATCCTCGCGCGGCAGACCTGCGACGACGACCGCCGCAAGGTGGAGTACCGGCTGACCGAGAAGGGCTTTGCGCTGCTGCCGACGATGGTGGCGCTGCGCCAATGGGGCGAGCGCTGGGAGACGGGCATGCCGGCAACCCCGGTGCTGGTCGATGCCCGCGACCACCGGCGGATCGCTCCGGTTCAGGTGCTGAGCCATGACGGGCGGCCGTTGACCAAGCACGACCTGCTCTGGTCGCTGCCCGAGGACGTCGTGGGCGAAGGGCGCAAGGCGGCACAGGAAGCCGCGGAATAGCGGATCAGCCGCCGGGCAGCATGCGCGCACGGATGGCGGGCGGAACGGGCGAGGATGTGCCCGCGTCCAGATCGACATTGACGTAGACCAGCTCGATCACCGTGTGCAGCGCGCCGGTTTGCGCGTGGCACAGCTCGACGCGGCTGGTGAGGCTCGAATTGCCGATCCGATCGGTGCGGACCCACGCGTCGATCTCGTCATCGTAGCGGAAGGGCGCCTTGAAATCGACCGTGGCGCGGGCGACGTGGAACTCGATGCCGCGCCATTCGGGCAGATCGGCGAGTCCCAGCCAGCGCCAATATTCGCTGATCGCGACATCGGCATATTCAAGATAGCGCGAGTTGAAGACGACCCTCTGCCCGTCGATCTCGGAATAGCGGACGCGAAGGCGCGTCGAGAAGCCGAAGCCTTCGCGTCCCATGTGTCTCAGGCCGATTTGGCGCCGGTGTTGACGCCCATCGACTGGAGATACTTCCGCACGTTGCGTGCCGCCTGGCGCAGCCGCTGCTCGTTCTCGACCATGGCGATGCGGACATAGCCTTCGCCATTCTCGCCATAGCCGACGCCGGGTGCGACCGCGACCTTGGCGTGGGAGAGGAGCTGCTTCGAGAATTCGAGGCTGCCGAGATGCGCCAGCGCCGGGGGCAGCGGCGCCCAGGCGAACATCGAGGCGGCGGGCGAGGGGATGTCCCATCCCGCCCGGCCGAAGCTCTCGACCAGCACGTCGCGGCGCTTGTGATACAGCTCGCGGTTCTTCTCGACGATGTCCTGCGGGCCGTTGAGCGCGGCGCAGGCCGCGGCCTGGATCGGCGTGAACGCACCATAGTCGAGATAGGACTTCACCCGCGTCATCGCCGCGATCAGCTGCTTGTTGCCGACCGCGAAGCCGATCCGCCAGCCCGCCATCGAATAGGTTTTCGACAGCGAGGTGAATTCGATCGCCACGTCCTTCGCGCCCTTGACCTGCAGGATCGAGACGGTCGGCTTGCCGTCATAATAGAGCTCGGAATAGGCGAGGTCGGAGATGATCCAGACCTGGTTCTCCTTCGCCCACGCCACCAGCCGCTCGTAGAAGGCGAGATCGACCGTCTCCGCCGTCGGGTTGGACGGATAGTTCACCACCAGGATGCTGGGCCGCGGCACGGTGAAGTTCATCGCGCGCTCGAGGCTCTCGAAATAGCGCTCGTCGGGCGTGGTCGGCACCGCGCGGATCGTGGCGCCGGCGATGATGAAGCCGAAGGTGTGAATCGGATAGCTCGGGTTGGGCGCCAGGATCACGTCGCCCGGCGCGGTGATCGCGGTGGCGAGGCTGGCCAGCCCCTCCTTCGATCCCATCGTTACGACCACCTCGCTCTCGGGATCGACGTCGACGCCGAAGCGGCGGCCATAATAATTGGCCTGGGCGCGGCGCAGGCCGGGAATGCCCTTGGATTGCGAATAGCCGTGCGCGGAAGGCTTCTGCGCCACCTCGCACAGCTTGTCGATGACATGCTGGGGCGGCGGCAGATCGGGGTTGCCCATGCCGAGATCGATGATGTCCTCACCCGCCGCACGTGCTGCTGCCCGCATGCCGTTGACTTCGGCGATGACGTAGGGCGGCAGGCGCTTCATGCGGTAGAATTCCTCGGACATCGTATTTCTCGGTGAGCTCCTCTTGAGGTCGCGCTGGATGCGCAGGGCCGTTATACAGGGACCGGGCAGGGGTGCCAGAGGAGAGGCGAGTGGTGGCGGAAAAGAAAAAGACGGCGGCGCCCAAGGCCGCGAAGCCGACCAGGAACCGCAAGCCCGCCGCCAAGCCGAAGATGAAGCCGGAACCCAAGGCCGAGGTGCCGCCGCCCGAGACCGAGGCCGCTGCTGCGGCGCCGAGCCTGGAGGAACTCCAGCATTGGACCTGGGTGTGGGGCCGCGCGCAGCAGATGCTGATGGAGCAGGGCTTCGACCTGATGGCCAAGGCGCCGGCGATGCCGGCGGTTCCCGATCCCGCCGCGGCGATGCGCGTGGGCGCCGATTTCTGGGCCGACACGATGTCGCTCTGGCAGCGCTTCCTCGATCCCTCCAAGGCGGCGGCGTTCGAGGAAACGCCGGAGCAGGCGCGCGACAAGCGTTTCAAGGCACCGCAATGGCGCGAGCAGCCGGTGTTCGACTTCATCCGCCAGAGCTATTTCACGCTTTCCGAGCATCTGCTGAAGGGGGTGGATGCGATCGAGGGGCTTAGCCCCAAGCAGAAGGAGCAGGCGCGGTTCGCGACGCAGGGCTTCATCGATGCGATGAGCCCGTCCAACTTCCCCGCGACCAACCCGGTGGTGCTCGAGAAGATCGTCGAGACCAAGGGCGAGAGCCTGCTCAAGGGGCTGGCGCACATGCTCAAGGATATGAGCAAGGGGCAGATGACCCAGACCGCCGAGGGCGTGTTCGCGCTGGGAGAGAATATCGCGACCACGCCGGGCAAGGTCGTCAAGCGTACGCCCCTGTACGAGCTGATCCAGTATTCGCCGACCACTGAGACGGTGATCGAGACCCCGCTGTTGATCTTCCCGCCGTGGATCAACCGCTTCTACATCCTCGATCTGAGCCCCGAGAAGAGCTTCATCCGCTGGGCGGTGGCGCAGGGGCTGACGGTGTTTGTGGTCTCGTGGAAGTCGGCCGATGCATCGATGGCCGACGTGGTGTGGGACGATTATGTCGAGCGCGGGCAGATCGACGCGATCGATAGCGTGCGCGAGCTGCTCGGCGTCGATGCGGTGCACGCGATCGGCTATTGCGTCGCCGGGACGACGCTCGCCGCGACGCTGGCGGTGCTCGCCGCGCGCGGGCAGGCCGGTAAGGTGAAGAGCGCGACCTTCTTCACCGCGCAGGTCGATTTCAGTGAGGCGGGCGACCTCAACGTCTTCGTCGATGACGAGCAGCTGGCGCTGATCCAGTCGCTGACCACCGACGGCTTCCTCGACGGGCGCTACATGGCCGCGACCTTCAACCTGCTGCGCGGGCGCGACCTGATCTGGAACTATGTGTCGAGCAATTATCTGCTCGGCGAGGATTATATGCCGTTCGACCTGCTCCACTGGAATTCGGATGTCACCAACCTGCCCGCCAAATGGCATGCCAGCTATCTGGCCGATCTCTATCGCGACAACCGGCTGGCGCAGGCCGGAGCGCTGAGCATAGGCGGGACGCCGATCGACCTTAGCAAGGTGGTGACCCCGGCCTATATTCAGGCGGGGCGCGAGGATCACATCGCGCCAGCGCGCAGCGTATGGAAGATCACCGAGCATTTCGCGGGTCCGCTGCGCTTCGTGCTTGCGGGATCCGGGCATATCGCCGGGGTGGTCAACCCGCCTGCGGCGCAGAAATATCAATATTGGACCAACGAGGCGGGCGCAGAGACTCTTGAGGAGTTTGTTGCGGGTGCGACTGAAACCAAGGGCAGCTGGTGGCCCGACTGGATCAGCTGGATCGAAGGGTTTGGTGAACCGCGTATTGTTGCGAAAGGCTCACGGATTCCCAGGTTAAATGAGGAGCTTGGTGAAGCTCCTGGGAGCTATGTAAGGTCACGCTGAGAATTTTTGTGCACTGCACAAAAACTGTCTTGAAACTGTCTCGCTCGAAGCGTATATGCTGCATCGCAACAATCGCTGCGAGGACGTTCAATGGCCAGCAAGGCTCCACGTGCCGGCGCGAAGAAGCCGGTTGCGAAGACCCCGGTGAGCAAGCCCAAGGCGGCAACGCCGAAGGTCGAAGCGCCAAAGATCGAATCGGGCGTCGCGGAACCGGCGCCGGTGATCGAGACCCCGGTCGTCGAGCCGGTCGGGATCGCACCTGAAGTTACCGAGCCCGCCGAAGTCGTGGCGGAGACGCTTACCAGGGCCGCCGCGGAAGCCGCCGCGCCGGTCGCAGAAACCATCGAAGATACCGCCCCAAAGATGGCGGAAACCGCAACCAAGGGAACTGACATCATGGAAAACACGATCGAGAAGACCCAGGCGCTGTTCGCCGACTTCAACGAGCGCGCCAAGGCCGCGGTCGAGAAGAACACCAAGCTGGCCGGCGAGTTCACCGACTTCGCCAAGGGCAATGTCGAAGCGCTCGTCGAGAGCGGCAAGATCGCTGCCAAGGGCTTCGAGGCGCTGGGCCAGGACGCCGCGGAGTATAGCCGCAAGTCGTTCGAGAACGCGACCGCGACGCTGAAGAGCCTGTCGGCGGTCAAGACCCCGGCCGATTTCTTCAAGCTGCAGAGCGACTATGTCCGCTCGGCCTTCGACTCGGTCGTCGCCGAGACCTCGAAGAACACCGAAGCCTTCATCAAGCTGGCCGGCGACGCCGCGCAGCCGATCTCCAGCCGCTTGGCGGTTGCGGTCGAGAAGGTGAAGACCGCGGCGTAATCGCCACGGCCCGAAAAACCTCGGGACTGAACGAACAAATGGGGCGGCCGCGCGAGCGGTCGCCCTTTTTTGCTGTTCTTGGGCGGCGCGCAATCCTCCCCCCGCCAGGGGAAGGTGGCGCCGAAGGCGACGGAGGGGGAGGACTCCCCAACGTCGGGCATCGGATCCGCCCCCCTCCGTCAGCTGCGCTGACACCTCCCCCTGGCAGGGGAGGATTTGGCGCCGGTCCGGTCGCGTCACACAAAATCAGGGTTAGCGCCCTTGCCCTCGATTCACCGGTGCCATATTTTTGATGTCCTCATGACAGTGCCGCTCACCCCGATTACGATGGCTGACGATGCCGACCGCGACGATGATGGCGACACGTCGACCGGCGTCGCCACGCGCACCCGCGCCAGGACCAAGAAACCGACGCCCTATCGGGTGCTGATGCTCAACGACGACTACACGCCGATGGAGTTCGTCGTGCTGGTGCTCCAGCGCTTCTTCAAGATGGACATGGAGCAAGCGACGCAGGTGATGCTGCACGTGCACCAGCGTGGCGTCGGGGTATGCGGCGTGTTCACCTATGAGGTCGCCGAGACCAAGGTGGCGCAGGTGATCGATTTCGCGCGCCAGAACCAGCATCCGCTCCAGTGCACGCTGGAAAAGGCGTAGCCGGTCCCCACTCGAGCCTGTTGACGTCAGCCGCGCTTGCACCCGGCCCGTGAGTCGATAGAAGCCCGCAAATGGACCGTATCCTCATTCGCGGCGGCAAGCGCCTTTCCGGAACCATCGCCATCTCGGGCGCGAAGAATTCGGCGCTTGCGCTGATGCCCTGCGCGCTGCTGACCGACGAGCCGCTGACGCTGCGCAACCTGCCGCGGCTCGCCGATGCCGATGGCTTCGGGCATCTGCTCAATGAGCTGGGCGCCTCGACCGCGATCGAGGGAACCCGGCCCAACGATTTCGGCCGGGTGCTGACGGTGCGTGCCTCGCGCGTCACCTCGACCGTCGCGCCCTACGACATCGTCCGCAAGATGCGTGCCTCGATCCTGGTGCTGGGGCCGCTTCTGGGCCGCGCGGGCGAGGCGACGGTGTCACTGCCGGGCGGCTGCGCGATCGGCAACCGGCCGATCGACCTGCATTTGAAGGCGCTCGAGGCGATGGGGGCGGAGATCGAGCTGGCGGCGGGCTATGTGAAAGCCACGGCGCCGGGCGGGCGGCTGGCAGGCGGGCGCTATCGCTTCCCGGTGGTGTCGGTCGGCGCGACCGAGAATGCGCTGATGGCGGCGGCAACGGCCAAGGGCACCACGGTGCTGGAGAATGCGGCGCGCGAGCCGGAGATCGTCGATCTCTGCAACCTGCTGGTGGCGATGGGCGCGTCGATCGACGGGATCGGCAGCGAGACGCTGACGATCGAGGGCCGCGAACGGCTGCACGGCGCGACCTACAAGGTCATGCCCGACCGGATCGAGGCGGGCAGCTATGCCTGCGCCGCGGCGATCACCGGCGGCGACCTGTTCCTTCAGGGCGCCAAGGCGGATGACATGCGCGCGACGCTCGACGCGCTGGCCGAGGCCGGGGTGACGGTGGAGGAGAAGACCGATGGCGTGCGGATCGCTGCGAGTGGCCCATTGAAGCCGCTGACGCTCTCGACCGCGCCTTATCCGGGCTTCGCCACCGACATGCAGGCGCAGTTCATGGCGATGCTGTGCAAGGCTGACGGCGCCAGCGTGCTGACCGAGACGATCTTCGAGAACCGCTACATGCACGTGCCCGAGCTGGCGCGCATGGGGGCGAACATCGATGTGCGCGGGCGGACCGCGGTGGTGCACGGGGTCGACAGGCTGGTCGGCGCGCCGGTGATGGCGACGGACCTTCGTGCGTCGATGAGCCTGATCCTCGCGGGCCTTGTTGCCGAGGGCGAGACGCAGGTCAGCCGCATCTATCATCTGGACCGCGGCTATGAGCGGCTCGAGGAAAAGCTCCAGGGCGTCGGTGCGGATATCGAACGCGTCGGTGACGGCTGAGGTCCACGCTGGTATCCGCGGCTAAACGAGTCGCGGGAGCATTTCGATGAAGCGGATCACGGTCGCAGCGCTGGGCGCGCTGGCGCTGGCGGGCTGTGCGCAGGGCCGGGTCGAAGGCCCGGCCGCGCCGGTGACGGTCAAGATCATCGCCTTCAACGACTTCCATGGCGCGCTCGAGACGCCGGGGCGGGCGATCGACGTGCAGGCGCCGGACGGATCGGTGGCCAGGGTGCCCGCGGGCGGGGCGGCCTATTTCGCGACGGCGGTGAAGTCGCTGAAGGCGAAGGCGGCGCACAGCGTGGTCGTTTCCGCGGGGGATTTGACCAGCGCGAGCCCGCTGATCTCCTCGCTGTTCCTCGACGAGCCGACGGTCAAGGCGCTGAGCATGGCGGGGCTGGAGATCAACGCGGCGGGCAATCACGAGTTCGATCGCGGGACGGACGAGCTGAAGCGGCTCCAGCGCGGCGGCTGCGCCAAGCTGACCAAGGTCGAGCCGTGCCAGATCGAGCCGTTCAAGGGCGCGGGCTACGCCTATCTTGCCGGCAACACGATCCAGGCGGACGGGACGAGCCTGTTGCCCGGCACGGCGCTGCGCAGCTTCGGAAGCGGGCGGGGCAAGGTGACGATCGGGTTCATCGGCCTGACGACGCGGCTGACCGGCAACTATGTCGATCCGGCCGGGATCAAGGGCATCACCTTCGCCGACGAGGCGGACACCGCGAACAAGCTGGCCGCGGACCTCAAGGTCAGGGGGGCGGATGCCGTGGTGATGCTGGTGCACGAGGGCGGCTATCCAGCGCGGTCCGATCAGCCCGACAAGTGCGATGGGCTGTCGGGGCCGATCGTGGATATCGTCCAGCGGCTGAGCCCGGCAGTGGACGTGATCGTCTCGGGCCACACGCACCGCGCCTATATCTGCGACTATGGCGCGACTAACCCCGCCAAGCCGGTGCTGCTGACCAGCGCGGGCAACAATGGCGTGATGCTGACCGATATCGACTTGAGCTTCGACCGTGCGACCAAGCGGGTGACGGCGAAGCGCGCTTCGCAGGTGATCGTGCAGGGCGACGGCGTGACGAGCAGCGCGGGGCCGGTGAAGCCGTCGGCTGCCTTCCCCACCTTTGCCGCCGATCCGGCGGTCGCAGCGCATGTCGCGCGCTATGCTGCGGCGGCCGAGCCGCGAGCGAAGCGGGTGGTGGGCCGGGCGTCCGGACCGATCCTGCGCGACGAGGATGACGATATGAAGGAGTCGCCGCTTGGTCTGCTGATCGCGGATTCGCAACTGGCGGCGACGCGGGCGAGCGGGGCACAGGTCGCGCTGATGAACCCGGGCGGAGTGCGCGCCTCGATCGCGGCGGACGGCGGCAAGGTGACGTTCGGCGACATCTATACCGTCCAGCCGTTCGGCAACAACCTGCAGGTCAAGGAGATGACCGGGGCGCAGTTGCGTGCGGTGCTGGAGCAGCAATTCGCCAAGAAGGACGGGACGGCTTTGCTGTTCCCGGCCGGCCTGACCTACAGCTACGACCTGTCGAGGCCCGAGGGGCAGCGGATCGTCGCGCCGATGATCGATGGCCAGCCGATGCGCGACGATGCGGTGTATCGCGTGACGGTGAACAGCTTCCTGGGCGGGGGCGGTGACGGCTTCACCGCGTTCAAGGCGGGCAAGGACGTCGCGGGCGGGATGCTCGATCTCGACGCGCTCGAGGCATGGTTCGCGCGCGGGCAGGTGGTGGAGCCTCCGGCGCTGGGACGGGTCAAGGATGTGACGCCGCGATAAGCGGCCAGCCTGTCCAAAAGGATCGAAGTCGACAGAAGGTTGACACTATCGACGTGGTTTCATGCGGCCGTGTCAGCGCGGGTGTACGGATTTGCGATATCAAAGAGCGGGGCCTGACCGTCCGGGCACGCTGCTAGCGGAGCAAATGAAATCCAACATTACAAGGTAAATCCTCCCCCGTCAGGGGGAGGTGGCAGGCGCAGCCTGACGGAGGGGGAGGAAGCCACAACACGAGTTAGGGAGTCCTCCCCTTCCGTCGCCTTCGGCGCCACCTCCCCCTGGCGGGGGAGGATTGAACTCAACAGCGTCTACCGCCCAGGTCTCGCCGCCTAGCTCCGCACCGCCTTGGCGATGGCGTCGAGCAGGCCGTTGACGAAGCCCTTCTCGCGGCGGTCGTAAAAGGCGTCGGTGACGTCGAGATACTCGCTGATCGCGGCGCCGGTGGGGACGTCGTTGCGGGCGAGCAGCTCATAGGCGCCGGCGCGCAGGATCTGGCGCATCGGGCGGTCTAGCCGGTCGAAGCTCCAGTCGCTGCTGAGCTTGGACGCGATCAACGCGTCGATCTCGTCGCGGCGCGCGTCGACGCCCTTGACGATATCGTCGAAGAACATCGGGTCGGCGTCGATATATTCGGCCTCCTCGATCGTCGCGCCGAGCCGGTGCTGGTGGAATTCGGTGAGCAGCTGGGGAAGCGGGGTCTTCTCCATTTCCTGCTGGTAGAGTGCCTGGACGGCGGCAAGGCGCGCGGCGGCGCGGGCTTTGGAGCGGGACTTTGCGGTTGGGCTGGGCATAAATTCTCTCTTAGTCCGTTCGCCCTGAGCTTGTCGAAGGGCTGTTCTTTCTGTCCGGCGGCGGAAAAGGAAGAACAGGGCTTCGACAAGCTCAGCCCGAACGGGGTTATGGGTTCAATCTGAGAGCGACCGACTTCGCGTGCGCTGGCAATCCCTCGGCCTCCGCCAGCGCGACGGCGGCGGGGCCGATCGCGGCGAGGCCGGCGGCGTCGAGCGCAAGGAAGCTGGTGCGCTTCATGAAGTCGAGCACCGACAGGCCACTGGCGAAGCGTGCGCGGCGGCCGGTGGGGAGGACGTGGTTGGGGCCGGCGACATAATCGCCGATGGCCTCGGGCGTCATGCGGCCGAGGAACACCGAACCGGCATGGCGGACGCGCGCGAACAAGGCGTCGGGATCGTCGCAGGCGAGCTCGAGATGCTCGGGGGCGAGCTTGTTGACCAGCGGGATCGCCTCGTCGAGCGAGCCGGTGAGGATGATCGCGCCGTTGGCGTCCCAGCTCTCGCGCGCGACGGCCTTGGTCGACAGCGTGCCGATCTGGCGATCGACCGCGTCGGCCACTTTGCCCGCGAAGACCGCATCGTCGGTGAGCAGGATCGACTGGCTGGTGGGATCGTGCTCGGACTGGCTGAGCAAGTCGGCGGCGATCCATTCGGGGTCGTTCTTGCCGTCGGCGATGACGACGATCTCCGAGGGGCCTGCGACCATATCGATGCCGACCACGCCATAGAGCTGGCGCTTGGCCTCCGCGACCCAGGCGTTGCCGGGGCCGGTGATGACGTCGACCGCGGCGATGCGGCCGGTGCCATAGGCGAGCGCGGCGATCGCCTGCGCACCGCCGACGCGCCAGATCTCGTCCACCCCCGCGATATGCGCGGCGGCGAGGACGAGCGGGTTGATCTCGCCATCCGGGGTCGGCGTGACCATCACGAGGCGATCGACGCCCGCGACCTTGGCGGGGATCGCATTCATCAGCACCGAGCTGGGATAGGCCGCCCGGCCACCGGGGACATAGACGCCCGCGGCCTCGACCGCCTGCCAGCGCGCGCCGGTGCGCACCCCCGCGGCATCGGTGGTGTCGTTGTCGGCGGGCTTCTGCTTCTCGTGATAGGCGGCGATGCGGTCGGCGGCGAGCTGGAGCGCGTCACGCAGCTTCGGATCGAGCGCGTCGTACGCCGCGACGCAATCGGCCTTTTCGATCCGCCAGCCGGTTTCGTTGAGGTCGTGGCGGTCGAACTTGCGCGTGAAGGCGTGGAGCGCGGCATCGCCCTCGTCGCGGACCGAGGCGACGATGGTGCGGACGTCGCGGGTGACGTCGGCATCGGCCTCGCGCCGGGCATCGACCAGCTCGCGGAATGCCTGGGCGAAGCCGGGCTCGGAGGTGGAGAGGCGGATCATGCGGCCTCGCGCTCGACCGCACGGCGGAAGGCATCTACCAGGGGCACGATCTCCGGCCGGGTCTTGAACGCGGCGCGGTTGGCGATCAGGCGGCTCGATACCTCCATGATCGTCTCGACCTCGACCAGGCCGTTCTCCTTGAGCGTGCGGCCCGAGGAAACGAGGTCGACGATGCGCGGGGCGAGCGCCAGCAACGGCGCCAGCTCCATCGCGCCGTTCAGCTTGATGCACTCGGCCTGCACGCCGCGCGCCTCGAAATGGCGGCGGGTGAGCGAAGGGTATTTGGTCGCGACGCGGACATGGCTCCAGCCGCGCGGATCGTCGGTCGCGGCGAGCTCGGCCGGTTCGGCGACTGACAGGCGGCAATGGCCGATGCCGAGATCGACCGGGGCGTAGAGTTCCGAATAGGCGAACTCGCCGAGCACGTCCGAACCAACGATGCCGAGCTGCGCCGCGCCATGCGCGACGAAGGTGGCGACGTCGAACGCGCGTACGCGGATCAGGTCGATGTCCGGGCGGTTGGTCCTGAAGCGCAGCGCGCGGCTGCCCTCGTCCGCGAAGGCGGGTTCGGGGATGATCCCGGCATGCGCGAGCAGGGGAAGCGCCTCTTCGAGGATGCGTCCCTTGGGCACGGCGAGGATGATCGGTTCCGGCATGGTGCGGCGCCTTTACTTGGGGGGCGGGATCGGCGCAACACGCGGAGGGAGATTCGGCATGCGCGACTGGATGACTTCGGGCGATGTGCGGGCGGCGTTCGCCAATCAGGTCGATTATTGCCGGGCGAACGGGGGCACGATCACGATGCGCGTGGTCGAGGCGATCCTCGCCAATCTCGGTGGGCCGGGCGCGTTCCTGAAGGCGATCCGCGAGTGGCCGGGCATTCCGATGGCCGACGCGCTGCCGTTGCGCGCGGCGGCGGGGCTGCATGCGCTGAACCTGAGCGGGGCGGAGCCGGTGCTGGCGCCGCTCTATGCGGGAGATCCGGAAGCGCTGGCGGATGCCGAACGGCTGGTGGGCGAGGCGATCGCACGGCACGATGCGGAATTGCTGTCCTGGCTCGACGGGCCGCCGCAGACCAACGAGGCGGGGCGGTCATGGGGCTATGTGACGGCGTTGCTGTGGCTGGCGGGGCAGGGGCTGCCGCCGCGCTGGGACTGTGTCGAGATCGGGTCGAGCGCGGGGATCAATCTGATGATCGATCGCTATCGCTATGAATTGGGCGGGGTCGGCGTGGGACCGGCGGGGTCGGGGATGCGGATCGTGCCGGAATGGCGCGGCGCGGCGCCGCCGGAGGTGCCGGCCAGCTGGGGGTTCGAGGCGATCCGTGGATGCGATGTGGCGCCGGTGGATCTGACCGATCCCGAGCAGCTGCTGCGGCTGCGCGCGTTCGTGTGGCGGGAGCATGTCGAGCGGTTCGCGCGGCTGGATTTCGCGGCGCAGTCGGCGCGGGAGAAGAGGCCCGATCTGGTACAGGCCGACGCGGCCGAGTTCGTCGAGGCGCAACTGGCGCGACCGCAGGCGGCGGGGACCACGCGCGTGCTGATGCACTCGATCGTCTGGCAGTATCTGGGCGACGCGCGGCGCGCGCGGATCGCCGCGGCGATGGAGGCAGCGGGCGCACGGGCGAGCGCGGAGCGGCCGCTGGCGTGGATCATGCTCGAGGCGAATCGCGAGACACTTCAGCATGAGCTGGTGGTGCGCTACTGGCCGGGTGGGGCTGAGCCGCGGTTGCTGGGCAAGGCGCATCCGCACGGCGCGTGGGCGGAGTGGCTGCGCTAAGAAAAGATTTTGGTTCACGCGAAGGCGCGAAGGCGCGAAGATGTTGCCGTGCCGCGTCAGCGGCTCTCATCTCCACAATGCAGTGCTTGCCGCAGCTATTGAGATGGAGGACGCGCTTCGCGCCAAGCGAAACCTCTTCGCGTCTTCGCGCCTTCGCGTGAACCAAAAAACTTCTTCAGCTACGCCAGCCACGCGCGGATCGCGGCGTTGACCGCTGCCGGATTCTCCCAAGGGACGAAATGACCGGCATCCACCTTGACGACCTTGAGGTCGGGGACGAGCGCGTCGAGGCCTTCGAGCTGGACGGGCAGCAGCGCCTTGTCGCCTACGCCCCAGATCACCAGCGTCGGCTGAGTGACGGGCGGGAAGGGGCCGTCGAGGAAGGTGGGCCGCTCGGGCGTCTCGTCCATCGCGGGGACGATGATCGCGCTCGCGCGATACCAATTGAGCATCGCGGTCATCGCGCCGGGCTGGCCCCATTCGTCGAGATAGGCGGCGCGATCCTCGCCCGCGATCGCGGTGGCGACATGCTTGACGAAGGTGCTGTCGAAGAAGCCTTCGAGCGCCTTGCCGGTCAGGCCCCGGTCGATCGAGGTGTCGCGGAAGAAGCGGATATATTGGCTCGCCTTGCGCTGCTCCATGTCGTCGAACAGCGATTTCTGGAAGACGAAGGGGTGGGGGGCGTTGACGATGATGAGGCGCTCGACCCGGTCGGCGTGCTGGAGCGCTGCCATCCACGCGATCGCGCCGCCCCAGTCATGGCCGACCAGGACGATGCGGTCCTTGCCGAAATGGTCGGCGAGGGCGAGCAGGTCGGCGACGGTCTTGTCGGGGGCGTAGTTGGCGACGCCCTCGGGCTTGGACGAGCGGGCGAAGCCGCGCTGGTCGGGAGCGATGACGAAATGGGTCTTCGCGAGCTCAGGGATCTGGTGGCGCCAGGTGCGGTGCGACTCCGGGAAGCCGTGGAGCAGGACGATCGCGGGCGCGGCCGGATCGCCCGCGGTGGCGACGTCGAGCTCGACGCCGGTGGGCAATGCAATGCGCTGAAGCTCGAAGCCCGCCATGTGTCTCTCCATATTTTAGAAGATAGGGTATGGCGAGGCGCGAGGCCGTGATCAAGCCCTCAGGGGTAGCTGACCGTCTTGGGGATTTCGGGGATCGGGATGAACTCCTTGTCGTCGCCGGGAACCTTGGGGAAGAGGCCGGCCTTCCAGTCCTCCTTGGCCTGGTTGATCCGGTCGCGGTCCGAGGAGACGAAGTTCCACCAGACATGGCGCGGGGTAGCAAAGGCCTCGCCGCCGCACAGCATCACGCGGCCGCCGCTGGACGAGCGCAGCGTCGCGGCGGTGCCGGGGCGCAGGACATAGAGGGTCTGGGGCTCGAGCTCCCAGCCGTCGAGCGATGCCTGCCCGACTGCGAGATAGACGGCGCGCTCGTCGGCTTCGGCATCGATCGGCACGCTGCCGCCGGCCGACAGCTCGATATCGGCGTAAATGGTGCCGGCATAGGTGGTGGTCGGCGCGCGTGTTCCCCAGAGCGAGCCCATGATGACGCGTGCGCGCGCGCCGCCGCTGTCGATGATGGGGAGGTCCGCCGCGGCGACATGCTCGAACGCCGGGTCCATTTCCTCGAACCGCTCGGGCAGCGCGAGCCAGGTCTGAATGCCGGAGAGCTCGGGGCCTGCATCGCGCTGCGCCTGGGGCGAGCGCTCCGAATGGACGATGCCGTTGCCCGCGGTCATCAGAGTGACCGCGCCCGGCTCGATCGTCGCGAACGTGCCGAGGCTGTCGCGATGGTCGATCGCGCCGGCGAAGAGGTAAGTGACGGTGGCGAGGTTGATGTGCGGATGCGGGCGCACGTCGATGCCGGTGCCGACCTCGAGATGCGCCGGCCCCATCTGGTCGAAGAAGATGAACGGGCCGACCATCGTGCGCGGGCGCGAGGGCAGAGTGCGATGGACCTTGAACCCGCCGAGATCGTGCGTGGTGGGGGTGATGGTCTGGATGAACAGGTCGTCAGTCATTCGAGGTCTCCAGAGCTGCTGTCACCGGCGGCTTGAGCGATATACGCCCCTGCGCCACAACGCGACTCATGCCGACCAGCCTGATCGTCGTCGATGACTTTCTCGACAATGCCATGCCGTTGCGCGAAGCCGCGCTCCGCCTCGACTATCCCGACCAGAAAGGCGCCTTTCCGGGGCGCAACTCGCAGCAGCGGCTGGCGATCGAGGGATTGACCGAGGAATGTTCGCGTCTGACCGGTGAACCGCTGCGGCCGGTGGAGCCGCTCGAATCGCATTCGAAATGCAGGATCACCCTGGCGGGCGATCCGGGCCGTGCCGGCGTGCATATCGATCGGGCCTATTGGTCGGGTATCCTCTATCTTTCACGCCCCGAGGACTGCCGCGGCGGCACGGACTTCTTTCGGCACAGGGAGAGCGGACTCGATCATGCGCCGCTGACCCATGCGCAGGCACAGGCGCACGGCCATGCGTCCGCGCCCGAAATGGTACAGACGATCCTCGACCGCGACACGCTGGATCCCGACAAATGGGAGACGACGATGCATGTGCCGATGCGGTTCAACCGGCTGGTGCTGTTGCGCCCCTGGCTATGGCACACCGCGGGCAAGGCCTTTGGCGACGGGATCGAGAATGGGCGGCTGGTCTATCTGATGTTCTTCGCCAGCGCCCGCACCTAACGCTCATGCCATCTATGGGCGCAGGCCCTACTCCCCCGGCGCGGTCGCGCGGATGGCGAGGGCGTGGACTCGTTCGACCATGATGTCGCCGAGCGCGCGGTTGACCATGCGCTGGCGCTCGAGACGGGATTTGCCGGCGAAGGCCGCGCTTTCGATCACCACGGTGAAATGCGATTCGCCGCTGCCGTCGTCGCCCATATGGCCGCGATGCTTCGCGCTGTCGTTGATCACGTCGAGCTTCGACGGGGCGAGCGCCGCGGTGAGGCGGGCGGTGATTTCCTGGGCGGCGGGGCCGGTGGCGGGATGAGTCATCGCGCCTATATAGGCGGTTTACCCCTCGGAGTTCGAGTGTCTCGTCAGCCGCCCAAATATCGTCCCAACACGCGTTTCCACGGCCGGGTGGAGGCGCCCGGACGGCCATGCGCCGAGCCGGGCTGCAACGAGCCGGGCGAGTTCCGCGCGCCGCTGCTGGGGGAGCGGCGGCCGAGCGATCAGCCGCCGCAATATCGCTGGCTGTGCCTCGACCATGTCCGCGCGTTCAACTCGAGCTACAACTTCTTCAGCGGGATGAGCCCCGACGAGATCCATGAAGCGCAGCGGCCGCTGGCCGGGTGGGAGCGCGAGACGCGCGCCTTTGCGACCGGGGGCGTCGATCGTCCGCCGCGCTGGGCCGACTTCAGCGATCCGCTGGACGCGATCGGCGCGCGCTGGCGCAACGCCATGCCGGCCGAGCGCAAGGACGGACGGCCGCTGTCGGGCAAGGACCGCGAGGCGCTGCGCACGCTGGCATTGGAGATCGATGCCGACAGGATGGCGCTGCGGCGGCGCTATTCGGAGCTGGTGCGGAAATATCACCCGGACCGCAATGGTGGCGACCGCAGCCATGAGGGCAT
The DNA here is from genome assembly GCF_036402235.1 of Sphingomonas sp. Lineage (GTDB taxonomy): Bacteria > Pseudomonadota > Alphaproteobacteria > Sphingomonadales > Sphingomonadaceae > Sphingomonas. The sequence continues at coordinate 16,162 of NZ_DASWTG010000046.1, read as the reverse complement.
GTTGCAGCGGGTGATCGAGGCGTATCAGCAGCTCAAAGGGTCCCCGGCCTTTGCGTGAAGTCGCGGGTTAGCCGCCGCAGCCGCCACATCCGCCGCACCCTCCGCCGCCGCAACCGCCACCGTCGCCGCCGCCATCACCGCCCGATGAGCCGCTGTCGCCACCCCCTGCGCGCATCGTGTGGAAGGCGCCGAACTCCGAGCCTGCCAGCACCCCGGTGCCGAACAAGGCCACCGCCAGTCCCATCTCACCCGCGAGCGGCGCGCGGCGGATGCGGTCCGCTTCCTCGCGCGCGTCTTGCAGCGCGGCGATCCCGGCATCGGTGAGCTTGGGGATGGTGAGGGCGCGGATCAGCGCGAAGATCGCGGTGACGACCAGCAGCGCGGTGAGGAAGCCGATCGGGCGATCGCGCGCTTCGCCGATGAACCATTTGGCCGCGCCGAACATCAGCAGCGCGAGATAGGGCAGCAGCGCCCAATAGCGCAGGCTCGACCGCTCCGCGGCCGTGAGCATCAGCCCAGCGCGCTGGAGGCGTTCGAGCAGGCCGTCGGCAGTTGGCTGCAGCGTGCGTTCGATGCGTGCCCAGTCGAGCGGAGCCGGGAGCGCGAGGACGTTGTTCTCCGCGGCGTTCGCACCGTTGCGCAGCAGCACGTCGAGTTTGTCCTTGCCGTTCATCGCCAGCGCGCGTCCGGCGAGCAGGCGGGCGACCACGCTGTCGGCGAAGCGCGTGCGCCCGCCGGCAAGAATGGCAAGCTGGTCGGGGTCGCTCACCTTCTGACGCCGCCCTTCGGGCAACTGCCAGGCCGGGATCATCACACCGGCGATCACCACGATCACCAGCAGGACCAGATAAAGAATGAGAAAGGGTCCGCCGGTCCAGTCAAAGGGGCCGAGAGACATAGAGGGTCACTCCCAGAAAAAGCGCGAGCGCGACCAGCCCGACGAACGCCAGCAGGAGCAGCGCGGCCTGCGGGCGCGAAAGGAGGATCGCGTCGCGCGGATGCACCCGCCGCGCACGGGGATCGTCCAGCAGCCGCTGCGCGGCCGATGGCCAGATGTCGGAGGGGGGCGCCGTGCCGAACGCGGCCTCGTAGCGAGCCAGCGTGTCGGCATATTGGCGGAAGAAGCGGTCGCGCTCGCCCTGCCCGCCTGCAGTGGGGCCGTGATGGAGCGGCTTGCCCAACACATCGGGGCAGAAGCGCTCCCAATAATCGCGGGTGTAGGTAAGGTGGAGGTGCCAGGCCTGATCGACCGCGTCGGACGGCGTGACCTGCGTCTCGCCGGTCGCGGCGAGGAAGGCGAAGCGGCGATACTCCCGGATGACCCGTGCGGCTTTTTCGGCGCTCCAGCCATTGTCGCGCGCGAGCCGCGCGGCGAAGGGCAGCGCCGCTTGCGTGGGACCGAATTCGTAACTGGAGATCCGTTGCCAGACCGGGTGTCCGGCGGTTGAGGCGGGGACGGGGTCCGCTTCGCGCATCTGATCTCCTACTATCACAATAGGAGATTTTGTCAAGATGGCACGGACGCCCGCCCCGCTGCTCGCGCGACTATTTCGGGGCGACGAGGCCGAAGCCGGCGCCTTGCGGGTCAGTGGCGAAGAAGACGCGTTCGCCGCCTGGAACCTCCATCGGCTCCATCACCGGATTGCCTCCCAGTTCCTTCACCTTGGCATAGGCGGCATCAATGTCGGGGACGCGGAAATAGAAGTTCCACGCGACCGGATGCTCCGCCTTCTCGCGCGGCATCATCGCGCCCCACATCTCGTCGCTGCCGCCGCCCTTGAGGAAGCTGTAGTCGCCCCAGGGCATCGGCATGGCGCCGTCCTTCCGCCAGCCGAACATCCGGCTGTAGAAGCCGAAGGCCGCCTCGTCGTCGGTGGTCTGGAGCTCGTTCCAGCTCGTCTTGCCGAACTCGGTACGGGCATAGGCCTTGCTCGCTTCGGGCGAGGCGCCGCGCATGACGTAGAAATGCGCGCCCTGCGGATCCTCGACCATCGACATGCGGCCGACGCCCTCGAGATCGGTCGGCGGCACATGCACCGTGCCGCCGAGCGACTGGACCTTCGCCACGGCCGCATCGACATCATCGACGCCGATATAGCCGAGCCAGGCGGACGCGGTCGGCATCGGGTTCTTCATGATCCCGGCGACATTGTCCTCGCCGGCGGACATGATGTTGTAGTCCATCCCGGCGCCGGGGAACTTGCTCCCCGTCCACCCGACGATCTGGCCGTAGAAATCGATCGCCGCGTCTGCATCGGTGGTCAGCAGCTCGTACCAGATCCAGCTTCCGTTCGGATTGGTCATGCGAAATCTCCTGCGGACATGAGAAGCCGCCCGCAGCGGGGGGCGGCGCGGGAGGGGGCGGCCCGCGCCTGTTTCCACCGCTGCGGGCGGCGGGGGCGTCAGTTGGCGGTGTCGAGGATCGGCGCGAAGCCGCCCCACATCATTCGCTGGCCGTCGAACGGCGGCTGCTCCTGCTTCTGCATCCGCTCGTCCTTCATCATCTTCTCCCAGCCGGAATCGCGGGTCGCCTTGTCAGGCCACTCGATCCAGCTGTAGACGACCGCCTCGTCGTCCTTCTTGAGCGTCGCGCGGTTATAGTCGGTCTTGCTGCCGTCGGGCGTATCCTCGCTCCACGCCTCGACCACACGCAGCGCGCCGAACTCCTTGAAGACGCCGCTCATCCGTTGCGCCAGGTCGCGATAGGCATCCTTGTTCCCCTTGGGCACCGGCAGCACATAGCCGTCGAGATAAGTGGCGCCTTGGGAAGAGCCCTCATCGACGATCGGCTCGAAACCGGCGAAGATCATGCGGCTGCCGTCGAACGGCATGTCCTTCATCATCTCGCCCGCATTCGGGTCGTTCATCATCTTCTCGTTGGCGGCGTCGCGCGTCGCCTTGTCGGGATATTCGAGCCAGCTGAACAGCACGGTCTCGTCGTCCTTGAGATCGACCGACTTCTTGAGGTCGTTGACCTTGCCGTCGGGCACGTCGTCGCCCCACGCTTCGACGAAGCGGGTGGCGCCGAGATTCCGGAACAGCTCGACGGCGCCCTCGGCGTGCTTCTTGTATGCATCCTTGTTGGCGGTGGGGACGGGGGTGAGGAATCCTTCGACATAGGTCATCGTTTCTCTCCTTGGGAATGTAAGGTCTGCGTTCAGGCCGCGGCGGCCGGGGCGGGCTTGAAATCGGCGAGCTGGGCGGCGAGCGCGGCCTTGAACGCCGGCCGGGCGATCGCACGCTCCAGATACGCCATCAGCACCGGGCGTTCCTCGATCAGGCCGCTGCCCTCGACGTCCCGCAGCACCGTCGCCATCGCGATGTCGGCGACGCTGAACTGGCCCGCAAGCCATTCGCGTCCTTCGATCGCCGTGGCGAGCCGATCGAGCCGCTGGCCCGCGAATTCAATGAGGCTGGGACGGCGAAGTTCCGCCCATTGCTCGCCGGCGGCGAAAATCTCGATGTTCGAGAGCTCGAAGGCCATCGGCTCGACGCTGTTGTACGCCGCGAACAGCCAGCTGATCGCCGTGGCGCGGGCCTGGGGATCGCGCGGCAGCAGCCGCTCGTCCTTCTCGCCGATGTGCAGCAGGATCGCGCCGCTTTCAAAGATTGTGAGATCGCAGCCCTGGTCGACCATCGCCGGCACCTGCCCCCAGGGCTGTTCCTTGTAATAGGCTTCGGGGCGCGGCGCGGCGGCGTTGAGCAGCCGCATCGAATAGGGCAGGCCGATCTCCTCGCACGCCCAGCGCGGGCGCAGGTCGCGGACGAAGCCGCGGGCGAAATCGGGCACCCAGTCGAAGCCGGTGATCTCGAGCTGGGCGGGTTGCGGGGTGGCTGGCATCTTCTCTCTCCTTCCTGTTCTTGCTCAGTAGCCGTCTGGCCAGTCGAAGGGCGTGCCGGGGCGGTAGGGACGGGCCTCGTCGATCACGCGGGCGATCGAGGGGCGGGCACGCAGCCGTGCGAACAGGTCCGCGAGCAGCGGGCGCTCGCCGATCGGCACCATGAGGTTGGCGTAGAAGAGCGCGGGCGCCGCGGTGCAGTCGGCGAGGCCGAAGTCCGCACCCGCCGTCCACGCCCGGCCGGGCAGGCGCGCTTCGAGGAAGTCATAGGCAGTGGCGATCAGCGCGCGCTCGGCATCCTCGTCGCACGGCTTGCCCATCAGGCGGGCGAGGACGAGGCGGGTGAGCGGATCGGCAATGTAATGGTCGATCACCCGCTCGAGCATGCGCGGCTCGAGCCCGGCGAGCCGGTCCTCCGGCACCAGCGGGGTGCGGTGCGGGACGAGCGTATCGAGATACTCGACGATCACCCCGGACTCGCCCAGCACCGTCCCGTCGCCGGTTTCGAGCGCCGGGAATTTGGTGAAGGGCCAGACGCGGGCGAGCGCGGCGCGCTCAGCGGGATCGCCGAGGTCCACGACCACCCGCTCGAAGGGCAGGTCATGCTCGTAGAGCGCGATCAGCACCTTCTGGCAGTATTGCGCGAACGGGTGATAGTGGAGCTTGATCATCGCCGCACCCTCAGGCCGGAACGCCGTTGGCGGCGGCCTCGACCGTGGCGATGTCGATCTTGCGCATCGTCATCATCGCATCCATCGCGCGCTTGGCGGCGGCGGGGTCGCTATTGTCCCAGATCAGCTCCATCAGGCGGCGCGGCGTGACCTGCCAGTTGACGCCCCATTTGTCCTTGCACCAGCCGCACGCGCTTTCCTGGCCGCCATTGCCGACGATCGCGTTCCAGAGGCGATCGGTCTCAGCCTGATCGTCGGTCAGCAGCATGAAGCTGACCGCTTCGCTCTGGGGGAACATCGGGCCGCCGTTGAGGCCGACGAACTTCTGTCCCGCCACCTCGAAGTCGACGGTGATCACGTCGCCCGCCTTTTGCGAGGGGGTATCGGAGGGCGTCCTGTGGACCGCGAGGACGCGGGCGCCGGGCAGCACCGACGCGTAGAAGTTCGCGGCTTCCTCGGCCGTGTGATTGTACCAGATGCAGGTAACGAGTTGGTTGGTCATGGTTTCTCTCCTTGAATTCATGTCGGACCCGCGAGGCGGGACCCGCCAATGGTTTTCGATCAACGACCTGCCGTTGCGGTCAGGCGAAGGGGCCGGTGCCGTTGAGCGTGCCGTGGCCGAGCATCGCGGCCGCGGTCAGGCAGAAGGCTGCGAGGCCGATCGCTACGCTCTGGGCGACGGGCAGATATGCGCGGAACAGGTTACGCATCGGACATCTCCATCTCGAGGCCGCGGAGGGGCCGCGAATCGCTTGCTTGATCTTGATGCGCGATTGAGTTATTAAAAGCAACTATGAAGTTAGAAAAAATGACCAAAGAGCCAAAAGTGGCGGAAAAGCGCTGGTACGCGGATGCGTGCGGGACCGCGCTGGCGCTGGAATTCCTGGGCGAGCGCTGGTCGATGCTGATCGTGCGCGAGCTGATGCTGGGGCCGCGGCGCTTTGGCGAACTCAAGGCGGACCTCATGGGAATCAGCGCCAATGTGCTGACCCAGCGGCTCGAAAGCCTCGAGCGCGCGGAGATCCTTGTCCGGCGCAAGCTGCCGCCCCCGGCCAACGTGCAGGTCTATGAGCTGACGCAATGGGGCTATGAAAGCGAGCCGATCTTCCAGACGATGGGGCGCTGGGCGACGCGATCGCCGCTGCACGATCCGACGCTGCCGCTTTCGCCGGTGTCCGCGATGCTGTCGCTGCGCACGATGATCAAGCCCGATCGGCCGAACCTTAAGATGACGATCGGCTTCCGCTTTCCGGGCGCATCGTTCGTCGGCAAGCTGGACAGGCATGAGCTGGCGATCGAGCGCGGCGAGACCGATGGCGCCGACGTGGTTTTCGACACCGATCCGACGCGGTTCGTGAGCCTGGTCTATGGCAAATGGCCGTTCGAGGAGTCGGAGGCGGAAGGGAGGCTGCGGCTGACGGGTGATCGCGCGCTGGCGCAGAAATTCGTCGATCTGTTCGCGTTGCCCGAAAAACTCGCCTGACGCCGTCGCGGAAATGACGCGGCGCGGCACAAGTGTCTCGACTTGGGGTCGCGCAGGGGGCTAGGGACTGCCCGACTCTCCAAAGGCCGTGCCATGACCGATATCCCCAACACCCAGCCCGACAGCCGGGAAACCACGATCCTCGAGGCGCCCGACAAGCAGGTCAGCGTGCGCGACCTGTTCGGCATCGATATCGACATGGAGGTGCCGGCGTTCAGCGAGGCGGACGAGCGGGTGCCCGATCTCGACCCCGCCTATGTGTTCGATCCGGACACGACGCTCGCGATCCTGGCGGGCTTCGCGCACAACCGCCGCGTGATGATCCAGGGCTATCACGGCACCGGGAAGTCGTCGCATATCGAGCAGGTGGCGGCGCGCCTCAACTGGCCGTGCATCCGCATCAACCTCGATGCGCATATCAGCCGCATCGACCTGATCGGCCGCGACGCGATCGTGCTCAAGGACGGGCAGCAGGTCACCGAGTTCCGCGAGGGGCTGCTGCCCTGGGCGCTGCAGACGCCGACCGCGCTCGTCTTCGACGAATATGATGCGGGCCGGCCGGACGTGATGTTCGTGATCCAGCGCGTGCTGGAGACCGAGGGCAAGCTGACCCTGCTCGACCAGAACCGCGTGATCCGCCCGAACCCCTGGTTCCGCCTGTTCGCAACCGCCAACACGGTGGGCCTGGGCGACACGAGCGGCCTCTATCACGGCACGCAGCAGATCAACCAGGGCCAGATGGACCGCTGGAACATCGTCGTCACGCTCAACTATCTGCCCGCCGCGACCGAGGCGCAGATCGTGCTCGCCAAGAGCGGTGAGTATGACAAGCCGGGCGGCAAGGAGCTGGTCGAGAACATGGTGCGCGTCGCGGATCTCACGCGCCGCGGCTTCATCAGCGGCGACATCTCGACCGTGATGAGCCCGCGGACCGTGATCACCTGGGCGCAGAACACCGAGATCTTCAAGGATGTCGGCTTCGCCTTCCGCCTCTCCTTCCTCAACAAATGCGACGAGGCGGAGCGCGCGCTGGTGGCCGAATATTACCAGCGCGTGTTCGGCAAGGATCTGCCCGAAAGCGTGGTGGGGAAGGCGTAAGCCGGACCCGGATGGCCGCCGACTCGCCCCTCGACCAGTTCAAGTCCGTGCTCACCGGCACGGCGCGGGCGCTGGCGCGCGAGCCGGAGATCGAACTCGCCTTCACTGCCGACGCGCCCGCCCAGTCGGGACGGCACATCAAGGTGCCGATGCCGGGCCGCAATCTGCCGCCCGAGCAGGTCGCCGAAGCGCGCGGATTCGCCGACAGTTTCGCGCTGCGCATGCGGTTGCACGACGCGGCCTTGCATCAGAAGCGCGCGCCCAAGGAGGCCGTGGCGCGCGCGGTGTTCGACGCGGTCGAGACGGCGCGCGTCGAGGCGCTGGGATCGCGCGGCTATGCGGGGATCGCGGAGAATCTGGACCGCGCGCTCGAGATGCGGATGCGCTCCGACCCGATCAACCGTGCGCGGACGCGCGACGAGGTGCCGCTGTCGACCGCGATCCAGCTGATGGTGCGCGAACGGCTGACCGGGCGCGAGGCCCCGGCGGATGCAGCGCTGGGCCTGGCGCTGGTGCGCGACTGGATCGAGGACAAGGGTGGCGCCGATCTCGACGCGCTGGCGCTGGCGGTCGACGACCAGGCGGCGTTCGCCAAGCTGGTCGGCGACCTGCTCGAGGATCTCGAGCTGACCGAGGGCGAACTGGTGCCCGACGAAGCCGATGAGGGCGGCGGCGAGGACGAGGGCACGCAGGAGCAGGAGCAGGACGAAGGCGACGAGGGCGAGCAGGACGGCGAGACCGGCGAAGGCGAGGTCGAGGCGCGCGGCGAGGAGCGCGAGGCCGAGACCGAGGACGGCGAGGAGAGCGAGCAGGAAGAAGGCGAGTTCGACGACGCCGAGGGCGAGCCGGGCGACGAGGGCGAGGAGGGCATGATGCCGGTCCGCCCCAATCGCCCCTGGTCCGACCTGCCGCCGCAGTTCGACTACAAGGCGTTCACTTGCGCATATGACGAGGTGATCGCGGCGACCGAGCTGTGCGACGAGGAAGAGCTGGAGCGGCTGCGCGCCTATCTCGACCAGCAGCTGCTGCATCTGCAGGGCGTGGTGACGAAGCTCGCCAACCGGTTGCAGCGGCGGCTGATGGCGCAGCAATCGCGCAGCTGGGACTTCGATCAGGACGAGGGGCTGCTCGATGCGGCACGGCTGGCGCGCGTGATCGTCAACCCGATGCAGTCGCTGAGCTACAAGATCGAGAAGGACGCCAAGTTCCGCGATACCGTCGTGACGCTGCTGATCGACAATTCGGGATCGATGCGCGGACGGCCGATCAGCATTGCCGCAATCAGCGCCGACATCCTTGCGCGCACACTGGAGCGGGTCGGGGTCAAGACCGAGATCCTGGGCTTCACCACCAAGGCGTGGAAGGGCGGGCAGAGCCGCGAGAAATGGCTTGCCGAGGGGCGGATCCCGCAGCCGGGGCGCCTCAATGACGTGCGCCACATCGTCTACAAGCAGGCCGACGAGCCGTGGCGCCGGGCGAAGAAGTCGCTCGGCCTGATGATGCGCGAAGGGCTGCTCAAGGAGAATATCGACGGCGAGGCGCTGCTATGGGCCCACCACCGGCTGATCGCACGGCCCGAGGACCGCAAGATCCTGATGGTGATCAGCGACGGCGCGCCGGTCGATGATTCGACGCTGAGCGTGAACAGCGGATCGTATCTGGAGCGGCATCTGCGGCAGGTGATCGGCTGGATCGAGCAACGATCGCCGGTCGGGCTGGTCGCGATCGGCATCGGGCACGACGTGACGCGCTATTACAATCGCGCGGTGACGATCATGGACGCCGATCAGCTCGCCGGGACGATGATCGAGCAGCTCGCCGCGCTGTTCGACGTCGACGCATGATCGAAGCCCCGCCCGGCGGGTTCCAGGGGCCGGTCAAGCGGTCGATCACCATTGCCGGCCACCCGACATCGATCAGCCTGGAGCCCGCCTTCTGGGCGGCGCTGGAGGGGGCGGCGCTGCGCCGCGGGCTGCCGCTCAACGCGCTGGTGGCACAGATCGATCACCTGCGGATCGGTGCTGAGGACCCTCCCAATCTTGCCAGCGCGATCCGCAGCTGGCTGTTCGCGTTGCGACAAAGTTGCGACGAAGGTGAAAATGATTCGCAAGAGCGTTGACTCTGCGAACGACTCTCAATAGCTGGCCCCAAAATACACAAGGCTAAAGGGGCCAACATGACTCGCACCACTGCCGACGGCCGCAAGGCCGCGCCCGCCTTCCTTGCGCTTGCCGCGGTCGGCTTCATCGCTTCCGCACCCGCGCACGCCGCCGATCCGGCCGCCAAGGAGGACCCGGCGGCGCAGGAGCGTGACGAGGTCGTCGTGACCGGCCAGGAAACGCGGTCGGAACAGGCCAGCCCCAAGGCGACCCGGCCGGTGCGCGACACGCCGCAGACGGTGACGATCCTGACCAACAAGGTCATCGAGGAGCAGAATCTGCTCACGCTGCGCGACGTGCTGTCGACGGTGCCTGGCATCACCTTTGGCGCGGCCGAAGGCGGCGTCGCGCCGAGCGACCAGATCACGCTGCGCGGCTATTCGGCCTCATCGGACATCACCACCGACGGCGTGCGCGACAGTGCGCCCTATTCGCGCAGCGACCCGTTCAACCTGGAGCAGGTCGAGATCACCAACGGCGCCAATTCGGTTTACAACGGATCAGGGTCGGTTGGCGGATCGATCAACATCGTCACCAAGAAGCCGCAGAAGGAAACCGCGATCGCGGTGCAGGGCGGGATCGGCACCGACGATTATTATCGCGGCACGATCGATGCCAATATCCGCGCCGGCGACCTCGTCGCGCTGCGCCTCAATGCGATGGTCCACAAGGCCGACGTGCCCGGGCGCGACGTCGAGGATTACGATCGCTGGGGCGTGGCGCCCTCGGCGACGATCGGGATCGACGGGCCGACCAGCCTGACGCTGCAATATCTGCATCAGGAAGAGACCAACATCCCGCAATATGGCGTGCCCTATTACAAGAACGCGACCTTCAACGGCGCGCTGCCGGGCATCGATCGCAGCGACTATTTCGGCTATCGCAACGTCGATACGCAGGACATCACGATCGACCAGGCGACGATCACCGCAAGCCATGCGTTCAGCGACAAGCTCTCGCTCCGCAACCTGACCCGCTGGCAGAGCGTGTCGCAGCGCACGGTCGTCGGCCCGCCGCAGGGCACCTATTGCCTGCCCGGCGGCGTTCAGGCGAACGGCACGGCTTGCCCCGCAACGGTTCCGGTGGGCTATTATCTGATCGGCGGCCCGCGCGGGAACGTGCGCGATACGACCAGCGAGCTGATGTACAACCAGATCGACCTGTCGGCGCAGTTCGCCACCGGCCCGGTCGAGCATAGCCTGGTGCTGGGCGCGTCGGCGGGGTGGGAGAAGTTCTTCCTGTCGACTGGAAACGTCTATCGCAACGCCAATCGTACGTTGGCCTATTCGACTTTCCCGCTGGTCAACTGGTCGAACCCGAACGAGGTCGTCGCCGGGCCTGCTGGCTTCACTGATGGCAGCAACGTCTACACCGGCCCGGTCAACTATGTCGAAGGCGGTCGCCAGCGCGGCGAGGTGACCAACTATGCGGTCTATCTGTTCGACGCGATGAAGTTCGGCAAGTTCGAGATCAATGGCGGCATCCGGTACGAGAACAACAGGGGCAATTACCAGACCGACACGTCGACCGCGGCGACCGCCGCGACGCCGCAGGGACCGATCGTCACCGGGCCACGCTTCTACAATGCGGCGGATCTGTTCACCTATCGCGTCGGCCTGGTGTTCAAGCCGGTCGAGGCGGTGACGCTCTATGCCGCCTATGGCAATTCGCAGACGCCGTCGCAGAGCGCGGTCAACGGCGCCTGCGTCGCCACCAGCTGCAACGTCGATCCGGAAAGCGCCAAGAATTACGAGATCGGCGCCAAGGCCGAGATCGGCCATGCACTGTTCAGCGTCGCGCTGTTCCGCAACGAGCGCGACAAGTACAAGGTGCCGTCCAACGATCCGGTCGAGCCCGACCAGGTGCTCGACGGCCACTCGCGGGTCGACGGCATCGCGGTGAGCGCGACGGGCAACATCACCCCGGCCTGGTCGATCACCGCCAACTACACCTATCTGGAGCCCAAGCTGATCCGGTCGGTCGCGGTGGGCAGCCCGGACCCGGCGGCAGGCGCAGAGCTGCAGAACGTGCCCAACCATTCGGGCAGCCTCTACACCACCTACACGCTGCCGTTCGGGCTGAAGCTGGGGTACGGCGTCACCTATCAGGGCAGCTTCGCGCTGAACCTGCCGACCGCGGCGTCGGCGATCGTCTACCGCTCCGACGACTATTGGGTGCACAACGCGTCGATCTCCTACGACATCAACGCGAACTTCAGCGTGCTGGTGAATGTCAAGAATTTCACCGACGAGCTCTATTTCACCCGCATCCGCAACAATGGCTGGGCGACCCCGGGCGATGCGCGGGCGGCGGTGCTGACCGTCGGCTACCGCTTCTGAAGACAAGGGGGAGGAGCGGGTGGCGGTTCATCTGTCCCCGGACCGTTGCCCGCTCCAACCCCTTGAGGCTAGGCAAGTGCCATGATGATCGCGATCCCCGAGCTGCTGGATGCCGAAGCGGTGGCGCAAGTGCGGCGAATCATCGATGCGGCGGAATGGGTCGACGGCAACGTCACCTCCGGCCACCAGTCGGCGCTGGCCAAGAAGAACGAGCAGCTGCCGGAGGGAAGCCCGGCAGCGCTTGAGGCCGGGGGTGTCATCCTGGATGCCCTCGGCCGTTCCCCGCTGTTCTTTGCCGCGGCGCTGCCGCTCAAGGTCTTCCCGCCGCTGTTCAACCGCTATGGCGAGGGGCAGGCCTTCGGCACGCATGTCGACAATGCGATCCGGATCAAGCGCGGCAGCGAGTTCCGCATCCGCAGCGACTTGTCGATCACCGTCTTCCTCGAGGATCCGGCCGCCTATGACGGCGGCGAGCTGGTGGTCGAGGACCATTATGGCGTGCAGCGGGTGAAGCTGCCCGCGGGGCATGCGGTGGTCTATCCTTCCTCAAGCCTGCATCATGTGACTCCGGTGACGCGCGGCGTGCGGGTGGCGAGCTTCTTCTGGCTCCAGTCGATGGTCCGCGACGACGGCGCGCGGCGCATCCTGTTCGACCTCGACCAGAGCGTGCAGCGGCTGACCGGCCAGCTCGGCGGCACCGACCGCAGCGTGATTGAACTGACCGGCGTCTACCACAATCTGCTGAGGCGCTGGGCGGACGCCTGAGCGGTATCTAGATACCGGAAAGTCGCAAAGGTCATCCTGCTACACGCGTGAGACACCGCGAATCCAACAAATGAAGCCCGTCAGCCAAGCTTGCAGGCGAAATCCAACATTTCAACTGGCAAGTTATTGAACCGTCAGGCGGATTATGCCGGCGGATATTTGCGCTTGCAATGTTGGAATTGAAATGTTCCTAGAATGTTCCTCAATGGCGGAGTGGGAACATGAAGAACGTCAGGACCGGCGCGGTGATTGGACTTGCCGCGCTGACGGGGCTCGCGGCGGCGGCGCTCGCGAGCGAGACCGTCACCTATAGCTATGACGCACGCGGCCGGCTGGTCGCGGTGAAGCACAGCGGGACGGTGAACAACAACGTCCAAGCCAATTACAGCTACGACAAGGCGGACAACCGCACCAACAAGACGGTGACCGGCGCGCCGTAACGGGCGCGCGGCGGAACGCAATTTTTCAAGAAATCGACGGAGATCTGAACATGCTGATTCAACGGCAGGGCGGCGTGCGCCCATATCGCCGGGCCAGGACATGGCTGGCGGCGACGAGCATTCTGGCGGCAGGTATGGCATTGCCTGCGCACGCACAGGATGTCGCGGCTCACCGCAATCTCGACCAGAACGGCGTCGACCTGACCAAGGGCGACTATGTGATGGCGTTCAAGGAAGGGTCGATCGGATCGGGCGCAGCCGAGATCGCGTTGATCCGCCGCCGCGCGACACTGAGCGGCCATACGCAATGGGACCTGATGACCTTCACCAAGGTCACCACCGGTGGGTCGGACGTCGTGACGATCGGACGTGGTGACGGCACCTACGATCGGTTCTCCGGGGGGAGCCTGGCGCCCGAGAAGGCAAATGGCGCTTCGCTGACGTACAGCGGCGGAAACTATTACTATCGGGAAGCCGACGGCACTGTCTGGATGTTCGGCGATCCGCTCGGCTATTATGCGGGTGGCCAGAGCAATATCTGCACCGACCAGGTGCCGCAGACTTCCTGTGTTCTGGTGCCGGTGTCGATCACCAGCCCGAACGGTGCGGCCGTCGATCTCCAGTGGGAGACGCACGCGACCTATGACGACCCGTTCACCTTTCCGACGGACGCATATCTCTATTTCCGGATCAGCCGCGTCAGCAACAGTTACGGCTATTCGGTCGCGTTCAACTATGCCGGAACGGCGTCGTTCAATGTGCCGCCGCCGTCGAACTGGTACGATCGCACCAGCGCGGATTTTCGCAACGACGCAGTGAGCAGCAGCGTCCAGGCCAGCGTCGGCTATGCTGCCGCCACCTATCCTGCAGTCGATATCACGGACATGGCGGGGAGTGTCTGGCAGGTCACGCCGACCAGCATCCGCCGCCCGGGCGAGAGCACGCCGAGCTTCACCGTGTCCGGGACGACCTGGGCCGTCACAGGCGTGACGCGCGATGGCGTCACGACGGGCTATGCGCGCAACGTCAGCGGCAGCACCGCGACGATGGTGGTGACCGATGCGCTGAGCAACACGACCACAGTCGTGTCGGATCTCACCAAGATGCGCCCAACCTCGGTCACCGACGGCACCGGCAGTGCGACCGGCTATAGCTATGACGCGAACGGGCGCCTGACCCGCGTTACCGGCGACGAGGGCAATTATGTCGAGGTGACGCTGGACGGGCGCGGCAATGCGACCCAGACCAGGGCCGTCGCCAAGCCGGGATCGAGCCTGCCGGACATCGTCACCAGCGCGGCATATGACGCGACCTGTTCGGACGTGACCTGCAACCTGCCGAACAGCGTGACCAATGCGCGTGGCAAGACGACCGACTATAGCTACGACGCCGCGCATGGCGGCCTTACGGCGGCAACGGCGCCGTCGCCCGACGGCACCGCGCCGCGACCGGAAGTCCGTGGCGGCTACTCGCTGGTCAATGGCGAATATGTGCTGACCAGCACGTCGACCTGCCAGACGACAGCGAGCTGCGCAGCGGGCGCGGACGAGGTGAAGACGGTGATCGCCTATGACAATCAGGGCAACGTCACCAGCATGAGCAAGGGCGCGGGGAACGGCAGCCTGACGGCGACGACCATCGCGACATACAATGCGATGGGCGATGTCGCGACGGTGGACGGGCCGCTAGCCGGCACAGACGACACGACACGTTATCGCTACGATGCTGCGCGGCGGTTGACCGGCATCATCTCGCCCGATCCCGACGGCGCCGGATCGCTCAAGCGCCGGGCCGAACGGCGCGGCTATGACTCGGCGGGGCGGCTGACCACCGTCGAGCGCGGCACGGTCACCGGCACCGACGACACCGCCTGGACGGCATTCGTTCCGGCGGAGAAGGTGACCACGAGCTGGGCCAACGGGCGCAAGGCGAAGGACGTGCTTTCGGCGGGCGGCACCGACTATGCGGTGACGCAATATGGCTATGATGCGCGCGGGCGGATCGAGTGCGTCGCGGTGCGGATGAACCCGGCGAGCTGGGCCTCGCTGCCCTCCTCGGCATGCACGCTGGGGACGACGGGACCGGCGGGGCCGGACCGCATCACTCGCTACAGCTACGATGCGGCGGGACGGCCGACCAAGGTGCAGACCGGCTATGGCGTGAGCGGGGTCCAGGCGGATGAGGTGACCGCCACCTATACCGACAATGGACAGGTCGCGACCGTCACCGACGGAAACGGCAACAAGACCACGTACGAGTATGACGGGCATGATCGTCTCAAGAAGACGCGCTATCCCGATCCCGCGACCGCGGGCATGAGCTCGGCCAGCGACTATGAGGAGCTGTTCTACGATGCCGGATCGAACATCGAGAAGCGGCGGCTGCGCGATACGCAGGAGATCGTCTTCGGCTACGACAATCTGTCGCGGCTGACGCTCAAGAACCTGCCGGGCAGCAACCCCGATAGCAGCTACAGCTATGACCTGCTCGGGCGGTTGACCGGCATGTCGAGGACCGATGGGCATGCGCTGTCCTTCGGGTTCGACGCGCTGAGCCGCAACATCAGCGCGGCGGCCAATTCGGGCACCTTCACCTATGACTATGACCTGGCGGGGCGGCGGACGCGGGTGACGCATCCGGGCGGGGCCTTCTATGCCCAGTACGATTATCTGGTGACGGGGGAGGTGTCGGCGATCCGCGAGAATGGCGCGACGTCGGGGGCGGGCGTGCTGGCGTCGTTCGGCTATGACGATCTGGGCCGGCGGACCAGCCTGACGCGGGGCAATGGCGCGGTGACGAGTTACGGCTATGACGCGGTGTCGCGGCTGGCGACCCTGACGCATGACTATGCGGGGACGGTGGCCGACATGAGCCTGCAGTTCAACCACAACCCCGCAGGCCAGATCGCGAGCCGGACGCGCAGCAATGACGGCTATGCCTTTCCGGGTTTCGCCAACGTCAACCGGACCGACACGGTCAACGGCCTCAACCAGGTGACGGCGACCGGCGCGGCCGGGGTGAGCCATGATGCGCGCGGCAATGTCACGGCGATCGGATCGGTCGGCTATGGCTATGATGTCGAGAACTGGATGACCCATGGCGGAGGGTTGAGCCAGCTCTATCCCGATCCGGCCGGGCGGCTGATCCGCACCCTCGGCGCCGCCGATACGCGCTATGCGTGGGACGGGCTCGACCTGGCATTCGAGACCGATGCGGGCGGCAATGTGCTGCGGCGCTATGTCCATGGCCCGGGCATGGACGAGCCGCTGGTGTGGTACGAGGGCAGCGGCACCAGCGGCCGGCGCTGGCTGCATGCCGACGAGCGCGGGAGCATCGTCGCGGTGAGCGACGGCACGGGCGCGCTGATC
>NZ_DASWTG010000045.1:0-30894 GCF_036402235.1 Sphingomonas sp. | reverse complement strand
GGGGGAGGTGGCGCGCGCAGCGCGACGGAGGGGGAGGACGCGAGCCGTAGAGGTTCCACCGTCCGCCCACTCCGTCAGCCTGCGGCTGACACCTCCCCCTGGCGGGGGAGGATTTAGATTCAGAAGGGCACGTCGTCGTCGAGATCGTCGGGGAAGCCGCCGCCTGCGGGCGCGCCGCCGCTGCCACCACGGCTTCCACCGCCATAGCCGCCGCCCGACGAACCACCGCCGAAGCCGCCGCGGCTGCTCGACTGGCCGGCGAAGTCGTCATTGCCGCCGCCCCAGTCGTCGCGCGATCCGCCGCCGCCGCCCTGGCCGCCGCCGGGACCGTCGAGCATCACCAGCTTGGCGTCGAAGCCCTGCAGCACGACCTCGGTCGAGTAGCGGTCGGCGCCCGACTGGTCCTGCCACTTGCGGGTCTGGAGCTGGCCCTCCAGATAGACCTTGCTGCCCTTGCGCAGATAGCGCTCGGCGACATTGGCGAGGCCTTCGGAGAAGAGCTTGACCGTGTGCCATTCGGTGCGCTCCTTGCGCTCGCCCGAATTGCGGTCCTTCCACGTCTCGGACGTGGCGACGCGCAGCTCGACCACCTTGCCGCCGTTCGAGAAGGACCGGCTTTCGGGATCACGCCCGAGATTGCCGACCAGGATCACCTTGTTGACGCTGCCCGCCATGGAAACTCCGCCTTGAAATCGATAATGTCGCTGAAGGGATGGCCGATATCATCAACCTGAACAAGGCCCGCAAGGCCAAAGCCAAGGCGACTGCCGCCGCAAAGGCTGTGGAGAACCGCGCCAGGTTCGGCCGGACCAAGGCCGCGAAGGCGCGCGACGATGCCGAACGCGCGCGGACCGGCGCGGCGCTGGACCAGTCGAAACTGGATTGAGCGTCGCGGCCGGCGCGGAAGTATACACTAAGTTTGCACTATCGCGCTGATCCGGCGGCCCCCGGCGCCGCCGCGCGGGATCCAGTCGAAATTCAGCAGGCGAGTCGCAGCGGGCCATCCCGGAACAAAAGCAGAAAATGCCGATGTAGGAAAGCGCAATCCGCCCTGCCCCGCAGAGGGAACGAATCAGAGGCCCAGCGCCGTGGCGCTCCAGTAGGTGATGCCCGCCGCGGCATAGGCCAGCGCGAACAGGTACACGATCATCACCGCCGGCCATTTCCAGCCATTGGTCTCGCGCCGCGCGATCGCGATGGTCGAGAGGCATTGCGGCGCGAACACGAACCAGGCGAGGAAGGCGAGCGCGGTGGGCAGCGGCCAGCGCCCCGCCAGCTGGGTGCCGAGTGCCTGCCCCTCTTCATCCGCTTCGGCATCGATCGAATAGACGGTCTGCAGCGCCGACACCGCGACCTCGCGCGCGGCCATCGCCGGGATCACCGCGAGGCTCATCTCATGGTTGAAGCCGATCGGCTTGAGCACGACCTCAAGGCCCGAGGCGATGCGGCCCGCGACCGAATATTCGCTCTGCTTCACGCCTTCGGGCGCGACCGGATAGGAAGCGAGCAGCCACAGCGCGACGGTGACGCCCATGATGATCGTGCCCGCACGGCGCAGGAAGAGATAGGCGCGCTGCCACAGGCCGATCCACAGGTCGCGCAGCGAAGGCAGCTGGTAGCGCGGCAGCTCCATCATGAAGCCGCTGCTCTTGCCCCGGGTCGCGGTGCGGCGCAGCACGAAGGCGGCGGCGATCGCGCCGAGGATGCCGGTGACATAGAGGCCGAACAGCACCAGCCCCTGCAGCCCCACCCCCCAGCCGATGCTGGTCGCGGGGATGAACGCGCCGATGATCACGGCATAGACCGGAAGCCGCGCCGAGCAGGTCATCAGCGGCGCGATCAGGATCGTGGTCAGCCGCTCCTTGGGATCGTCGATCGAGCGCGCGGCCATGATGCCGGGAATGGCGCAGGCGAAGGAGGAGAGCAAAGGAATGAACGCGCGGCCCGACAGGCCGACGCCGGACATCAGCCGATCCATCAGCAGCGCCGCGCGGACCATGTAGCCCGACGCCTCGAGGATCAGGATGAAGAAGAACAGGATCACGATCTGGGGCAGGAACACCACGACCGATCCGACGCCGTTGATGATCCCCTCGATCAGCAGGTCGCGCAGGAAGCTTTCGGGCAGGGTCGCCGCGGCGGCTTGCGCCAGCCAGCCCTGCAACCCTTCGATCCAGCCGATCGGGGCTTCGGACCAGGCGAACACCGCCTGGAACATGACGAACATGATCGCGGTGAGGATCACCGGCCCGGCGACCGGATGCAGCACCACGCTGTCCACGGCGCGCGTGAAGGCGCGGCCGCGCGGCTGATCGGTGATCGCGACGCGCGCGATCCGCCGCGCCTCGCGCTGATAATGGGTGATGTCGGAGTCGGGTGTGACAGGCGCTTCGGTGCGCGCTCCGCCGAGCACCCCGGCCAGCGCCGCGCGCAGATCGTCCAGCCCGCGCTTGCGCACCGCCACGGTGGTGACCACCGGCACGCCCAGCTCCGCCGACAGCGCGGCGGTATCGATGGTGAGGCCGTCGCGCGTGGCCATGTCGATCATATTGAGCGCCAGCACCATCGGCCGCCCCAGCTCGCGCAGCTGGAGCACGAAGCGCAGGTGATTCTCGATGTTGCTCGCGTCCGCCACCACGATCAGCGCGTCGGGCAGCCGCTCGCCATCCTGCCTGCCGAGCACGACGTCGCGCGTCACCTGCTCGTCGGGGCTGGAGGGATCGAGGCTGTAGGTGCCGGGAAGATCGACCAGCTCGACCGGGCGCCCGTCGTCGAGCGCGATGCGGCCGGCATGCCGCTCGACCGTGACGCCGGGATAGTTGCCGACCTTTTGCCGCGCGCCGGTGAGCGCGTTGAACAGCGCGGTCTTGCCGGCATTCGGGTTGCCGACCAGCGCGACGAGCGGGGACTGGTTCATTCGGCGGCCACCGCCACCTGAATGGTTTCGATCACATGGCGGCGCAGCGCCACGGTCATCCGCCCGATGCGCACCGCCGCCGGGCCGCCCAGCCAGCCGTTGCGCTTGACCAGCTCGACCTCGACGCCCTCGTCGAGCCCGAACTCGCGCAGCCGTCGCGTTTCGGACGGGGACAGCGCATTCCAGTCAACCGACGCGACCGTCGCGGGAACATTGCGCGCCACGCGCGCCAGGGGAAGACTCATAATGCGAGCGATTATCAACAACCAGGAGTAAAAGCCAGCGCGATTCCGGGTCATTCGTCCCCTGCGCCGCAGGGGAGGTGGCAGCGCGGAGCGCTGACGGAGGGGCGGCCGCGCAGACGGCCGAAACGGTTCGGTAGAATTCCGCCCTCTTCGGGGCGGCCCCTCCACCAGCCTTCGGCTGGTCCCCCTCCCCTGAGCAAGCTCAGGGGAGGATTGTGTGGTTGCAAAAGCGGCACCGATCGCGCACCCGCACCGCATTATGACCGATTCCGCATTCCGTGACGCTGCCCTCATCTCCAAGGCATGGCCCTATGAGGAAGCGCGCAAGCTGCTGAAACGCTATCCCGACGGCAAGCCCGCCAAGGACGGACAGCCCGCGCCGGTGCTGTTCGAGACCGGCTATGGCCCCTCCGGCCTGCCGCATATCGGCACGTTCAACGAAGTGCTGCGCACGACGATGGTGCGCCATGCGTTCGAGACGCTGTCGGACACGCCGACCCGGCTGATCGCGTTCAGCGACGACATGGACGGCCTGCGCAAGGTGCCGGACAATGTACCCAACAAGGAAATGCTGGCGCAGCATCTGGGCAAGCCGCTGACCCAGGTGCCCGACCCGTTCGGGAAATATGAGAGCTTCGCGCATCACAACAACGCGATGCTGCGCGAATTCCTCGACCGCTTCGGCTTCGATTACGAGTTCGCCTCCTCGACCGATTACTACACGAGCGGCAAGTTCGACGAGGCGCTGAAGCTCGTCCTGCGCAGCTATCAGGGCATCATGGACGTGATGCTCCCGACGCTGCGTGCCGAGCGCCAGGCGACCTATTCCCCCGTCCTCCCGATCAGCCCGAAGAGCGGGATCGTGTTGCAGGTGCCGGTCGAGGTGCTCGATCCCGAGACCGGCCTGATCGCGTTCATGGATGAAGGCGAACGCATCGAGCAGACCATCCTCGGCGGCAAGGCCAAGCTGCAATGGAAGGTCGACTGGGCGATGCGCTGGGTCGCGTTGGGCGTCGATTACGAGATGTCGGGCAAGGACCTGATCGATTCGGTGATCCAGTCGAGCAAGATCGCGCGCGTCATGGGCGGCCGCCCGCCCGAGGGCTTCAACTACGAGATGTTCCTCGACGAGAAGGGCGAGAAGATCTCCAAGTCGAAGGGCAATGGCCTGAGCCTCGAGCAATGGCTGACCTATGGTCCCGACGAGAGCCTTGCCTTCTACATCTATCGCGAGCCCAAAAAGGCCAAGGCGCTGCACATGGGCGTGATCCCGCGCGCGATCGACGATTACTGGCAGTTCCGCGGCAACTATCCCGGCCAGCCGGTCGAGCAGAAGCTCGGCAACCCGGTGCACCACATCCACAATGGCGAGGTGCCGGGCGAGACGCTGCCGGTGACCTTCGGCCTGCTGCTCAACCTGGTCGGGGTGATGGGCGAGGCGAGCAAGGAACAGGTCTGGGGCTATCTCGCCAACTATGTCCCCGATGCGACGCCCGAGAAGCATCCCGCGCTCGACGCGCTGATCGGCTATGCGCTGGCCTATGGCCGCGACTTCATCGCGCCGACGCTCAACCGCCGGCCACCGCAAGGGGTCGAGGTGGCGGCGCTCCAGCGGCTCGACGCCGACCTCGCCGCGCTGCCCGCGGACGCGAGCGCCGAGGACATCCAGAACATCGTCTACGAGATCGGCAAGACGGGTGGCTTCGCCGAGCTGCGCGACTGGTTCAAGGCGCTGTACGAGACGCTGCTGGGATCGAGCCAGGGGCCGCGCATGGGCAGCTTCATCGCGCTCTATGGGATCGACAACAGCCGGAAATTGATCGCCGACGCGCTCGCGAAGGCGGGCTGAGCGTTACTCGACGGCCGGCGCGAGCCAGCGCAGCCGCGCCGCGCCGCCCGATCCGCTGCCGGCGACCACGCTGGCGCGGACGCCGGCGGCGGTCAGCGCCTCGGCCACCGTGGCTGCCCCCGGTCCGGAGACGCCGATCGGCAGGTTGAGCCGCTGCGCCCCCCAGATCGCAATGGCGAGCGCATCGGGATCGGGCTTGCCGTCGCGCAGCGCGATATCGGGCAGCGGCGCGGCGGGCGGGGTGAGCGCGATCGACCAGTCGGGCGCGCTCGCCGCGCCCCGCGCCTCGAGCGCGCGATAGACGCCGATTCCCGCGCCCGGCAGCGGGGCGGCGGTCACCACCGCGCGCCGCGCATCGCGATCGAGCAGCACGGCATCGGAAGGGACGCCGGCGACGAGCGCGAGCTGCTCCGCCGCGCGGATCGCCGCCTCGCCAGCCGCTGCGGCGACGCGCGCATTCTGCGCCGCGGCGACCTGCGCCGCCTCCGCCTGCGCGCCGGTGCCGACGCGCACCTGCTCGAGCGCGACCTCGACCTCGCGACCGAACAGGCGTTCGAGCGTGGCTCCGGCGGCGCGCCCGGCATCGGGGCGCAACTGGCGCGTCAGCACCGTCGCGCTGACCCGGAGCGGCTGTTGCGCATAGTCCAGCTCGAGCTGACTCAGCCGCACCCCGCCCTCGAACTGGCTGGTGATCACGTCGCGCGCCTGGCGCGAGGCGGTCGCCTCCCACGCGATCTGACGCAGCGCCAATCCTAGGGGGATCGCGAAGGCGACCAGCGCGGCGATCACCAGCACCGTCTGGAGCAGCGTCTGCTTGGGCGAGAGCGAGGAGCCGAAGCCGTAGAGACGCGCAATCACCGCGGCCGACAGCGCGATGGTGATGAGGTTGGTGAGGAACAGCAGCAGCGCGCCGCCGAACACCGTGCCGTTCCAGGTGGCGAGGCCGAAGCCAACCACGGCGAGCGGCGGCATCAGCGCGGTCGCGATCGCGACGCCCACCACCGTGCCCTCGCGCCCGCGGATCATCGCATAGGCGCCGGCCAGCGCCGAGAAGAGCGCGACGAGCAGGTCGAACAGGTTCGGCCGGGTGCGCGCGGCGATCTCCGAGGTGACGTTCTGGAGCGGCGAGACGAGGACCAGCAACGCCGTGAACAGCACCGCGATCACCGTGCCGAGCGCGAGCGCGACGCCCGACCGGCGAATCTCGTCGCCATCGAAGGTGGCGAGGCCGAAGCCGAGGCCGATGATCGGCCCCATCAGCGGCGAGATCAGCATCGCGCCGATCACCACCGCGGGCGACGACAGCAGCAGGCCGAGCACGGCAATACCCGCCGACATCAGCACCATGAAGACGTAACGGCCGTTCCATGCCGCTTCGCCGCGCACCTTGTCGATCACCGCGGCGTGATCGACCGATGCGACGACGGTGCCGCGCCACCAGAGGGACAAGGGGTTGCGGCGCGGGCGTGCGATGCTGTCCATGCGCGGAGGCTTAAGGGGTTTGCCCCCCGGCTTCCAGCGGTTAGGCAGGGCGAGCACGAGCGGAGCGGGGCACATGGCGGCGACAACCAGACGGGGCGGATCTTCGGCGCTGAGGGCGTTCCTGAAAAGCGAAGCGGCGGGCGGGATCCTGCTGATCGCCGCGGCGGCGCTGGCGATGCTCTTCGCCAACCTGCCCGGCCTCTCGGCGGAATATTTCCACCTGCTCCACCTGGAGACCGGCCCCGCGATCAGCCCCAAATACGGGCCGATGACGGTGCATCTGTGGATCAACGACGCGCTGATGGCGGTGTTCTTCCTGCTCGTCGGGCTCGAGATCAAGCGAGAGTTCGTCGACGGCCAGCTTGCCAGCTGGGAGGACCGGCGGCTGCCCGTGGCGGCCGCGGCGGCGGGGATGGTGGCGCCCGCGCTCGTCTATCTCGGCATCACCGGGGGCGGGCCGCTGGCGCCGGGCTGGGCGATCCCGGCCGCGACCGACATCGCCTTTGCGATCGGCGTGCTGGCGCTGCTCGGCAGCCGCGCGCCCGCCTCGCTCAAGCTGTTCCTGACGACCGTCGCGATCGTCGACGACATGGGCGCGGTGGCGATCATCGCGCTCGCCTACACCAAGAGCCTCGGCTCGCTCGCGCTGGCGGCGGGCGCGCTGGTGCTGGTGGTGATGCATGTGCTGAACCGCAGCGGCGTGATGAGGCTGTGGCCCTATCTGCTGCTGGGCGCCGTGCTCTGGTATTTCGTCTTCCTCTCCGGGGTGCATGCGACGGTCGCCGGGGTGCTGACCGCGATGATGATCCCGGTGAAGGCATCGCCGGGTACGCCCGACGCGCAGGATTCGCCGCTGCACATCCTCGAGCATGCGCTGGCGCCATGGGTCGCCTATCTGATCGTGCCGCTGTTCGGCTTCGCCAATGCCGGCGTCAGCCTGGCCGGCATGTCGCCCGGCGTGCTGCTGGCGCCGCTGCCGCTGGGCATCGCGGCCGGCCTCTTCATCGGCAAGCAGGCCGGCATCTTCGGCAGCGTCTGGATCGCCGCGAAGACCGGCTTCGCGGCGCCGCCCAGCCGCGCGACCTGGACGCAGATCTACGGCGTCGCGATGCTGTGCGGGATCGGCTTCACGATGAGCCTGTTCATCGGCGGCCTCGCCTTCCCCGACAGCCCCGAGCTGGTCGACGAGGTGAAGATCGGCGTGCTTGCGGGATCGGTATTGTCGGCGATCGCCGGCTTCCTGGTCCTGCGCTTCGCGCGCCCGTGGCGGAACGATGCGCCGGGCGATCCGGACATGACGGGCAGCAGGGATCAGGCGTGACGCGCAACCCAGCCGGCACGCCCGACCTCGCCGCGCTGCTGCAGCAGATCGCGCGCGGCGACCGCAACGCGATGGCCGCGCTCTATGCGGCGACCGCGCCGATCCTGCATGGGATCGTCACGGCGATCATCCGGGACAGCGCCGCCGCGGCGCAGTTGAGCGAGAGCGCCTATCTGCGCATCTGGGACCGCGCGCCGCGCTTCGATCCGGCGGCGGCGGAGGCGCGCGCCTGGCTCGCGGCGATCGCGCGCAACATCGCGATCGAGTGGCGGCGGCGCGTGCCGGGGCCATCCGCCTTCGCCGATGCCGAGATCCTGCTCTCCGACGAGACGCTGCTGACCGGCGAAGCGCCGGTCGCCTGGGATACCGAGGCGGCCCTGTTGCACTATCGTCTGCGGGCATTGCCGATCGACGAGCAGGCGGCGATCCGCGCGGCGATGCTGACCGGCGCGACTCATGCCGAGATCGCGCAGGCGGCGCTCGCCAGCCCGGCAACGATCGAGCGGCGCATCGCCGACGGACTGGCGGCATTGGCCCGGGAAGCGGGGATCGCCGCATCGAACGAGCCCGCGCTCGCCCGCGCATTGGCGCTCGGCACGATCGAAGGGACCGCACGTGCCGCGGCGCTGCGCAAGCAGCTTGCCGATCCGGGATTCGCCGCGGAGGTCGAGGGCTGGCAGCTTCACCTTGCCCCGATGCTCGAAGCGCTCCCCCCGGCAGAACCGCCCGCCGAGCTGTGGCCGCGGGTCGATGCGCTGATCGAGCTGCGCGAGGCCGACGCGCCGCGCCGCACGCGGCGCCGGACGGTGCGCTGGCCGCTCGCGCGCACGACGGCGATCGGTCTCGGCGCCGCGCTCGCCGGAGCGCTGGCGGCGATGGCGATCTTCGTCTTCGCGCTGGGCGGCCTCCAGCCACGACCGCCGGGCGCGGCACCGGTGCTGATCGCCCAGATGGCAGGGCCGGACCGGCGGCCCGATCTGGCGATCCGCTACGATCCCGCCGGATCGGCGATTCGCGTCCGCGCGCGGCGGCTCGATCCCGCCCAGGGCGTCGCCGACCTGTGGCTGCTGGCAACCGATGGGACGCCCCACTTTCTTGGCCGGGTCACCAGCGACGGGGTGGATCGCTTCGCGCTGCCGCGAACCACCCGGCAGCTCATCGTCGACGGCGCGACGGTGATGGTGACGATCGTGCCGGACGCGCGCGCGCGGCGCTCCGAGCCTTCAGGCAGGGTCGTCGCCTCGGCGCGGTTCGTGCTGGTGTGAAAATATTTCCATGGCGGCGGAACCAATCGGCACGAGGCCGCGTTGTTCCTCCGCTTGATCGATGAGAAAGAGCATTTGACGACCCGAACCTTTCACAGGAACGGATCGTCTAGGGAGGCCCGCCGCGAAAGCGACGGGCCTTACTCTTTTCCACCTAGCGATTTGCCCGGCACGCCGCATTCCCATAGCATGGCCGCAGTCGAGACGGCGGAGTAGCAGCGTCATGCGTTTGATCGGCACCCTTCTCGCCCTCAGCCTTGCCGCCGGCCCTGCGTTCGCGCGCGACCAGTCGTTCGGCGTGTGGCGCAACCCATCCAACAGCGTCCATGTCCGCGCCCAGCCCTGCGGCAGCCGGATGTGCGGCGTCGTGATCTGGGCGAGCGACAAGGCCAAGGCCGACGCCGCGCGCGGCGGCACCGCCAGGCTGGTGGGATCGACGCTGTTCCGCGATTTCGTGCAGGAGAAGCCCGGCGTGTGGCGCGGGCGGGTGTTCGTGCCCGATATCAACAAGACCTTCTCGGGGACGGTCAGCGTGCTCGGTCCCGACCGGATCGAGGGCAAGGGATGCCTGGTCGGGCGGATCGGCTGCAAATCGCAGATCTGGACGCGGATCCGGCAATAGAACGGGGCGGCCACGGAGCCGCCCCGCTATCTTGTTCAGAGCTTTTCGGTCAGCTCGGGCACGATCTTGAACAGATCGCCGACGAGGCCGAGGTCGGCGACCTGGAAGATCGGCGCGTCCTCGTCCTTGTTGATGGCAATGATGGTCTTACTGTCCTTCATGCCGGCGAGATGCTGGATCGCGCCCGAAATGCCGATCGCGACATAGACTTCGGGCGCGACGATCTTGCCGGTCTGGCCGACCTGATAGTCGTTGGGGGCATAGCCCGCATCGACCGCCGCACGGCTGGCGCCGACCGCCGCGCCGAGCTTGTCGGCGAGCGGGTCGATCAGGCCGTGGAACTGCTCCGACGAGCCCAATGCGCGGCCGCCCGAGACGATCACCTTGGCGCTGGTCAGCTCCGGGCGCTCGCTCTTGGCGATCTCGGCGCCGACGAAGCTGGAGAGGCCGGTGTCGCCCTTGCCCGAAACGGCCTCGATGCTCGCGCTGCCGCCCTCAGCCGCCGCCTTCTCGAACGCGGTGCCGCGCACGGTGAGAACCTTCTTGGCATCCGCCGACTTGACCGTGGCGATCGCGTTGCCGGCATAGATCGGGCGGGTGAAGGTGTCGGCGCTCTCGACCGAGAGCACTTCGCTGATCTGCATCACATCGAGCAGAGCGGCGACGCGCGGCGCGATGTTCTTGCCCGTAGTGGTGGCGGGCGCGACGAAGGCGTCGTAGCCGGCCATCAGATCGGCGATCAGCGGCGCGACATTCTCCGCCAGCGCATGGCCATAGGCGGCGTCATCGGCGAGCAGCACCTTGGCGACGCCGGCGATCTTCGCCGCGGCATCGGCCGCGCCCTGCGCGCCCTGCCCCGCGACCAGCGCGACGACATCGCCCAGCTTGCCCGCGGCGGTGACCGCCGAGAGCGTCGCGTCCTTGACCGACGCATTGTCGTGTTCGACCCAGACCAGTACGCTCATTTCGCAACTCCCAGCGCCTTGAGCTTGGCCACAAGCTCATCCACATCCGCAACCTTGACGCCAGCCTGCCGCTTGGGCGGCTCGGTGACGCTGACGACGGTGAGGCGCGGGGCCACATCGACGCCATAGTCGGCGGGGGTCTTCTGCTCGAGCGGCTTGCTCTTGGCCTTCATGATGTTGGGCAGCGAGGCATAGCGCGGCTCGTTCAACCGAAGGTCGGTGGTGACGATCGCGGGAAGCTTGAGCTTCACCGTCTCAAGCCCGCCATCGACCTCGCGCGTCACATCGACCTGCTCGCCGGCGATCTCGACCTTCGACGCGAAGGTGCCCTGGCCCCAGCCGAGCAGCGCCGCCAGCATCTGGCCGGTCTGGTTGTTGTCGTCGTCGATCGCCTGCTTGCCGAGGATGATCAGGCCGGGCGCCTCGGCCTCCGCGACCTTGGCCAGCAGCTTGGCGACGCCCAGCGGCTCGACCTTCTCGTCGGCGACGATCAGGATCGCGCGGTCGGCGCCCATGGCAAGCGCGGTGCGCAGCGTTTCCTGCGCCTTCTGCTCGCCGATCGAGACCACGACGATCTCGCTCGCCGCACCCTTTTCCTTGAGGCGGATCGCCTCTTCGACGGCGATCTCGTCGAACGGGTTCATGCTCATCTTGACGTTGGCGAGGTCGACCCCCGTCCCGTCGGCCTTCACCCGCGGCTTCACATTATAGTCAAGCACGCGCTTGACCGGCACCAAGACTTTCATCGCATTCCTTCCCAACGCATCAGGACCAATCCCCGGGAGGTGAACCGGCTGACACCGCCCATGTTCCCCGGCTTCTAGCGCCCGGAGCCGCATGGGGGCGACGACAAAAACTTGACCGTAGCGGCCTGCCTCACCTCCACGGCAACCCTCGGGCGCCGCCTATCACATTTTCACCGCCCGCTTGGCCAGCATTTTCCGCGCGTGCGACACCCCCAGACGGCATTTTGCCGGATCGGGTCTGCACCATCCTTGTAGTGATTCTCGATTTTTCGCAAGTCCGGTATGGAATCACACGGTTGCCGTAGCGGCACGCTCGAAGAACGAGAAAGGGCCGGGAAGCGCGATCGCCCCCGGCCCTTTCAACGAGATTCGCAAGGACGGCGATCAGGCGGCCTGCTTGACCTCCGCGACGATCTTGCGCGCCGCGTCGCCCAGGTCGTTCGCCGGGACGATGGCGAGGCCCGAATTGGCGAGGATCGCCTTGCCTTCCTCGACATTGGTGCCTTCGAGGCGGACGACGAGCGGAACCGAGAGGTTCACTTCCTTCGCCGCGGCGACGATGCCCTCGGCGATGATGTCGCACTTCATGATCCCGCCGAAGATGTTGACGAGGATGCCCTTCACCGCGGGATCGGCGAGGATGATCTTGAACGCCGCGGTCACCTTCTCGCGGCTCGCGCCGCCGCCCACGTCGAGGAAGTTGGCCGGGAACATGCCGTTCAATTTGATGATGTCCATCGTCGCCATGGCAAGACCGGCGCCGTTGACCATGCAGCCGATGTCGCCGTCGAGCTTGATATAGGCGAGGTCGTACTTCGATGCCTCGAGCTCGGCAGGATCCTCCTCGGTGGTATCGCGCAGCTCGAGCAGATCCTTGTGGCGGAACAGCGCGTTGCCGTCGAAGCCGACCTTGGCGTCGAGGACGAGCAAATTGCCCTGCTCGGTCAGCGCCAGCGGGTTGATCTCGATCTGCTCGGCATCGGTGGCGAGGAAGGCGTCGTAGAGCGACTTGGCGACCTTCGCCGCCTGCTTGCCCTGATCGCCGGTCAGGCCCAGCGCCGCGGCGACGGTGCGGCCGTGATGCGGCTGAAAGCCGGTCGCGGGATCGACCGAGAAGCTGCGGATCTTCTCGGGCGTCGAATGCGCGACTTCCTCGATGTCCATGCCGCCCTCGGTCGAGACGACGAAGGCGACGCGGCTGCTGGCGCGATCGACGAGGAGGGCGAGGTAGAATTCCTTGGCGATGTCGGCGCCGTCGGTGACGTAGAGGCGGTTGACCTGCTTGCCGGCCTCGCCCGTCTGGATGGTGACCAGCGTGTTGCCGAGCATGTCGGTGGCGTGCGCACGCACCTCGTCGAGGCTGAAGGCGAGGCGGACGCCGCCCTTTGCCTCAGGCGCCAGTTCCTTGAACTTGCCCTTGCCGCGGCCGCCGGCATGGATCTGCGATTTCACGACGAACAGCGGCCCGGGGAGCTTCTTCGCAGCCTCGACCGCTTCCTCGACGGTGAAGGCGGCATGGCCGGCGGCGATCGGTGCGCCGAACTTGGCCAGCAGTTCCTTGGCCTGATATTCGTGGATGTTCATGGGGCAGATCCCTTGCGTTGCAGCAAAATCCGCCCGCCTTAAGCACAGCGGTCCACCGGAATCAAATGCCCTTTGCATGCGATTGCGATGCAGTTGCAATATGGCGCTTGGAGGGAGGAGCCTGCCCGCCACGCCGACCGAAAATCGGGTTCATTCGCAGCCGGTTAGGTGCGCCCAAGCCCTGTCGCGCAAAGCGCTGCCGAACTGGTCGCCACCGCGACGATCTCCGGATCGCCGAGCGCGCGGATGCGGCGCAGGAACTTGTCGACCGACTCGGCCTCGCGCGCCTTGGGCAGATCGGCGATCCGCATCAGCTGCGCGAGGCTGAGCCGGTCGACCATCCGCTCCGCCATGCACGCGGCGAGCGGGCGCGACAGGCCGGCGTTGACCAGGCCGGTGCGCAGCCGCGCCTCGGGCACGGCGCAGGCGGAAAGCGCGAGCGCGATCAGGAGAAGAGGTGCGTATCGCATGGCGCGTCGCTATATCGCGCGGCATGAGCGCCGCAATCGGCATCCTGCTGTTCCTTGGCACCATCGCGCTGATGGAGGGGGTGGCCTATGCCGCGCACCGCTGGGTGATGCACGGGCCGGGCTGGTTCCTGCACCGCAGCCACCACGAACCGCGGACGGGGATGTTCGAGCGCAACGACCTCTATGCCGTGATCTTCGCCATCCCGTCGATCGTGCTGCTCTATGGCGGGGTGCAGCTCGGCTGGTGGCCGGGCTTCATCTGGATCGGCGCCGGGATCGCCGGCTATGGCGCGATCTATTTCGGCTTCCATGATGTCATCGTGCACCGGCGGGTGGGGCACCGCTATGTGCCCCGGTCGAGCTACATGAAGCGGATCATCCAAGCGCACCGGCTGCATCATGCGGTCGAGAGCAGGGACGGGGCTGTGAGCTTCGGCTTTCTCTGGGCGTCCGCGCCGGAGACGCTGAAGGCCGAATTGAATGCGCGCGGCAATAGCGGCGTACGCGCACCGGCCGCACGCCCCTGATCACCGATCCCCTCTTCTACGCGCTGGCGATCCCCGCGGTTGCGCTGATCGGCCTGTCCAAGGGCGGGTTCGCGGGGGCAGGTGCGCTGTCGCTGCCGATGATCGCCTTCGCCACCGATGCCGTGCAGGCGGCCGCGATCCTGCTGCCGCTGCTGATCGCGCAGGACGTGGTCGGCGTCTGGGCGTTCCGGCGAAGCATCGACCGGTTCGTGCTGGGCTGGACGCTGGCGGGCGCGGTGATCGGCATTGCGCTTGGCTATGGCTATGCCGCGAGCGTTTCGGCGGACGCGGTGCTCGCGATGGTGGGCGGCATCTCGATGCTGTTCGGCGCGTACCGGCTGTGGCGCGGCCGGCTGGGCGCGGCGGCGCCGTCGCATTCGCCGGGCTGGGTCGGATCGCTGTTCGGCGTCGCATCGGGCTTCACCAGCCAGATCGCGCATGCCGGCCAGCCGCCCTGGCAGCTCTGGGTGCTGCCGCGCCGCCTGCCCCGCGACATGCTGGTGGGGACGACCGCGGTCTATTTCGCGCTGGTCAACTGGATCAAGGTTCCCGCCTATCTGGCGCTGGGCCAGTTCAGCCGGGAGAATCTGCTGACCTCGGCCGCGCTGCTGCCGGTGGCGGTGGCATCGACCTTTGCCGGCGTGTGGCTGGTGCGGCGGGTGTCGCCCGACCGCTTCTACACCGCGATCTACCGGCTGATGATCGGCGTCGGCGCGGTGCTGGTGTGGAAGGCGCTGGGATAGGGCAGGTAAGACAGGGAAAGAGAAGATTTGATACACGCTAAGGCGCTAAGGCGCGAAGATGTGGTTCTGCCACGTCAGCGGCACCCCTTCCACCGGCGTTGCCGCTCGCTGCGACGGTACTGATGATCGGGCGCTTCGCGCAGTGGGCCGACCCATCTTGGCGCCTTAGCGTGAATCAACTTCTACTCTTCTTCGCCGTCTCAATCGAACAGCGACGACACCGAGCTTTCGTCGGCGATGCGGCGGATCGCCTCGGCGATCAGCGGCGCGATGGTCAAGTGGCGGGTGCGTTGCGCCTGGCCGACGACGGCGTGGTTGCCGATCGAATCGGTGATGACCAGCTCCTTGAGCTCCGACCCGTCGACGCGCGCGACCGCGCCGCCCGAGAGCACGCCATGGGTGCAATAGGCGACCACGTCCTCGGCCCCCGCCGCCTTGAGCGCGGCGGCGGCGTTGCACAGCGTGCCGGCCGAATCGACGATGTCGTCGATCAGGATGCAGAAGCGGCCCGACACCTCGCCGATGATGTTCATCACCTCGGATTCGCCGGCGCGCTCGCGGCGCTTGTCGACGATCGCCAGCGGCGCGTTGTCGAGCCGCTTGGCGAGCGCGCGCGCACGCACCACGCCGCCGACATCGGGCGAGACGACCATCAGGTTCTTGTCCGAGAAACGCGCCTTGATATCCTCGCTCATCACCGGCGCGGCGAAGAGATTGTCGGTCGGGATGTCGAAGAAGCCCTGAATCTGCCCGGCGTGCAGATCGACCGAGAGGACGCGGTTGGCGCCCGCGGTGGTGATGAGGTTGGCGACCAGCTTGGCCGAGATCGGGGTGCGCGGCCCGGGTTTGCGGTCCTGGCGGGCATAGCCGAAATAGGGGAGCACCGCGGTGATGCGCTTGGCCGACGCGCGGCGCAGCGCATCGATCATGATCAGCAGCTCCATCAGATTGTCGTTCGCCGGATAGGCGGTCGACTGGAGCACGAACACGTCCTCGCCGCGGACATTCTCGAGGATCTCGACGAAGATCTCCTCGTCGGCGAAGCGGCGGACATTCGCCTGCGTCAGCGGAATTTCGAGATAGGAGGCGATCGCCTGGGCGAGCGGCAGGTTCGAATTGCCGGCCATCAGTTTCATGTGTCTCGCTCCCCAGCGATGTTTGTCCTGAAACGCTCCCCTTAGGAGCCGCAGGACGATCGGGAAAGGGGGTCGCGTGTGCGCTTCGTCCGCGATTCGCCTCGACCGCCCTGGCGCGATACAATGAAATTCATGACAGTGTTGCTGTCCCATCTCGACTCGCACGTTGAAAGAATATAACAGGGCCCTGAAATCATATTCCGTGCGTTGAACGGCGACACGGAGGCCCTTTAGACGCTGGAGAAAGCATGACCGCGGACGTCGCGCGCCCCAATCTGCCGCCGCTCAGCCTGCATGTGCCCGAGCCCAAGTTCCGGCCCGGCGATGCGGTCGATTTCAACGCGGTCGAGGTGCCGCCCGCGGGCGCCCAGCCCCGCCCCGACACCGCGGCGGCCCCATCCAGCTTCCATGAGCTTGCCTATACGCTGGTGCGCGTGCTCGACGAGGACGGGCAGGCGGTCGGCCCGTGGAACCCGCGCCTCTCCCCCGACACGCTGCGCAAGATGCTGCGTGACATGGCGCTGGTGCGTGCGTTCGACGAGCGCATGTTCCGTGCGCAGCGGCAGGGCAAGACCAGCTTCTACATGAAGTGCACCGGCGAGGAGGCGGTGGCGATCGCGGCGGCACATGCGCTGGCGAGCGACGACATGTGCTTCCCGAGCTATCGCCAGCAGGGCATCCTGATCGCGCGCGGCTATTCGCTGGTTCAGATGATGAACCAGATCTACTCGAACAAGGGCGACGATCTGGCGGGCAAGCAGCTGCCGATCATGTATTCGTCCAAGGAGAAGGGCTTCTTCTCGATCTCGGGCAACCTCGCCACGCAATATCCGCAGGCGGTGGGCTGGGCGATGGCGAGCGCGGCCAAGGGCGACACGCGCATCGCCGCGACCTGGTGCGGCGAGGGATCGACCGCGGAGGGCGACTTCCACTCGGCGATGACCTTCGCCACCGTGTACAAGGCGCCGGTGATCCTCAATGTGGTCAACAACCAGTGGGCGATCTCGAGCTTCTCGGGCTTTGCTGGTGCGGAGGCTACGACCTTCGCGGCGCGCGCGCTGGGCTACGGCATTGCCGGACTGCGCGTCGACGGCAACGACGCGCTGGCGGTCTATGCCGCCACCCAATGGGCGGCCGAGCGCGCGCGGACCAACCAGGGACCGACGCTGATCGAACATTTCACCTATCGTGCCGAGGGCCACTCGACTTCCGACGATCCCACCCAATATCGCAGTGCGGGCGAGCCGACCGCATGGCCGCTGGGCGACCCGATCGCGCGCCTCAAGCAGCATCTGATCGCGCTCGGCGAGTGGGATGAGGAACGCCATGCGGAACAGGACCGCGAACTCGCCGAGGAGGTGAAGGCGGCGCAGAAGGAGGCCGAGAAGAACGGCATCCTCGGCCACGGCCTGCACCAGCCGCTCGATTCGCTGTTCGACGGGGTGTTCGAGGAGATGCCCTGGCACCTGCAGGAGCAGCGGCAGATGATGCTCGACGAGGAAGAGGCTTCGGGCCGTCCCTGGGCGCGCAAGAAATGAGCGAGGAACGCGTGATCGAAACCGCCGAGCAGGGCGCCACCACTCGCATGAACATGATCCAGGCGATCAACTCGGCGCTCGACGTGATGATGGCGCGCGACGCGCACGTGGTCGTGATGGGCGAGGATGTCGGCTATTTCGGCGGCGTGTTCCGCGCCACCGCGGGGCTGCAGGCCAAGCATGGCAAGACGCGGGTGTTCGATACGCCGATCACCGAATGCGGCATCGTCGGCGTCGCGATCGGCATGGGTGCCTATGGCCTGCGTCCGGTGCCGGAGATCCAGTTCGCCGACTATATCTACCCGGCGCTCGATCAGCTCGTGTCCGAGGCCGCGCGCCTGCGCTACCGCTCGGCCGGGCAGTTCACGGCGCCGCTTACGATCCGCTCGCCCTATGGCGGCGGCATCTTCGGCGGCCAGACGCACAGCCAATCGCCCGAGGGCATCTTCACGCACGTTTCGGGCGTGAAGACGGTGATCCCGTCGACCCCCTATGACGCCAAAGGGCTGCTGATCGCGTCGATCGAGGACAATGACCCGGTCATCTTCTTCGAGCCCAAGCGCATCTATAACGGCCCCTTCAACGGCCATTGGGACCGCCCGGCGGAGAACTGGTCGAAGCATCCCGGCGGCGAGGTGCCCGAGGGCTATTATCGCGTCGAGCTGGGCAAGGCCGCGATCGTCCGCCCGGGCGAGGCGCTGACCATCCTTGCCTATGGCACGATGGTGCATGTGGCTCAGGCGACGGTCGAGGAGCTGGGCATCGACGCCGAGATCATCGACCTGCGCACGCTGGTGCCGCTCGACATCGAGACGATCGAGGAGTCGGTCCGCAAGACCGGCCGCTGCATGGTCGTGCATGAGGCGACGCGCACCAGCGGTTTCGGCGCCGAGCTGGCGAGCCTGGTGCAGGAACGCTGCTTCTATCACCTCGAGGCGCCGGTCGAGCGCGTCACCGGCTTCGACACGCCGTACCCGCACAGCCTCGAATGGGCGTATTTCCCCGGGCCGGTCCGCATCGGACAGGCGCTCAAGAAGATCCTGAAGGACTGACTCGCATGGCACGCTTCACGTTTCGTCTGCCCGATATTGGCGAAGGGATCGCCGAGGCCGAGATCGTCGCCTGGCACGTCAAGGTCGGCGACCGTGTCGAGGAGGACATGGCTGTCGCCGACATGATGACCGACAAGGCGACCGTCGAGATGGAATCGCCCGTCTCCGGCACCGTGGTCGAGCTGGCCGGCGAAGTCGGCGACCAAGTCGCGATCGGAGCGGCGCTGATCGTGGTCGAGACCGATGGCGAGGTTGCGGAGGCGCCGGAAGCAGCGCCGGTCTCCGAGGAGGTCGAGGAACAGATCGAGGCGGAGACGCCGGGGGTTGAGGAAGCCCAATCCGTTCGTCCCCGGACTGGATCCGGGGCTGTCGAAGCACCGTCCTTTTCTTCGGCCGCGGCCAAGGAAGAAGAGCAGCCCTTCGACAAGCTCAGGGCGAACGGGAATGGAGACACGGTATCGCACCGCCCCGTCCTCGCCTCCCCCGCCGTACGCCAGCGCGCCAAGGACCTCGGCGTCGATCTCGCCCAGGTCAAGGCTGAGGGCGACCGCATCCGCCATGCCGATCTCGACGCCTTCCTGCGCTATGGCTCGGCCCAGGGCTATCACGCCCCGCGCGCGTCGCGCGCTCGTGAGGATGAGGCCATCAAGGTCATCGGCATGCGCCGCCGCATCGCCGAGAACATGGCCGCGTCGAAGCGCGCCATCCCGCACTTCACCTATGTCGACGAGATCGACGTGACTGCGCTGGAAGAAATGCGCGCGGACCTCAACGCCAATCGCGGCGCGCGGCCCAAGCTTACCATGCTGCCGTTCGTGATCGCCGCGATCTGCCGCACCTTGCCCGACTTCCCGATGCTCAACGCGCGCTATGACGACGAGGCGGGCGTTGTGACGCGCCACGGCCGCGTGCATATGGGCATGGCGACGCAGACCGACGCGGGCCTGATGGTCCCGGTGATCCGCGACGCGCAGGATATGAATGTCTGGCAGCTCGCGGGCGAGATCACCCGCCTCGCCGAAGCCGCACGCACCGGCAAGGCGAAGGTCGAGGAGCTTTCCGGCTCGACCATCACGATCACCTCGCTCGGGCCGCTTGGCGGCATCGCGACCACGCCGGTGATCAACAAGCCCGAGGTGGCGATCATCGGCCCGAACAAGATCGTCGAGCGCCCCGTCTTCGCCGGCGACGACATCGTGCGGGCGAAGCTCATGAACCTGTCGATCAGCTGCGACCACCGCGTCGTCGATGGCTGGGACGCGGCAAGCTATGTGCAGGCGCTGCGCAAGCTGCTCGAAACCCCAGTGCTGCTGTTCGCCGACTGATGGCCAGGCAATCGCGACTGGCGCTGGCCATCGGGCTGTCGCTTGCGGTTGCGATTGGATTGTGGCTCGCGCTGGCGCTTTGGCTGCCGCCGATCGCGGTCGAGCCGATGCGCTTCACGCTCAGCTGCATCGGCGCGGCGTCGCTGCTCGGGCCGTTCGTCGCGATCGAGGCATATCTGTTCGCCGTGCTTCGCGACCCGCCAGCAGACTGAACCCGGAAGGTGCTCGCGCGTTCGAGCGGCCATGCCCCCGGTTCATCATCGCCGCATCGATGTCGACGGCGTCGATATCTTCTACCGCGAGGCGGGTCCCTCCGACGCGCCGGTGCTGCTGCTCCCGCACGGCTATCCCGCCTCGTCCTTCGTCTATCGCAACCTGATGCCCGCGCTCGCCGACCGCTGGCGCACGCTTGCGCCCGACTTCCCCGGCTGGGGGCAGAGCGCGACCCCGGCGGACTTCGCGCATGATTTCGACGGCTATGCCGCGTTCCTCGCCCGCTTCCTCGACCGGCTGGGGATCGGTCGAGTCGCGATCTGGCTGCATGATTTCGGATCGCAGATCGGCCTGCGCTTCGCCATCGCGCATCCGGAACGGGTCGCCGCGGCGATCATCCAGAACGGCGACATCTACGAGGACACGCTTGGCCCGAACTACGATCCGCTCAAGGAATATTGGAACGACCCCACGCCCGAGCGAAGGGCCGCGCTGGCCGACGCGATCACGCTCGACGGCTATCGCCACGAATTCATCGGTGGCACCGAAAGCGAGGTGGCGGAGCGCGTGCCGCCCGATTTGTGGACGCTGCACTGGGCACTGACCGATCCGCAGCGCCGCAGCATCTATCGCGACGTGATCGCCGGCCTGCGCGAGAACCGCCGATGGTTCCCGCGCTACCAGGCCTGGCTGCGCGAGCGCCAGCCTCCTGCGCTGATCCTGTGGGGGCCGCGCGACGGCTTCATGCCCGAAGCGGCGGGCCGCGCCTATCTGCGCGATCTTCCGCAGGCCGAGCTGCACCTGTTCGATGATGGCGGGCACTGGCTGCTCGAAACGCATCTCGATCAGCTGGTCCCGCTGATCCGGGATTTCCTGACGCGCGCCCTGCGCTAGCGCATCAGCGCTTCGCGCACTGCTTCGCGACCGGCGATGCGCTGGTCCTTTGCCGCGCGCTGCAACGCTTCGGCATCGCCCGCCGCTTCGAGCAGCCGCCTGGTGGTCTCGCCGAACCGCCCCCGGTCGCCGCCGCTGGAAAAGCCGAAATAGCCCGCCGCATTGTGCCAGGTGCGGCGCGCGAGCAGCTCGCATTGCGCGCGGCTGGCGCGGATGATCTCGATGCGGTTCGCCAGCATTGCGTCTGCGTCCCCCGCCGTGACGATCTTCCGCGCGCCCGGCCTGGTTTCGGCGGGCAGTTCGGAGCGGTCGATCGCGGCGACAAGCCGCGCCGCGCGGGCGCGGGCGCGGCTGCCGTGATCCTGCGCCACCCGCTCCAGGCTTGAGATCGACGCGCAATCCGCCAGGACCTGAGGCGCCTGCTGAAGCAGATAGGGGCTGCTCAGCACGCCGAGATTGAACTTGCCCATCGCCTCGGCATAGGCGCGCTCGTCCGCGTCCGCTTCGCGGATGGCGGCAAGATAGGCGGCGGACGCCACGCCGCGATGCTCGGCCGCGCCCGGCACGCTGGGCTTGCCGTCGGCGGCGAGATCGACTTCGGCAAAGGTCTGCGCGTCGATCGAAGCGCGCGCGACATAGATCCGGCCCGCACCCAGCCCGGCCAGGGCACCGGTCAAGGGCAGCACGAGCAGCGCGCCCCCGACCACCAGCCATTGCCGCGTGCGGCTTCCCGCCAGCAGCACCAGCAGCCACAGCGCAAGGCCGGTGCCCGCGCCGGCCAGCACCATGGTCCGCAGATCGAGGCGGGGCAGCAGCTTCGGGGCGAACGCGGCCGCAAGGATCAGGGCGAGACAGCTCAGCAGCGCCACCAGCAGCGGCCATCCGAACAGCGCGCTCCGGCGCCTGTCCTCATGCTCGAATTCGAGTTCGTCGCTCATGCTCCCCCCCCAAAAAAAGCCCGCAACCGGTTAGCAGGCCAGCCCGGCGTGGGCGAGAGGCTATTCAGGCCGCGCCCGCGCCTGCGGATAGGTGCCGAGCACGCGCATCGACTTGGTGTGGAACCGCAATTCGTCGAGCGCGCGGTCGATCGCCGGATCGCCGGGGCGGCCGACGATGTCGCAATAGAATTCGGTCGCCGCGAAGCTGCCGCCGCGCTGATAGCTTTCCAGTTTGGTCATGTTGACGCCGTTGGTCGCGAAGCCGCCCAGCGCCTTGTAGAGCGCGGCGGGCACGTTCTTCACCTCGAAGATGAAGGTCGTCATGAACAGCCCGTGGTCGCGCAACGGCGCCGCGGACCGGGCGAGCATCACGAAGCGCGTCATATTGTGGTCGGCGTCGGCGACGTCGTTCTGGAAGACCGTCAGGCCATAGAGCGGCGCCGCGCCCGGCGGCGCGAGCGCGGCGACCTGCGGATCGTTCGCCTCGGCCACCACCGCGGCGGCGCCGGCGGTGTCAGGGTAGGAAAGCGGCGCGATCCCCTGCGCCTTCAGCCAGTGGCGGCACTGCCCGAGCGCCTGTGGGTGGCTCATCGCCTGGCGCACGCCCCCCCGCTCGCCCAGCCCCATCAGCGCGTAGCGGATCGGCAGGAAATGCTCGCCGATGATGACGAGGCCGGATTCGGGCAACAGGAAATGGATGTCGGCGACCCGGCCGTGCAGCGAATTCTCGATCGGGATCATCGCGCAATCGGCCTTGCCCTCGCGCACCGCGTCGATCGCATCCTCGAAGCTGAAGCAGGGCAGTGGCAGCGCGGTCGGAAAGGCTTCGAGCACCGCCATGTGCGAATTGGCGCCCGGCGCGCCCTGAAACGCGACGGCCCGCTTGGGCTCGGCAAGCGCGGCTTGCGTCATGCGTTCGACGATCGGGCGTGCGGGCGCGGCGAAACTTTCCATTGGCGGGCGCGATTAGCCGCCTGCGAAATGCGGAGCAAGCCCGGGTTGCGATGCGCAAAAGGCCGCTCTAAAGGATCGCGCCAACCGACACGTCATATCAACTCTGGGGCATACGGGCGCGCAATGGACAATCGCATGAACACGATCGCAGGCTGGGTCCTGTTCGGCTGTGCCTCGGCGCTGGGCCTGTCGATCGCCAGCGGCATGATCTATCATAGCGAAACGCCCGAAAAGGCCGGCTATCCGGTCGAGAGCGCGGACGGCGCCGAGGGCGGCGGCAGCGCGGCCGCCGCCGAGCCGATCGCCAACCGCCTCGCCAGCGCCGATGTCGCCAAGGGTCAGGCCTCGTTCGCCAAGTGTGCGGCGTGCC
This sequence comes from Sphingomonas sp., assembly GCF_036402235.1. Classification (GTDB taxonomy): domain Bacteria; phylum Pseudomonadota; class Alphaproteobacteria; order Sphingomonadales; family Sphingomonadaceae; genus Sphingomonas. Next base: position 7,738 of record NZ_DASWTG010000045.1, on the reverse strand, counting down.
ACACCATCACCCAGGGCGGCGCCAACGGCGTCGGCCCGAACCTGTGGGCGGCGATGGGCAAGGCCCATGGCCATGTCGCGGGCTTCGCCTATTCCGAAGCACTGAAGGGCGTCCCCGGCAACTGGACGTTCGAGGCGATGGACCAGTGGCTTGCCAGCCCGCGCAAATACGCCCCCGGCACCAAGATGACCTTTGCGGGCCTGTCAGACCCGCAGGAGCGCGCCAACGTCATCGCCTATCTGAACGCGCAGGGCTCCAACCTGCCGCTCCCCGCGGCCGAAGCGGCGCCCGCCGCCGGCGCGGAAGCGGGCAACGCCGCGGCGCCGGACGCCAATTCGACCGAGCTGTCCAACGCGGCCACCCCGGCCAGCGGCGCGCCCTCGGTCGATCCGGCAGCGACGAAGGCCGCCGAAAAGGCGCATTGAGGCGGGCCGGGCGGGACCCTCAGCCCCCGTTCTTCTCCGCGTAGAAATCCTGGACGATCTTCCAGCCCTCTTCGGCGGTCTCGCAGAAGTGGAACAGGTCGAGGTCGCGTGGGGAAATCACCCCCTCCTCGCACAACGCATCAAAGTTCACGACGCGGTTCCAGAACTCCTTGCCGTAGAACAGCACCGGGATCGGCGCGATCTTGCCGGTCTGGATCAGCGTCAGCAGCTCGAACGATTCGTCGAAGGTGCCGAACCCGCCCGGGAACACCGCCACCGCGCGCGCGTGGAGCAGGAAGTGCATCTTGCGCAGCGCGAAATAGTGGAACTGCATCGACAGCGACGGCGTCACATATTCGTTGGGCGCCTGCTCGTGCGGGAGCACGATGTTGAGCCCGATCGATTCGCAGCCCTTCTCGGTCGCGCCGCGGTTGGCCGCCTCCATGATCGAAGGCCCGCCGCCCGAGCACACCACGAAGTGGCGATGCCCGGTCTCGTCGAGCGGGTAACAGCTCGACAGGCCGGCGAGCTCGCGCGCGACGTCATAATATTTGGACTTGGCGATCAGCCGCTCGGCGATGCGCCGCGACTGGTCGTCAGTGGCGAGGTCGAGCAGCGCCTGCGCCTTGGACGGCTCGGGAATCCGGGCCGAGCCATAGATCACGAAGGTCGACGCGATCTTCGCCTCGTCGAGCAGCAATTGCGGCTTCAGCAGCTCGAGCTGGAAGCGCACCGGGCGCAGATCCTCGCGCAGCAGGAAATCCATATCCTGGAAGGCGAGGCGGTAGGCGGGATGCTCGGTCTGCGGGGTCGAGACGCCGGTCGCGGCGGTCTCGGCATCCTGGCGTGCGCGCGGAAAGACGCGCGAGGGAACTTTAGTGTCTGTCATCGGCGACGCTTAATCCAAATCCTCAACGGCAGAAAGGCCCGCGCCCCATGTCGAGGTGAAGATGGTCGTGATGCGCCGCATTGTAGTCGGGGCTCAGCACGGTTGCGAAGCGCCGGCAAGCCGAACGATGAAGCGCGCGCAGGAACGTCCGTTCGTCCTCGGCTCCGCGCCAGCCCTGCTTCACGGTGATGCGGCGCCCGTCGGCCAGCACGAAGGCCGACACGTCCACCGCATTGGCGAGGCCATGCTCGGACACCCGCCCCGCCGATGCCGGCCCGCCGCCGATGATCCCGCGGCACGAATAGCTGCCCATCGTCTCGACCCGCACCAGCTCGCCGCCCAGCATCTCGCGCGCCGCGGGCACCGCGGCGTTGCGAATCCAGGCGATGAAATTGCGCGCCAGCGGGCAGCGCATGCCCTTCAGGTTGGTGACCGGCAGGCCGATGTCGATCAGCTGCACCGCGCCGATCACCTGGCAGCCGCCGCCATAATCGCGATCGGGCAGCGGGCTGAACCGCACATTCGCGCGCGACAGATCGGCGAAGCATTGCTGCGTCTCGCGGCTGGTCGGCAGGTTCAAGGTGACCGGCCCGCGCGGATCGGGGCGCACCGGCGGCCGGCGTGCCGGTTCCTCCCGGCCTCCGCCGAACAGGCAACCGGCGAGGAACAGCGGGAGCAGCAGGACCGGAAGGATACGCATCGCGGCGACTTTAGCCAGCGCGCCGGACCAGCCACAACAGCATTCCGCCCCGCGGACGATGCAAAAGATACCATTCCTCCCGCCGCTCTTCGCTTGACTTCGCACGCCCTGCCTTTAGGGCCGCCGGCGGGCCACGCGGTCCCAACGCCGCGCGTGCTCTCTGCAAGGAGAGTCTTTATGACTGAGATTACCGTACCCGACGCCACAGTTGCGCCTGCCAAGCCCGCCACCAAGCCGGCTCGCCCCCATTTCTCCTCCGGTCCCTGCGCCAAGCCTCCAGGCTGGGACGCCTCGAAGCTCGCGACCGAGGTCCTCGGACGCTCGCACCGCTCGAAGCTCGGCAAGAATCGTCTCGCCTATTGCATCGATCTGATGCGCGAGATGCTGAAGCTGCCCGACACGCACCGCATCGGCATCGTCCCCGGCTCCGACACCGGCGCGTTCGAGATGGCGATGTGGACGATGCTCGGCGCGCGCGGCGTGACCACGCTCGCCTGGGAGAGCTTCGGTGAAGGTTGGGTCACGGATGCCGTCAAGCAGCTCAAGCTCGATCCCACGGTGATCCGCGCCGATTACGGCCAGCTTCCGGACCTCAGCCAGATCGATTTCGCCGATGACGTGCTGTTCACCTGGAACGGCACCACCAGCGGGGTGCGCGTGCCCGACGGCGAGTGGATCCCCGCGGATCGCGAGGGCCTGACCTTCGCCGATTCGACCAGCGCGGTGTTCGCCTACGATCTGCCGTGGGACAAGATCGATGTCGCCACCTACTCGTGGCAGAAGGTGCTGGGCGGCGAGGGCGGCCATGGCGTGCTGATCCTCGGCCCCCGCGCGGTCGAGCGGCTCGAGACCTACACCCCGGCCTGGCCGCTGCCGAAGGTGTTCCGCCTGATCGCCAAGGGCAAGCTCGCCGAGGGCGTGTTCAAGGGCGAGACGATCAACACCCCGTCGATGCTCGCGGTCGAGGACGCGATCTTCGCGCTGGAATGGGCGAAGGGTCTCGGCGGGCTCGACGGCCTGATCGCGCGCTCGGACGCCAATGCCGCGGCGCTCGACAAGCTTGTCGCGGAGCGCGACTGGCTCGGCCATCTCGCCGCGGACGAAGCCTCGCGCTCGAAGACCAGCGTGTGCTTGACGGTCGAGGGCGCCGACGCCGACTTCATCAAGACGTTCGCCTCGCTCCTCGAGAAGGAGGACGCCGCCTATGACGTCGCGGGCTATCGCGACGCCCCGGCGGGGCTGCGCATCTGGTGCGGCGCGACGGTCGACACCGCCGATATCGAGGCGCTCGGCCCCTGGCTCGACTGGGCCTATGCCACCGCCAAGCAACCCAATTAATCCGTCATCCTAGCGAAGGCCGGGATCTCGCGCCACAAGCGCCACGCTTGCCGCACGAGATCCTGACTTTCGTCAGGATGACGAATGCAAGGAGCATTCGTCATGCCCAAGGTACTCATCAGCGACAAAATGGACCCCAAGGCCGCGCAGATCTTCCGCGAGCGCGGCGTGGAAGTGGACGAGATCACCGGCAAGACGCCCGAGGAATTGAAGGCGATCATCGGCCAGTATGACGGCCTCGCCATCCGCAGCGCGACCAAGGTGACCAAGGAGATCCTCGACGCCGCGACCAACCTCAAGGTCGTCGGCCGCGCCGGCATCGGCGTCGACAATGTCGACATCCCCAATGCCAGCGCCAAGGGCGTGGTGGTGATGAACACCCCGTTCGGCAACTCGATCACCACCGCCGAGCACGCTATTGCGCTGATGTTCGCGCTCGCGCGCCAGCTGCCCGAGGCGAACGCCCAGACCCAGGCAGGCCTGTGGCCGAAGAACGGCTTCATGGGCGTCGAGGTCACCGGCAAGACGCTCGGCCTGATCGGCGCGGGCAATATCGGGTCGATCGTCGCCGATCGCGCGCATGGCCTGCGCATGAAGGTGGTCGCCTATGACCCGTTCCTCAGCCCCGAGCGCGCAGTCGAGATGGGCGTCGAGAAGGTCGAGCTCGACCAGCTGCTCGCCCGCGCCGACTTCATCACGCTGCACACCCCGCTGACCGACCAGACGCGCAACATCCTCTCGGCCGAGAATCTCGCCAAGACCAAGAAGGGCGTGCGCATCATCAACTGCGCCCGCGGCGGGCTGATCGACGAGGCGGCGCTCAAGGACCTGCTCGATTCGGGCCATGTCGCGGGCGCCGCGCTCGACGTGTTCGTGACCGAGCCGGCCAAGGAGCATGCGCTGTTCAACACGCCGAACTTCGTCGCCACGCCACACCTCGGCGCATCGACCAGCGAGGCGCAGGTCAATGTCGCGATCCAGGTCGCCGAGCAGATGGCCGACTATCTCGTCAATGGCGGCGTCACCAACGCGCTCAACATGCCGAGCCTGACCGCGGAAGAGGCGCCGAGGGTCAAGCCGTACATGGAGCTCGCCGAGAAGCTCGGCAGCCTCGTCGGCCAGCTCGCCCATGGCAACCTTGCGCGCGTGTCGATCCACAGCGAGGGCGCTGCGGCCGAAGTGAACCAGAAGCCGATCGTCAGCGCGGTGCTGGCCGGCTTCCTGCGCGTCCATTCGGACACGGTGAACATGGTCAACGCCCCCTTCCTCGCCAAGGAGCGCGGGATCGAGGTGCGCGAGATCAAGACCGAGAAGGAAGGCGACTATCACACGCTGATCCGCGTCTCGGTCAAGACTGACGCGGGCGAGCGTTCGGTCGCAGGCACGCTGTTCAGCAACCGCACCCCGCGCCTGGTCGAGCTGTTCGGCATCAAGGTCGAGGCCGACCTTGCCGGGCACATGCTCTATGTCGTCAACGAGGACGCGCCCGGCTTCATCGGCCGGCTTGGCGCGACGCTCGGCGATGCGGGCGTCAACATCGGCACCTTCCACCTCGGCCGCCGCGAGGCGGGCGGCGAGGCGGTGCTGCTGCTCTCGGTCGACGAGGCGGTGACCCCCGAGCTGATCGCCCAGGTCCGCGCGCTCCCGGGCGTGAAGACCGCGATGGCGCTGAAGTTCTGAATCCAGCACCGTTCGCCCAATTCGTTCGGGTTACGCTTGCCGAAGCGCTGCTCTGGCTTCACGCGTTGAAAGAAGAACAGGGCTTCGACAGGCTCAGCCCGAACGGGTAAGGCAGCCGGTGATGAGCGGAACCACCACCACCGGCCTCCTTCCCGAAGGCTTCCACGATCGCCTGCCCCCGCATGCCGATGCGGCGGCGGCGCTCGAGCGGCGCGTGCTCGATGTCGCACGGCTCTATGGCTATGAGCGCGTCGACCCGCCGCTCGCGGAGTTCGAGGAATCGCTCGGCGCACGGCTCAAGGCCGCCTCCGCCAAGGATGCCGTGCGCTTCACCGATCCCGCCTCCCGCCGCACGCTCGCGATCCGGCCCGACATCACCGCGCAGATCGGCCGCATCGCCGCGACGCGCATGGCGCACCACCCGCGCCCGGTGCGCCTGTCCTATGCCGGCACCGTGCTCAAGCTGCGCGCCAGCGAGCTGCGCCCCGAGCGCGCGATGCGCCAGATCGGCTGCGAGCTGATCGGCCGCGACAGCGTGGCGGCAGCGCGCGAGATCGTCACCGTCGCGGCCGAGGCGCTCGAGGCAGCCGGCGCCACCGGCCTCGCGCTCGACTTCACCCTGCCCGACCTGGTCGAGCAGCTCGCCCCCGGCATGGCGCCGGAGCAGCTGACGGCGTTGCGCGACCGGCTGGATGCCAAGGATGCCGCCGGCGTTGCGGCGATCGATCCCGCTTTCCTGCCGCTGATCGAGGCTGCGGGACCGTTCGACGCCGCAATCGCGCGGCTGCGCGCGCACGACAAGGGCGGCGCGCTCACCTCGCGGCTCGATGGCCTTGTGGCGGTGGCGGATGCGGTGGCGGGCAAGGTCGCGCTGACGCTCGACCCGACCGAGCGCCACGGCTTCGAGTATCAGAGCTGGATCGGCTTCTCGCTGTTCGCGCGCGGCGTGCGCGGCGAGATCGGGCGCGGCGGCAGCTATTCGGTGATCGGCGCGGACGGCTATGAGCCAGCGGTCGGCATGTCGCTGTTCGTCGATCCGATCCTCGACGCCGGCCTTGCCAATGGCGAGCGGCGGCGCCTGTTCCTCCCGGTCGGCACCGATCCGGTGCTCGCCGCGACGCTGCGCGCCGAAGGCTGGGTCGCGGTCGCCGCGCTCGATGCCGACGACAGCGCCGCGGCGCAGCTCTGCACGCACGCGCTGGTCGAGGGTGTACCGGTCGCAGTCTAATCCAGCGGCCTCGCCAGCAGGGCCGCCCATTCGGGATGCTTCCGGATATAGGCGGCGACGAACGGGCATTGCGCGATCACCTTGAGGCCGCGGTCGCGCACATCGGTCAATGCATGCAGGATCAGCCGGCTGGCGATGCCGCGTCCTTCGAGCGCGGGCGGAACCACCGTGTGGGTGAAGGTGATGACCGCGCCGTCGAGCCTGTAGGCGGCGAAGGCGGTGTGCCCCTCCGCCGCCAGCTCGTAGCGATTGCGGTCGTGATTGTTGGTGACGTCGGCGTCCACGCAAATCTCCTCGATCGTGCTTCAGAATCCTACACGATGGCGCGCATTTCCGCGAAGCCCTCGTTATACGGCAGCCAATGAACCCGCGCGACGTCCTCCGCACCACCTTCGGCTTCCCCGATTTCCGCGGCGTCCAGCATGACGTCGTCGCGCGCGTGCTGGCCGGGCAGCGCACGCTCGCCGTGATGCCGACGGGTGCGGGCAAGTCGCTGACCTATCAGCTGCCGGCGGTGATGCTGGAGGGGACGTGCATCGTCGTCTCGCCGCTGATCGCGCTGATGCACGACCAGTTGCGCGCCGCCGAGGCGGTGGGGATCCGCGCCGCGACGCTGACCAGCGCCGACGACAATCGCGACGAGACGATCGCGCGCTTCCGCGCTGGCGAGCTCGACCTGCTCTATGTCGCCCCGGAGCGAGCCTCGGGCGAAGGTTTCCGCAACCTGCTGCGGCAGGCGAAGCTGTCGATGTTCGCGATCGACGAGGCGCATTGCGTCAGCGAATGGGGGCATGACTTCAGGCCCGATTACCGCTTGCTCCGCCCGCTGCTCGACGCCTTTCCGGACCTGCCGCGCCTTGCGCTGACCGCCACCGCAGATGCGCATACCCGCGCCGATATCCTCGACCAGCTCGGCATACCCGCCGATGGCCTGATCGTCGCCGGGTTCGACCGGCCCAATATCCGCTATGCGATCACCAGCACCGCGTCGAAGGGCTCGGCGATCGCATCGCTGGTCAAGCGCACGCCGGGTGCGGGCATCGTCTATGCTACCTCGCGCGACCGCACCGAGAAGCTGGCGGCGGCGCTCGCGGGGACCGGCCGCCCGACGCGCTTCTACCATGCCGGGATGCCGCCCGACGCACGCCGCCGCGCGCAGGCCGAGTTCGTCCGCTCGGAGGACATGGTGATGGTCGCGACCATCGCCTTCGGCATGGGCATCGACAAGCCCGATGTGCGTTTCGTCGCGCATGCCGGGCTGCCCAAGTCGATCGAGGGCTATTATCAGGAAAGCGGCCGCGCCGGGCGCGACGGCGATCCGGCGGTGGCGCATCTTTTCTGGGCGCCAGGCGATTTCACGCGCGCGCGCGAGTGGCTGACCGAGCTGCCGCAGAATCGCCAGGCGGCCGAGCGCGCGCGGCTCGATGCGCTGGCGGGGCTGGTGGAGACCGCCGGGTGCCGCCGCGCGGTGCTGCTGC
>NZ_DASWTG010000044.1:0-123313 GCF_036402235.1 Sphingomonas sp. | reverse complement strand
GTCGGGCACCAGCGGATCCCCCTCGATCCTCAACGCCAGTCCCGAGGCGGCGGCGATGGGCGGGCTCGCGCTGATCCGCACCGGCGACCGCGTGCGCATCGACCTTGGCCGCGGCACCGCCGATGTGCTGATCCCCGAGGCCGAGCTCGCCCAGCGCCGCGCCGCGCTCGAAGCGCAGGGCGGCTACCGCTACCCGTCCTCGCAAACCCCCTGGCAACAGATCCAGCGCAACCTCGTCGGACAGATGGACACCGGCGCCATCCTCGAAGGCTCCGACAAGTTCCAGCGCATCGCACAAACACACGGCCTGCCACGCGACAACCATTGAGGGGCTATTTGATCGGCGGCGCTCCGTAATAATCGGGTGCGCCGTCGAGCCGCACGTCGATCCGGTCGAGAATGAAGCCGGGGTCGAGCGCGTGGATGCGCAGGCGGTGTGCGCCCTGAGCGAACTGACGCAGCTGGATCGAACGGACCGCGGTATTGGTGAGGACGTTCTGCTTCCATTCCTCGCTGCGGCCGAAGGTGCGGAAATCGAGCGTCTGGAGCGGACCGTCGTCGAGCTGGACGGCGATGCGCAGACCATTCGCCGATGTGAGCGGATGGACCGGGATCGCGACGATGCGCAGCTCCGCGTCGCCGCTGGCGGGAACATCAAAGCGATAGTCGAGCGGCGTAACCTCTGTCGCATCGGTGCGTGATGGCAGGTCGAGCTTTGCGCGAAGGGCGCCGCCGCGCGAGCCGAGGCCGGGCACGACTTCCCAGTCCGGAGCTGCCGCGCTGGTCGCGGCGAGCGAGACGATGCGGTCGATCGCGGTCGGGGCATCCCGAGGCTCGCGAGCCCCACGTCCGGCACCCTGCGATGCCGCCACCTGCGGATAGAGCGGTTCGTCGAATACCGGCAACCGCCGCGGTGCCATGTCCATCATCCCGCGCCATTTGCCGCCGTTCTGGTTGTTGTAGGTCGCGGTGTCCGCGACGATCCGGGCGTGCGCCGCCCTGGCCTGCTCGGCAAGGGCGTTGACGCCGGCGCGGCCCTGGCGGGCGTAGAGCGCCGCGAGATCGAGGCGCAGGTTGCGCTCGTTGAGGCTCGCGGCGGCGCGCACCGGATAGAGCATGAGCTGGAAGAAAGCGTCGTGGCGGTCGGCGGGAAGGCGTTTGCCGATCGCCTCGGCCCGCGCGGTGATCGCACGGTAGCGATCGATGCGCGCGAGTGCCTCGCCGTCGCCGGTGCGGATGTAATCGCCGATCTTGTTGGGCCGCGTCGGCTCGGTCTGACCGAAGCCCATGAATTCGGGCCGCCGCTCGAAGGCGAGGTCGTAATATTCGGTCATCACCGCGGCGATCTCCGCCGCCTGCGCCGCGCCGAACTGGCGCGCGGCCCAGCCGGTCAGGTGATCGCGCGCGGGCCGAGCGATCGCGCGATGATCGAAGGCGAGGTCGAGGAAATATTGCGTCAGATACTCGCCCGGCTTGATGTCGCCGACATTGACCACCCAGAGTTTGCGCGCGTCCATCCGCCAGGCGCGGTCGAGCTGTTCGCGGATCAGCGCGGGGTGGGTGGTGCCGAGCCAGAGATAATCGTGCGGACGGCCCCAATAGGAGATGTGGTAGTAAATGCCCGAGCCGCCGCGGCGTGCGCGTTCGGCGGGCGTCGGAAGCTGGTGGATATAGCCGTAATTGTCCTCCGGCCAGACCAGCGTCACATCCTCCGGCACATCGAGGCCAGCGGCATAAACGTCGAGCACCTCCTTGTAGAGGGTGAGAACCTGCGGCACCTGATCGGCAGGCTTGCCTTGCGCCTTGGCCAGCAGGTCGCGCTGGACCGCCATTACCTGCGTCATCGCATCGCGCGCCTGTTCGGGCGTGTCGGCGCCTTCCATCGCGGAGTCGTGCTTGCCGCGCAGGCCGATCGTGTAGACGTTCTCGAAACCCTTCACCTGCTCGGTGCGCTCGCGCCAATAGTCGATCATCGCAGTGCGGTTGGTGAAGAAGTTGAAGGGCCCCCGCGTCTTCTCGTCCCATTCGCGCACATTGTTGCGCATCATCGGTTCGGCATGGGACGTGCCGACGACGATGCCATAGTCGCGCGCCACTTCCGCATTGCCGGGGATCTGGTAGAATGGCTTGGTGGAATCGTGCATCGCCGGCCAGATGAGGTTGGCCTTCAATCGCCACATCAGCTCGAAGATGCGGGCATAGGTCCTGGGGCCGATATCGCCGGTCTCGGGCTCATGGGTCTTGGCGGCCCAAGGCTGAAGCCCCCAATCCTCGTCGTTGAGGAAGATGCCGCGATACTGCACCGATGGCGCGACCGACCGGCGGCGGGTGCCGTCGACCGCGAGCCGGTCGACACGCCGCGGGGTGACGTCGGCCCACCATTCCCAGGCCGATACGCCGAGCTCCCGCGTGAGATCGATCACGCCCCAGACCGCGCCGCGCTGATCGGAGCCTGCGATCAGCAGGTAGCGGGTGCCGGGATGACGTCTCGATTGCACCAGCAGGCGTTCGTAGCGCTCCCAGTGGCCGGCAAGGCCGGAAAGGTCCACGCCGGCATCCGTCGCGACGGCGCGGACCAGCGCGGAATCATGCGTGCCGATGACGATGCACAGCCGCCGGCATGTGGCGAGGTCGCTCGAGACGCCGGCGGACCGGCCGGTCAGCTCGCCGAGGTCGCGGGCAAGGAGCTCGCTCGCCAGCACCGCGGTGCGGCTCTCGGCATGGACGATCTCCGCCAGCTGCGATCCATCGAACAACACGGCCTCATCGGCCCGCGCTGGGATGGCGCCCAGGATCGCGGCGAGCGGCAGAAGAAGCTTCAGGAAGTTCGTCGGTATCGGCATGCAGGCACCCCTCGCGGCGCAATCTATCGGCGGGATCGCGCCAGCGTCCATCCAAAAAGGTGGGTCATCATGTCATTATGTAGGATTTGTCTTGACCCTATCCGGTGAGCTGGCCAAGAATATTGTCATATAAATTGGGAGGATTGCTGTGGGGGCTCGGGCTTTTTCAATCTTTACGGCGATTGCCGCCGCCAGCCTGACACCTCCCGCCGTCCATGCGCAGCAGGCGCGTGAGACGCAAAATCTCGCCGCCCCCGTGAAGACCTTCGGGCGGGTGTCGTTCGACGCACGCTCGCTGATGATCGACGGCAAGCGCACGATCATCTGGTCGAGCGAGATGCATCATTTTCGGCTGCCCAGCCCGGACCTGTGGCGCGACATCCTGCAGAAGATGAAGGCCAATGGCTTCAACACCGTCGCTCTCTATTTCGACTGGGGTCTCCACAGTCCCAAACAGGGCGTCTACGACTTCTCCGGCATCCGCGACATCGATCGGCTGCTGACCATGGCGGAGGAGGAGGGACTCTACGTCATCACCCGCGCCGGCCCCTATGTGAATGCCGAGCTGACGCGCGGCGGCTTTCCGGGCTGGCTGGTCAACCAGCGTGTCAAGGCGCGCACCGATGCGCCCGAATATCTCGAAGCCGCGGACGAGTGGCTGACTCAAGTCCATGCGATCATCGCGCGCCACCAGATCAACGGCGACGGCAAGGGCAATCGCGGCACCGTCATCCTCCACCAGATCGAGAACGAGCTGGCGGTAACCACGCCGGCGCAGCGCCGCTACATGGACCATCTCTACAAGAAGGCGCGTGCCGACGGCATCAACGTGCCGATCTTCCACAATGACCAGGGCCGCAACGGTTATTGGACGCCGGAGGATTCAAAGGTCGAGCATGTCGTGCCCGGCCCGGTCGATCTCTATGCGTTCGACGGCTATCCCGGCGGCACCTGCACCGCCGGGGGCAAACCCACGCGTGGCAGCGCGGCGCCCGACTGGGGCTATTACGGCGCCGGTGGGGCGAAGGGCGGTGCTTCGGCCTCGCCCAACACGCCGGGCTTCCTCGCCGAGTTCGGCGGCGGCTGGTTCGACTATTGGGGGTCGAACGGCGGATATGAATGCAACGCGATCCAGCGCGGCAAGCGGTTCCAGCGCGTGTTCTATGGCACCAACCTCGCCAACGGCATCAACATCCAGAGCTTCTACATGGGCTATGGCGGCACTAGCTGGGGCTGGCTGCCCGCACCCGTGGTGTTCACCAGCTACGACTATGGCTCGGCGATTTCCGAGCCGCGCGAGGTGCGGCCGAAGCTGGTCGAGATGAAGCAGCTTGGCGGGCTGATCGCGACGGTGCCCGATCTGGCGGGGATGATCCCGGCGGGCACGCCGCAGATCTCGTCGGACAAGGTGCAAGTCTATCACAACAAATCCACCGAGACCGACGCGCGCTTCCTGCTCGTCACCCACAAGCCGTCGAACGGGCAGGGGAGCGATCGCTTCGCGATCACGGCCGATCTGCCCGACGGGCGCTACACCTTCCCGCAGGGCGAGGCGATGCAGCTCAACGGGTTCGACGCGAAGTGGCTCGTCGCCGGGGTGAATGTCGGGGGACAGCGGCTGGTCTATTCGACCTCCGAGCTGCAGAGCGCGGTCAAGCTCGATGGCGCCGACCTGCTGCTGATGTACGGCCGTGCGGGCGAACCGGGCGAGACGGTGCTGCGCTATGCGAGCGCGCCCAAGGTCGAGGTGATCGAGGGAAGCGTCGAGCACGCGTTCGATGCGACGAAGGGCGATCTGCGCCTCAACTACACGCATCGCGGCCGCGCGGTAGTGCGGATCACCGGGGCAGCCCGGCCGCCCCTCACCCTGTTGCTCGCCGACGAGGACGAGGCTGGCGCCTATTGGACGCATGACACCGTGGCGGGGAAAATTCTGGCGCGCGGCCCGGCATTGATCCGCACTGCCACGGCCAAGGGCGGCGTGCTGGCACTGACCGGCGATACCTCGGGCGAGACGGCGCTCGAGCTGTGGGCGCCGCGCGCGATCCGCTCCATGCGGTGGAACGGTGCGGTGGTGCGCACCGCTGCGACCGTTCGCGGCAGCGTCGCTTCGGTAGCGCCGCTCGCCGGGCCGGTGGACTTCGCCTTGCCAGAGCTCACCGACTGGCGCGTCGCGGCGGGATCGCCCGAAGCGCTGCCTGGCTTCGACGACAGCGGGTGGCAGGCGATCGACCGGCGCCGCGCGGGCACCACCACCGCCTGGGCCGATGGCCAGCCGACGCTGGTGATGGACCCCTATGGCTTCCACGAGGGCGACGTCTGGTATCGTGGCCGCTTCCAGGGCGGTGCGGAGGCAGAGAAACTGTCGCTCTTCTATGGCGGCGGAGCAGTCGGGATGGTCCAGCTCTGGCTCGACGGCAAGTTCGTCGGCCAGCACGAGATCGCCGGCGGCCAGCCCCGGCCGATCACATTGGGTTCGGCCGAGTTCCCGCTGCCGGCCGCAGCGCGCACGCCGGGCGAGCATGTGCTGAGCGTGATGGTGCGCAACAACGGGCACAATTGGGATCTCGACGCAGACGACTTTCACAAGGAGGCGCGCGGGCTGATCCATTCTTCGCTGGGGCCGGTGGCCGGACGCAGCTTCGCGGTGCCGATCGCGTGGAAGATCCAGGGGCGAAAGGACGGCGAGGATCTGGCCGATCCCGTGCGCGGCGTACCCAACAATGGCGGGCTGCACGGCGAGCGTGAGGGCTGGCATCTGCCCGGCTTCGACGATAGCGGCTGGCAACGCGTCTCGACCTCGCCGGCGCAGCTTGAACCGGGCACCAGCTGGTATCGCACACGCTTCGACCTTGCAGTGCCGAAGGGCCAGGATGCGACGATCGGTCTCGCCTTTGGCGACACCGGCAAGCCGCGCTCGGCGGGGCGCTATCGCGTGCTGATCTTCGTCAATGGCTGGCACATGGGCCAGTTCATCGCACATGTCGGCCCGCAGCGCATCTTCCCGATCCCCGAGGGCATCCTGAACCATCGCGGCACGAACAGCGTCGCGCTGGCGGTGACGACAGACGGGCAGCCCGGCAATGCGCTCGAGCCGGTCAGGCTGGTGACGATGCGCAATGTGAAGGGCGGGCTGCCGGTACGGATGGTAAGCGCACCCGCGACGCCTGCAGAGCTCAAATGACGGGCATGTTCGACCGCCGCGGCGTCCTCGGCGCAGGGCTGGCGATGCCGTTGCTCGCGGGTTCCGTCCGGGCGCGTACACCGCATGCGCGCCGCCAGGTGCGTGTCGCGGCGCCGTTCGATATGCCCTCGATCGAGGTGCCGGACTTCGCCCGCAGCCGGCCGTTTCCGATTACCGATTTCGGCGCCGTCCAGAATGATCAGGCGCGAACCGGCGCTGCCATTGCGCAAGCGATCGACGCCGCGCACGCCGCGGGATCGGGCATCGTGATCATCCCGCCCGGGACGTGGCCGACGGGCAAGATCCACCTCAAGAGCAACGTCAACCTGCACGTCGCAAAGGGCGCTACGCTGCTCTTTTCGGCGCGGCCTTCGGACTATCTCCCGGCGGTGCCGACCTCGTGGGAAGGGATCGAGTGCCACAATTATTCGCCGCTCATCTATGCCCATCAGTGTGAGAATGTCGCGATCACCGGCGGGGGACGGCTGAAGGCGCAGCTCGACATTTGGAAGGCCTGGTACGCGCGTCCCAAGGCGCATCTTGATGCTTTGATCGCGCTGAATGCCGTGGCGGTAGAGAGGGTGCCGGTTGCCCAGCGGCAAATGGCATATGTCGGAGCCGATCTTCGTCCGCACTTCATTCAGTTCAATCGCTGCCGCCACGTGCTCGTGGAGGATGTACACATCGAGGACAGCCCCTTCTGGGTGCTGCATCCCTTTCTGTGCCGTGACGTCGTGATCCGCCGGATCAAGGTCCGCGCGCACGGGCACAATAATGACGGCGTCGACCCCGAGATGAGCCAGAATGTGCTGATCGAGGATTGCGTGTTCGACCAGGGGGACGACGCCATCGCAATCAAGTCGGGCCGCGACCAGGACGCATGGCGGATCGGTGCGCCGTGCCGCAATATCGTCATGCGCCGCTGCCGCATCCGGAACGGCCATCAGCTCGCTGCCATCGGCAGTGAGCTTTCGGCCGGCATCGAGAATGTCTTCATCGACGACTGCCATCTCGAGCGCGGCGAGGTGGCGGCGAAAACGGCGCTGATGAACCTGCTGTTCGTCAAGACCAACGAGCGCCGCGGCGGCTTCGTGCGCAACATCTTCATGTCGAACATCACCGCCACGCGGATCGCGGGTGCCGTACTGCGCGTGGAGACCGACGTGCTTTACCAGTGGCGGCACCTGGTGCCGACCTATGAGCGGCGGTTGACGCGGATCGAGAATCTCGACGTCCGCAACGTGCGGGTTGGCGAGGCAAGGTCGCTGTGCAACATCACGGCGGAAGCCGAGGCTCCGGTGCGCAGGGTCTCGTTGCGCGGCGTACGGGCCGGGAAGCTGCTCGACCGGCCCGTGATCACCGCCAATGTCGAGAATTTCTCGCTCGCCTGATCTTCCGGTTCAGCAAAGCCAGCCGTGTGCCGCGAGTGCGCCGAGTTCTTCGGGAGCGAGCGGGCCGCGCGCGATCGCGGCGAGGTTCGCCTCGAGCTGTGCGCGCGTCCGCATGCCCACCGCCACGGTGGTGACGGCCGGTTGGGACTGGCAGAAGCGCAGCGCCACGGCGACGGGCGATCCTGCCGACGGATCCAGATCGCGCGCCAGCCGCTGCACGCGCGCGAACGTTTCCTGCCGGTGCGCATCGAAGAAATAGGCGGCCCGCCAATCATCCGGCGGGAAGCGGCGGGCTTGCTCCCAGGCCAGCGCGCCGAAATAGAGCGGTGCACGTGCGATCACCCCGGTCCCGGTGCGCAGGCATAGCGGGAGCAGCGCCGCGGCAGCCTCGGGATCGAACGGATTATACATGAGCTGCACCGATCCGATCGCTCCGCTGGCGACCGCCTCCAGCGCCGCCTCGGCATCGTGATCCCAGAGCGAGATGCCGAAGCCTGCGATCTTTCCTTCTTCGCGCAGCCGCTCGAGCGTTTCGAGCCAGTCGCCTTCGCGCAGCCATTCCGGGCACCAGGCGTGGATCTGCTGGAGGCCGAGCCGCTCGACGCCGAGCGTGCGCAGCAGCGCCTCGGTCTCTGCGCGGATACGGCGGCCGGGATAGGCCTGTTGCGCGGGGATGTGCGGGGAAGGCAGGTCGAAGCGAACCTGTGGCGTGACGCGGGCGAGCACCTCGATCCGCTGCCGCGCGCCCGCGCGGGCGACGACATCGCCGACAAGATCGGCGATGCGGCCGTGGGCGGCATCGAGCTCGACTGCATTGACTCCGCGTTCCAGCGCGAGCGCGAGCATGGCTGAAGCCTCGCGGCGATCGGCGCCGCCCGCGGCGAGCGGGGCGGTGCCGATCGTGCAGGCGGAGACCTCCGGCCCGTTCCGTCCCAGGCGTTGGCGCAGCATCATCGGGAGCCGGCGGCCGCTGTGATGACGATCTGGAAACCGGGAACCGCGCGATTGCTCCAGCTCGATCGATGCCAGCTGCCAGGCTGCACGGGGGTCTCCACGCGATGGATGCTCGCGGCGCCGGGCGTCACTTCCCATTCCTGCCCGGGATCGCGCAGGAACGGAAAGGCGCCCGAGACCATCGCCGCGAGTTGAGCGGGGCGATGCGCCCAGAGCGCCTCGACCGCGGCGCCGGTGCGCATCACGCGCGTGTCGAGCCGGCAGAGCAGGGGATGCTCGCGGCGCATATAGGCGCGGTGGAGCGCGGCATCGATATTGCCGGCCGGGGTCAGCCGCATCCCGGCAGGCCGGCCGATCGGCCACAGCAGGCGGAAGGCGGTCCGCTCGTTGACGCGATCGACATGCCAGACAAGGTCGCCCGGCGCGAAATAGGTGCGGATCGCGATTGCGGGCCGGCCGCCGGCCAGCTCGCCTGCAAGATCCGCCAGCGCGCCGATGTCGTCTGCCAGCGCCGCGCGCTCCGCCTCGAACGCATTCGGGCCGAGCAGCTTGTCGGAGACCAGCGCAAGCGCTTCGAGCGGGGAGAGCCGGTTGAAGTCGAGCTTGAACCCGGGCCGGCCGAGCAGTGCCGCGATGAAGTCGCGATAGGGCAGGGCGTCGAGCGGCGGGCGGGGAAGCTCGATCGCGCCGAGCGGGGAATCGTCGAGCAGGCAGCGGACGGTTTCCGGTGCCGCGCCCAGCCGGGACCGCGGGATCGGCCTGTCGTGGCTCGCGCTCACCTGACCGGCGTTCGCCCGCGAACGGCCGCCGCCTCCTCGGGAGAGAGCTTGCGGACATTCTGCACCAGGCAGCGCCGCAGGCCGTTGCCGCTGGCATTGGGGACGAACAGATCTGCCGGCCGGCCGGGGCAGATGCGGTCGCCGCCCCGCGCGCGAATGCCGATGTTCAGCGCCCAGTCCATATCGGGGCAGCCGGGCGCGAGCGTGAGTTCCCAGCTTTCCCTCTGGCCGATATTGAGGATCGCGCGATCGGGCCCGGCGTCGGCGAAACCGCTGACCTGCGAGCCCCAGAAGCATTCGCGGCCGGATTGCGCCGCGGCAGGATCGACCTGCGCCGGTGCGCAGGCAGCCGGGCCAAGCAACGCTGGAACGAGCAGGCAGATCCGGCGCATCGCGGTTCCTCCCGGCCAATGGATACAGCCCGGAGCGTTCGGCTCCGGGCTGCACAGATTAGCGGCGCAAGCGCTCCCGTCGAGGGAGCGTTTGCCCGGTCATTTCTTCCCGCCGAACTGGATGCGGACGCCGCCCATGATGCGGCGGCCGCCATAGGACATGCGCATGATCTTCGGCGCACCGTCGGCGAAGTCCTCATACCCGCCGGTCGAGGTGATCTGCGACTCGCGGGTCATGTTGCGGCCCTCCAGGTAGACCTGGAAGTTGCGGTTGATGTTGTACGAGATCTTGGCGTCGATGAAGGTCGTGCCGTCGAGATAGCGCGGCACGCCGGGGCTGTAGGGCAGCCGGATGCTGGTCCACTGCTCGCCTGGATAGTTGTTGCTGTTGGATCCGTTGCCGTTGGCGCTGCACGGCGAGATGCAGGTGAACCGCTCGCTGCGCTTCTGATAGGCGACACGGATGTTGAGCTTGCCGTCGTCATACCAGAGCGACGCGTTCCAATAATCCCTGGATTCGCCCGCGGGCGGCATGATGTCGCCGGTCAGCGGATCCTGCTGACCCGTGGTCGCCGCGGAGGCGAGCCGCGAATAGTTCACGTCCGCGCCCGTATAGCGGAGCAGCCAGGGCAGGAAGGTGAAGGCGGACTTGGCCTGGAATTCCCAGATGCTGCGCTGATAGCCCGGGCCGTTCTCCCAGGTCGGAACGTTGAAGGTGAGATCGCTCAGCGGCTGGCCGGTCACCGGATCGACCACATCGCTGCCCTCGAACGGCCGGTACTGCTTGGTCACCGCGATCGGGTTGCCGATCTGCACGTCGAGCTTGCCGTAGGTGACGGAAAGCAGCGTATCCTTGTTCGGATACCATTCGAGGCTGGCATTGTAGTTCCATGCCGTGAACGGCTTGAGGCCCGGATAGCCGACGCGGCCGGTGCAGCCGAAGATATCCTCGCCGTCCCCGTCAAGGATGATGCGTTCGTCGATATTGCACTCGCCCGCGGGCATCAGGCGGCCGATATTGGGCCGGGCGACGGTCTTGCCGCCATAGAGGCGCAGCACGACCGACTCGTTGAACCCCCAGAGGTTGAGGTTCACCGTGGGCAGCCAGTCCGTCGTCGATGCGTTCAGCGTGACGTTCTGGCGGAAGGTCTGCGTGTTCACCACGGCCGGGTTGCTCGGATCGGGAACGGTGATCGAACGGAGAACCTGGACGCCCTGACCCTTGATGTTGGTGAACACACCGCGGATGCCGACATTGCCGTTGAACAGCAGGCCGAAAGGCAGCCGCTGCTCGAACTCCGCCATGGCGTAGATCGCCTTCACCGTCTCTTCGGTGTGCGTCTTCGGCTGATCGTACATCTTGCCGTCGCTGCCCATGCAGGTCTTGAGGCAGTCGAAATTCATGAACTGCGACGCGCCGAGCTGGGCGAACAGCTCATCGGTGCGGATGCCGCTCCACGCCGGGGGCAGGCTGCCGCGATTGGGCAGATCCCCGAAATATGCCGAGGTCGGCGCCTCGAACGTGCCGGCGAAGAGCGCGCGCAGCTGCTCGGCGGTCAGCGTGTCGACGCCGGAGCGGATGTTGCTGAGATTGGTGCTCGGTACGAAGCCGTAGTTGCACGACACGGTCGAGGTCGCGGTCGGCTGGCAGGCGCGCAGCGTGCCGCGCACGTTGGCGGTCGGCACGACGATCGGCGGCTGATAGTCGGGGTTGAGAGCACCATTCGGGAGCAAATAGTTGCCGATCGCGTCCTTGACCGTGTAGCCGCCGCCGCGCCACGCATCGATCACGTTCTTGCGATACTGGCCGCCGGCCTTGACCCGGGTGATGAACGGGATCAGCCCTTCGGTCTTGTAGGTGACGTCGAGCTTGGCGAGGCGTTCGGACGTCTCGGCGAGCGAAGGCGAATAGGAGACGCTGAAACCCGGGGTGACGAGCGGGAGCTGGTTGGACGTATAGTCCGGGCTCGCCGGGTTGTTGACGGTGGCGGTGACGGCCCGCTGCGCGATACAGGTCGCCGGGTTGGTGCCGGAGATGCACGGCACCGGGTTGAGCTGGACGAAGCTGTTCGGATCGGTGTCGCTGTAATTGGACGGTAGCTGGATGTCCCACAGGCCGTTGTCCTGCAGGACGAGCGTCGCGTCGCCATAAAAGGAATTTCGCGCGGTGCGCATGTCGCCGCGGCTCGATTCGGCTTCGGTCATGCCGACGAACCCCTCGATGTCGAGGCGGTCGCCATTGTAGTCGAAGCCGGCCTGCGCGAACTTGGTGCGCGACCGGATCCGGTTCTCGATCTGGTCGATGCCGACCGAGTTGTTGGTCAGCGTCATTTCCGTGACGTTGTGATTGTCGTCGACCACGACGCTGCTCGGATCGACGTTCAGCGTCGCGCCGTTCGTCAGGAAATCCGAATTCCCGATGCGGACCAGGCTGGCCTGATCATAGAGGTAGTAGCCCGCCGGTGAGGTAGGAGAAAGCGAACGCGTACGCGGATAGCCGGTGGTCGTATCCTGATAGGTGCCGGCGACGTTCGCGGCGAGCAGCGAGACCGGCGTGCGGCTGCGGTTCTGGTCGTGCATGTTGCGGCCGCTGTACGTGCCCTTCACGAACACGGTGAAGTTGTCGGCCACCTCGAAATCGAGCCGCGCGTCGAATGCGTAGCGCTCGTCGGTCTGCTCGTTCATGAAGTGACGGATCAGCGAGGGCGTATAGTCGTTCCACTGATTGAGGCAGGACTGCAGCTCGTTGAGCTTCTGCAGCTTGGCGGCGTTGCTGCCCGCCTGGCCGGGCTGCGGGAAGGCAGCGTAACAATCCGCCTTGGTCTTTGCCGCGATCGACTTGGTGAGCACGCTGCGCGGGGTCTCGGTGCTGTTCGCGAACACGATGTCGGCCATATCGGTGCCGAGCGTGTTGATATTATATTCGAACGTCTTCTCCGGCGAGTTATCGAAGTCGAACCGGCGGTCGTAGTTCAGGCTGTTGCTGGTCGTCTGCTCGTAGCTGTGACCGTTGTTCTGGAGCTTGGTGTAGCTGCCGCTGACGATCGCACCGAGCCGGCCGCCGAAGAATTTGCGCGAGGCGACGCCGTTGAAGTCCGGCATCCAGTCCTTGCCGAGCGAATTCTGGTTGGCGCCGGCGCGCAGTGTGAAATAGGGCTTGGCGAAATCGAGGCCAGTGCGGGTCTTGATCTGGACCGTGCCGCCCAGCGAGCCTTCGGTCATGTCGGCGGTCGAGCCCTTGACCACGTCGATGCTCTTGACCAGATCGGCTGGCAGCTCGCGCAGATCGGCGCTCCGGGCGCTGTCGTTGCCATTGGGAAGCGCAAGGCCGGTGGTGCTCGTCATGCCGACGCCGTCGAGCTCCACGCGGGTGAGATCGGGGCCATTGCCGCGGATCGCGACGTCCGCGCCCTCGCCGAACTCGTTGCGGCCGAGCGCTACGCCCGGAATGCGCGAGATCGCTTCGGCGACGTTGCGGTCGGGGAAGGAGCCGATATCGTCGGCGACGATCGAGTCGGTCGCGGTCTTCGCGCCCTTCTTGCGCGCATTCGCCGACTGCTGGCTGGCGCGCGAGCCGACGACGAGCACGTCCTGCACGCCGGCCGGGTCCTCCACCGCATCGCCGCTTTGCCCCGGCTCGGCGCTCGTCTGCGCCAGCGCCTGTGTTCCGCACACAAGCAGCAGCCCGAGAACCGACCATGACGTTGTTGCGCCCATGCGACGACGCAGATTCACCCCTTCACGCATCCTCACCCCCTTTTTCCTCAGCATATGCAGTTCCGGACCATATTATATTTTTACTGGCCGGCCCGGGTGCCCTCGAATCGCGAAGACTCCCATAAAGTGAGACTGATTTCCGCAATATAGGGTTTTAGGTCAAGGCTGTTGTTAAAATTAATCCTACTAATCCCCGCAAGGGCATGAAAGATCGCGGGTTTTGCCTAGCCCTCTGGCGGCGGATCGCGCTCGATGACGGCATTTTCCGCGAGGATCTCGGGCCGGGCATCGGGCTTGTCCGTTTTGTGGCTGACCTGGTGAAGCCGAACGCCGGTGGTGCAGCGCACCCATAAGCCCCATGCCGGCGTGATGCCGAACATGCTCGGTTCCGGATATGCGTCCGCCAGCATCGGCGGACGGCGGGCGGCGTCGGCCAATGTCCCCCCACCATGATAGCCGAGCTGGACGTCGCGCAGCGTCACGTCCTCGATCGGCGCGCGGGGGAGGCCGGCGATGGTCGCCGCGAAGCGATGGTCGATCCCCTTGGCATCGACGCCTTCGATCACGATGCCGCGGATCGCGCCGATCCCGGTTCCGGCCGGTCCGCGCCGGCGATCGCCGAGGCGGAGGAACAATGGGGCGGTGGTCACTTCGCGCATGACGAGGCCGGAGACCCTGACATTCTCGATCACCCCGCCATCGACGGTCTCGATCGCCAGGCCGCGCGACCGCTCGAACCGGCAATCGCGGATCACGATGTTGCGGAAGCCGCCATTGGATTCGGTGCCGAGCTTGATCCGCCCGGTCACCCGGTCACGGTCCGGGGCGAGCTGTTGGGTGCGGCCGCGGGTGCCGTCGAGCAGCGTGCCGAGGTCGTAGCCGGAGACGGTGCAATCCTCGATCGTCACATCCTCGCACGCCACCGCCTTCCCCAGCGCATGGCTGCTCTTGAGCACGATCGCGTCGTCATTGGGAGTGTTGACCCTGCAATCGCGCACGCGGGCGCGGCGCACGCAATCCAGGTCGATGCCGTCGCGATCGGTGTCGATCGTCAGCCCGTCGATCAGCAGATCCTCGACCCCGGTGGCGAGCACCGCGAAATGGCCACCCTTGGCCACGGTGAAGCCGCTTAACGCGACGCGGCTGCATTGCTTGAGCGCGATCGCCTTGTTGCCGAGTCCGTTCATCGCCGCGGCATCGGGCTCGAGCGCGCGGATCTCCGCCTCGCTCATCCCGGCCATCGACAGCGGCCGCTCGCCCGTGTCGCGCCGCCAGCGCGCGCCGGGGCCGTCGCGGGTGAGGCCGGTGCCTTCGATCCGCCCCGGGCCGATGATCGCGATGTCGTGCAGGCCGATCCCCCAGATCAGGCTGTTGCGCCAATGGCTGTGGCCGAAGTCCTGGAACAGCTCGCCATGGCTTTCCTCGGGCAAGTCATAGGCGCCCGCGTGCCGGGCCGGGTCCGCCGCCTCGATCACCGCGCCCTCGGCCAACAACAGCGTCACGCCGCTCGCCAGGCGGATCGAGAAGCAGAGGAAACGTCCCGCGGGAATAAGGACCGTGCCGCCGACGCGCGCGGCCTGGTCGATCGCGGCGTTGACCGCATCGGTATCGAGCGTGCGGCCGTCCCCGCGCGCGCCGAAGCTGCGGATGTCGAACAGGGAAGGGGTTTCGCGCGGCATTGACCCGCATTCCCACATGAAAGATGCTTGGATCAAGATGTGGGATTGTAAAACGACCGTTCGCGACCGCCGTCGAATTCTTGCCGGGCTGGGCGCCGCCCTTCTGCTTCCGGGCTGCGTCCCGGCTGCCCGCGGCCAGCGGGTGATCCATCGCGACGATTTCCGTCACGGGCTGGGCCAGTGGATCGTCGAGGCCGAGCGGCCCGGCCGGTTCGCGGCGGCAAACGGCGTGCTCGACATCGACAGCCCGGCGGGGGTCACCCTGTGGTTCCGCCACCGGCTCGAAAGCCCGGTCGTCATCAAATATGCCGTCACCGCGGTGGCGGAGGGCGGCCCGAACGATCATGTCAGCGACATCAACTGCTTCTGGATGGCGAGCGATTCGCGCATCCCGTCCGGCGACATCCGCGAGCGGCCGCGCAGCGGCGCCTTTGCCGACTATGACGCGCTGCGCACCTATTATGCCGGGATCGGCGGCAACCGGAACACCAGCTCGCGCTTCCGCCGCTATATCGGCCGCGCGGGCGACCGGCCGCTGCTCCCGCAACACGACCTGTCGGCTCCCGCCGACCTGATCGAGCCCAACCGCGACTATCATATCCGGCTGGAAGCGATCGGCGGCCGGATCGCGCTGCTGCGCGACGGTAAGCTGATGTTCGAGCTCGACGATGCCGAACCCTATACCGCCGGGCATTTCGGGCTGCGTACCACCAAGAGCCATTTGCGCGTGCGCGATTTCCGGGTGCTGCGGCCCTGACCAGCCTCAAAAATCCTGGCAAACTTTGATACAAACTGGGATTTGTATTCAATATATGGGAATGATAGGGCGGCGCTCGACATGCCTGATCGTACGGGCTGGGTGCTGTGGAGGGAGAGCGGATGCTGTTTGCGAGCTGTCGGAATCCCGGGTGGCGCGTTGCACTGACGGTGCTCGCTCTTTCTGCGAGCGGCGCCGCGGTGGCGCAGACCGTGACCGCGGAGCGGCTCGACCGCGGGCTGGTCGCGGTGACGGCGCAGGACGGGGGCATGCTGGTGAGCTGGCGCAGCCTCGCCGGTGATCCGGCGGGAACCCGCTTCCTTCTCTACCGCGACGGCAAGCCCGTCACGCCTTCGCCGATCGACGCGACCAACTTCCTCGACAAGGGCGGATCGCCCAAGTCGCGCTACACGGTGAGCGCGGTGAACGGCGGCCGCATCCAGCCGCAGAGCGGGCCGGCGCTGATCGCGGCGGAAGGCTATTTCACGATCCCGCTCGACCTGCCGGCACCGCGCACGGCGCCTGACGGGACGCCCTATAGCTACGAAGCCAATGATGTGAGCGTCGGCGATCTTGACGGCGACGGCCGGTACGAGCTGGTCGTGAAATGGTATCCCAGCATCGCCAAGGACAATGCCTTTGCCGGCCATACCGGCAACACGCTGTTCGACGCCTACACGCTCGAAGGCAAGAAGCTGTGGCGGATCGACATGGGGCCGAATATCCGGTCAGGCGCGCACTATACCCAGTTCATGGCGTTCGACTTCGACGGCGACGGGCGTGCGGAGCTGGTCGCGAAGACCGCCGACGGCACGATCGACGGCGCCGGGCGCGTCATCGGCGATCCCAAGGCGAACTGGGTCGAGGATGGCGGCGACGCGCCGTCGGGCGACCGCACCGGATCGACCGAGCTGCCCGACGGCCGCCGCGTCGCGCAGCTCAAGGGCCGCATCCTCAAGGGTCCCGAATTCCTCACCGTGTTCGACGGGCGGACGGGCCGGGCGCTGGCCACCGCGCCCTATGATCCGCCGCGTCACCCCGACACGGGGAACCCGACCGGCGACCAGCTCAAGGCGGTCTGGGGCGACGGCTATGCCAACCGCTCGGACCGCTATCTCGCGGGCGTCGCCTATCTCGACGGCAAGCATCCCAGCATCGTCATGGCGCGGGGCTATTATGCCCGCACCGCGGTGGCGGCATGGGACTGGCGCGGCGGCAAGCTCGTCAAGCGCTGGCTGTTCGACAGCGCCGCGCCGGGCAACGAGAAGTTCGGCGGGCAGGGGAACCACCAGCTCAGCGTCGCCGATGTCGATGGCGATGGCCGCGACGAGATCGTCTATGGCGCGATGGCGATCGACGACAATGGCAAGGGGCTGTGGAGCTCGGGTCTCGGCCATGGCGATGCGATGCATGTCTCCGACCTCGATCCCGCGCGGCCGGGGCTCGAGAAATGGGGCGTGCACGAGAATGTGAAAGGCAATGGCGGAATCGGCGGTGCGATGCTCGATGCGCGCGCCGGCGAAATCCTGTGGACCACGCCCGCCGACAAGGACACCGGTCGCGGCGTCGCGGCGGATATCGATCCGCGCCACCCCGGCATGGAGGCATGGGGCAGCAATTCGGACCAGCTCTACGATGTGAAGGGCAAGCCGATCGGCCCGCGCCCGCGCCAGATGAACTTCGCGATCTGGTGGGATGGCGACCTGTCGCGCGAGCTGCTCGACGGGACCCGGATCTTCAAATGGGACTATGAAAAAGGCGTGAGCGTGCCGCTGCTCGATCCGCCGGGCGTGCTTTCAAATAACGGCACCAAGGCCAACCCTGCGCTCAGCGCCGACATATTGGGCGACTGGCGCGAGGAAGTGGTCTGGCGCACCGCCGACAATCGCGCGCTGCGCATCTATGTGACGCCGCATCCGACCGAACACCGGCTGCCGACGCTGATGCAGGATCGGGTCTATCGGCTCGGCGTGGCGTGGCAGAACACCGCGTACAACCAGCCGCCGCACACCTCCTATTTCCTGGGCACGGGGATGGCGCTGCCGGCGCGGTGACGCGCGAAACACGGAATTCGAGAGTGGGAGGATTTGATGGCGGTCAGCAGGCGCGATTTCCTGGCGCGGACGGCGCTCGCGGGCGGTGCGGCGTTGGCGATGCCGGCGCTTCCGGCGCAGGCCAAGGTGCGCAGGGCGGCCCCCGCGCTGGTCGATGCGCCGATCCGCTGGCTCGACGATGCGCCGCCCGCACGGCATGACGGGCTGACCTGGGGCGTGCCTTGGCCGCGCGGGACCAAGCGCGCCAATGCCGCCTTCGCGATGCGCGACGCCGAGGGGCGCCCGGTTCCGGTGCAGAGCTGGACCACCGCGACCTGGCCTGACGGGTCGATCAAATGGACCGCGCATGCGATTCCCGCGGGCGCAGCACCCGGCGCGACGGCGCGGATCGGCCCCGGCCGGGCGGCCGCACCTGCCAACGCCATCCGTATCGCCGAACAGGCGGATGGGATCGAGGTCTCGACCGGGCCGGTGCAATGGCGGATCGCCAAGGGTGGTGAGAACATCATCCTCTCCGCGCATCGCGGCACCACCGAGATGCTGCGCAACATCGGCCTCGTCGCCACGGCGCAGGACCAGCCGGACGGCGATGGCGAGGAGACGGTCACCACGCGCGCCTATCGCGGCCGCATCACGCGCGCGACGATCGAGCAGCGCGGGCCGGTGCGCGCGGTGGTGCGGGTCGAGGGCGTGCATGGCGGGGGCGGGCGCGACTGGCTGCCCTTCTCGCTGCGGCTCTATTTCCATGCCGGATCGGACGGCGTGCGCGTCGTCCACAGCTTCATCTTCGACGGCGACGAGCACAGGGACTTCATCCGCGGGCTGGGGCTGACCGGCGGGGTGCCGATGCGCGACCTGCCCTATGACCGCCATGTCCGCTTTGCGGGCAGCGGCGACGGCGTGTGGGGCGAGGCGGTGCAACCGCTCACCGGCCTGCGCCGCGATCCCGGCAAGCCGTTCCGCGACGCGCAGGTGGCGGGGCGCAAGGTGCCGGCGGCCGAGCAGATGGCGCCCGCGGTGCGCAACGCCCTGCAATATGTGCCGCAATGGGGGGACTTCACCCTGTCGCAGCCCAATTCTGACGGGTTCGCGATCACCAAGCGCACCAAGGCCGGGCATGGCTGGATCGAGGCGGATGCCGGCGGGCGGGCCAATGGCCTCGGTTTCGTCGGCGGACCTGCGGGCGGCGCGGCGTTCGGCATGCATGATTTCTGGCAGCGCTGCCCGGTGCGGCTTGATATCCGCGAGGCGCACACGGACACCGCCGGCTTCACGCTGTGGTATCATTCGCCCGACGCGCCGGCGATGGACCTGCGCTTCTACCATGACGGGCTCGGCATGACCGATCACGCCAAGGAGAATGAAGGGCTCGACGTCACTTACGAGGATTACGAGCACGGCTGGGGCACGCCGCACGGCATCGCCCGCACGACCGAGTTCATGCTCTGGGCATTGGCGGAAACCCCGTCGCGCGAGGCGTTCGCGGCGATGGCGGGAACGGTCGCCAAGCCGCCGCGGCTGGTGCCGGCGCCCGCGCACCTCCATGCCGCGGGGGTGTTCGGCGACTGGAGCCTGCCCGACCGCTCGACCCCGGCGAAGCGCGCGATCGAGGCGCAGAACGACTTCCTGCTGCGCTTCTATCGCGAGCAGGTCGAGCAGCGCCGCTGGTACGGCTTCTGGCACTATGGCGACGTCATGCACACCTACGACGCCGACCGGCATGTCTGGCGCTATGACATCGGCGGCTTCGCCTGGGACAATAGCGAGCTCTCGCCCGATCTGTGGCTGTGGTACAGCTTCCTGCGATCGGGCGATGCGCAGCTGTTCCGCATGGCCGAGGCGATGACGCGGCATACGGGCGAAGTCGATGTCTATCATCTCGGCCGCTTCAAGGGCCTGGGCACGCGGCATGGCGTGCAGCATTGGAGCGACAGCTCGAAGCAGCCGCGCGTGTCCAACGCGATCTACCGGCGCATCTATTACTATCTCACCGCCGACGAGCGGGTCGGGGATCTGATGCGCGACCTGCTCGAGGGCGACCGCGCGCTGGTGCATGTCGATATCGGGCGCAAGATCGGCGCGCGGCGCGAGGCGGAGCAAGGCAATGGCGCGACGGTTTCGGCAAGCGCGCTCAGGCCCGGCGAGGTCGGCCTATCGTTCGGCACCAGCTGGTGCTCGCTGGTCGGCGCGTGGCTCACCGAATGGGAGCGTACCGGCAATGTCCGCTGGCGCGACCGCATCCTTGCCGGCATGAACTCGATCGCCGCACTGCCCAAGGGCTGGTTCGCGGGCGGCGCCAATTTCGATCTGGCGACCGGGCGGTTCACTGGCGCCGGAGACACGGTCAGCATCAGCCACCTCAATTCGGTGTTCGGCGCGCTCGAGATCAATTCGGAGCTGTTCGACCTGTTCGACGTGCCTGCTTACGAGAAGGCGTGGCTGGACTATTGCGAAGCCTATAACGCGCCGGCCGCGGAGTTCGCGGCGAAGACCGGCGCGAACCCGCGCGGGCGCAACCTGCGCCAGGGCCATTCGCGCCTCACCGCCTTTGCCGCCAAGCACCGGTCGAGCCCGGCGCTGGCGAAGCGGGCATGGGAGGAGTTCTTCTCGGGCGATGCGGGGCTCGACATGGACGTCGCCGCCCGCGCCAGGCGCGTCACCGGGCCGGCGGTGCTGAAGCCGGTGGACGAGGCGCCCGTGTCCACCAATGGCGCGGCGCAATGGGGCCTCGCCGCGATCCAGAATCTTGCGCTGGTTGGCGAGGCGGTGGAGGGGTAGCTTCGGCGGCGGCATCGCGCGTGGCCAATACCCCTCCGTCAGCGCTTTGCGCTGCCATCTCCCCCTCCGGGGAGGAACAGGTGAATGACGACGGAATTCCATCATGCTCGCCTAGGAGCTGGGAATATAACCAAATAGGTTTCACGTGAAACCCGTCCCGAGCGGTGGAAAATGTCGGGTTTTGGGGGGGGCGGGGGAGGGTTTCCGAAGGATATCGCGAGAGTGGAACGCGGAACATGTGGCACAACATGTTTGCTTTTTCCGCTTTCGGCGATTTCGCCTTAGCGGTGAGGAAGCGAGAGAATGTCGAATGCCGGCAGCGAGCGGCTGGCGTTCACTCCAATCCTCCCCTGCCAGGGGGAGGTGGCAGCCGGAGGCTGACGGAGGGGGAGGACTCCCCAACACTCGTTCTGGAATCCTCCCCCTCCGTCGCGCTGCGCGCCCCACCTCCCCCTGGCGGGGGAGGATTGTTCTCTTCCGGCTGCGCCTATGCCACCGGATTGCGGCCCCAGAGCTGCTCGTAGCGCCAGCCGGACAGATCCTCCACGATCGCGCGGTTTTCGGGCGTGATGCCGGTCTCGCCGCGCTTCAGCCGGTCGATCTCCTCCATCAGCACGTCATGCGTCGCCGAATTGAGCTTGAAGCGCGTGGAGACCAGGATGCCGAACAGCAGCACGCCGATCGTGCCGATGCCGAGCACCAGCGCCAGCGTATGGATCGCCTGCTCGCTCTGCACCTTGGCGCCCGAGACGAAGCCGCCGAAGCTCATGATCGAGGTGACGCCGAACACGGCGGCGGACTGGGTCATCTTGCGCACGAAGGTCATCACGCCCGCGAACGCGCCCTCGCGGCGGCGGCCGGTGACGATCTCGTCGACATCGGCCATGTAATTGTAGGTCGCCCAGGGAATATAGTTGAGCGCGCCGCGGCCAAGGCCGGCGAGGAGGATCGGCACCCAGATCAGCGCATCGGTCGAGCGCACGCCCGCGTTCCACAGCGTGAGCAGCGCGACGACGCCGAGCGCGAAGCTCGCCGCGGCGAGCTGATAGGCGCGCGAGGGCGACTGGCGCACCGCGACATAGCTCGCGATCATCACCGCGACGAACTGGACGACATACATCCAGCCGAGCAGCGAGGCGACCGCGCTGAAGGAGCCGGCGAGCGCGAACACCACGAAGAAGGTGAAGGCGGCGTTGAACACGTCCTGGCTGATATAGCCGCCCAGATACATACCGAGGTGCAGGCGGAAGGCGCGGATGCGGAAGGTGGAGAAGAGGTTGCGGTAGAGCGCCCTGATCGCCGACCCCACGCTCGGCCGCTGGTCGCCCGCCGGACGCAGCGCCGCGATCTCCGACGCGGGGCGTTCCCAGCTGAACAGGAACAATAGCCCCGCCGCGACCATGAACAGGATCGCGAACAGGATGCCCATGTAGAGGAAGGTGTCGGCGCTGTCCTTGCCCAGCGCCTCGATCAGCCAGCCGGGCAGGAAGCCGGCGAGGATTGCGCTCGCCTGGGCGAACAGGATGCGGGTGGTGGCGAAGCGGGCCTTGGTCTTGAAATCCTTGCCCATCTCCGCGGCGAGCGTCTCGTACGGGATGATCTCCATCGCATAGACGAGCTCGAACAGGACATAGGTGGCGAGATAGTACCAGAAGCCCTGGCCATCGACCCACATGATCGCGAACGAGGGCAATAGCGGGATCGCGGCGAGGATGAAGAAGCGGCGCCGGCCGAAGCGGCGGCCGAGCGGCGTGTCGCCCATATTGTCCGAGATATGGCCGATGATCGGCGAGGCGATCGCGTCGAGCACGCGCGCGACGAGGAAGATCAGGCCCGCCTGCCACGCCTCTAGCCCGCAAAAGGTGGTGTAGAAGATCAGCACCCAGGCCGAGATGATCGCCATCGATCCCGCGCCGAGCACGTCGTTCGAGCCATAGGCGGCGTAATTGTACCAGCGGACCGGGCGGGTGCCGGTGGGGGCGAAGGCGCCGGTGACGGCCATGGCAAGCATCCTCTTGGGCAAAGCGGCCGCCTGCGCCTCTGCCGGGCGCGTGGCGGCGCTGAAGATCAGTTATAGGTCCGCAGGAACTCCGCGAGCGCCAGCACCGCGAGGCTCTGGCCATAGGGCATCGAGGTCAGCGGGATATCCTTGTAGAATTGCAGCGTGTCGCCCATCGCCGTGCCGAACGACACTTGGCGGAGCTCGCCCGTCGCGTCGATATTGGCGAGCACGCCGCGCACCGCACGGATGCCGACCGGCTCGAAGCGTTCGGGCAGATAGCCCTTCCGCACCGCCTTCAGGATGCCATAGGCGAAGCCCGCGGTGGCCGACGCCTCGAGATAGCTCGACGGGTCCATCACCAGCGTGTGCCACAGGCCGCTGTCATGCTGGGTCTCGGCGAGCGTCTCCACCTGCGCCGCCAGCGTGTCGATCAGGAAGGTGCGCAGCGCGTCGCCCTCGGGCAGGTCGAGGATCTCGATGATCTCGGGGATCGCGATCGTCACCCAGCAATTGCCGCGCGCCCACAAGGCTTCCGCGAAATTGTGGCGGCCGTTGAAGTCCCAGCCGTGGAACCACAGGCCGGTCTTCTTGTCGAACAGATATTTGATGTGGACCAGGAACTGGCGCTTCGCCTCCTCCACATAATGCGGGCGGTTCAGCAGCAGGCCGATCTTGGCGAGCGGGAGCACCGACATCATCAGCGTGTCGTCCCACAGCTCGCCGGGATTCTCGTCATTATAGACGATGTGCTGGAAGCCGCCGTCCTCGGTCTTGGGCAAGCCGTCGGGCGCCATCAGCCATTCGGCCCATTCGTCGAGATAGGGGATGTTGGCCGGATCGGGCTCACGCTCGTGCAGATAGGCGAGGGTGATGAACGGGGCGACGGTGTTGATGTTCTTGGTCGTCTGACCCTCGGCGAAGCGGTCGGCGAACCATTGCTTGATGATGCGCAGCGCGGTCGCGTCGCCGGTCTGCTCATGATAGCGCCACATGCCGAACAGGCCGACGCCGTGGGTCCATTCCCAGCCGGCCCAGCCCTTGGTGTCGATGATGCGCCCGTCCTCCAGATGGAGCAGGAACTCGCCGGTCTCGTCCTTGATGTTGACGAGGTTGTCGATCAGGCGATCGATCGCCTCGGTCACCTGCTGCCGGGGAACGTCGTGGGGAAGCGCGGCCAATTAAGGTCTCCTGTCGATGAGGGTCGGCGCGGGCGACTTGGCCTTGAGGCCATAGTCGCGCGCCATATTGCGGTAGAGGTCGAGAAAGGCGGGATCGGCGTCGTAGCGCCCGCCGGGGCTTGGGCGGCGGGGCTGCTCGCCAGTTGGCGGCGGGGTCGAGCCCGGCGCCTCGGCGGTGTTCAGCCCCTGCGCGATCAGGTCGGGGCGCGGGCCTTCGCCGGCATTCTTGCCGTCGCGCAGGAAGATCGCTTCCTGATGCCGCGTCGGCTCCCAGATGAAGCTGCCCCAGCCGTTGGGATGGGCGTGGACCAGGTCGTTCACGTAACGCTTGCGCGACGAATATTCGAGGACGAGGAAGCCGTGATCGGGATAGCGCCGCCCGAACTCGGCGAAGCAGCGATCCCAGTCGCCCTGCGCCAGCTGCTGGTAGCAGGAGAAGCCCGCCGCATCGAAGCGGACGCCGCGTTCGATCAGCGCGTCCATCCAGCCGCGCACGATCGGCCAGTGGCGGCCGAGATGGTTGTGCAGCACGAGCTTCGCCCGGGGCAGCGTCTCGCGCGCGGCGGCGAGGCCGGCCTTGAGCAGGTCGGCGAAGCGGTCGTACCCGCCCGCCCCGGGCACCTCGCGATGGCGGCGGTCGGTCACCGGATTGCCGGTGGGGACCGACAGCGGCACGCGGCCGTCGGGCCACAGCATGCCGAAGGTCGTCTCGTTGCCGATCACGACCATGTCGGGCGCGGCGCCCGCGGCCTTCATCGCCGCCAGCGAATCATGCGTATGGCGATGCACCGCCTCGACCAGCTTGGGAAAGGATAGCGCGGCCCAGGCAGCAGGCTTGTCCTGATGCTCGGGATCGGCCCAGGTGTCGGAATAATGCAGCGTCAGGGAGAGGTGGAAGCCCGCCGCCTTGATCCGGCGCGCGAAGTCGATCGTCTGATCGATCCCGCACCACGGGGCACCGGACGGGCCTGGGGGCCGCCCCTTGGAATAGCCGTTGGCGGGATCGACGAAGAGCCGCAGCTTGATCGCGTTAAAGCCCGCGTCGCGAAAGATCAGCAGCGGATCGCGCTGCACGCCATTCTCGAAATAGGTCGCGCCCGCCGCCTCGTCCTGCGGAAGCCACGAAATGTCGGCGCCGATCAGATAGGGCGAGGGGCGCCGGGCCGGAGCCGCATGTGCCGGACCGGCGAGGCTGGCGACGAGGCCCGCACCCGCAGCGGCGCCCAGCTCGCGCCGCGTCAGTCCTGGCTGGCTCCGGATCATGTCGGCGCGTTCCCGCGTCAGGCCAGATGGAACATGGGCACGAGCGGCCATTCGCGCGGGCGGTTGCCGGGCTCGACCTCCATGATGTCCGCCATATGGTCCCACCAGCGCCGCATCACCGGATGCGCTGGAAGCGCATCGCGCTGGTTCTCGGGGGCGAGCTTCAGCGTGGCGAACAGCGCGCCGGTCTCCGGATCGAGGAAGATGCGATAGTCGCTGATCCCCGCCTCGCGCAGCAGCGCGGCGAGCTCAGGCCAGATCGCGTCGTGGCGGCGGCGATATTCGTCCGCCATCCCCGGTTTGAGCTGCATGCGGAATGCATGCGTCTCCAGCTCCATCTGCCTCTCCTGAACGTCCAGACTCACAGCTTGGCTATGCCGGACTCGATTGGTCTTGAACAGTCATATTTTGAGAAATGGTTCCGTATTATGAGATTTTGTCGAGCTTCTGACGGAGCAGCCAGTCCTCGAACAGGTCGGGCCAGAACCGGCCCGGGCCGGAAGGGTCGCCGGGCTTGCCGAAGCCGTGCCCGCCGGCGTCGAACACGTGCAGCGCGCTCGGCACCTTGGCGGCCTGAAGCGCCGAGAACATCATCAGGCTGTTCTGGGCCGGCACGACGCGATCGTCGGCGGCGACCGTCACGAAGGTCGGCGGCATGTCCGCCGGCACATTCTGCTCCAGCGACCAGCGCGCGACGCGCTCCGGTGAGGGATCGCGACCGATCAGGTTGCGGCGCGACGGTGCGTGGGCATAGGGCGGGGTCATGGTGACGACCGGGAAGAACATGCCCGCAAAGGCGGGACGTGCGGGCGTGCGGTCGAGCGCGTCGATCGCCGTGTAGCTCGCCTCGCCGAACTTGCTGGCGAGGCTGCCGGCAAGGTGCCCGCCTGCCGAAAAGCCGATCACCCCGGTCTTCGTGCCCGGCCCGGCCTCGCGCGCGAGCAGGCGGAAGGCGCGCTGCGCGTCCTGGAGCGGCGCGGCGGGGCCGGCGGCCCAGCCGTCATAGGGCAGGCGATAGATCAGCGTGCCGACCAGGAATCCGCGCCGCGCGAGGAAGCGCGCCAGCTCGCCCCCGTTCGGGGCCGAGGCGATCCGCTCATAGCTGCCCCCCGGGATCAGCAGCAGCGCATGGCCGTTGGGCCGGGCGGGCCGCACGATGCCGAGCGTCGGGCGCGTGACGCCGTAATGCGCGACATCCTCCGGTCCGGAAGTCGCGCTGCGCGGCACCGTCCGCGGCTGCACGGTCACGCCTTCGCTGCCCGGGGCCTTGCCCGGCCAGACCGGCACGATCCGCGCGGCCTCTTCCGTCTGCGCTTGTGCAAGAACGGGCAGCAGCGCGCCGCCCATTCCGCCGGCCAGCATCGTTCGTCTGGTGACCATCAATTTCCCTCCGGCCGTTTGTCGCTTCGGATCCCGCTTGCGGGCAGCGCGAATGTCTCGGGCGGCAGCGGATGCGCTGGATCATAGGCCCGGCCCTCAGGCAGCACATGCCCGGCCAGTTCCGGCCCGGCGGCTGCGAGGCGCGATGCCACCATATGCGCGATCTGATAGGCGCCGTAGTTGTTGTGGTGCGTCTTGTCCTTGCCGCCGTCGTTGAAGGCGAGCGATGCGCTCGCAGGCCCCAGCGCCTCGTAGAAGGTGACGGTCATCGGGGTCAGGTCGATCAGCGCCACCCCGTCCTCGCGCGCCACCGCGCGCACCGCCGCGGGATAGTCGCCGTGACTGGGCACGATGCGGCCGGCCGCGTCGAAGTTGCGCCGTTCGGGCGAGGTAACCAGGATCGGCGTCGCGCCGCGGCGGCGCGCCTCGGCGATATAGGCGCGCAGCCAGGCGCGGAAGGTGATCGCGGGATCGGCATAGGTTTGCGGCCACTGGGCCTTCTGGTCGTTGTGGCCGAACTGGATCAGCAGGAAATCGCCCGGGCGCATCCGCGACAAGGCCTTGTCGAGCCGGTGGGAGGTGAGGAAGGACTTCAGCGTCTCGCCCGATTCGGCGTGATTGGCGACCGCGATCCCGGAATCGAGGAAACGCGGCAGCATCTGGCCCCAGCTCGCCGCGGGCTCGGCGCGCTGGTCGGTCACGGTCGAATCGCCCGTGAGATAGAGGGTCGGCACATCCGCCGGCTCGATCTCGATCCGGCTGACGTGCCGCGCCGCGCCGAGGAACTCGAGCGTCAGCTTGTCGTCCCAGGTCGCGCTGCCGATCTCGCTCGGCTTCAGCCGGACCGCGGCGCCTCCGGGCGCATTGGCCGGCGGCTCGGGCAGGGCGGCGGTGCGGATGTTGACGACGAAGCTGCGCGTGGTGCTTCGCCCGGCCCGAGTCCGCACCGCCTCCAGCATCAGCCGGCGCCCTTCGGCCTTGACCGTGGTCTCGGCGGCGGCGCGCCTGCCCAGCGTCAGCGTCACGCGGTAGTTCCCCTCGGGCAGCCTGACCGAGAAGCGCGCGGCATCCTCCCAGCCATAGCCGCGCACCGGATCGTAGCGCAGGTCCCCCGGAACCATGACATGCCCCTGGGTCTCGCGATCGAGCGTGAAGCGCATCGTGGTCTGCGCGCTGGCGGGCAGGGCGAGGGCAAGCGTCAGCGCCAGGATCGGGCGCCGCATGCGCGAGTTCGGGAGATAGGCGGGCTGCCGGCCATGGCTCCACAGGATTTCTCGCGAATCGATTTCACCCTTCATCCTGACCCCACCCGCTAAAAATCGCTCGACCGATCGCTTGCGCCGGTCTAGTTGTCCTACAACAACAATGTGGGACGCTGTTCCGTATAGCGGGTAAATTGGCGGGAGGATATATGCAGTTTCGTGTTGCGGGCGCGTTGTTGGCAATGATCGTAATCGCGCCGGCGGGCGCGGCGCTCGCGCATGATGCTTCGCAGGCCGTTCCCTCGGAGCGGCGCACCTTCAACCTCAATCCCGGCTGGCGGATGACGAGGGGCGACATCCCCGGCGCCGAGCAGCCCGGATTCGACGATGCCGCGTGGCAGACGGTCACGCTGCCGCATGCCTTCAACGAGAAGCAGGCGTTCGCGCGCGATATCCGCGAGCTTTCGACCGGCATCACCTGGTATCGCAAGCGCGTCACGCTTCCGGCGGGTGAGGGGGGGCGCCGGGCGTTTCTGGAGTTCGAGGGGGTGCGCCAGGCGGCCGAAATATGGGTCAACGGCAAGCCGGTGGTGCTGTCCGAGCATGGCGCGATGGCGTTCGGCGCGGACATCACCGGCGCGCTGCGGCCGGGCGCGAATGTCATCGCGGTGCGGGTCGACAATGACTGGCGCTACAAGGAGCGCGCGACCGGCAGCGGCTTCCAGTGGAACGACCGCAACTTCAACGTCAACTATGGCGGGATCACCAGGAATGTCCGGCTGCACCTGACCGGGGCAGTCTATCAGACGCTGCCGCTCTGGTCGGCGCTGGGCACCACCGGCCAATATGTCTGGGCCGACCAGTTCGACATCGCGCGCCGCGCGGCGACGGTGCATGCCGAGAGCCAGGTGCGCAGCGCGGCGACCGCCGATCGCCGCGT
This sequence comes from Sphingomonas sp., assembly GCF_036402235.1. Taxonomy (GTDB): domain Bacteria; phylum Pseudomonadota; class Alphaproteobacteria; order Sphingomonadales; family Sphingomonadaceae; genus Sphingomonas. The sequence continues at coordinate 94,820 of NZ_DASWTG010000044.1, read as the reverse complement.
CACGCTGCGCGTCGAGGTGCGCGACCGCGACGGAAAGCGCATCGCGCGCTTCGACGGGACGCCGACGGTGGTGAAGGCGGGGGAGACGCGCACTTTGTCCGCAGCGCAGCGGCTGACCGGGCTCAATTTCTGGAGCTGGGGCTATGGCTATCTCTACACCGTCACCACCAGCCTGATCGCGGACGGCAAGGCGATCGACAGCGTCGACACCGTCACGGGCTTCCGCCAGACCGGATTCGCCGACGGCATGGTCGAGCTCAATGGCCGCGTGATCCAGGTGCACGGCTATGCCCAGCGCACCTCGAACGAGTGGCCCGCGGTGGGCGTCTCGATCCCGCCCTGGATCAGCGACTTCTCCAACGCGCTGATGGTCGAGAGCGGCGGCAACCTCGTCCGCTGGATGCACATTGCGCCGTCGAAGCAGGACGTCGAATCCGCCGATCGGGTGGGGCTGATCCAGGCGATGCCGGCGGGCGACGCCGAGCATGACGTGGAGGGCCGCCGCTGGGAGCAACGCAAGGAGGTGATGCGCGACGCGATCATCTACAACCGCAACAACCCCTCGATCCTGTTCTACGAGGGCGGCAACGAGAGCATCAGCGAGGCGCATATGGCCGAGCTGAAGGCGATCCGCGACCAGTACGACCCCAAGGGCGGCCGCGCGATCGGATCGCGCGAGATGCTCGACAGTAAGACCGCCGAATATGGCGGCGAGATGCTCTACATCAACAAGAGCGGCGACATTCCGATGTGGGCGATGGAATACAGCCGCGACGAGGGCGCGCGCGCCTATCAGGACGATTTCACGCCGCCCTTCCACAAGGATTCGCCCGACTACAACCGCAACCAGGACAGCCATGCGGCCGAGGACGTGCGCCGCTGGTGGGACTATTATCGCGTGCGGCCGGGCACCGGGAAGCGCGTGAGCTCGGGCGGGGTCAACATCATCTGGTCGGACAGCAACACTCATTTCCGCGGCGACAACAACTATCGCCGCTCGGGCGAGGTCGATGCGGTGCGCCTGCCCAAGCAGGGCTTCCATGCGCACCAGGTGATGTGGAACGGCTGGGTCGATCCCGAGAAACCCGCGACGCACATCATCGGCCACTGGAACTATGCGCCGGGGACGGTGAAGGACCAGATGGTCGTCTCGAACGGCGAGCGCGTCGAGCTGTTCCTCAATGGTAAGTCGCTGGGCAAGGGTACGCGAAGCAGCAGCTTTCTGTTCACCTGGCCCAAGGTGGCATGGCAGCCGGGCACGCTGCGCGCGGTGGCGACGCACGCCGATGGCCGCACGTCGGAGTTCACGCTGGAGACGACCGGCGAGCCGACGGCGCTCAAGCTGACCCCGCGCACCGGACCGCGCGGCTTCGTGATGGACGGCGCGGACATCGCGCTGGTCGATGTCGAGGTCATCGACGCCAAGGGGCGGCGCGTGCCGACCGCTTACAACAAGGTCTCGTTCGATCTCGCCGGTCCCGCCGAATGGCGTGGCGGCATCGCGCAGGGCGATTCGACCGGCAAGGTGCGGCCCGACAAGCCGGTCGCGCAGGAATCGATCCCCGGCACCACCAGCCATCCGGGCACGGCGCGCGCCGAGGACAACTATGTCCTGTCGCGCGAGCTGCCGGTCGAGGGCGGCGTCAACCGCGTGCTGCTTCGTGCGGGGACGGCAGCGGGCGACGTCCGCGTGATCGCCAGGGCCGAGGGGCTGAAGCCGGCGGCGCTCACCATTCCCGTCGTGATGCCCAAGGCGCCGTCGGGCGGCCTCTCGCTCGATTTCCCCGAGTCGTTCCAGCAGGGATCGCTCGTGCGCGGCCCGACGCCGGCGACGCCGTCCTATCGCGTGACGCGGACGACCCATGTGCCGGTCGAGGTTATCGCAGGCGGCAACCCCGCCGAGGCCGGGCAGTCGATCGACGACAACGAGCTGTCGCGCTGGTCGAGCGACGGCAAGCCCGACACGGCGTGGATCGAGTATCGCTTCGACAAGCCGGTGACGCTGAGCGAGGTCGAATTGAAGCTCGTCGGCTGGCGCACGCGCGCCTATCCGCTGCGCTTGGTGCTCGACGGCGGGACCGTATGGGAGGGCATGAGCGACAAGAGCCTCGGCTATATCGGCATTGCCTTCGCGCCGGCGGCCGGGCGCGTGCTGCGGATCGTCCAGACCGGGCCAAGCGCGGATCGCGACGCCTTCGGGAACATCGTGGAGCTCGCGACCGCACGCCAGGCGGGCGACACCGGCGCGAACGAAGTGGCGCCGGGCTGGCGTCTGGGCATCGTCGAAGCGGATTTCCACGGCCCGGCGGCTGTATCCGCATCGGAGTGACAGCCGCTCCCGGAACGGCTATTCGCCGGCCGTGCGGTGACGCATGGCCGGCGCTGCCGCATCTTCCGCCTCCCAAATGAAAGGGGTGGCAATTGCCCTCGAGTGGTCCCATATAGTGGAACTATAGTTCAATCGCCGTCGCTATCGACGGCGGGCGGGATTTCGGCGACTAGTCTCGCCGGCAACGGAGGACGGGGCAGATATGCTCGGAGACGACAAAGAGACGGCGGCGCAGCTCAAGGGCGTGCAGACGCTGATGCGCGGGCTCGACATTCTGGATCAGGTGATCGACGGCCCGGTGAAGGTCACGGATCTCGCCCGCAATCTCGACCTCACCAAATCGACCACCCACCGGCTCGTGCAGGCGCTGCGCGCGCGCGACTATCTGTCGATCACCGCGGACGGCTATTCGCTCGGCCCGAAGCTGCTGCAGCTCGGCACGATGGCACACGAGCAGGTCGATTATGTCCGTCTCGCCCGGCCGCATATGGAGGCGCTGTCCGAGCAGACCGGCTATTGCGTGTTCATCGGCAAGCGCGAGGGCGACTGGTCGCGCCATCTTGAGCGGGTCACCGGCCGCCAGCGCCTGCGGGTCGCGACCGCGCCGGGCGATCGCCGGCTGATCGGCGAGACCGGACTGGGCAAGGCGCTGCTGCTCGACGAGGACACCGCCTCGCTGACGCGGCTGTTCTACGCCGCCAAGCCCGGCGCCACGCGCGAGCAGCTGAGCGCCTGGCTCGAGGCGATGGAAGGGCACGCAAAGCGCGGCGTCGTGCTGCACGACAGCGAAGCGGGCGATGGCGTGCGCTCGGTCGCCGCCCCGATCCGCGACGCCAAGGGCAATATCGCGATCGCGCTGAGCATCGCCGGCGCCTCGGTCTATCTGACCGATCAGGTGATCGAGAATCTGGTCGTGCCCGTGCGCAACGCCGCAGCCGAGGTGAGCCTGGTGCTGGGGCACGTCGCCCGATAGCGTGGTGACGATCGCCAGCGCGATCGGCCGCTTATCCTGAAGGCGCACGGGCGCCAGTCCGTCCGTCTCCGCACGCGTCTCACAGGCCGTATCCTGTGTGCCTCGACCTGCCCCAGGCAGGTGCGGTTGAACAATGACTGTCACATTCGCCGCCTAACGGACGCTCGACTCGCGGCGGTTCCTTGAAGCGCGGCGCTGTCGCTCAGCGGGTTCACGCTCTTCAGGGACAGTCGATGCGCGCGATCGATCGGGAACGGACGCGGTGGTTTCTCCGCAATATCCTGCCGCATGAGCAGGCGCTGCGGAGCTGGCTCGCACGCCGCCAGCCGATCGGCCTCGAGATCGACGACATCATCCAGGAAGCCTATGCGATCTTCGCCGATCTCGAGACGGTGGAAGATATCCGCTTTCCGCGCGCCTATCTGTTCCAGGTCGCGCGATCGGTGATCACCCGGCATGTGCGGCGCGCGCGCGTGGTGTCGATCCGCACCATGGACGACCTGACCGACTTCGATCCCGCCGACGACTATCCCTCGCCCGAGCGCGTCGCGATCGACCGCGATCAGCTGCGGCGGCTGGCCGAGGCGATCGGCGCGATGCCCGAGCGCACGCAGGAGGCGTTCGTGCTGCGCCGGGTCGACGGCCTTTCCCAGCGCGAGATCTCCGCGCGCATGGCGATCTCCGAAAACACCGTGGAAAAACATATCTCGCGCGGGCTTCGTTTTCTCGTCGATTGGTTTGGTCATGGCGGAAATGCTCTGGCAGAAGCCTCTAGGACCCGAGATTCGGAGATTGTTCCCGCAGATGACCGAGCAAGAATCCAGTCGGTACATTGACGCGACCGCGGCCGACTGGATTGCGCGGCTCGATCGCGGGCCGCTCTCACAAGAGGAAGAGCAGACGCTGGAAGCATGGCTGAGCGGCGACCCACGCCGCCGCGGCGCAATGCTGCGCGCCAACGCCCTGTCGGCGCTGAGCGAGTCCGCCGAAGCGCCCGATCCGCAGCCTCGCGCCGTGCCGCCGGCGCCGCCTGAGCCGCACATGCCCCCGGCGATCTCCCGGCGCAGGATGCTTGCCTGGACCGGGGCAGGGGGAATGGCGGCCGCGTCGCTGGCGGTGCTTGCGATCACCACCCGGCCCGCCGCGGCGATCACCACCGGCCTGGGCGAGGTCCGGCGCGTCACGCTCGACGACGGCTCGACGATCGTGCTCAACACCCAGAGCAGCCTGCGCGTGCGATATGGGGACAAGGTCCGCCGCGTCGAATTGCTCTACGGCGAGGCCTATTTCACGGTCGTGCCCGACGCGCGCAGGCCCTTTGTGGTCGACCTGCCCGGCCGGCCGCTACGCGCGGCGCGCGGCGCTTTCCGCGTCCGCAGGATCGAGGGGAAGCCCGTCGACATTCTTGTCGATCAAGGCGGGCTGTCGCTGGGCGAGGCTGGGACCGCAGGCGGCGTCTTCATGCCCGCCCAGACGCGTCTCAGCCTGCCGGGTTCCGTGGAGAGTCCGCTGCCGGCGCCGCAGGCGATCTCGACCGATCACATCGCGCGGGCGCTGGCCTGGCGCGACGGCAAGATCGCATTCGAAGGCGAACGGCTCGACGAGGCGGCCGCCGAGTTCGCGCGCTACAGCCGGACGCGGATCGAGATCCGCGATCCGGTGCTGGCCGGCGAACCCGTCACCGGCCTGTTCTCGGCAAGCGATCCGGTGGGGTTCAGCCATGCCATTGCGCGGGTGTTCGACGCCCAGCTCGATCAGCAGGGCAACGCCGTGATTCTCACCCGCAGAGCGCGCCAGCCGTAAATTTTTTCAGAATGGGTGGCGGCAATCGCCGGCCCAGGACTCTCAGGCTCCGAAACGCGCGGCGTTCGCCGCGAGCAACAGGGGCAAGAGCATGTTCATCCGCAATTCAATCCTGTCCGGCACGGCGATCATCGCCCTTGCCGCGGCGGTGCCCGCACAGGCGCAGGACCGCGCCTTCGACCTTCCGGCACAGCCCGCGGTCAAGGCGATCCCGGAATTCGCGCGTCAGGCCCAGATACAGATCGTCGCTTCGGCGCGCGACCTGGAGGACGTGCGCACCCCCGCGCTCAAGGGACGGATGGACGTGCGCGCGGCGCTGCGCCGCCTGATCGCCGGCACGCCGCTTCAGATCGCGAGCGACGACGGCCAGGTCGTCACGCTGCGCTCGAACCGGGCGCCCGCTTCGCCGCAGTCGGAGCGGACGACCGGGCAGGGGACGCTGGCGGGACGCGTGCTCAACACCGCGACCGGCGAATATGTGCGCAACGCCGAGATCCGCGTCGAGGGCACGGCGATCGCCGCCTATTCGGACGAGGGCGGCAATTTCCGCCTGGCGGGCGTCCCTGCGGGGCCGGCGACGGTGGTGGTGCGCTACACCGGCCTGCAGGAGGCGCGCGCGACCGCTACCGTCACGGCGGGTCAGGTCGCGACGCTGAATGTCGAGCTCAGCGCGCAATCCTTTGCGGCCGGAGGCGGCGACGAGGTGGAATCGGTGACGATCACCGCGGCACGCGGCGGCCAGGCCAGCGCCCTGATGGAGCGCCGCGCGGCGATGAATGCCAAGACGGTCGTCGCGGCCGACGACTATGGCGCGCTGACCATGAGCGATGTCGGCGAGTTCATGAAGAACATGCCGGGCCTGTCGCTCGACTATACCGAAGTGGACGCGACCGCGGTGCGCATCGGCGGGCTCGAGCCCAAATATTCGACCTTCACCACCGATGGCGCACGGATGGCGACGGCGACGTCGAACAACAATAACGGCCGCCAGAACTCGTTCGAGCAGATGTCGATCACCGGCATCGAATCGATCGAGCTCAACAACACGCTGACCGCGAGCATGGACGCGGATTCGCCCGGCGGCACCATCAACCTGCGCAGCAAATACGCGTTCCAGCGCAAGGGCCGCCAGCTGCGCTTCCAGGTCGGCGGGGTCGGCACCTCCGACTCCGCCTTCACCGCGGCCTATTTCCCCGACGACCGCAAGCATCCGCGCCTCTACCCCTCGGCGCAGATCGGCTATAACGACGTGCTGCTCGGCGGGAAGCTCGGCATCGCGTTCAACGCCAGCTACAACGCCAACTACGTCCAGCAGGACCGCATCCAGACCGACTGGTCATACCTGCCCGACGGGCGCGTGATGCCCTATCAGGTGATGTGGCGCCCCGGCCCCAAATTCACCAGCCGCACCGCGGCGAACCTGGCGCTCGACTACAAGTTCACCGACAAGCTCGCCTTCTCGCTGCGCAGCACCTACTCGTTCTACGACGTCGAGTATTTCAATCAGTACACCTTCCTGATCTTCGGCACGACCAGCCGGTCCTATGCCACGCCCGATTCGACGCCGACTCACATCGTGGTGAACCCGAGCGGGACCAACACGCGCCTGCACACGCAATATTCGCATCGCTACGCCGGCACCCCCGCCTATCTGATCGCCCCCAAGCTGGAATATCGCGGCGACACGTTCGAGGCGCTGCTGCGCGCGAGCTATTCGAGCTCGGAGTTCAACTTCCGCGACAACAGCAAGGGCTTCTTCGTCCGCACCGACAGCTATCTGACGCGGATCGGGTTCACGCTCGACCGCGCCTCGGAGGACTCGAACGCCTGGACGCTCAGCCAGACCGCCGGCCGGCCGTGGGGCGATCCGCGCAGCTTCAACCGGGACGACGATATCGGCAACAACATCCGCACATCCGAATCCGATGCGGTGAACGAGATGTACGGCGTCAATCTCGACCTCAAGAAGAAGATCGATCTGGGCGGCGTGCCGGTCACGCTGATGGCGGGCGGCCTGGTGCGCACCAATGACTGGCGCACCAACGAGGGCTCATTCGACCAGTTCCAATATGTCGGCCCGACCGGCGATCTGACCCAGCGGGTGCCCGAGGCGGTGATCCCCTGGACGCAGTTCTACAAGTTCCAGATCCACGGGTTCGACGCCGGCAACATGAACGCGCAGAACTGGCGCGCCGACAGCAACTACGCGATGTACGACATCTATCGCGAGCACCCCGAATATTTCGTGCCGGACACGCTCGGCAACCTGAAGCGCGACCTGGACAACAACAAGCGCGTCAAGGAAGACATCTACGCCGGCTATGTCGAGGTGCAGGCGCGTGCCGGGCGCGCGGCATTCGACCTTGGCCTTCGCTACGAGAAGACGAAGACGGCGGCCAGGGTCGCGAATGTGCGCACGCTGGACGAGGTTGCCGCGGCGGGATACGCGCTCAACGCGGCCGGCACCGCCGCCGCGACGCCCGAGGGGCTGCTCTACCAGTACAACAACGGTGCCTATTCGACCCGGCGCGGCGAGTATGACGACTGGTTCCTGAGCGGCGGGATCAAGTATGATTTCACCGACAAGCTGGTCGGCCAGATCGCGTTCAGCGACTCGATCCTCCGCCCCGACTATGGCAATCTCGGCGGTGTCGTCTCGGTCAACGACGACACGATGATCGTGTCGGTGCCCAACCCGCTGCTCAAGCCCGAGCATTCGACCAAATATTATGCGCGGCTGCAATATTTCCTCGAGCCGTCGGGCATCATCGCGATTTCGGGCTTCAAGCTCGACATCAAGGACATGCAGATCACCGGCATCGAGGTGAACCCGGAGGATGTCGGCTTCGATCCGAACGACTATCTCGGCTACACCTTCCGCAGCGCGCAGAATGCGCCGGGCACAAGCACGAATAATGGCCTGACGCTGGAATATGACCAGCAGCTCACCTTCCTGCCGGGCGCGCTCAAGGGGTTCGGGCTGCGCGGGTCGTTCACGCTGGTCGATCCGGACGGCGAGCGCCAGAACCTGCCCGAGCGTGCCGCGAACTGGGGCCTGCGCTACAGCCGCAGCGGCTTCGACTTCCAGCTCACCGGCAACTGGCAGTCGAGCTACCGCACCAGCGGGCTCGGCAACACGCCGACCACCGCCAATAACGGCATTCTCTACCGCGCCGCGCGCGAGCTGTGGAACGTCAGCGCCAGCTACAAGATCACGAAGAATTTCGAGGTGATGGTGGCCGGCCGCAACATCTTCAACGCGCCCGACATCGTCTATTCCAACGTACGCAGCCGGGTGCAGCAGTACAGCATCTACGGCTCGATGTGGAACCTCGGGATCAAGGGCACCTTCTAAGTCCCCCTCCTGCGGCTGCGCCGCCCGGCGCAGCCGCCTTTCTTTCAAGCTGTGATTGCGGAGGAACCCATGGTCCTGAACATCGATCGTCGTCGGCTGGTCCTTGGCGGCGGGCTCGGGCTTGGCGCGTTGCTATTGCCTGCGGGCCGCGGCCTTGCGGCGGAGCTCGCCGGCGCGCGGGGCTTCACCCACAATGTCGCGAGCGGCGAGCCGGGCACGGACTCGATGCTGCTATGGACTCGCTTCGTCCCTGCGGACGATGCCAGCATCGTGCGGCTCGACGCCGAGGTCGCGCTCGACCGCGAGTTCACCCGGAAGGTCTCGGGCGGCAGCGTGCGCACCGGGGCCTATCGCGACTGGACCGCGAAGGTCACGGTCGATGGACTCATGCCCGGCACGGTCTATTGGTATCGCTTCGTCGGGCCCGACGGCAGCAAGTCGCCGGTCGGGCGGACCAAGACGCTGCCGCAGGGCAACGCGGCGCGCTTCGGGCTTGGTGTCTTCTCCTGCTCGAACCTGCCCAACGGCTATTTCAACGCCTATGGCCATGCCGCGGCGCGCGACGATCTCGATCTGTGGCTGCACGTCGGCGACTATGTCTACGAATATGGCAACGCCTCGTACGAGGGGAAGCGGGTCGAGGGCCGCATGTTGCAGCCCGATCACGAGATGGTCGCGCTCGCCGACTATCGCCTGCGCTTCGCCTGCTACCGCGCCGATCCGGATCTGCAGCTTCTGCACCAGATGGCGCCGATGGTCGCGCTGTGGGACGATCATGAATCGACCAATGACAGTTACGAATGGGGCGCGAACAATCACCAGCCTGCCAAGGAAGGCGACTGGAACGTGCGGCGTGCCGCCGCGATGCAGGCGTATCGCGAGTGGCTTCCGGTGTCGGACGAGCCGTGGAAGGCCTATCCGATCGGATCGCTGGCGACGCTCTATCGCACCGAATCCCGCCTGCTCGCGCGGACCAGACCGGCCAATCTCGACGCCGCGTTCAAGGCGGCCAATCCGGATGCGGCGCTGAGCGCGTTCAGGGACGGCGAGTGGCAGGATCCGTCGGCGACGATGCTCGGCACCACGCAGGAAAGCTGGCTGGCGCACGCGCTCAAAGCCAATGCGCGGACCAGTGCGTGGCAGCTGATCGGCATGGCGACGATCATCGGGCGTACTGTGATGCCGCAGGCTGCGGTCGACTGGCTCAAGCCCGATGCGACCGAGCGAACCGTGGCGAGCTTCCGCAACAACATCCGCGCGGCGAAGCATGGCGTACCGATGTGGATGGACCGCTGGGACGGCTATCCCGCGGCGCGCGCGCGGCTGCTGCGCGCGGCACAGCGCGCGGATGCGGACTTGGTGATGCTGTCGGGCGACAGCCACAATGCCTGGGCCTATGCGCTGCGCGAGGATGGCAAGCCCGCGGGGGTCGAATTCGCGGGGCAGGCCGTGACCTCGGGCGGGATGGAGGGCGGCATGGCGGCCGATCCGCGTACCGTGGCGCAGGGCTTCATCGCCGCCAATCCCGAGCTCAAATGGGCGGACACCAGCCATCGCGGCTATCTGATGGTCGAGGTGACGCCGCAGCGGGTGACGGGCGAATGGCTGTTCCTCGACACGATCCGGGAGCGCTCGCTGAAGCTCGCCGGGACGCACCGCATGCAGGTCGAGCGCGGGCGGCGGGTGTTCGCGTGAACGCGGTCTCGTTGCTGCCGCTCCTGCTGCTCGGCGCGGTCCCGGCGGCCGGGCAGGGCGCGCCTGCACCTCTCCCGCGGACGCAGAATGGCGGCACCTGGGATTCGGGGCATGTGCAAGGCATCGCGGTCGATCTGCAGGGCGGCTATATCTATTATTCCTTCACCAACCTGCTCGCGAAGTACGACTTCAGCGGCAGGCTGATCGGCACGCTGACCGGCTGGACCGGGCATCTCGGCGATCTCGACTTCAACCCGGCGGACGGCAAGATCTACGGCTCGCTCGAGTACAAGAAGGACCGCGCGTTCTACATCGCGGTGATCGACGTCGCGCGGATCGATCGTGTCGGGGTCGCGGCAGCCGATGTGCTGCGCACCGTCTACCTGCCCGAGGTGGCAAGGGACTATGCTGCGGACGTCGATGGCGACGGGCGGTTTGACGGCGACGACGGCAAGTTTCGCGACGATGCCGCGGCCTCGCCCGACCACCGCTACGGCTGCTCGGGGATCGACGGGGTCGCCTTCGGCCCGGCGTTCGGGCGCAGCGACGGGCCGCGGCTGCTGACCGTGGCCTATGGCATCTATGGCAACACGACGCGGCGCGACAACGACCATCAGGTGCTGCTGCAATATGATGTGCGCGACTGGGCGCGGCTGGCGAAGCCGCTGGTCGAGGGCGCGCCCCATCGCAGCGGGCCATCGGCGGCGAACGGGAAATACTTCATCCGCACCGGCAACACGACCTATGGCGTTCAGAACCTCGCCTATGACGCGGCGTCGCGGCGCTGGTTCATGGGCGTGTACAAGGGGAAGAAGGCATCATTCCCCAACTATCTGCTGTTCGCGGTCGAGGCCGGGGCACGGCCGGTTTGGGGTGACCTGCGCGGAGTGCCCGGGCCTGACGGCAAAGGCTGGGAGCAGGGGCTGCTGCTACCGCTGGCAGAGGATGGCTTTAGCGACCCGGCTACCGGCATCCGCGGCTGGAACGCGAAGGCGGATGTCGGTCTCCAGCCGGTCGGCGGCGGGCTGTTCTATCTCGCGCGCAACGGCGGCGGCAAAGGCGCGCAGACCGCCGATCTCGCGCTCATGCGCTGGACCGGCGACGCGCGAGAACCGTTCGCTCCCGTCGACGCGGAGAAGGGCGGAAGCGGCGCTCGTGCCAGACGCTAGAGCCTTCGCAGAGCCTGGGCCGGGCGCACCGACAGCACGGGCAGCGAGCCGAGCAGCCCGATTCCGAGCGTGAGCAGCGCGCCGGCACCCAGCGTCGCGAGGATGGCGACCCAATCGGGTGCCCAGCGGAACTCGAACACGCCGGTGATCACATACCAGGCCGCCAGCGTGCCGAGCGCGAGCGCCAGCGCCGCGAGCATGAGCGCGAGCAGCGCATATTCGAGCGCCTGCGCCGCCAGGATCTGCCGCCGGGTCGCGCCCAGCGTCTTGAGGATGACGCTGTCATAGGTGCGGGCCTGCCGCGCGGCGGCGATCGCGCCGATCAGCACCGCGATCCCGGCGAGGATCGCGACCGACGCCGACAGCAGGATCGCGGTCGCCATCTGGTCCAGGATCGTGCGGACCTGGCCCAGCACCTCGCTCACCGCGATGATCGACGCCGAGGGGAAGGCGGCGAGCAGCGCGCGCGAGACCGCACCCTCGTGCCCGGGATCGATATCGACGGTCGAGGTCAGGCTGTGCGGCGCGCCGGCCAGCGTGTTGGGCGAGAAGACCAGCACATAGTTGAACCCCATCGTGTCCCAGTTGACCTGGCGAAGCGATGCGATGCGGGCCTCGATCTCGCGCCCGAGGATGCTGACCGTCAGCGTATCGCCGACGCGCAGATCGAGGATCCGCGCGGCGTCGCGGTCGAGCGAGACGAGCGGCGGGCCGTCGTAGTTCTTCGGCCACCATTGGCCGGCCGTTAGCTCGCTGCCCTGCGGCAGCGTATCGGCATAGGTGACGCCGCGCTCGCCGCGCAGGAACCAGGCGCCTTCGGGAAGCGTCGCGAGATCGGCGACGCGCTGCTTGCCATAGGCGGTGATGGTGCCGCGCAGCGAGGGGACGATGTTGAGCTTGGCCTCCGGAGCTTCGCGCTTAACCACCGCGGCGAAGCGCTCGCGCGACTCCGCGGGGATGTCGAGCACGAACTGGCTGGGCGCGCGCTCGGGCACGGCGCGGCTGATCTCCGCGTCGAGGCTGGTCTGGATCGCGGCGAGCGTGACGAACAGGGTCAGCGCCAGCCCCAGCGCGATCACCAGCGCGACCGTCTGCGCGCCGGGGCGGTGGAGGTTGGCGATCGCGAGCCGCAGCAGCGGACGGCGCGGGCGCGGCACGCGTGCGGCCAGCCGCCGGACCAGCGCGCCGATGCCGAGCAGCACCAGCAGCACCGCGGCGACCGCGCCGAGCACCGCTGCGGCGAACAGCGGCTCTCGCGCGGTGGCGAGCGCGAGCGCGACGACCAGCGCGCCGGCGACCACGACCAGCCCGACGCTGCGCCGGTCGATCCGCGCGCCCTCGACTCCGCTGCGCAGCTGCGCCGCCGCGGGGTGGGTGCGCGCGCGGGCGAGCGGCGGGAGGGCGAAGGCGAGGGCGATCAGCACGCCATAGGCCGCGCTCGTCGCGAGGGGCAGCGGATAGACGCCCATGCCGGGCGCGACCGGGAGCAGATCGCGGGCGAGGTTGACGAAGGCGACAGGCAGCAGCGCGCCGACGAGCAGCCCTGCGGCCACCGCGAGCGCCGTCGCCGCGCCGATCTGGAGCAGATAGATGCGGCTGATGTCGCCCGAGGTCGCGCCGAGGATCTTGAGCGTGGCGATGCTGCCGCGCTTCTGCGCGAGATAGGAGGCGACGCCGTTGCTGACGCCGATCCCGGCGATCACCAGCGCGGCAAGCCCGATCAGCGACAGGAACTGCCCCATCCGCTCGAAGAAGCGCACCGCGCCCGGCGCTGCGCGGTCGCGATCCTTATACTCCCAGCCGGCAGCCGGGAATCGCGCCTTGAGGCGGTCGGTGGCTTCCTGTGGCGTGATGCCGGGCGACAGGCGGATGCGGTACTTGGTCTCGTACAGCGCGCCGGGCTGGAGCAACCCGGTGCGCGCCAGCCCGGCGAGCGAGACGATCGCCACCGGGCCGAGCGTGAAGCCTTCGCCGACGCGGTCAGGCTCGTCGGCGATGATGCCGGCGACGCGGAACTCGGCCTCGCCATAGCGGATACGGTCGCCGGGGTTGAGCAGCAGCCGTTCGGCGAGCGGACGGCCGATCAGCGCGGCATCCGCTGTGAGCGGCGCATAGCGTCCAGCGGCGAGCATCAGGCTGCCATAGAGCGGATAGCGCGTGTCGACACCCTTGAGCTCGGTCAGCACCGCATCGGGCGCGCCCGGGGCGGGCGCCGCGCGGCGCGCCATTGCGCGGGTGCGGATCGTGTCGCTCACCGCTCCCAGCTGGGCGAGTGCGGCATACTCGGCGGCCGAGGCCTGGCGCTGCGTCATCGCCACCTCGACATCGCCGCCGAGCAGCACGCGGCCGCGCGACGACAGCTCGGCCGTGATCGACGCGGTCAGGCTGCCGATCGTGGCGAGCGTCGCGACGCCGAGGAACAGGCACACCAGCAGCAGCCGAAGCCCGCGAAACCCGGCATGCAGATCGCGCCGCGCGATCCGCCAGCTCGCGCGCCAGCCCAGCGCGCCCCTTTGCCCGGCGCTCAAGCGGCGCTGTCCGCGACGATCAGGCCGTCGCGCATCGTCAGCACGCGATCGCAGCGCCCGGCCAGAGCCGGATCATGGGTGATGATCAGCAAGGTCGCCTCCGCGGCGCGCTGGCGTTCGAACAGCAGGTCGACGATCGCGCCGCTGGTGGCGCCGTCGAGGTTTCCGGTGGGCTCGTCGGCGAACAGGATCTCGGGTCGCCCCGCCACTGCGCGGGCGATGGCGACGCGCTGCTGCTCGCCGCCCGAAAGCTGCACCGGATAATGCGTCAGCCGATGGCCGAGCCCGACCGCCTCGAGCTCCGCGCCGGCGCGCGCGAAGGCGTCCGTCGCGCCCGCCAGCTCGAGCGGCACGGCGACATTCTCATGCGCGGTCATCGTCGGAAGCAGATGGAACGCCTGGAGCACGATGCCGACGCGGCCGCGGCGCGCGCGCGCCAGCCCGTCCTCGTCGAGGTCGCTATATGCGACGCCGGCGACGCTCACCTCGCCGCCGCTCGCCCGCTCGAGTCCCGAAAGGATCGCCATCAGCGACGACTTGCCCGAACCCGACGGGCCCAGGATCGCGACGCTGCAACCACGCACGATATCGACATCGATCCCCTTGAGAATTTCGGTCGGCGCCTCGCGCGTGCCGAGGGTCAGGGTGACATTGCGTGCGCGGATTGCGATATCCGCCGCCGGATCGATCGACATATGTGGAGATGACACCCTTGCCCAACAGACTTGCCCCATATGCGGGCGCACTGCTGCTGCTCCAAGGGCTGACGGCATGTTCGAGCGAGAATAATTCCGCCAACCAAACGATCGCCGAGGCACCCCTGGCGCAGGCGAACGCCTCGGCCTCCGCCGAGGCCGCCGATAGCCGGCTGGTCGTCGCGTTCGGCGACAGCCTCTATGCGGGCTATGGCGTGCTCCCGCAGGAGAGCTTTCCGGCGCGGCTGGAAAAGGCGCTCGTGGCGCGCGGGGTCGCAGCGAGGGTGCGCAATGCCGGCGTCTCGGGCGATACCAGCTCGGCCGGGCTGCGCCGCCTGGCGTTCACGCTCGACGGGCTGGATCGCAAGCCCGATCTCGTCATGGTCAATCTGGGCGGCAACGACATGCTGCGCGGGATCGATCCCGGAGAAACGCGCGCCAATCTCACCGCGATCTGCGAGGAGCTGAAGCGCCGCGGGATCCCGATCCTGCTCACGGGCATGATCGCGGCGCCCAATATGGGGCGCGACTATGCGGAGCGGTTCAACCCGATCTATCCCGAGCTGGCGAAGCGCTATGACGCGGCGCTCTACCCCTTCTTCCTCGACGGGGTGGTGACCGACCAGAAGCTGATGCTGCCCGATCGCATCCATCCCAACCCGGCCGGCATCGATGCGATCGTGGCGAAGGTCGCGCCGCTGGTGGCCGGATCGCTCGATTCCGACTGATTTGCCAACACTGCCTGTTCCCACGAAAGGTCGATCCATGACTTCTCTCGTTTCACTCGCCGTCCTCCTCGCCGCCGGCGCTGCCCCAGCCGCGGAGCCGCAGGGGGACAAGGCGGTCGCGGCGACGCTGGCGAGCGCATCCTATCGCGCCGCCGCCGCCCAGCTCGATCGCGAGCATGACCGGATCGTCGCGGAGATCGTCAAGCTGACCGAGATCCCGGCGCCGCCGTTCAAGGAGGGCAAGCGCGCCGCCGCCTATCGCGACATGCTCGCCGAGGCAGGCCTGACCGATGTCGAGATCGATGCCGAGGGCAATGCGATGGGCCTCTATCGCGGCACCGGCCCGGCCGGCGGCCCCGTCATCGTGCTTGCCGCGCATCTCGACACGGTGTTCCCGGAGGAAACCAATGTAAAGGTGCGGCGGGAGGGCACGCGGCTCTATGCCCCCGGCATCGGCGACGATACCCGCAGCCTCGCCGTCCTCCTCGCCTATGCCCGCGCGATGAAAGGCAATGCGATCAAGACCAAATACGACGTGCTGTTCGTCGGCAATGTCGGCGAGGAGGGGCCGGGGGACCTGCGCGGGGTCCGCTATCTCTTCACCAAGGGGAAGTACAAGGATCGCGTGCGGGCGTTCATGTCGATGGACGGCACCAATCCCGAGCGCATCGTCACCGGCGGGGTCGGCTCGAAGCGGTATCGCGTTACCTACAAGGGGCCGGGCGGCCACAGCTATGGCGCGTTCGGGCTGGTCAACCCGATGGTCGCGGCGGGCCGCACCGTGACCGAATTCTACACCATCCCGGTCCCCAGGAAGCCCAAGACGACCTATGCCGCCAGCGTCACCGGCGGCGGCACCTCGGTCAACTCGATCCCGAACGAGATCTTCGTCGAGTTCGACATGCGCTCGGAGGACCCGGCCGAGCTTGCCAAGGTCGAGGCGCGGTTCAAGACGATCGTGCAGGCCAGCGTCGAGGCCGAGAATGCCGCGCGCAGCACCCGGGAAGGCAAGATCGCCGCCGATCTCAAGCTGATCGGCGACCGGCCGGCGGGCAGCACGCCCGACAGCGCGGAGATCGTGCGGATCGCGACCGCGGTGATCACCGCCAAGGGCATGAAGCCCAGCCCGTCCTTCTCCTCGACCGATTCCAATCTGCCGATGAGCCTCGGCATCCCGGCGATCACGATCGGCTCGGGCGGGAAGGGCGATCGCGCCCATTCGCTCGACGAGTGGATCGACGTCGAGAAGGGCGCGAGCGTGCAGGGCATGTCCGTCGGCCTCGGCATCCTTCTGGCGGCGGCCGGCGCCAGGTGAGCGTGCGCATGTCCCGCGCCGCACGGCCGCTCCGCTGATAGAAGCTAGGCCCCGGCCGCCGCGTCGCCGGCATGGATCAGCGCGGCGGGAAAGCTGAGCGTGAAGACAGCGCCTCCATCCGGCGCATTGCCGGCGCGCACTCCGATTCCCATCGCGTCGGCAAACCCCTTGACGATCGCCAGGCCGAGGCCGCTGCCGCCCTGGCGATCGCTGCCGCGGCCCTGCGCAAAGGTCTCGAAGACGCGCGCTTCCATCCCCGGCTCCAGCCCTGGACCCTGATCGCGGATCGCGAGCAGCACCGCATCGGGCGTGCGCGATCCTTCGATCGTGATGCGTCCGCTCTCGCCGCCATGCTGCGCGGCATTGGCGAGCAGGTTGATGAGGATGTGGTGCAAAAGCGTCGGATCGGCGGTGACGAAGGGAAGGTTGGCGGGGACCTTCAAGTCGATGTGACGGCCGCGGAACAGATCCTTGAGATCGTGCACGGCGCTGCCGACCGCGTCGGTGAGGTCGATCGGCTCGGGGGCGAGCTGGAGCGCGCCCGAGTCAATGCGGACCATGTCGAGAAGATTGTCGAGGAAGCGGCGCAGCCGCGCGACCTCCATCCGCGCGACGGGCAGGGCGGGGGAATCGGACTGCTCGACGCCGAGCCCCTCGATCGCGGTGGCGACCGACGTGAGCGGGGTACGCAGATCGTGCCCGATCGAGGAGAGCAATGCGGCGCGCAGCCGGTCGCGCTCCTTGAGCACCGAGACCTCGCGCACCTCGCTCTCGAGCTTCAGGCGCTCGTGCGCGAGCGCGGCCTGGCCGAGCAGGGTGGAGAGCAGGACCGCGCGATCGGCGGTGACCGGCTCGCGCCCGTCGTCGCGCGACAGCCCGACCACCGCGAGCACGCCGAGCGCGGTCCGGAGCGGGTGGAACTGCCAGTCGGCGGCGTTGAGCGTACCGGTGCCCGCGCCCGCGGGCTCGCCGCGCTTCATCGTCCACTCGGCCGCGGCCTGGTTGACCGGGTTGAGGGCGGCGGTGTCCGGCGAGGCGCCTGCAGGCACCAGCTCGCTGCCCTCTTCGCGGAGCAGGATGACGTTGACCTCGAGCAGACGCGCCATCTCCTCGCAGACGAGCTGGCTGGTCGTCTGCCAGTCCGACACCCGCGCCAGCGTCTGGCCGAAGGCAGCGACGGCGGCATTCTCCTGCGCGCTGCGGGCGCCCAGCGTCGCGCGCGCCTTCAATCGCCCGGCGAGGTTCGCGGTGAAGGCCGCGATGGCGATCAGCACGAACATCGTCAGCAGGCTCTGCGGATCGGTGATCGTGAAGCTGTGCACCGGCGGCAGGAAGAAGAAGTTGTAGGCCAGTGCCGAGGCGACGCCGGTGAGCAGGCCGGGGCGCAAACCATAGCGGCCCGAAGCGAGGATCACCGGGAGCAGATAAATGAGATCGACGCCGCCGAGCCCGATCAGCGGCTCGGCGAGCTTGCCGAGCAATGTGGCCCCGGCGATCAGCGCGGCGATGGCGGCATATTCGGAAGGGCTGCCCCAGCGGCCGGGCAGGCGCGGCGCGCGCGATGCGCTTTCCCCCGACACAGCCGCCGGGATGACGTGGACCGCAAGCCCGTCGCCCACGCGCAGCATCGTGTTGACGACCGATCCGTGGCGCAGCTCGAACCACCAGCTGCGCACCGACTTGCCGATCACCAGCTGGGTGACGCGCGACATGCGGATATGCTCGCTCAACCCTTCGATCACCGTTTCGGCAGGGACGGTCGCGATCGTCGCGCCGAGGCTGGCGGCGAGGCGCAGCGTATCGGCGATGCGGCGCTTCTGGCCCTCGTCGAACCCTTCCGCGCGCGCGGTGCGGACATAGACGGCCTGCCATGGCGCGCGCAGCGCATCGGCAAGGCGCTTGGCCGCGCGGACCAGCGCGTCGGAGCCGGGCAGCTCGCTCACCGCGACCAGCACGCGCTCGCCGCCCGCGAAGGTGCCGGGCACGGCGCCGGCATCGAGCTCGTCGAGCAGCGCGCGATCGACGCTGAGCGCGGCGCGGCGCAGCGCCATCTCGCGCAGGGCCGACAAATTGGGCTTGGAGAAGAAATGGCCGAGCGCGCGCGTCGCCTCGTCCGGGATATAGACCTTGCCCTGCTTCAGCCGCTCGATCAGCTCGTCGGGGGGCAGGTCGACCACCTCGATCTCGGCACCCTCGAACACGCTGTCGGGCACCGTCTCGCGCACGCGCACGCGGGTGAAGCTCGCGACGACGTCGTTGAGGCTTTCGACATGCTGGATGTTGAGCGTGGTGTAGACGTCGATCCCGGCGTCGAGCAGCTCCTGCACGTCCTGCCAGCGCTTGGGATGGCGGCTGCCTTCGACATTGGTATGCGCGAATTCGTCGACCAGCGCGAGCGCGGGGCGGCGGGCTAGGATCGCATCCAGATCCATCTCCGGCAGCTTGTGGCCCTGATACTCGATCGTCCGGCGCGGGATGACCTCGAACGGATCGATCAGCGCCGCCGTCTCGGCGCGGCCATGCGTCTCGACCACGCCGATCACGACGTCGGTGTCCGCCTTCAGCCGCTCGGCGCCCTCTCGCAGCATCTCGAACGTCTTGCCGACGCCGGGCGCGGCACCGAGGAAGATCTTAAGCTTGCCGCGTTCCTCGCGCTGCGCAGCGCGGAGAAGCGCGTCGGGGGAGGGGCGGGCAGGTTCGCTCATCGTCGGTATCAGGATCTCCGTTCGTCCTGAGCTTGTCGAAGGGCTGTCTTTCTTTTTCTCGCACAGGTGGAAGAAGAACGGGGCTTCGACAAGCTCAGCCCGAACGGCGTTGGTGAAGCTGGTGCGAAAGTCCAGCCCCCATCGCGATCCTTATGCTTTCTTAATGCCCCACAGCGGCTTTCGCCGTCGAACCTTAACGGCATGCGCGCCTAATTGAGCCTCCGAAACCATTCGGAGTCTGCCCCATGCAGGACGTGATCTGGCTCGCCGCGCTCGGCGGGCTGTTCCTCGTGACGCTCGCCTATCTCCGCCTCTGCGACGAGGCGTGAGATGAGCATTCACCTGACGCTCGCCGGGCTCACCGCGCTCGGCCTCCTCCTCTATCTTCTCGCCGTGCTCGTGCGGCCCGAGAAGTTCTGAAAGCAACGACATGACCATCCAGGGCTGGGGGCTGATCCTCGTCTTCACCGCCATCCTCGTCGCGCTCGCAAAGCCGGTGGGGATGTGGCTGTTCGCACTCTATGAAGGCCGCCGCACGCCGCTGCACGCGGTGCTGGGGCCGGTCGAGCGCGGCTTCTACAAGCTCGCCGGAGTGGACCCGGCCGCAGAGCAGGGCTGGCGGCGCTACGCTGTCCATATGCTGCTGTTCCAGATCGCGACCGCGCTGTTCACCTATGCGATCCTGCGGCTGCAGGGCGTGCTGCCGATGAACCCGCGCGGGTTCGCCGGGATCGGCGCCGACGGCGCGTTCAACACGACGATCAGCTTCGTCGCGAACACCAACTGGCAATGGTATTCGGGCGAGGTCGCGATGAGCAACCTCAGCCAGATGCTGGGCCTTGCGATCCACAACTTCCTCTCGGCCGCCACCGGCATCGCCATCGCCTTCGCGATCTTCCGCGGCTTTGCGCGGCGCGAGACCGGGACGGTCGGCAATTTCTGGGCCGATCTCACCCGCGTGACGCTCTATCTGCTGCTGCCGCTGTGCATCGTCTATGCGGTGTTCCTGATCGCCAGCGGCGTGCCGCAGACCTTCGCCAGCATGATCGACGCGACCACGATCGAGGGCGGGAAACAGTCGATTGCGCTCGGGCCGGTCGCTTCGCAGGAAGCGATCAAGATGCTCGGCACCAACGGCGGCGGCTTCTTCAACGCCAATAGCGCGCATCCGTTCGAGAATCCGACCGCGCTCACCAACCTCGTCCAGATGCTGTCGATCTTCGTGATCGGCGCGGGCCTCACCTGGACCTTCGGCAAGGCGGTGGGCAACTCGCGCCAGGGCTGGGCGATCCTCGCCGCGATGCTGGTGCTGTTCCTCGCCGGTGTCGGCGTCACCTATTGGGCCGAGGCCGCCGGCAACCCCAACCTGCACGCGCTGGGCGCGATGGGGGGCAATATGGAGGGCAAGGAAATCCGCTTCGGCATCGCCGCGAGCGCGCTCTTCTCGGTCGTCACCACCGCGGCGTCGTGCGGCGCGGTCAACGCGATGCACGACAGCTTCACCGCGCTCGGCGGGATGATCCCGCTGTTCAACATGCAACTGGGCGAGATCGTCATCGGCGGCGTCGGCGCTGGCATCTACGGCTTCCTGCTCTTCGCCATCCTGGCAGTGTTCGTCGCCGGCCTGATGGTGGGCCGCACGCCCGAATATGTCGGCAAGAAGATCGAAAGCCGTGAGGTCAAGCTCGCCGTGCTGGCGATCGCCATCGTGCCGCTATGCGTGCTCGGCTTCACCGCGCTCTCGGCGGTCCTCCCTGCCGGCCTGGCGGGGCCGCTCAACAAGGGCCCGCACGGGTTCAGCGAGATCCTCTACGCCTATAGCTCGGCGACGGGGAATAACGGTTCCGCCTTTGCCGGGCTGACAGCGGGCACGCCCTTCTACAACGGCCTGCTCGGCGTCGCGATGTGGCTGGGACGGTTCTTCATGATCGTGCCGGTGCTGGCCATCGCCGGCAGTCTTGCCGCCAAGAAATATACGCCGGCGACCGCGGGGTCGTTCCCGACCACCGGGCCGCTCTGGGTGGGCCTCCTCGTCGGGATCATCCTGATCGTCGGCGGCCTGACCTTCCTTCCCAGCCTCGCGCTCGGCCCGATCGCGGATCATCTCGCGATGATCGACGGCCAGCTCTTCTGAGGACGCATCCCATGACGACCAAGACGATGTTCTCGGGCGAGCTGATCCTTCCGGCGATCGGCGACGCCTTCAAGAAACTGAACCCACGGGAGCTGATCAGGAACCCCGTGCTGTTCACTACCGCGGTGGTGGCGCTGCTGCTGACCGTGCTGCTCGCGCTGGGCGGCGAGAAGCTCTCGATCCCGTTCCAGGCGCAGCTCATCGTGTGGCTGTGGCTGACCGTGCTGTTCGGCACCTTTGCCGAGGCGCTGGCCGAGGGCCGCGGCCGCGCGCAGGCCGCCTCGCTCCGCGCCACCAAGTCCGAGCTTCAGGCCAAGCGCCTGATCGGCACCGGCGACGCCTGGGAACTGGTCGGCGCCGCGCGGCTCGAGCGCGGCGAGGTGGTGCTGGTCGAGACCGGCGACCTGATCCCCGCCGATGGCGAGGTGATCGAGGGCGTTGCCAGCGTCAACGAAGCCGCGATCACCGGCGAAAGCGCGCCGGTGATCCGCGAGGCGGGCGGCGACCGCTCCGCCGTCACCGCGGGCACGCGCGTCATCTCCGACCGGATCAAGGTGCGCGTGACGCAGGAGCCGGGGCAGGGCTTCCTCGACCGCATGATCGCGCTGGTTGAGGGCGCCGAGCGGCAGAAAACGCCGAACGAGATCGCGCTGACGATCCTGTTGGTGGGCTTGACGATCATCTTCCTGATCGCGGTTGCGACGATCCCCGGCTTCGCCAGCTATGCCGGCGGCAGCATCCCGGTCGCGATCCTGGCCGCTTTGCTCATCACCCTCATCCCGACGACCATCGCCGCGCTGCTGTCGGCGATCGGCATTGCGGGCATGGACCGGCTGGTGCGCTTCAACGTGCTCGCCAAGTCGGGCCGCGCGGTCGAGGCGGCGGGCGATGTCGACGTGCTGCTGCTCGACAAGACCGGCACGATCACGATCGGCGACCGGCAGGCGAGCGAGTTCCGTCACCTCGTCGGCATTCAGGTCGACGACCTTGCCCGCGCCGCGCTGCTCGCCAGCCTCGCCGACGAGACGCCCGAGGGCCGCTCGATCGTGACGCTGGCGCGCGAGAAATATGGGGTGTCGGTGCCGAGCCTGCCGGCAGGTGCCGAGGTGATCCCCTTCACCGCGCAGACCCGGATATCGGGCGTGCGCGTCGAGGGCACGCTGATCCAGAAGGGGGCGGTGGATTCGGTGCTGCGCGCCAATCCGGGGCTGGGCGACACGCCCGCCGCCGCGGAGCTGCGCAAGCTGACCGACGAGATCGCGCGCGCCGGCATGACCCCGCTCGCGGTGGCCAAGGACGGGCGGCTGCTCGGCGCGGTCGCGCTCAAGGACGTGGTCAAGGCCGGGGTGCGCGAGCGTTTCGCCGAACTGCGCCGCATGGGCATCCGCACGGTGATGATCACCGGCGATAATCCGCTCACCGCCGCCGCGATCGCGGCCGAGGCTGGCGTCGACGACTTCCTCGCCGAGGCGACGCCCGAGGACAAGCTGGCGCTGATCCGCAAGGAGCAGGCGGGCGGTAAGCTCGTCGCGATGTGCGGCGACGGCACCAACGACGCGCCTGCGCTCGCGCAGAGCGACGTCGGCGTGGCGATGAACACCGGCACGCAGGCGGCGCGCGAGGCGGGCAATATGGTCGATCTCGACAGCGATCCGACCAAGCTGATCGAGATCGTCGGCCTCGGCAAGCAGCTGCTGATGACGCGCGGGGCGCTGACGACCTTCTCGGTCGCCAACGATGTCGCGAAGTATTTCGCGATCATCCCGGCGATGTTCGTCGCGCTCTATCCCGGCCTCGGCGTGCTCAACGTGATGGGGCTGTCGAGCCCGGAGAGCGCGATCCTGTCCGCGATCATCTTCAACGCGCTGATCATCCCGTGCCTGGTGCCGCTGGCGCTCAAGGGCGTGACCTACAAGCCGATGAGCGCGGGGCCGCTGCTGGCGCGCAACCTCTCGATCTACGGCCTGGGCGGCCTGGTCGCGCCGTTCATCGGGATCAAGCTGATCGACCTCGCCGTGAACGGCCTCAACCTCGCCTGAGGAATTCAAGATGCTTACCGACCTCAAATCCGCTCTTCGCCCCGCGATCGTGCTGACTCTGCTGTTCGCGGCGCTGCTCGGGCTCGCTTACCCGGCGCTGCTCACTGGCATCGGCCAGGCGATCTTTCCGCACCAGGCCAATGGCAGCCTGATCCGCGAGGGGGATCGCGTGATCGGCTCGGAGCTGCTCGGCCAGAAATTCACCGGCGAGCGCTATTTCCACGGCCGCCCGTCCGCTGCCGGCAGCAACGGCTACGACGCCGCCGCCTCGGCCGGCTCCAATTTCGGCCCGACATCGCAAGCGCTGATCGATCGCGTGAAAGGCGATGTCGAGGAGATCCGCGACGCGCCAGGTGCAACGGTCCCAACCGATCTGGTGACGGCCTCCGCCTCGGGGCTCGACCCCCATATCAGTCCCGAGGCGGCTCTTTTCCAGGTGGATCGCGTCGCCAGGGCGCGCGCGATCGCTCCGGAGAAATTGCGGGCGCTGGTGGCGGAGCACACTGAAACACCGTTGCTCGACTTCCTCGGTGAGCCGCGGGTGAATGTCCTCGCGCTCAACCTCGCCCTCGACCGGATGCCTTCGCGGCGGTAAGTCCGGAGGCATGGCGTTGCCGACCAAGGTCCTGATCGTCGAGGACGATGTCCATATCCGCCGCCTGCTCCGTGCCGCCCTCCAGCGCGCGGGCCATGTGGTGGTCGAGGCGGGCACCGCGCGCGAGGGGCTGTCGCTGCTTGATATCGACAAGCCCGACGCGGTGCTGCTCGACCTCGGCCTGCCCGATCGCGACGGGCTGGAGCTGATCCAGCCGATCAAGGCGCGCTCGACCGCGACCCTGCTCGTCGTTTCGGCGCGCGAGGATGTGGCGGAGAAGGTCGCGGCGCTCGACCTCGGCGCCGACGATTACCTCACCAAACCATTCGACACCGACGAACTGCTCGCCCGCATCCGCACTGCGCTGCGCCACCGGCTGGCGAGCGACGCAGAACAGGCGACGGTGCAGCTGGGTGAGGTGGAGATCGACCTCACCCATCGCCGCGTGAAGCGGGCTGGGGAGGAAGTGCATCTCTCGCCCAAGGAATATGAGGTGCTCGCCGAGCTGGCGAAGCGGCCCGACCGGGTGATCAGCCACGCGCAATTGCTGCGCACCGTCTGGGGTCCGGCGCATGAGGGGCGGGTGGATTATCTGCGCATCGTCGTCCGCAACCTGCGCCAGAAGCTCGAGGTGGATGCCAGCCGCCCCGCGCTGATCCGCAACGAGCCGGGCGTGGGCTACAGGCTGGTGGCGGCTGCCGCCTGACCGTAATTCTGCGCGCTTGCAAAGCACTTCCGACCTGGCATCCTGTGAACGTTCACATTGGCCGATAGGAGAGTAGGCGATGTTCGTTCCGATCGCGTTCGCGCTGCAATCGACGTTGAGCGCGACCAACGTGTCCGCCGACGTGCCGATGACGGTGCCCACGGCGGCGCCCAGCTTCGCCGACGAGTTCGACGGCCCGCGCATTGATACCGGCAAATGGCGCTTCGACACGCACCGCAACCGTCAGGGCTGGTACAATAACGAGCTTCAATATTATGCCGACGGGCGGCCCGAGAATATCCGGATCCAGGACGGCGCGCTGGTGATCGAGGCGCGGCGCGAGTCGCTGGAGGGCAAGGCCCGCGACTGGGGCGGGCAGGCTTATACCTCGG
Source organism: Sphingomonas sp. (assembly GCF_036402235.1). Taxonomy (GTDB): domain Bacteria; phylum Pseudomonadota; class Alphaproteobacteria; order Sphingomonadales; family Sphingomonadaceae; genus Sphingomonas. The sequence goes on along the minus strand of NZ_DASWTG010000044.1, from coordinate 69,659 downwards.
GCAAGCTCGTGACGCGGCAGCGCTACGGCTACGGCTTCTACGAGATCCGCGCGAAGCTGCCCTGCGGGCGCGGCATGTGGCCGGCGATCTGGATGCTTCCGACCGATGGGAAATGGCCCGAAGGCGGCGAGATCGACATCATGGAGATGGTCGGCTGGGACGCGAACGTGATCCACGCGACCGTGCACAGTTCGGCCTTCTATCACGTCAAGGGGACGCAGCGCGGGGCGCAGGCGAAGCTGCCGACGGCGTGCACGCAGTTCCACAACTATCAGCTCGACTGGCGGCCCGGCTCGATCACGATCGGGATCGATGGGCGCGGGCATATGCAGGTGAAGGACGATCAGCCGGGCGGGGCGGCGGCATGGCCGTTCACCAGGCCCTATGAGCTGATCCTCAACCTTGCAGTCGGCGGCGACTGGGGCGGGCAAAAGGGCGTGGACGACACGGCACTGCCGCAGCGCATGCAGGTCGATTATGTCCGCTATTGGGCAGCCCCTAGCGCCGGTGCCGGATCGCCGGCACCAACAGCCCGCCCAGCAGAGTGAGCCCGGCCAGCACCAGCATCACCGCGCGGAAATCGTGCGGCGTGGCGAGCGCCCAGGTGAGCAGGGGGCCGAGCAGCGCGGGCAGCGTATTGGTGAGGTTGATCAGGCCCAGATCGCGGCCGCGATGATCCGGATCGGGCAGCAATTGCATCGCGAACCCCGAATGGAGCGACAGGAAAGCCGCCGAGCCGAGCGCGTAGAGCGTGAAGGCTGAAGCCGCCATGTTCCAGTCGCGCGCGAAGGCGAGGCCGGTGAGGCCCAGCGCGGCCAGCAGGGCGAAGGCGATCAGGAACGGCTTCCGCCGTCCGATCCGGTCCGACCAGCGGCCCGCCAGCACTGCGACGGGCACGGAAACGAGATAGGCAATGGTCATCAGCTGACCGAGCGGCCCGACGCTTTTGGACGCAGGCGTGTGCGGATCGATGCTGGCGAAATAATAGACGAGGTAGAGCCACAGCGCATTGCCCGCGACCTGAACCAGCAGGCGCGATGCCCAGGCGATGGCGAGATCGCGCCCCAGCAATGGAGCCTCCTCTGGGGCTATGGCAGCAGGCGCGATCCGTGCGGGCGTGACGATCAGCGGCAGGATGCAGATCAACACCGCGGCGAAGACGAAGGCAAGGCGCGTCGCTTCACCGTTGACGCCGACCGCAAGCATCAGCGCGGCGACAGCGGAGGCGAGCGGCGCGCCGAGCGCGATCAGGCCGCCGGACAGGCCCTTCTGCGCGTCGGGGACCTCATCGGCCATGACCGCGAACATCGGAGCGAGAATGGCGTTCACCGCAGTCTGGAACAGCACGATCGCCAGAACGATCTGCAAGGGCGTGGCTGCGGCGGCGAGCGCGGCGAAGGATGCGGCAAGACCGGCGAGACCGATGGCGATCCACCTGCGCCGTCCGCCGCCGCGCGCCACCGAACGGTCGCTGAGCCAGCCGAACAGGATGTTCGACGCGCTTGCCGCGGTCGCGCCCGCGATGACTGTGGCAGTGAACACCGCGATGCGATCGTCGCCCGCGACTTCGGCGACTTTGAGCGGGAGCAGCAGGGTGAGCAGCGGCAGAAAGCCGATCACCCCGCCGGCATTGGCGAGCGCGACGAGCAGGATGAAGCGCAGCGACCGCCGCGCCGGCCGATCCGGCTCAATATTGCTCCCCACAAGGCACCCCGTCGCCCCCTGCCGTCGCGCCCGCGTTGATCGCGTGCGCCGTAGGGGAGCGAGGACGCTAGGGCTTCATCGTCGCCGGGTCGAGCGTCGTCGTGAGCAGCATCGAACGATCGGTCGCATCGCGCGCAATGGCGATCCGATAGTTGCCGCCGCGGATGCGCCAGCCGGGCAGGCTGGTGTCATAGTCGGCAAGGATGCGCGGCTCGGCGGTGAGGGTGATGCGCCGGGTTTTGCCGGGCTTGAGCTCGACGCGCTTGAAGGCGGCGAGGCGCATCGGAATGCCCGATCCTTCGCGCGTCACATAGATTTGCGGCACATCGGCACCCGCGCGCTGGCCGGTATTGGTGACATCGAACGAGACGGTCAGCCGCTTGCCGCCGCTGACGGCTGCCTTGGCATAGGCGAAGCGAGTGTAACTGAGGCCATGGCCAAAGGCGAAGAGTGGCTTGTGGCCCTTCTTCTCGTACCAGCGATAGCCCACGTTGCTGCCCTCCACATAGTCGACGGGGAAGCTGTTGAGCTCGTAGCCGCCGGGATTGGCGGGGTTCGCCGCCGCGGCCGCCTGGAGCGCGGTGAAGGTGTCGAGGCCGACCGGGTGGGCGCGCGGTGCCTGCCCCTCATGCGCGGGGAAGGTGATTGGCAGGCGGCCCGACGGGTTGACCTTCCCGGTCAGGATATTGGCGATCGCCTCGCCGCCGCGCTGCCCGGGATACCAGGCCTGGACGACCGCGGGGACGCGATCGAGCCAGGGCATCGTCACCGGGCCGCCGGTGGTGAGCACCGCCACCGTCTTCGGCTGCGCCGCGGCGACCGCGGCGATCAGCGCATCCTGATGGTCCTGGAGCCTGAGGTCGGGCACGTCCTCCGCCTCGGTCGTCCACTGCGTCGCGAACACGATCGCGAGGTCGGCGGCCTTCGCCGCTTCGAGCGTGGCGTTGAGGTTGCGCCCGTCGACGAAGCTAACCTGCGCTCTCGGCAGCGCCTTGCGCAGCGCTGTGAGCGGAGAGGAGGCGTGATAGGTCACGCGCACGAACGATGCAGCGGGTCCATGCGCCAGCGGAATCTCGATCGGCGCGCCGCCGACCGATCGCACCTGGCTCGATCCCCCGCCCGAAAGCACGCCTAGATCGGCGCCGCCGCCGATCACCACGATCTTCCTCGCGGTGGCGGCAAGGGGGAGGATTCCGTCCTGGTTCTTGAGCAGTACGATCCCTGCCTCCGCCGCGCGCTGCGCGACGAGCGCGTTGGCGGCATAGTCAGGGGTCTGCGCCGTGGCGGGCATCGGCGTGTCATAGGCGCCGGTTTCGATCAGGCCGGTCAGGTACCGCACCACCATGTCGTCGAGGCGCGCCACCGGCACGCGGCCCGCTTCGACCGCTTCCTTGAGCGGCGCATCGAAATACATCGCGCGGTCGAGCTCCTGGCCCGATTGCTGGTCGAGCCCCGCTTTCGCGGCCTTCTCGATCGAATGCACGCCGCCCCAGTCGCTCATCACCCAGCCGGAAAAGCCCCAGTCGCGCTTGAGCACCCGGTTGAGCAGGAAGTCGTTCTCGCAGGCCCAGTCGCCATTGACCTTGTTGTAGGCGCACATGACCGAGGCGGGCCTGCCCTTCTCGATCGCGATCTGGAAGGCGAGCAGGTCGCTCTCGCGCAGCGCCGCCTCGCCGATCCGCGCGTCGAGCACCATGCGGCCGGTTTCCTGCGCATTGAGCGCGAAATGCTTGATGGTCGAGGCGATCCGGTTGGACTGGACGCCTGCGATATGCGCTCCGGCCAGCTCGCCCGCGAGCAGCGGATCCTCGCCCAGATACTCGAAATTGCGGCCGCCCCACGGATCGCGGTTGAGGTTGACGCCGCCCGCGAGCAGCACGTTGAAGCGCTTGGCCCTCGCCTCGGCCCCGATCATCGCGCCCCCGGCGCGCGCGATCTCCGGATCGAAGGTCGCGGCGGTGGCGAGGCTGGAGGGGAGGGCGGTGGCGACGTCGCCCTTGCGCTGCTCCACCTGGTTGGCAACGCCGAGCGAGGCATCGCTCTCGCGCACCAGCGGCACGCCGAGTCGTGCATTGCCCTCGATATGCCCCGCCGACGGGACCAGCTCATTGGCCGGCTTCGCCTTGGTGAGCGGCGGGAACAGGCCGTGGACCAGCGCGATCTTCTCGTCGAGCGTCATCCTGGCGACGATCGATTCGGCACGGGCGCGGGCATCGGCCGTTGCGGCGGGCGCCTGCTGTGCGATGCCCGACGTCGCTGCGAACACGGTGACCGCGCTGGCCGCGAGCAGCGCGGCGATGGTCCTGCTCATGCGTATTCCTCTCCTGATTTCCGGCGTGCCCGGCTTGCCTGTGTGCGGACAGGACAGCATAGATTGGGAACGTTCACAACAACGGTTTTGCGCCGTTCCTGGCACGACTACAGCGAATGGGCGATGCTTGACAACGTTGTACAATGGGTTCAAGTGAACGTTCTCAACGAGTGCGGATCCACCGCGCCGCTGAAGGGGAGGATGAGGATGCGGGGCACGACTCGCTCAGTTTCACGACTGGCAATTTCGCGGCTGGTGATCGGGGCATCGACGCTGGCGATGGCCGCGACTCCGGCACTGGCCCAGGACACGCAGGACGCGCCGCCGCCGACCGAGGAGGCGGAGGATGTCGTCGTCACCGGCATCCGCGCCAGCCTTGCCCAGGCGATGACCATAAAGCGCGACGCGCAGGGCGTGGTCGACGCGATCTCCGCCGAGGATATCGGCAAGTTCCCCGACACCAACCTCGCCGAATCGCTCCAGCGCATCACCGGCGTTTCGATCGATCGCTCGAACGGCGAGGGATCGTTCGTCACGGTCCGCGGCTTCGGCCCCGAATTCAACCTGGTGACGCTGAACGGCCGCCAGATGCCGACATCGGGCCTGGGCGACGGCGCCAGCGCGCCGGCGACCCGCTCGTTCGACTTCGCCAACCTGGCCTCCGAGGGCATTGCGGGCGTCGAGGTCTACAAGACCGGCCGCGCGGCGATCCCGTCCGGCGGCATCGGATCGTCGATCAACATCAAGACGCCGCGTCCGCTCGACCGCCCGGGCCTGCGGGGGAGCATCGCGGTCAAGGGGGTGCTCGACACCTCGTACAATCAGGGCGACGAGATGACGCCGGAAGTATCGGGCATCTTCAGCTCGACCTTCGCTGACGACAAGATCGGCATCCTGCTCGCCGGCTCGTACCAGAAGCGCAAGGCGAGCAACAACGATTACAAGACCGACTGGCGCGACGGCTATCTGGGCAGCGAGAACAACTGGGGCTCGCTCGCCCAGCCCGGCGATCCGCGCTATGCCAACATCACCAACCGGCCTGGCCCCAACGATGTGTATGAGGTCCCGCAGAACGGATCGTACAACCTCAACGATATCGAGCGTGAGCGGATCAACGGGCAGCTGGTGCTGCAATTCCGCCCGATCGAATCGCTGACGGCGACGCTCGACTACACCTATTCGCGCAACACGGTCGAGGTGCGCACCAGCAGCGTCGGCATCTGGTTCAACCACAACAACACGTCGAGCGCATGGACCGACGGGCCGGTCGCCGGGCCGATCTTCTACTCCGAGGCGTTCGGCGCGAACGAGCGCAAGGATCTGTCGTACAGCGGCGCGCTGACCGCGAACCGCAGCGAGAATCACTCGTTCGGCGGCAACCTGACCTGGGAGGCGCCGGGCGGCGTCACCGCACAGCTCGATTTCCACCATTCGACCGCCACGTCGAAGCCGACCAACAAATACGGCACCAGCGTCTCGGTGGGCAACGCCGTGTTCGGCCTGTCGAGCCAGGGGATCAACTTCGACACCTATCTGCCGGTGATCTCGACCAGCTTCTATCCCGGCAACGACCCGCTCGCCGCGTCGCAGATCACGCCGACCGGCAATGCGTTCCGCAACGCCTATTTCCGTGACGAGATCAACCAGGCGCAGCTCAAGGCGCGCTACGACCATGAAGGCGGGCTGCTCGACAGCATCGATTTCGGCGTCTCGTACATCGAGAACAAGGTGCGCTCGGCCTATGGCTTCCTGCAGAACGAGACGTGGAGCGGCGCTGGCCCGGCGTCCGACATCCCGGACGACATCTTCAAGCTGGTCTCCCTGCCCGACAAGTTCCGCGGCATGGACGGCGCGGGCAAGATCATCCCGAGCCTGTACAGCTTCGACTTCGAGCGGATGGTGGACATCATCGAGCAGCGCTACGGCACCTGCAGCCGCCCGCAGACCGGCACCGCGCCGGCGGGAAGCTGCCTTGCCAACTATACGGTCGACCGGCGCATCACGGAGAAGACGCTGTCGCCCTATGTGCAGGTGGCGGGCAAGTTCAACGCCTTCGGCAATCCGGCCCATATCGTTGCCGGCGTCCGCTACGAGCATACCGGCATCGACTCCGCGGCGCTGGTGCCGATCCCCAACGGCACGTCGTGGGACGCTGCGAACGAATTCTACATCGCCTACTCGGGCCAGTCGGACTTCTCGCGCTTCAAGGGCGGGTACGATGTGTGGCTGCCGGCGGTCGATTTCGACATCTCGCCGTTCGAGAACGTCAAGTTGCGTGCATCCTACAGCCACACCATCACCCGCGCCGACTATGCGAGCCTTCAGGGCGGGCTGACGCTCGATACCCAGTTCCGCATCGCATTCGGCGGCGGCAGCCGCGGCAACCCCGGCCTGCTTCCCTACAAGTCGAAGAACATCGATCTGTCGGCGGAGTGGTATTACGGCCCCAGCAGCTACATCTCGGTCGGCTTCTTCAACAAGGACGTCGAGAACTTCATCGCGCAGGATCGCGTGACCGAAACCGCGTTCGGGCTGCGCACCGTGGCGGGCGGGCCGCGTTACCAGGCGGCACTTGCCGCGCTGGGCGCCAATGCCAGCGCGCAGGACATCCGCCAGTATATCTTCGTGAACTTCCCGGGCTCGACCCAGCGCACGGGCGTCGATCCGGCGGGCTACATCACCGGCAAGATCTTCGCGCTGCCTGAGGATCCGCTGGTGCCGTTCCAGATCAACACGCCGGTCAACAACGACCAGACGGCCAATCTCTACGGCTTCGAGTTCGCCGTGCAGCACAGCTTCTGGGACACCGGCTTCGGCGCCATCCTGAACTACACAATCGTCCGCGGCGACGCGACCTACGACAACAGCAAGCCGTCCTCGGTGACTCCGCCCCAGTTCGCGCTCACCGGCCTGAGCGACAGCGCGAATGCGGTACTGTTCTATGACAAGCACGGCATCCAGGCGCGCGTCGCGTACAACTGGCGTCAGAAATTCCTCGCAGGAACGGGGGCTAACCCCTTCTATGTCGAGGATTATGGCCAGATCGACGCAAGCGCGAGCTATGAGTTCATGCCGGGGCTGACGGTGTTCGGCGAGGTCATCAACCTCACCGGCGAGAGTCGGCGCGGGCATCGCCGATCCGACCGCAACGTCTATTTCGCCTCGCCCGGCTATGCCCGTTACGCGGCGGGCGTGCGCTTCAATTTCTAGGTCTCCTCCCCAGCCACCCTCTTCGGAGGGTGGCCTTTTTTTGTTACGGGGTAGGGCGGGGCTGGAGAGAGAATGGGCGAAACGGTGACGGCGACGAGTCACGCAATGCTGACGGCGGAGGCGCATCGGGAGTTGCGCGTCCGCCGGGACCGCGATCCGGCGCTGGGCGACGGCGTGATGAGTTGCGTGACGATGCCTGCCGAGTTTCGGCGGGTGCAGGCGCACTATCCGATCCTGTTCCGGCGCAATGCCGAGCGCGACGGGTTCACCGCGCTCGCGCTGTTCGGCTTTCAGGAGGGCGAGAATCTGTTCCTGGAGGCCGGCGCGTGGGATGCGGACTATGTCCCGCTGGCGATCGACATCCAGCCTTTCCTGATCGGCGGGGGGGAGGGCGCGCGGCAGGTGCATGTCGATCTCGCCAGCCCGCGGATCGGCCCTGATGGCGAGCGCGTGTTCGATGATGCCGGGCGCGCGACGCCGTATCTGGAAGCGATTGCCGGGCAGCTCGGCGAGCTGGACGAGGGCTGGCGCGCATCGGGTGACTTCTTCGCGGCGCTGCGGCGCTACGAACTGCTCGAGCCGTTGACGCTCGAGATCACGCTGGACGACGGGTCGGTCAACCGGCTCGTCGGCTTCCACGTCATCGACGAGGCTCGGCTGAGTGCGCTCGACGGCGCAGCGCTGGGTGCGCTTCATGCCGAAGGGCATTTGATGCCGATCTTCATGGCGGTCGCATCGATCGGCAATTTCAACGCGCTGGTCGCGCGCAAGAACCGGCGGCTGGGCGATGGCTGAGGCCGACCCCGGCGCGTTCAGCGGGCTTGCCGCCGTGCCGGAACTGGCGGTGGCGGATGCCGCCGATCTCGACGCGCGGCTGCGTTCGGCAGAGGCGCCGTTCGTGGTGCGCGGGCTGGTGGCGGATTGGCCGCTGGTCGCCGCGGGCAAGCGTTCGGGGGGCGATGCGCGGGCCTATCTGCTCGGCAAGCATCGCGACCTGCCCTTCACCGTCGCGGTCGGCAATGCGGCGGGTGACGCGCGGATCTTCTACGGCCCGGACATGGCGGTGAACTTCCGCACGCTGCGCGGGCGCCTGGGCGACATCTTCGCCGACATCGATGGGGCGGAGAACGATCTTGGCGCGCCGCCCATCTATATCGCCTCGACCGATGTGCACGACTTTTTCGACCGGCTTCACGCCGACAATCATGTCGATCTGGGCGAGCGTCGGTGCCGCGCGGGGATCTGGATCGGCACGCGCACGCGGATCGCGGCGCACAACGACTTTCCCGACAATCTCGCCTGCGTCGCGGCGGGGCGCCGGCGCTTCACGCTCTTTCCGCCCGATCAGTTCCGCAACCTCTATCTGGGGCCGCTCGACAACACGCCCGCTGGCCGCGCGGTGAGCATGGTGGATTTCTCGGCCCCCGATTTCGCGGTGCATCCGCGGTTCCGCGATGCGTTGACGCACGCGCAGGTCGCCGAGCTCGAGCCGGGCGACGCGATCTTCATCCCTTCCATGTGGTATCACCATGTCGAAGGGCTGGCGCCGTTCAACGTGCTGATCAACTACTGGTGGCGCGAGACGCCCGGCTGGCTCGGCCAGCCTGAGGATGCGCTGCACCACGCCCTGCTCGCGATCCGCGATCTGCCGGCGAACCAGAAGGCGCGGTGGCGCGCGCTGTTCGATCATTATGTCTTTGAGAATGGGGATGACGTGACGGAACATCTGCCCGAAGGAAGCCGCGGTATCCTGGACCCGTTGACGCCCGAGACCGCGTCGCGCATCCGCGCCTATCTGCTGCGGCAGCTGAGCCAATGAGTGACAAACGCCCCACGCGCGTCGTCATCGCCGGCGGCGGCACCTCGGGCTGGATGGCCGCGGCCGCGATCAGCCGGACGATGGGCCGCACCATCGATCTGACCCTGGTCGAATCCGAGCAGATCGGCACCATCGGCGTCGGGGAATCGACGATCCCGCCTTTGGTCAATTTCAACCGCATCCTCGGCATCGGCGAGGCCGAGTTCATGGCCGCGGCGCAGGCGACCTTCAAGCTCGGCATCCTGTTCGACAACTGGAAGCATGACGGCCACAGCTACTTCCACAGCTTCGGCCTGTCGGGGAAGGATCACTGGTCGGCGGGGTTCCAGCATTTCTGGCTCTATGCGCGCTCGCGCGGCTTTCCTGAGCCCTATGACGATTACTGCCTTGAGCTGGCCGCTGCGATGCAGGGCAAGTTCGCGCATCTGCCGCAGGATCGGATGAATTACGCCTATCACGTCGACGCGACGCTGTACGGCCGTTATCTGCGCAAGCTGGCCGAGGAAGCGGGGACCAAACGGGTCGAGGGCAAGATCCAGCGCGTCGAGCTCAACGGCGAGACCGGCGACATCGCCGCGCTGCATCTGGACGGCGGGCGACGGATCGAGGGCGACATGTTCGTCGACTGCACCGGCTTCCGCGGCCTGCTGATCGACGGCGCGCTCCACGCAGGGTTCGAGGATTGGGGGCATTGGCTGCCCAATGACAGCGCGATCGCGGTGCAGGCGAAGCATCTGGGGCCGCCACAGCCCTACACCCAGGCGATCGCGCACGATGCGGGCTGGCAGTGGCGCATCCCGCTGCAGCATCGCATGGGTGCGGGGATCGTCTATGCGAGCGGCTATCTGTCGCGCGACGAGGCGCATCACCGGCTCATCTCGACCGTGGGCGAGCCGTTGATCGAGCCGTTCGACATCAAGTTCCGCGGCGGCGTGCGGCGCAGGCAATGGTATCGCAACTGCGTCGCCATCGGCCTGTCGGGCGGCTTCGTCGAGCCGCTGGAGGCGACCACGGTGCACCTGATCCAGCGCGCGGTGCTGCGCTTCGTGCGACTGATGCCCAACGGGCGGGTGAGCGAGCGCGACGCCGCCGAGTTCAACGAGCAGCAGCGCCAGGATATCGAGCAGATTCGCGATTTCGTGATCCTGCACTACAAGGCGACCGATAGGCGCGACAGCGCGTTCTGGCGGCATGTCGCGACGATGCCGGTGCCGGATTCGCTGGCGCAGAAGATCGAGCTGTTCCGCGAAACCGGGCGCACCTTCCGCAAGAATGAGGAGCTGTTCGCGGAGAACAGCTGGGTGCAGGTGATGATGGGGCAGGGGGTCGACCCGCAGAACTGGCATCCGATCGCGGAGAAGCTGTCGGACGAGGAGCTGATGCGACTGATGGCGACGCTGCGCGAGGATGTGACGCGGACCGTTGCGACGCTGCCCGATCATCATGCCTATGTCGCGCAATATTGCGGCGCGGCCGATCCGCTCGCGGCCTGACGACCGATGGCACGTCGCAAGCAGGCCGTCACGATCCGGCACGTCGCTGCCGACGCCGGAGTCTCGCTCCAGACGGTGAGCCGCGTCATCAACAAGGAGCCGAACGTACGGCCCGAAATGGCCGAGCGCGTCCGCGCGTCGATCGCGCGGCTCGGCTACGTCCCGTCGATCGCGGCGCAGCGGATGAGCGGATCGCGTTCCTACCTCATCATGGCGCTCAACGACCGCGAACGCACGATCGACGGCTGGCGCGCGCGCGACGGCACCGACTGGGTAGACCAGATGCTACTCGGTGGCATGCTCACCTGCGCCGAGCACGGCTACCGCCTCATCGTCGAACTGGTCGATACGCATAGCGACCATATCGAGCGGGAGCTCTCAGCGGCGCTCGCGGCGCTGCAGCCCGACGGGGTAATCCTGACCCCGCCGCACTCGGCCAACCCGGCGATCCTTGCGCTGCTCGACGACGCGCATATCGGGCTGGCGCGGATCGGCTCGCTCGCCGAGGGACCGGGATTCCGGTTGACCATGGGCGACGACATCGCGGCGGGGCTTGCCACGCGGCACCTGATCGAGCTGGGGCACGAGCGGATCGGGTTGATCGCCGGGCCGGACGAATATGAGCTGAGCGGCTGGCGCGTCGATGGCTGGCGGGCGGCGATGGCGGAGGCCGGGCTTTCGACTGATGGGCTGCTGGCCCAGGGTGATTTCTCGCACCAGTCGGGCCGCGACGCGACGCCGCTGCTGTTGGAAGCCGGCGCGACCGCGATTGTCGCGAGCAACGATCAGATGACATTGGGTGCGCTGGAGGTTGCGCGGGAACGCGGGCTGGACGTCCCCGGCGATCTCTCGCTGATCAGCTTCGACGACACGCCGATCGCGCGGTTCAACCATCCGCCGCTGACCGCGGTCACCCAGCCGATCGCCGATGTGACCGCGCGAGCAGTCGAGCTGATCATCGCTGAGCGGAGCGGGCAGGAAGCGCCCGATGGGCCAGTTGTGGTGGTTCCCACGCTGACGGTGCGGCAATCGACGGGGCCGCGCTGCTAGTCTCTGTTGCTGGTACGGGCGGGGGGACTTGAACCCCCACGGGCCGAAGCCCAACGGATTTTAAGTCCGGTGCGTCTACCATTCCGCCACGCCCGCAAGTGGGAACGGCTCTATCGGGTCAGGGGATGGGTGCCAAGCGCGTTGGGATCGGCGCTAAACGTTCAGGCGGACGCGCATTTCCTTGCCCGGCTTGAAATAGGGCACACGCTTCGCATCGACATCGACGGTCTCGCCGGTGCGGGGGTTGCGGCCGGTCCGCGCATCGCGGGCACGGGTGGAGAAGGCTCCGAAACCGCGCAGTTCGACCCGGCCATTAGCGACCAGGCGCGTCGTGATCTCTTCAAAGAAGGTGTCGACGATGCGCTCGATCTCGCGCGCGGACAGGCCGGGATTGTCAGCCGCCAGCATCTGCACGAGTTCAGAACGGATCATTCCGTGTCCCCAAATGCCCGGCGGTGTCATGCCGGGTAAACATATCTCAGCCCTTGCCGGGGGGCAGCGTGGGACTGATTTTAGGCCCGATTCCTCACCTGCATCAATCGAATCTTACGGCGGGAATCCCGTTTTTGAATGATCGGCAGCGAAGCCGTTGAAATGATTGGCGGGGCGGACAGGAAAAATCCGCCCGCCCCGCACATAATCACTTCTTCTCTTCGCGCGCCTTGAGCGCTTCGCCGAGAATGTCGCCCAGCGACGCGCCCGAGTCGGACGAGCCATACTGCGCAACCGCCTGCTTCTCTTCGGCGATCTGCATCGCCTTGACCGAGAAGGTCGGCTTCTTTGAACGATCGAGGCCGGTGACCATCGCGTCGAACTTCTGGCCGACCTGGAAGCGCTCCGGACGCTGCTCGTCGCGGTCACGGCCAAGGTCGGTGCGCTTGATGAAGCCGGTCGCGCCATCGTCGCCGACCTGAACTTCGAGGCCCGCATCGCGGACCTCAAGCACGGTCACCGTCACCACCTCGTTCTTGTTGACGCGCGCGCCGGCACCGGCGGCAGCCGCACCGGTGGGCACGCCACCGCGCTCAAGCTGCTTCATGCCGAGCGAGATGCGCTCCTTGTCCGGCTCGACGGCCAGGACGACGGCCTTGACGACCTCGCCCTTGCGGTGGAGCGCCAGCGCGTCCTCGCCCGAAATGCCCCAGGCGATGTCCGACATGTGGACCATGCCGTCGACGTCGTTGTCCAGGCCGATGAACAGGCCGAACTCGGTGGCGTTCTTGACCTCGCCCTCGACCTCGGTGCCGACCGGATGGGCAGCCGCGAAGGCCTCCCACGGGTTCTGATGGGCCTGCTTGAGGCCCAGCGAGATGCGGCGCTTGTCCTGATCGACCTCGAGCACCACGACATCGACTTCCTGCGAGGTCGAGACGATCTTGCCCGGATGGACGTTCTTCTTGGTCCAGCTCATCTCCGAGACGTGGACGAGGCCCTCGATGCCCGGCTCGAGCTCGACGAACGCACCGTACTCGGTGATGTTGGTCACGCGGCCCGACAGCTTGGCGCCGACCGGATACTTGGAACCCGCGCCATCCCACGGATCGCTCTCGAGCTGCTTCATGCCGAGCGAGATGCGCTGCGTGTCGCGGTTGATGCGGATGATCTGCACCTTCACCGTGTCGCCGATGTTGAGCATCTCCGACGGGTGGTTGACGCGCTTGTAGCTGAGGTCGGTGACGTGCAGCAGGCCGTCGATGCCGCCCAGGTCAACGAACGCGCCGTAATCGGTGATGTTCTTGACGACGCCGTCGATGACCTGGCCCTCGGCGAGGCTCTGGATCAGGCCCGAACGCTGCTCGGCGCGGTTCTCTTCGAGGACGGCGCGGCGCGACACGACGATGTTGCCGCGCTTGCGGTCCATCTTGAGGATCTGGAAGGGCTGCGGCAGGTCCATCAGCGGCTGCACGTCGCGCACCGGACGGATATCGACCTGCGAGCCAGGAAGGAACGCCACGGCGCCCGACAGGTCGACGGTGAAGCCGCCCTTGACGCGGCCGAAGATCACGCCCTCGACGCGGTTACCCTGGCTGAATTCGAGCTCGAGCTTGTCCCATGCGGCTTCGCGGCGGGCGCGGTCGCGGCTGAGCATCGCTTCGCCGTTCGCGTTCTCGACGCGGTCAACATAGACCTCGACCTCGTCGCCGACCTTGAGGTCAGCCTTCTGGCCGGGGGCTGCGAACTCGCGCAGCGGCACGCGGCCTTCGCTCTTGAGGCCGACGTCGATGACGGCGAGGTCGTTTTCGATCGCGGTGACGGTGCCGATGACGACACGGCCCTCGAAGCCGTCCGCCTGACCAAGGGTCTGGTCGAGAAGCGCGGCGAAATCGTCGCGCGTGGGGTTTGCCGAAGTGGCCATAAAGGGTTCAGTCCTAACTATCGTTTTTCCGGCCGGCTGGTTGGGTCCAGCGGTCTTGAAGGCCGAAACGCCGTGGCGGCCGCATGCCGGTCACGGCATCCGAAGAGCGGATGCGGTTGGAGGCGGCATGACGCTTCGTTCAAAGCGAAAATGGCGCGTGAGATCATCTCTCCGCGCCCCCCTCCGCGAGCACCCACTCGCCGGACGGGGCGCGCCTTAGCCGCAGCAGCCGCGAAAGGCAAGGAAATCTCCCCGCCTGTCCTCGATCACGCCCGTCCTCACGGATTGTTTACCCTGATCGGGCAAACCGCCCGCCCAGCTAGATATTCGGGGAGGGGTTGTGGCACCGGTGTCAACATCGGCGGTGTGTGAGGACTGTCAGGTCGTGGCATCGGAGCCCGGCCTTTACGAGATCGTCCGCGACGACCGGCTCAAGATCCTCCGCATCAACAGCGTCGCCGTGCAGCAGCTCGCCGATGTCGATCGCTATCTTGCGGTGCTGGGCGATATCGTTCGCGACGTGCGGCTGCGTTTCGGCCGGGTGCGCGTGCTTGCCGACCTGCGCAATTCGCCGATCCGCACGCAGGAAGCCGCGGAGCGGATGCGCATGGGCAATCTGGCGCTTTACCGCACCGGGGACCGGGTCGCGCTGATCGTGGAATCGAGCCTGCTCAAGATGCAGCTGCGCCGCACGCTGGTTGAGTATCAGAACATCTTCCTGTCGCCCCATGCGGCGGAGACGTGGCTGACCGCGCTCGACTGAGCGCTCGCGGCTGAGCGAGAGGTTGCCCGCCGCCGCCCGGGAAGAGGAAAGCGGCGGCGAGCGAACGGCTTACGGCTTCCAGGCCGTGAAGGGCAGGTCGAGCGCCTCGGCCACCGCCTCGTGGGTGATCGCCCCCTTGTAGACGTTGAGGCCGGCGGCGAGGTGCGGATCGGCGGCCATCGCCTTCTCCGCGCCGAGATTGGCGAGCTTCATCACGAACGGCAGCGTCGCGTTGTTGAGCGCGAAGGTGCTGGTGCGCGCCACCGCGCCCGGCATGTTGGCGACGCAGTAGTGGATCACGCCGTCGATCTCATAGACCGGGTCGTCATGCGTGGTGGCATGGCTGGTCTCGAAGCAGCCGCCCTGATCGATCGCGATGTCGACCAGCACCGAGCCGCGCTTCATCGTCTTGAGCATCTCGCGCGTGACGAGCTTGGGCGCGGCGGCGCCGGGCACCAGCACCGCTCCGATCACCAGATGCGCATTCGCGACCGCGGCGGCGATCGCCGCCTTGCTGGCATAGGCGGTCTTGATCTGGCTGCCGAAATGCATGTCGAGTTCGGCGAGACGCGCATTGTTGATGTCGTAGATTGTGACGTCGGCGCGCAGGCCGGTGGCCATCTGCGCCGCATTGATGCCCGAGACGCCGCCGCCGAGGATCGCGACCTTGGCCGGCGCGACGCCCGGGACGCCGCCGAGCAGCACGCCGCGCCCGCCCTGCTCCTTCTCGAGATAGTGCGCGCCGACCTGAACCGACATGCGGCCGGCGACCTCGCTCATCGGCTTCAGGAGCGGGAGCGAGCGATCATTGGCGGTGACCGTCTCATAGGCGACGCAGGTCGCGCCCGACTTGATCAGGCCTGCCGCCTGCCCGGGATCCGGCGCGAGGTGGAGATAGGTGAACAGCGTGTGGCGCGGCTCGAGCATCGCCACTTCCTGGGGTTGCGGCTCCTTGACCTTCACGATCATGTCGGACTGCGCGAACACCTCGGCCGCAGTCGCGACGATGCGCGCGCCGGCGGCGACATAGTCACTGTCCTCGAAATCGATGCCCGAACCGGCCCTGGTCTCGACGATCACCTCATGGCCCGATGCGGTCAGCTCGGCGACCAGCGGGGGCGTCAGGCCCACGCGATACTCGTGATTCTTGATTTCCTTGGGAACGCCGACGCGCATCTTCACTCTCCGGATTCGATAGTTTCGGAGCGAGGGTAACGCAGGATGTCGCCGTGAATCTCTGCAAACTTATGTGCCTTGCGCGACAGGATTGCATGAATATCCTAAAGAGGAAGGGAATGCGTGGAATTTATGCAGCATGGACCGAATTGACGAAGCGATCTTGAAACAGCTGGCAATCAACGCGCGCGCCCCGGTCAGCCAGATCGCGGGGCAGGTGGGGCTGTCACAATCGGCGTGTACGCGCCGCATCCAGGCGCTGGAGGCGTCGGGGCATATCCTGGGCTACAGCGCGCGGCTGGGGCTCAGGCGGCTGGGCTACAGCGTCACCGCGATGGTCGATATCACGCTCGGCACCGAAGTGGGCGAGGATCTGGCGCGGTTCGAGGCGGCGGTCGCTCAGATCGACGGGATCGTCGAATGCGCGCTAGTTTCGGGCGGCTACGACTATCGCCTCAAGGTGCTGTGCCGCGATCTGGACGATTATGAGCGGCTGCATCGCGAGGAGATGGGGCGGCTGCCCGGCGTGGTGAAGATCAGCTCCAGCTTCGTGCTGCGCGCGGTGCCTACGCGGAGCGAGGCGAACGCGCTGTTTCCCGCTGCGGGACGCTGAATCCCGCCCTATTTGCGCCCCGATGTTGCACGTGCTAACTGCGCCGCCGTTTCAACGGACAGGTAGCCGGTCTGACATGACCACTGCATTGCTCGCCACGGTACGCAAGTTTCTCCCGTGAGCGAGGCCAACGGAAGCCCCGAGACGACCGCCGACTCGTCTTCCGATTTCACCCCCGACCAGCATCATGGGCATGGCCGCGAGGCGGCGATGTGGAAGCTCGTCGTCGGTGCGATCGGGATCGTGTTCGGCGACATCGGCACCAGCCCGCTCTATGCGTTCCGCGAAGCCTTTGCGGGGCATCATCCGCTGACGCTCGACGAAGCGCACATCATGGGCGTGATCAGCCTGATGTTCTGGTCGATGCTGCTGATCGTGACGCTGAAATACGTCACGGTCATCATGCGCGCCGACAACAAGGGCGAGGGCGGCAGCCTGGCGCTGCTCGCGCTGATCAACAGCGCAAGCGGGCAGAAGCGCTGGACCGCGGGGATCGTGCTGCTCGGCGTGTTCGCGACCGCGCTCTTCTACGGCGATTCGATGATCACCCCGGCGGTGTCGGTTCTGTCGGCGGTCGAGGGCATCGCCGTCGCCGCGCCTGCGGCGAAGGACTGGATCCTGCCGATCGCGGTCGGCCTGCTGGTTGGGCTGTTCTCGATCCAGCGGACCGGCACCGCGCGCGTCGGCGCGCTGTTCGGGCCGATCATGCTTACCTATTTCGCGACGATCGCGACGCTGGGCGTGCTGAGCGCGGTGCAGACGCCGGAGATCCTCTGGGCCTTCTCGCCGCACTATGCGATCCAGTTCTTCCTGATCGACGGCTTCGCCGCCTTCCTCGCGCTGGGCGCGGTGGTGCTGGCCGTGACCGGCGCCGAGGCGCTCTACGCCGATATGGGCCATTTCGGGCGCAAGCCGATCCGCATCTCGTGGCTGTGGTTCGTGCTGCCTGCGCTGATGCTCAACTATATGGGGCAGGGCGCGCTGCTGATGCGCGACGCGACGGCGCTGCAGAGCCCGTTCTACATGCTCGCGCCCGAATCGCTGCGGCTGCCGCTGGTCGGCCTCGCCACGATGGCGGCGATCATCGCGTCGCAGGCGGTGATCACCGGCGCCTTCTCGGTCACGCAGCAGGGCATCCAGCTCGGCTTCATCCCGCGCCTGCGCATCGCGCACACCAGCGCATCGACCGCGGGGCAGATCTACATCCCGCTGATCAACTGGGCGCTGATGATCGCGATCATCGTGCTGGTGCTGACCTTCCAGACCTCGTCCAACCTGACCGCGGCCTATGGCATCGCGGTGACCGGCGCGATGCTGATCGACAACTGCCTGTTGGCGGTGGTGCTGTTCAGCCTGTGGAAGTGGAAGAAGCGCTATGCGATCCCGTTCCTCGCGGTGTTCTTCCTGATCGACCTCGCCTATTTCAGCGCGAACCTGACCAAGATTCCGGACGGCGGCTGGTTCCCGCTGTTCGCGGGCGTCATCATCTTCACGCTGCTGACCACCTGGGCCAAGGGCCGCCGCCTGATGGTCGAGCGGATGCGCGAGAGCGCGATGCCGATCAAGGTGTTCATCCAGTCGGCGGCGGGTTCGGCGACGCGGGTGGGCGGCACCGCGGTGTTCATGACCTCGACCCCCGAGGGCGTGCCGCACGCGCTGCTCCATAACCTCAAGCACAACAAGGTGCTGCACGAGCGCGTGATCCTGCTGACCGTGAAGATCGCCGACATGCCCTATGTCGCCGAGGAGGCGCGGGTGAAGATCGACGATCTGGGGCAGGGCTTCCACCGCATGCTGCTCTATTACGGCTTCATGCAGGAGGCGGACGTGCCCGGCGCGCTCAAGGCGATCGGCGCGTGCGGCGGCAAATGCGGCGGCGCATTCAACATGATGGACACGAGCTTCTTCCTCTCCCGCCAGACGCTGCTGCCGTCCGAGCGGCCGGGGATGCGGATCTGGCGCGAGAAGCTGTTCGCGTGGATGTTGCGCAACGCGGAAAGCGCGATGGAGTTCTTCCGCCTGCCCACCAACCGCGTCGTCGAGCTGGGCAGCCAGGTCGAGATTTGAGGGCGGATACATTGGTTCTAATCCTCCCCCGCCAGGGGGAAGTGTCAGCGAAGCTGACGGAGGGGGCGGATGCCGGAACGATCGTTGGAGAGTCCTCCCCCTCCGACGCCTTCGGCGCCCCTTCACCGGCGGGGGAGGATTACGCTGAGCGATCATCGACAAATGCGGACCCCGGCACAGGCCCGGGGTGACGACTAGGGATGCCCGCCGCTCCCATCATCGTGACGGCGCTGCTGGGGCGTGCGGATCAGGCGGCGTTCGATATGCTCCGCCGCGAGCACTATCCGCCGGAGCGAAACGCGCTCCCTGCGCATCTGACCTTGTTCCACCACCTGCCGCCGTCGGTCGAGGATGAGCTCAAGCATCGCCTGACCGGGGCGACCCGTGGATTGCGTGCGCCGGCGGCGAAGGCGGCCGGGCTGATGTCGCTGGGGCGAGGGGTCGCGGTGCGGATCGAATCGCCGGGCCTCGTCGCGATCCGGCGCGATCTGTGCGAGGCGTTCGCGGGCCTGCTGATGCCGCAGGATGCGGGTGGCTGGCGGCCGCACGTGACGATCCAGAACAAGGTCGCCCCGTCGATGGCCAAGCTGCTGCTGGGCGCTTTGGGCAAGGAATTCCGGGTGCGCGAGGTGGAGATCGCCGGTCTGGCGGCCTGGCGCTATCGTGGCGGGCCGTGGGAGCTGCTGTCGCGTCACATGTTCGCTTGACCGGGCCGGAATCGCCACTTATGTGCGCCGCTCGCCCGCGCCAGAACAGGCGGCGGGCCGCCTTGGTAGGGCGGAGTAGCTCAGTTGGTTAGAGCACGGGAATCATAATCCTGGGGTCGGGGGTTCAAGTCCCTCCTCCGCTACCATCCATCCACGCATTTCTGCGGTTCAATGCAAGTGTGCCTGGGCCACGGTGGCGCAGTTACCTCCACTATCCCTATAGTTCTCATTGGTTGAATGTCCTCCATTTGAATCGTCGATTGGTTCTTGCAGCACCGGCGCCGAGTCGAGGATCGCCGCGCCCCGATACAGATGCGACGACATGAGGTGGATGTAGCGTTCCGCCGTGATCTTGATGTCGCTGTGCCCGGCCCAATCGCGGAGCGCGAGCAAGTCCATGCCGCCCTCGGCAAGGCGCGTCAGGCAGGTATGGCGCAGCGTGTGGAGCCGAACATCGGAGAAGTCGTGCCCGGCTTTGGCCAGATCGTCTCGGATGTTGTCCCACAGATACCACGGCCCGGTCGTGCGCTTGCCCCATCCGAACCATTGGCCCCTCACGGCCTGCGCGTTGAGCGCGGGCAGGGCGGCGAGGATGCGCGCTGTCGCCGGCACCTCGCGCGGGCGGTCGGTCTTGGTGGCGTAGCGATCGAGCGCCAGGAAGCGCCCGCCGCGCGCCGCGCCCGTTACCGGATCGAGCCAGCGCTTGTCGCGGATCGAGCGCGGGCCGAGCGACAGCGCCTCGCCGAGGCGGAACCCGCCGTCGATCATCAGCACGATCAGCATCTTGAATCGCCACCAAGGGCGGTTCGGTTCGCGTTCAAGGCGCGCGTCGATGGCGTCGAACATGGCCGTCTCCTCGACGCGGGAGACAACGCGGTCCTGCTTATTGCGGACGGAGATCGTCGGGAAATTCGGGCGGTTGTCGAGGACCTTGCCGCCGGCGGCGTCGAGGGAGTTCGAGGCGTGCCGCAGGGCGCGCGAGAGGGTGCCAAGCAGCTTCTTGATGCTGCCCTCGGCGTAGCCCTTGGCCCGTAGCTCTTTGGCGAAGTCCGCGACTCGCTGCGCGGTCAGCTCGGAGACCAGTGCATCTGCCCCGAAGTGGCGTTGCAGGATACGGACGTTGCTCTGGTGGGTGGCAACGGCCTTGACCAGATGGGGCGCCCACAGTTCCTCCAAGCAGGTCTCAAGCCAGTTATAGAGGGTCGTCCCGTCCTTGCGGATGGTGGAAGTATCGCGCTGCGGCTTGCGACCCTTGGGTGCGACGACGCCGCCCTGCGCGGGGTGCTTCGGGTGCGTGCCGGCGATCCACGCGCGGCGCTGTTTCTCCGCCTCGGCGGGATCGCGGGTGTCGAGGCTGATCCTCGCGCGGCGAAGCCCGCCTTCGCCGTCCGGCACTTCGACGTCGAGGTACTTGATGCCCGAGGGCTTGGTTTTCACTTGGGTCATGTCACCAGACTTCCTTTCCGGTCAGCGCGGCCAGCAGGTCACGCATTACTTGGCGTCCCTCCGGCGTGAGCTTGAGGAACTTCTCGCGGTTGTCCGCCGGGTTTTCCTCCCGGTAGAGCCAACCTAGACCCTCGGCGTTGTTCGTGGTCCGGCGGCGCCGAACGCCCCCGAGGAACAGCTTGTAGGTCGTATGCATGGATCGGTTCAGATGTCCGCCTGCCGCCTCTCGAATGTCCGAGAACCGAGCCGGCTTTCCTGCCAGGTCGGCGAGGGCGGCGAGTAGGAAGAAACTAGCCTGCGCGATTGTCGTTCGCTCCGGCATCATCTCCCCGAGCCGGATCAGCGCGGCCGAGAAGTCGCCAAACTCGGCCACGTGCTGCCCTAGCTTGCTCGAAGGCGGGCGCCCCTTGCGCGGGGCCGTCTCCGTAGCGTTCATTAACATGATCTCCCTTTCCCGGCGGACTCAAGCCGCCGAACGTGTCGTTAGCGGGTTCGGGTCCCGCTGTCATACGCATTTCGTTAATGTTCATATGTTCCCGCTCCGTTCTCGATGGAACCCTTCGAGCAGGCGAAATCCAACATTGCAACCCCAGCGGTTTTTCTCACCGCTCCCCAGCAGTAGCGCACGGAAGATAGTTCGCCCAGCCCAATAGTTGGCTACAGCCAACCTTCGGGATTAGTCCATCAAAGACAGTTTCCGCTCGTCCCGTTCCGAGGCCCGTCGGTCGTCCCCGTCACGATCTCGGTCGAGTGCGTCCCACACGGCATCCTCGAAGTCCCTCGGGGTGATCCCAAGGTCGAGCAGCATCTCGCGGGCGACCTCCGGGAACTCCACGATGGCGTCGAGCATGTCCTCCATGCCGTGGTATTCGCCCCGGCGCTGCGTCCGGCGCGGCTCCCATTGCTGCCAATAGTCGTCCTCGATCTCCGCCGGATCGCGTGCGACGACCAGGGCGTTCACGTCGAGTCGCATCAGTTCGTCGAGCAGGGCTTCCGCAAAGTAGACCGAGAGTGTTTCGCGGGGGCCGTGCTGGCCGTGGTAGCCGACCGAGATGTTCGTACATTCCGGCACGACCCCGGCATATTCGTTCGTGTCGGTGTAGACCCCGCCGTCATCGGCCCGCATGTCGAGGAACCCCCGCGCATTGACCTGCGCCGCGAAACTGGCGGCGAACTCATCGGACGCGGTGCGCGCGCCGAGCTGGTGCGTGATGATGTCCCGCTCTCCGGCGCGGTCGAGCGCAATCGCGATCTGGATGCCGTCGAGGATTTGCGGTTCCTTGTCGGCGATATGGCGGGAACCGAGACAGCCGACCTCCTCGCCCCGATGGAAGACATAGCGGCCCGGACGGCCCGCCTTGAGCATCTCCAACATCATCCAGACGCCGACACCGTCATCCGCGCCGAGAGACATCCCCGGCTTGCCCTTGGCCAGCGAGACGACCCCGCTGTCGCTGTCGAACGCGAGCATCTGGCATTGCCCTTTGGCCGCGACGGTGTCGATGTGGCAGGACCACATGACATGCGGGGCGGCTTCGCCGGCGTCGATCCAGCGATTTCCGAAGGCGTCGGCCTGCATCCCCGGCACGCTGTCGAGGAACTCGCGGGCAAAGCGCCGCTCGATCTCGCTGTCATGCGGGCGCGCCCACGAGAGGATTTCGAGCAGGCGCTCGCGGCGCGTGAGATTGACGGTCATGGTATTTTCCTTGGGATGGTGGAGGTTTCAGGCAGCGACCGCGAGGACATCGGCGATCGTCGTGGGGGCCGGAAGGTGCGCCGGTTGGACGAGGTAGGTGACGAGGGGATATTGCGCGCCGAGGACGGCCGCGGTGGCGTGAGCTTCGCACTCGGTCCCGATGTAGCGATAAAGGCGGGAGCCGGTCTCGGCCGCGGAGAGCGCCACCTCAAACCAGACTGTTTCGCCTTGGTGGCGTCCCCAAGTGCGGAACTCGCCTGTCTCGACGGTTGGCATTTCGACAGGCAGCGGCGCCTGACCAGCACTCTCGGTCTCCACCGCGGTCACTCGCGGCTCCCCGCCGTTCTCCTCGCGGTGGCCGTGGCAACTCTCACAGAGGTAGTCACCAACCATGTCGTCCGTGCGGAACGTCTCGCTGCAATCCTCGCAATCGAAGGTGTCGTCGCGGTCGAAGTAGGAGCCGTCGATCTCGACGATTTCATCTACGCAACGCTCCAGGCAGGCGGTCCGTTCATAGGAAGCGTTCATGCCCGGCTGGACCGTGACGGCGGTGTATCGGTGATCCGAATAGGTCTCATCGGTCAGATCGCAGAAGAACGAGTGATATTCGGCGCAACCGCTGCACCAGGTCTCATAGTTCCCACCCCACGAGTCACTCACGCGGACCTGCGAGGTGTCATCGTCATCGCAGCGATCCTCGCAATGCTCGCACGTCGCGCGATCGTCCTCGGTCACGCCGTTCGTCTGACGGGTGCAGAGGTCTCCCTCGCCGAGCCGGATGAACTCGCCATCCTCGCGCGCCGACGAGCAGTCATCGACGTAAGGCATCACGAACCCGTAGTTCGCCTCGATCTTGCGGATGCGTGCGCCATCGATCTCGCCTTCGCGATACCCCGCCGCTTCCAACAGCTCGCGCAGAACGCCACCGCCAGCGCCCCCGCCGTAGATCGTCGAGAACACTTTGCGCTCCGGCCAGACCACCGCGCGTTGCTTTGCGCCGTCCGAAGGGCCGCAGTAGGCGATGGCGAGGTCCGGGCCAGCGTAAACGCGGGTGGGATGGCAGGGGCCGTCGAAATGCCGCGCTGAATAGGACATGCACGAGGACGGGCCTTTCGTGTAGACCTCCTCGATCTCGTCGGCGTCCTGCGTGATCGTGAGACCCATGTTGCCGGCCATGACCGTCACCTCGGTCGCCCACGTTTCGATCTCCGCCTCGGTCAGCACGTCGGCGAAAAACTTGCGCAGATAGCGCCCCGCGCGGATCGGCGTTTGGATGTCGCGGGCGCCCTTTTGGTCGTCTTGGGTGTAGGCGATCAGGCCCGGCTCTTTGACCGAGAGGAACGCGAAGTGATCGAAGCGCTTGGCTTGATACCAAGGCTCGCGCGCCCACGGTACATCCTCGCGTGTCTCCATCGCGCCGAACTCACGCACCTTCCACACTGGCGCATTGAACAGGAACTTGTGGGTTTCCGGGCAGTGCGTCTGGTAGAACGTCGCTTCGCTGCGCGGCACCTGACCGGACCAGGCAAAGCTCACATCGCGGTTTAGGACGTAGAGCAGCGCGTTTTCTTCGCCGATGGTCTCGACGCTCACAGCGCCCTTGTTCTGAACCTTAGTCATCTCGATTTCTCCTCAATCTCGAACCTATGGGATGGTGGAACTATTGGGCCGCGAGCAGGAAGCGCTCGCCCCCGCTGGTGACATCGATGGCGGTGGAGCCGTCCCACCGCAGGATTGCCGCGACCGTGTTGTGCGCGATCGGGCGATCGAGCAGCGAGCCCGCCTCAAAGAAGCGATAAGCGATCTCGTGGGCGGCGCGCCGCGCGGCGGGGATGGTGGCGACCCGACGCATCTCGGTTAGGGCGGTTTCGTCGGAGCCGTAGAGGCGGCGGCGTTCGATCAAGTAGGGCATTGCGGTTCCTTTGCTCTGGAAGGCGGAAGGGCTGGTCAGAAAATCAATCCGAGAAGCCCGCGAACACCCGCGAACCCTGACGCGGCCTCGCCGGCCATGCCGATCACTGCCCACAGCCAGGTCGCGAGCAAGAGCGGGTGCTGTTTCCGGATAAACTGCAAGAAAGACATACGATTTCCTTTCGCTTGGGATGGTGGAACTATCAGGCCGAGTGCATGATGCACGCGACGGCGCCAAAGACAGCGACGACGGCAGCGAGCAGGGCGAACTCGACGGGATGGATGCGGTTGGCGGCAGCGGGGCGGTTCACAGCGCACCGCGCTGGTGGCAGCGGATGATGGTGCGAGCCATCGCCTCAAGGTAATCGCCGCGCTTGGCATCGCCGATCAGGCGAGTCTCGAACTCGGCATAGTGAATGCGAACGCCATCGGCGAACACGATCTCCCGGCACTCGGCCCCGCTTTCGGCGAGCTTGGCGATGTAGCTGACGCCGTTGGCGTCGTGACGGGTTTCATAATGGTTGGACATGCGATTTCCTTTCGCGTTCGGCAGGATTGCCGGGAGAGCCATGCGGAGCGGGAGGTGCATGGCTCACCGGGCGACCCAAGCGAGCAGGCAGGGAGCCATATGCTCCCCGCCGGTTTCCCCTTCGCACTAGGGGGCGGATCGTGACGTTGATTGTTCGGGAGCTGGTATCTCCCGGCTGGCACGGCCCCCGGTTGAAGTCCGTGCCAGCGTTTAGGACAGAGGCTCCCCCGATCGGCTCGCTTGTCCCGTATTGAGGGTCATGCCAGCGGCCCGAAGTCATGGCTCCCGCTGTCCCTAATCCCGCCCCGATGCTCCCCTCACGTCCGCCGGACAGGGAGCCTCTGACCTCACGCCGCGATCTCGTCGCGCCCTCGCTCGTTCTGGCAAGGGTGGAGGCTGGTGCGCCGCCGGTTTCTTTTTGGCCCGGTGGGAGCCTAAGCTATAGGAGGGATGGTGGAACTATCCCTGCGACTATCCCCTAGCTGCTTTCCTGCTAGGGCGGCGTTCGGCTTGCGCCCCGGTCCCGGCTGACCGTCCCGCTTGGCGTCTCGCCGCTGCGGTGATCCTGAAAATATGGATAGTGGAATTGATTGCAAGCGGAAAAATGCAATTCCGAACAAAAAAATTCAGAAATGGCTGTTTTCTGCGGGTTTGAGCAGCGAAAAAAATGCAGGGCAGGGCCGTTCGGCACGCTGCCAGGGCGCTATCGACGCCCCTCAAATCCCCGCCGGGAACCCCATTATGCCCTACGATGCCCTACGATGCCCTACGGACTCGCTACAGAGGCTTTCCGCCTGCCCGGCATAGATCGGGCCGGATTGCTCTAGGTGCGCTGTAGGGGCCGTTGCAGGGCGTTCTAGGGCATGTTCCCATAGAGCGCTGTCGGCGCGGTGTCGGGGCGTTGCTGGTGCCCTACTGGTGTCTCGCTGGTGCGCTGTCGGTGCGTCGCTGGTGTGTCGAGGGGCGCGGCGAAAAAAGCAGGGCAAAGAGGAAGCGAGAGCGCACGCAGCAAGCCCATCGGCTCCCACCGCACCCCGCCGGCGCCCTTGGCTCGCCCGCATAGTCCCGCAGAGGGGATTTGATTGGCGGATTTCCGCGGGTGCGCGGCAAGTGTGCCGGGGTATCGTGCCGGGGCAGGGCGCGCCGCGCGGTAGGAAAGGCAGGCATCGACCAGCGGCCGAGGCTCTGCCCGGCATTGCGCCCCCTATGGGGGAGTTGCCGATCGACGTTCGCGCGTTTGCCGCTCCGAAAAATTGCACCAAAACCGACGGGTGCCAATTACCCCTGACCTTCGGAGGGATGGATATATAGGATATATCTATAGGGGTGTATCTTAAGGTATCCTCAAGTACCTCCTACAGCTCCCCAAACGTGTCCTTGAGGATGCCCTCGGCTACCTCCTCCTCCAGGCTCTCCATCCCGCAAATCACACTCCCGACCTCCACCTTCATCAGGGCCATGGTCTCCTCGGACACAGGGAAGCCTCGGGTCCCCTTGAGGACCTCCAGCACTGTGTCGAGGGGGAGGGTGATGGCTGCGGTCTGTAGATCGAGCAGGGGGGCCATGGGTGCCTCGTCGGTGCCGTGGGGGTGGAGGAGAGATACACCTCCTCCAGGTCCCCCTCAACGGTCTTGACGACGGAGTCCGCGGCGGGGCAGGGTCGGCCCATGCTCACGGCACTCCTGCTCCTCACCCAAGCCGCCCCGCAACCATCCTCGATCGATCTGTGGCGCACCTGCGTCCTCCGCGAGGTGGACCGCTATGCCGTCCTCGACGAACCCGCCGGCTCCCTCGTGAGTGCCTCGCTGTTGCTCTGCCGGGAGCAGAGGGATGCGGCGAAGGCCGACATCAGGAAGCAGGAGCCGGTCAGGACGGATGCCATGGCCGAGAGCGTGGCCGACCGGGTCGAAGGGACCTTGCGGGAGATCGCCACGAGGCGCCTGCTAGATACGAGGCTGGCGGCGCGCAAGCGATAGCCCTAGATTGCCCGGAGAAGGTCCTTAGGACTCGTTCCGGGCAATCCGGGTGGTAGCCGCCAGAACGCGCTATCGACGTCCTACGGGCCTCCCGCGGCCCCTGCGGGCGCTTAGGGTGGACGGCTTGCGCTCGAAGGAGGAACCGACGGTCCATTGGAGGCGCTTGCGCATGAACTCCTCCATCTCTCTCTGCCGGCGGTCCTCGGCCGCCTTGGCTGCGTCGGCGTTGAGATACTCGACCCAATGTCGGACGCCCATGGAGAGGACGTCGACCATATCGTCATGCCGCAGCGAGCCGCGTGCTTCGGAGATGTGGGTGAGCTGGTAGCAGCCCGAGTGTGCCGCCGGCTGCTTGAGGTCGCTGCGGATCACGGTCTGATCGATGACCAGGCGGTGCTGGCGCATCACCGGCTCCAAGGCCGAGATGATGCGGACCTCCTTCTGGCCCTTCGAGTGGAACCCTTCGATCCGGCAGGGGCGCTGCTGGTTGACGTGGGGTTCGAGGAGCTTGGCGAACATGCCGTCGCCGAAGTTGTCTTCGGTGACGATCAGGTTGACCTCCTCCTCCTTGGCGACCTTCGCCAGCTCGGAGAGGGTCACGTCGCCGTAGCCGTCCCGATAGCCGCCCCAGCGGGTCACGAAGATGTAACCGGCGAGGAACCGAGTGACCACGTAGGTGGTCCGGTCGCGCCCCCGGCCGGAGGGGTCGATGTGCATCGCACACCCGCCGTAGGGCAGATACTCCGGCGCGATGTGCAGCGGGCGGTAGAAGCGGTCTCCGTCGAAGCCGACGTTTTCGATATCGCGGATGAGCTGGTCGGGGCCGGTGCCCCACACGATCCGGGCGGGACCGACCTTGCGGTCGACGTCCAGCACGATGAGGTCGCGCGTCTTGAGAGGATACTTCTCCGCGTCCGACAGGCTCGTGTCGAGCATGAACTGGAGCAGGAAGCCGGCGGCCCGATATTCGTTCTCGCGCTCGACCAGGTCGAGGTCGTGGAAGCGCTTGGGGTCCGTCGGGGCACCCCCGAGCGTGCTGCCGACAGCCTTCGACAGGCTCGGGTCGGCATCCAGATCGACGCGCAGCATGGGCGCCAGGTGATCCCCGTAGGCGGACAACTTGGCCACCGAGGGATACCGGGCGGGCCAGATGCGGACGTCGTAGCCCTTCTCGGGAAGACCGCGATAGATCGAGTTCTCCGACTGCGGCGTTCCGAGGTAGACGATCTCGCCCTCCGGCTTGGTGATAGCCGCATACTCGGCCGTCTTCGCCGACAGCTTCTCGCGCATCGTCTCGGTCTCCGAGTTCTTCGGGACCTCGACGTCGTCGGAGATGGTCAGGTCGGCGCGGGAGCCGGTGAGCTGCCCGACGATCGACATCGCCTTGACCGACGGGGACTTGTCGGGTTTCGCGAGGCCCACGTCGAACGCGAGGGTGGACTGCCGCTGCCCCGGACGGGATCGCAGGTCAGCCCACAGGTCGTCGCCGGCGGGGTGGTCGATGAGCTGCTTGATGAACCCGGCGATCTCGACCGCGAGACTCTCGTTGGCCGAGACGATCGCGACCTTGAGGTCCGGGTTCTTCCACAGCCGCCACACGACATAGGCCGCCGTGATGAAGGTCTTGCCGACCCCGCGGAACGCCTGGATGAAGCGCCGTCGCGGCCCGTTGGAAAGATATCGGGCAATATCTAACTGGACGCGCGTCGGCTCCGGGAGGAGCAGAACGTGCTTCCAGACATACCAGAGGAACTTGAGGAAGCTCCCTTGGAGCTGCTCGACGGCCGTCAATGTGGCCGGAACTCCTGGGCCGCTTCGTCGATATCGAGTGCCCCCAGCGTCTCCGCCAGATTATTCATCGGCTTGTTCGACGCCGGCGCTGTGATCTGGTTGTCCTTGAGGAACTTGAGGGCCTTGTCGATGAGCTGCGGATTGATCGGGACGGGGTTGCCATCCTCATCACGAGCGGCGCGCGCCCGGACCAGCTCGTCCACCAAACTCTCGGCCGCGAGGCCGTGGAGTAGGTCGAGCAGGTCGGCAGACGCGCGGCTCACGGCTTCTTGCCGAACAGGCCCTTGAGGTGATCCCAAAGGTCCCCCGGCGCGCGGCTGGCGACCTCGATCAGGGCCAGCCGGAAGCGCTTTGCGCCCTCAAAGGCGGACATGCCGATGCCGAGCTTGACCGCGTCCTGCACGATGGTCGGCCAGTCAGGGAACAGCGCGAGAAGGGCGCCGCCCGCGTAGTGGCTAACGACGAGACCGACGGCGAACTGGAGAATGCGCTGGGTCCACGGCAAGGCGCCTTGGAAGATGACGCCCAGCGCGGCGCCGATCATGCCGGGAACGAGGCCGGCGAGGAACCCAAGAACGTCGGAGACGAACTGTGGGGGTCCGTGATGAAACATGAAGGTGTCCTGTAGGAGGTGGAGGGGGACGCAGGCTGCGCATCCCCCTCGATTGGTCAGGTGGTCGCGACCACCATCGACGCCAGCGCTTCCGCTGCCATCGCGACGTTCACGCCGTATTCGGCGTCGGTGGCGTTCGCGAAGGCCGGGTGGACCTCGCCGGCTTCGCCGATGTTGATTCCTGCCGTAGCGAGGCCGGTGTCGGTGTCAGTGCCGCTTACCGTGAGCTTCCAACCCATCTGTTCCGACATGAACAGCCCGACCGGAAGCCAGTGGATTTTGCTGTCCCCGCGGTCCCGGATCAGGTTCGCCGCGGCGACCTGCATGTCGTAGTGACCCTCTTTCAGATGCTCGAACTGCGGGCCGAGGCCCCAGGCATCGTGATACAGGATGATCTCGATGTCCGCCGAGTATGCCCGGATGCGGTTCAACAGTGCCGTGAGGCCCGTCGTATAGCCGCCCATGAGACCCTGAAAGAGGTCGTTGGTGCCGAGCGAGAGGATGATGTGAGTCGGGGAGGGGAAGCCGAAGCGCGTCAGGTAGAACCCAAGGTCGAAACGATACCCATTGAAGCTGTCCGCCCCAGCCGAGGCCTTTAGGAACGGATTGTAGCTCATCTTCTCGACGATCTGCGCCGCCGTGAGGGCGAGGTAGGCCGCTTCGCCACCCTCGGCCACTGGCCGCATCGTCGAGTTTACCCCGGGGTCGTAGACCCGTTGGTGTGTGAAGTCGGCTAGGGCTTTGCCGCCCCGCGCCTCGGCCTGATGCACCTCATTGGCACCGCCGTTCCCGTTTCCCCCCGCGTTGTTCCAGTCGCTCGTCAGGATGGTCCCGATGAATTGAGGGGACGCCCCCCGTGCTTCGAGGTTCTGCGCGAGAGCGCCGGCGATCACTTGCTGGCCAAGACTATCTCCTATGATGAGGATGCGCGGCGCTGCGGCGCTGACCCACGGCACAATCGTCGCCGGCATCGTCTTGACGTAGCGGGTGTTCTTCTCGCCCCGCTTGCGGGCGAGAAACTGGATCGTCGAGCCGACGCGATCGGTGTCGATCTCCAGCATCCCCGCACCCTCGCGGAGCAGCGAGTGCTTCGGGGGGTGCGCAAGGCTACCGAGGGAGAACACGACGGAGTCGCGATCGATGCGCTTGGACGCGGAGTTCGCCAGGAACAGCGACAGCGGGCGGCCCTCCGTGGCGCAGAACTCGTCTGGCCACAGGAAGTCGACGGCCAACGCGGGGTCGGCGCCGCTTCCGATGGCCTCTTCGAGAACCTCAATGCGCTCCTCCAAGGCAGCCGGATCGACGACCTGACGTTGCAGCACGCGGGAATAGAAGGCATGGTCCGGGGCGCCTCCGAGTCCGTTCCAGTCAGTTCCGAACAGCTTCGCCCAGCCCTGCTTGCGGCCTGCCCCGGAGTAGCTGCCGGACGCAATTACCACCGTTCCTCGTCCGAAGTTCATGGAGGCGTTAGAGCCGTCCTTGACGTCAATTACGGGAACGTAGGCGTAGCCGTCCTCCGCCGCCGGCTCCTCCGGGAACACTAGGCGAGCGTTCTCCCACTGACCGGCGGGAAGCCCGGCGGTAAGGCCAAGAGACGCCACAGTGAGATCGAACGGGGGGATGACCTCCTCCCAGCCAGCGTCAGCCGTAGGTCGGTCGTTGATATAGGGCGACGACAGGGCGCACCGCAGGAGCGTGATGGTGAGCTTAGAGGCCCCGGAAAGAAGCTGTAGGCGGACGTCCCATCCAGAAATCAGCGCACCGGGTTCGATATCGCTGTCAGCGCCCCCGCAGTCGAACGCGCCGGGGGACAACATACGGGCCGCGCCGAACGAGGTATCCGGCCATGCGCCATTGTCGAGTGGCTCGACGCGCTCTGCCAGCGCATTGAAGCCGCGCGTGAGGCTGCTTTGGAACTCGTCGTAGACAGCCTGTGCCGCCTCGGCGTAGCTCCGGGCAAGCGCGATTTTGAGGAAGGACACCGACGGGGTGACTTCCACGGCAACGTTCGCCTGGTTCTGGAACCGGGCAACCTGCTCGTCGTCGCTTGCGTGGTCCGTGTAGTAGAACTCGCCGGATGCGACGAGATAGCCGCCAATGGCGTTGACGGTCGCGCCGGTCAGCCCGGCGATCGACGAGAGGTCGACCGTGCCGATGGTGAGCGAGTCGCCGAGGTAGAGGCCGGGGGCGGCCACGCCCACCGCTGCTACTGCGCCGCCGGCGACGATCACGCGAACATAGGCGTCGACCGAGAGGTTGCCGCCCGAGAGCGGGACCGCATAGCTGCCATCCGCTCCCCCGCTGCCGGCAGCGCCGATGGTGGCCCCGGTGAGGCCCTGCGGGACATCCCCCCGCGCGCCAGGGTAGAACTGCCGAGTGATGGCAACGCCCTGCACCGTGTTGACGTCGTCCTCGATTGTCGCCCGCGCCGCCTCGACGGCCGCGCGATCGGCGGCGACGGCGGCTCCGGCTTCGGCCACGTCGTCCGCGATACCCTCCGCCTCGTCGCGAAGCGTCTGGAGCGCTTGCAGGGCGGCGGTGGCGTCCTCGATGAACTCGCCGGCATTGTTGGGGACCCCGACGAGCTTACCGTCGACGAGACCAAGGACCTGCCCGGCCTCAACGCCTCCCAAGGTGAAGCCCTCTTGTCCCTCCGGGGCCATGACGGCGCGCTGCTTGGTATCCTCGACATCGTCGGAGACCTCCTCGACGCGCCGGAAGATTTGCTCATCGGCGCGGTTGAGGTCCTCGTCGGACAGAACCGCGGAGTTCTCGAAGACCACGTCGCGGCTCGTGAAGGGGGTCTTGCGGAAGATGCGGACGGCCGCGCCGATGGCGGGCGCTGGGGTGATGCGGGCTGTCGCGGGGTTGTCGAGAGTGAATTCCGTCTCCACACCATCGACGGCGACGTGGAGGTCAATGTCCCCCGCCTCGTAGACAAACGGGATCGCGAAGGTGACGGTCGAGCCGTCACCCACGTAGGTTACTTGGGTTGCCATTGTGTCCTTTGGGGGAGGGGCGAGCGCCTCCATCCCACAGGACAGGGGCGCTACAGCCGGTCAGCCTCGGGGAGGCCAGTCGCTTCGATTTCCTGCCGGACCATGTCGCGGGCCTGCGAGCGATCCGCGCCGGCCTCGATGTAGTCTTGCAGGGATTTGTAGGCTGTCCGGTTGGACAGGTAGGTGAGGTCGCGGGACTCCATCAGCTCACGCGCCGGTTCGTTGAACTGGCCCATGACTTCGACGACGGCGTCCTGCTTCTGGTCCTTCGACGGCAACGACTGGAACCACGGGTCAGCGAACAGGTTCGCCAGCGCCATCTCCATCGTCTCGCCATCGTCGTTGACCGCTTCCTTGGCGCGGAGCCGCCGCAGCTCGGACAGCTCCTCACTCGTCAGATCGAACCCGGATGGGTCCGCCTTCTTGAGGTTGGTGATGTCGATATCGAGCGCGCGGAGCTGACGCTTCACGTCGCTGATCGGGGCGCCGTTGTTGGTGTTCTCGTTGCCGATCGCCACGCCCATCGTGCGTGCCTCGACGGCGTCTCCGAGGGGGTCTCGCCGGGGAGCCAGGTACAGACCTGCGCCGGGGATCGCCCGGAGCATGTTGTCCATCCACCCAATGACCTCGGGCGATTGCCCGCTGATCGTGTCGTTGATCTGGCGCGAGGTGCCAGAGACCGGGATCGCTCGCGTTAGGGCACCGACGGCGAGCCTGTTCAGCCCATCGACCACCCGGCCGCCGTCCCGCTGGAATGCCACGTCGACGAAGTCCTTGACCCCGGAGAGATAGGACTTCTCCAGCAGGCCGTCTTGGATCGCCAGCATTCCGATCTGGAGCGCCGTGTGGAAGCCCTGCGCTGCGTCGTATTCGGTGCCGTCCTTGAACCCGGCGCGGAGCGCCTGGCCCAAGAAGCCGCCGATGGTGAGCGTGAGGGCGAACGGATCGAGCCGGCCGATCTCCATGTAGGAGCCGTCGGGGAGCTGCACGCGGTTCGGAGGGCCAGCCTCCAGCGAGGCCGAGCCGTTCCAAGAGCCGTTCGTGACGACCAGCCCACCGGATAGCCCGAGGACCATGCCGGCGCCGATCATCATCCCGCCGATCTCCATCCGGGCCTTCGCGAGTTCCGCTTCGGGTCCACCTGCTTGCAGCACGCGGCGGATTTCGTCCGCCTTGCCGCCCCACGGGGTATAGGAGACCAGACCGCGCTCGAAGATGCGGATCGGGGTGTTGATGTAGGGGAGGAGGACACCCTCGACCTGACCGAGACCTGCCACGCGATCGAGACCGCGCGCGGCTGTGGCCGAAGCCCGGCCGGCGACCGTCTGCGGCCCGTCCATGAACAGGATTGCGTCGGCCTCCTTCTCGACGGCCCGCTCTCGCGCGACCAAGAATTGCATCTCATCGTCGAGGTCCTCTCCCTTGAGCAGGGCGGCCTCCACGCGGTCGAGGATGTTCGAGTTGGGAAGCTCCGCCAGCTCCTTCGCGCGGTGCTTTGCGTATTCCAGCAGGTCGTCGCCGATCATGCCGGCATCGATGCCCTCGCGGATCGCGAAGCGCGCGCTCTCGGCGAGCGTTTGCTTGACCCGGACGAACTCGCGGCCCCAATCGTCGATCGCGCCGGTGAACATCCGAACGGATGCCGTGCCGGCGGCGTCGATGGTGTTGAGCGTGACCGCCTTGGCCTTCTCCAGGTGGTAGACGATGTTGCCGAACCCGCCACCACCTTCGACCTCTGCCGACGTCAGGCGGGGGCCTGTCTTGTCCTCGCGGAGCTTGGGCGGCGAATAGCCGTCGGCGAGCATTGCGGCGCGCTGCCCCGCGGCGACATCGGAGACCTTCCCGGTCCCCCAACCAACCCGCGCGACACTTTCGACGTCGCCCCAAAACTCCCACTTGGCCCGCGACAGGAGTGCCGAGAGACCTCGACGGTGCGCGTTCCAGTAGACCCCGTTGACGATCTTGCGCTCCAGATCGAGCGCCATCGCCTCGGGCAGCTTGCCCGCTTGACGGAGTCGGTGGGAGGCCCAGCGGCTCGCCGCAACGTGGCGGAAGAAGTCGTGGCCGATGAACGAGATGGTGTTGAACAGAGCCGTGGCAGGCGTCAGCGCGTTGGAGCGCAAGAACGTCGTCACGCTGTTCATGGCCTTGCGGTAGGTGCTGAACTGCTTTGCCGCCTGCGCATCGACCAGGACGTCCACCACTTCCGCGGCATCGTCGAGGGTGCGTAGCCGGGCCAGCAGATCGCCAAGCTCCTTGTCGCCAAGCTCCTTCAACGAGTCATCGACCCGCTTGCGGATCGCCTCGATGCTGTCGAGCGACATCACGTCGTCCGCAATGTCCTCGGCCATGAGCTTTGATGGGCGGTTCGCCAGCGAGCCGAGGTTGCGACCGAAGGCGGACTTGATGCCGTTCGCGAGCGTCAGCATGTGCGCTGACTTGGTGATGACGTCGGCGAGCTGTTCGCGTGCGCCGGTCTCACCAGCGAGGACCTTCGGGAGCAGATCGGTGCGCGCACGGACGAGCTGAACGCCCGCCAAGAGCTGCGCATGGGTGGCCATGCGGCCGTCGATGAACCCCTTCTGTGCCTTCTGGAGGGCATCCTCCAGATCGCCCATCGTGACCCCGCGCTTGAGCTGCTCGCGGAACTGCGCGTCCTGCGAGGCGAAGGAGACCTTGCCGAGGCCGGCCTTCTTCGCGATCTCCTCGGACGCTTCCTCCAACAGCTCGATTGCCGTGAAGACCGTCTCGGGGGTTACGCTCTCGTCGCCAAGGTCGATCCCCAGCAGAGAGCGGAAGTGTGGGTCGTCGACCAGCGTGCCGTCGGCTTCCGCCTTAGACAGGCGGGCGAATACGCCCTGCGCCTGCTCCGCGCTCATCGCGCCAAGCCGCTTGCGGAGCGCCGCGCGCGCCGCGTCGGGGTCCCCGAGGAGTTCTCGAAGGGACAGGAGGGCACCTTCGGCGGGACCGTCTGCGGCCTGCGCGAGGCGAGCTGCATCATCTGCGAGTTCCCCGGACGCTGACGTTGGGCGGATCGAGGGGGTATCGAAGGGGACCTCGGGGGCGAGCTTATTGGGCTTGCCGTGCTTGAACAGGACGCCGAGGCGGCGCCCGCCTGCCACCGCGAGGGGCATGAGGACCCCGCCGATGAACAGGCCCCCGGCCGCGCCGTAAAGTGCGCCCTCAACGCCGCCGCCGACACGACCTTCAAGGGTGTCCTCGTCGGCCGCGCCGATGCCGTAGACTCCGCCGTAGGCGGCACCTCCGCGGGCGATTGAGCCGAGGCTCACGCCGCGGCCCACCTGCCCCAGGACAGGCACGAGGCCGCCGGCGAGCTGGCCGACCATGAACGCGCCGGGCGACTCCTCCTCGATCACCTTCACGGCCTCGCGGTTGCGCCGGAGCGATTCCGAGTAGGAGGGCGCCCGGCCCGTCAGGTATTGAATGCCCGCTGCCGCTTCGTCGAGGAACCCCAGCGTGACCGTGTCGGCGGCACCGGAGGCGAACGCCGCGGCTTCGTCGGCGATGCCGAGCTTGTTCGCGACGGACCACACCGGCCCGAACATCCCCGTCTTGTCGATTGCGTCAGCGACGATTTCGAGGCGCGAGGACTCCCGACGGGGGCTTTGGGGACGTTGACGAGTTTCCCGTTGGGGCGTGGAGGGCGCTGCGGCCTGCTCGAACCAGTCAATCTCCTCGACTTGCTGCGGCATAGGGTTCCTTTGGGATTAGCGGCGGATGTAGCCGCCGAACTGCTGACCCAGCCAAGCCTTCGCGTCGGCATCGACGGACTTGGACATGGCGTTTAGGTCTCCGTCGCCCATCGCTGCGCGCCCGAGGCGCGTCCGCTGCTGGTTGACGTAGTTCTTGATGAGCTGCTCGGCCCGCTTGCGGCCGCCAGGGAAGGGGCCGCGGCTGCCCGAGAGTTGCGCCGGTAGCTGCGCGATCATGCCTGCTTCCATGCGGTCAAGGCGTTCCTGCGTGTCGATATAGGCCGGCGTCTGCTGGCGCACGTCGACGATCGCTCCGAGTTCAGCCCGCACGGTGCCAACCACCGACCGTCGGACGTCGGGGTCCGAGATGGTGGGGGCGAGTTCGAGCAGCCGGCGCGAGGCGTCAGGAACGGAGAGGTTCCCGCCGTAGACCGGACCCATGAACTTCTCGACCAAGCGCTGCGCGCGGGTCGCGGCGTTCTTCTCCTCGCGGCGTTCTGCGCGATCGATCGCGGCGAGCCGCCGATCCTCCTGCGCAAGCGCGCGGTTCTCGTCAGCCTCGATCTGGCCAAGCAGGCTCGCCGCCTGCGAGGCGTCGATCTGATCGTTCCGCCGGGCGTCGAGGATTTCCTTCTTGGTCGGATAGGCGCCGATGCCGTTGATGCGATCGAGCAACCCGCCCGCCGCCTCGTCCTGCGCCTCGGCCTTCTTGCGCTCCTCACGGGACTTGATGCGAGTCTGCATCCCGTTGAGGTATTCGCGGACGCGGAGACGCTCGGAACGGTTCAGCGCGTATGCGCCGCCGACCTCAAGGCCGGCCGTGTCCACACCGAACTCACCTTCACCAGGCACCTTCGGGGCCATCGGAGCGCCCTCGCTGGTGGCCTGCTGGAGGCTCCCGAGATACTCCGACGCCGCCACGGCGGTCTTACCGCCCTTGCGGACGGTGACGTGGGCGTGAGGGCCGGAGCTGCGGCCGGTGTTGCCGGAGAGACCGAAGACGGTCCCGGCGGTGATCTTGTCGCCCTGCGATACGCTCTGGACGGACAGGTGGGCGACCCCGAGGGTGTCGCCGTTGGCGAGCCGCAGGAGAACCTGCCGGCCCCCGCGCTCATTCGTCCAGACCTTCTCGACCGTGGCGTCCATCGGGGCGCGTAGCTGCGTGCCGACGGCCATCGGGAAGTCTTCGCCGTTGTGCGCGCCGGAGGCGCGCTTGGCGCCCATGCCGGAGCTGACGCGGGCGGAGGCAAAGCCCTCGAACAGGGGAACCGCGGGGGCCACGACGGACGCCGGGATAGCGACCTCCGCGATTGTCCCTTCGTCCTCCAGAGCGGCCGCCGAGGGTCCACGGGGGGCGTTCAGCAGTCCCCGGACAATAGCCTCGGCGCGTGCCGGATCACTCTCCTCGGTCTCCGCCGCGATCTCCATCACGCCGGCCACGAGTGCCTCTTTGGCGGCCTTTCGGTCTGCCGTGGGCGGGAGCATGGCCATCGCCTCCTCGACGTCCACCGACAGCCCGGCACGGATGCGGGACTGGATGGTGGCAACCGAGTTGTCGATCGCTTCCTCGTTCATGCGCTTCTCGACGGCCGCCATGGCGCCGTCGCGCATCGTTGCGCGGTTCCGCTGGATTTCGCCGGCGAGCCAGCGGGTTGTCTCGGGGGACCCGAAGTCCTTGACGGTGCCGTCCTCGTTGAGGGCGTAGCCGCGGAACTGCTGGTCGAAGTAGGCGTCCAGCTCGGCCTCCCGCTCGGCGGGATCGGCGCTGGTTTGCTTCTCGATGATGGCGCGTGCGCCTTCGTCGATGTCGCGGAGATGCTTATACCAGGAGGACTTTGTGCGACCGTCGGTGACAGAGCTACGATAGGCCGCGCTCTTGGCCATCTTGGCCTCGTCCACCTTGCCGGCGGCCTCGTCGATCGCGCCCTGCGCGGTGTTCGCGTTGGACTCCTCTTGGAAGCGCTGGTCGGCATATGCCTTGAAGCTCGACGCCGCGTCCTCGGCTCCGCCGAAGATACGCCGGAGCTGCTCCGCGCCGCCGACATCGCCGCGCTGCGCCGACCGCATGTCCGCGTTGACCTGCCGCTGGGGCGCTTCGGTGTTCCGCCGGGACGGGATGATGCCCTCTCGGCGATCGACAGGGCGGTCCTGCCGAGTTTCACGCGCCCGCGTGCGGGACAGATCAGCCATTCTTCACCTTGATCTTCGCGCCTTGGATGTCGGACCAGCCGCCCGCCGCAGCGGTGGCCAGGTTCAGGCCCACCCCGAGCGCCGTGGGTTGCTGGATGCGGGAGAGCATCGAGCTGGCCTCCGCCTCGTTGGCGCGGTGCCGGCTCTCCATGTTGGCGAGGGTTCGATCCCTTGCCAGCTCCATCTGCATGGCGCTATCCATGAGCAGGCCCTCGACGGACCCCGACTCCAGCGACAGCCCTGCCTCGCCAGCAGCAGCACGGATGCGAGACTGCTCGCGGCGCGCGCCGCGCATCTGGTCGAACAGCTCCGCCGAAGCGGCCTGCCGGTTCTCTTCGCGCACAGCCGCGCGCTGCTCGTTGATGGCCTTGGTTTGCGCCTTGGCCGTGTTGATCGCCGCGATGGACTGCGCGCCCGCGCTGGCGACCGCGATGGTCGTCGTGACGATCGCCGCCGTAACAGGGTCACACATGGTTGATCCTCGCGAAGGTGTGGAAGGGGCGGCGCTGGGGGCCGTGTTCGGGGTGGGATGCAAGGAGGCGGAACCCTCCCCAGCGGAGCCATCGCATCGAGACCGTGTTGCGGTCGTCGATGAAGTTCCAAAGCATCCAGTAGGAAGCGTTCAGCTCGTCGAAGTAGCGTCGGGTTCGGCGGGCGATCCCATAGGCTTCCCGCGTGATACCGTCGGTCCCCAGCATCCACACCACGCCCACCCCCGGAAGGGGATGGGGAGCGGCGCCGAACATCGCGACTGGATCGCCGCCGCGGCCGATGACCGCGTAGGCGTGCGAGGATGCTCCTAGGGAGGCTGTGAGGGCATCGAGAGGCGCGAGGTCCGAAGACGCAGCGATCTCGTCAAGGTCCTGCTTCCGCATGTTAGCGGCAAGGTGTTCGATCCACACCGCCGGACAGGCCGTGCGCAGGTCGACAACGTCGATCATCCATGCGCCCGCGAGAAGTAGAAGCCCTCCCACTCCGCCGAGACGAAGGTGGCCGGGCCATGATCGTCAGTCCAGACCGAAACCTGCGCCTTCGACGCATCGCCGTAGACCGTGAAGGTGTAGCTGGCGGTGGCGTTGGCAGGCTGGTTCAGGCGGTTTCCGCTGTCGCCAAGGGTTCGACCGGTGAACTGCGCGCGCTTGACGATGTTCTGCTGGGAAGGCGAGTCTTCCCCGAGATCACCGTAGGGCTTCACCTCGGCCACGAAGGACCCGGTGAGCGCGTAGTTGACCGTGAAGGTGCGCAGCTGGAGCCGCCCCGTGGCGAGCGGCTGGTTCTGATAGTTCACCGGATATTGTCGGGAGAACACGATATGCGACCGGAAGCGCTCGCCGAGGCAGCAGGTGGACACCGACTCGTCGCCGGGGACGGAGACCGTGTCGCTGCCCGTCCACTCGTAGAGGTCCGGGTTGATGCGCCCGCCGGGAGCCGTGGGGTGTTCCTCGCCGCGCACGATCAGCACGCGGTCAGTGTCAGCCGAGTAGGGCAGCTCGAAGGTCGTGCGGCCGGATTCCGCGTCATAGACGCCCTCAAGCGTCACCAGCCGATCCAGATGGACCGGGTAGGGTTGCTGTGGGGGCTTCGCGAGGAGTCGAAGGTCGATCCGCTGGAGTGAAACCTTGGCATCCCGCTCGACCAGGCAGTAGAGCCGTCCGTCGATGTAGGAGGTCGCGAGGACGTCACCGGGCAGCGTCCACCGCCGCCAGCTCGACATCGCCTTCTCGTTCCCGTCCCAATAGAGCTGGTAGACGAACAGGCGCTCGTCGCCGAGGCCGAGGAACAGCGCGTTCAAGTCCGGGGCAGACGACATTGTCCGCACGCCGGCCGGGACCAGCCCTTTGACGTGCGCGGTGATCTCCGCGGCGCTCGTAGCGTCCGCCGTCTGCGGCCGCGTGTATTCCCATGCCGAGGTGCCTCCGGCGCCGTCGGACAGGAAGTAGACCTCCGTGCCGAGGACGGCAGGTCGAACGCGGTTGTTGACCTCGTAGTGGGTGACGGCGCGCACGGCGACCGAGGAAGCCGTCAGGCCGTCCTCGCCGTTTGTGAGGGAGAACTGCGTCTGATCCGAGGTGGCCAGCAGGCCGTCGGAGAAGGCAACCACGTTGCGGAGGATCGAGACCTTGCCGTCCGCGCCCGTCGAGGACGCAGCGACGTCGATCACGTCACCGTCGAGATAGTCGAGGACCGTCGAGCGCCAGAAGTTACCGAAGTCACCCGCGACCGAGAACACGACGTTCTCGTCCGACAGGAACCCAAGGCGGTTCTGATAGAAGAACAGGCCGTTGATCGTGCGGCCGACGAAGGTGGGCCGGGGATTGGTCGCATCGTCGCCGACGCGGCGGGGCGCCCATGAGAATGGTGCAAACGAGAAGGTCCCGTCGGCCTCCCGCACGAGCGCGTGAGGCATCGTAAGGGCGTCGAGGGAGTTCGTGAGGCCGGGGCCGACAGTCTCGTCCCACACCGCGCCGCGCCGAACCACGTAGAAGGACGCGATGGGGGCGGAGCTGGACGCGCCGGACACCTTGTAGAGGGCACCCTCGGCCGCTTCTTCGGGTAGCTTCTCGATCGACGCAACTTCCCCCGTCAGTGTGCCGAGGGTCGGGTTGGGCGGGTATTGATACTCGCCGCCGGTGTAGTAGCCGTCGTCCGGTGGCATGTCCGCCAGGATGCCGTTGGTGGCCTGCGGGCGCGATGAGGGCATCCGGTAATATTCCGGCGGCTCCTCCTCGTCCGCCCCTGCGGGCGCCATCGCGCACACCTTCGAGGTGTTGACGATGAACGTATAGTCCGCCGCGGTGAAGGCTCGGAGGTTCGCGGGATCGCCGGCGATGTATTCGAGGCCGCCGGGGGCGTTGACGGTGCAGGGGGTGCCCGTCTCGTGGTCCCATACGCTGATCTCGCCATCCTTGACGATGACCAGATAGCGCTCCGAGGTGTCCCGGTTGATGTGGTGGACGAAGGCGTCGTCGAGCGGGCCGTCTGCGATCTCCGCAATGAACTCCGTAGGCGGCCGGCGGCCGACGCCGTCGATAAGACGGACCCAGGTGTTGAGTTCGTCCTCGTTCTGATCGAGGGAGCGGAGGATCGGGGGCTGACGCGAGATGCCATTGATGAGCGAGGGCAGAACCCTCGAACGGAGGCTCATGCGTTAGAAGCTCCGGGAGCCGAACCCGGCGAGGGTGGCGTTGTTGCGGAAGAGGTTGGTGCCGCGCGCGGCGCGCTCCTCGCGCTCCAGCAGGACCCACGCCGAAGCGACGTCCTCCTCAAGGAAGCGATCGAGGATTTGCGACCCGACGACGCGGGCTTGGAACTGGCGACCGGCGACCGTCGCGATGTAGCAGCGGGCGGTCTCCGGGAGTTCCTCGAAGGGGAAGCCCCAGGTGATCCGGCAAGGCACGGCCTCCGAGAACGACCAAGATCGCTCCTGCCGGTTCCACAGCGCCCGCCCTTTGACCGGGTGGCTGCGTTGGACGGCGAGCGCCTGATCGTTCGGGCGGACCTTGAGGACACCGGCGGGGATCAGCACGACGCCGTCAGCGTCCGGTGCGAGCGGCCAGTCGTCGTCCTGATTGAATGCGAATCCGCGGGTAAGAACCCGGCGGGTGACTTCCGTGAGCTTCGTGCGGGCCACGGAGGCATCCGTGAGGCCCGAGACGGAGAGGGTGTTAACCGGGGCCTGACCGATGGACAGGAGGATGCTGTTGACGGCTTCAAGTTCCGTCAGCGGCGCAATCATGGGCATGGGTGAAGCTCCGGGAGAGCGAAGGAAAAAATAGGGGAGCCTCCAGTTACGGAAGACTCCCCCTTTCAGATCACGCCGGGATCGCGCCCGTGCGCAGCTCGACCGCGCACTTCGAGCGAAGCGTGCGGGTGCCGGTGATGAGGCTCGCGATGAGCAGTGTGCCGAGCTTGCGCGGCTGCGGCTCGATGTCGAAGCCGACGTCGCGGACGATCGCCGAGCAGGCGGCCATCGGGGTCCAGACGGCGCCGACGGTCGTGCCGAACTTCGCACGGTAATAGCTCGGGATGAACTTCTCGCTCTCGGCGTCGATGTAGTCGCCGGCGGTGTTGTCCTGACCGAACACTTCGTTGGCGAGGTTCGACTTGTGGACCGCGATCTCGTCGATCGTGGTCAGCGTCATCGAGCGGATGCTCGCGCCGCCGCCGTTGGTGTCGCGGTTCAGGTTCTTGTCCGTGCGGGCCATCAGATACCACTGTGCCGGCTTGAACATCGCGTGGACGCTCTGCGCGTTCACGGGAACGTCCTTGCCGTCCATGGCTTCCTTCGCGGCCGAGACCGCGTCGATCAGGGCCGAGCCGTCGGTCGCCAGCGAGGCGTTCACGACCGCGCCGCCGCCGCTATCGCCGGTGAACAGGGCGCCGCTGCGGGCTGCCTTGAGGATCGTGCGGAGGACGTTGGTGTCGTAGTGGCGGGCCAGGAACTCACCCATTTCCTTCGTGTACGGCGCGCGCACGTCGAAGTGGTTGAGCAGCTCGTCGATATCCGCGACGAACACGTCCGACACCAGCGCGTCGTCCGGGTCCACCGTGATCTCGGTGTGCTTGATCTGGCGGCCGGTCAGCTCGACGCCGGGGGTGTGGTAGCCGCCGCCCGCGCGCCAGATGGCCGGGAACTTGAACGACTTACCCTTCGAGAGGGTCTTGGTCTGGTGCTTGTCGCGCAGAACGGTCGCGGTCTCGAACGCCGAGATGATCTCGCCGCCGAACAGGTCCAGCATGAGCGCACGCGCGTCGCCGGTGCCCTGGTCCTGACCGGGCCGGTTGGGGGTGGAGTCTGCCATTTTTCCTTGTGGGGATTGAGGTTGGTGGTTGGGGTGTTGTCCGCCACCTCAAGGCCCGCCGATCTCCGAGGTTGTCCCCGCGGGGGCCTCGTTCGGGATGGGTTGTCTCTTGGAAGGTCGGTAGCCGGGCGCCGCACCGGCGGCGCCGGGAGTGCAGACCCCCTCGTCAGGGGGCCGGCTGGTTACGAAAGCGGGGAGCGGGCGACGACCGTGAAGCCGCTGCGCTGCGAGCGCTTGAGCTTGTCCATGACGCCCTGCCGGAACGTCGCGTCGGTCTGGTAGCGCGGATCGCGCTGATCGCGGATCAGCTCCTCGCGGGTGTTGTAGACGTCACCGCTCGTTGCGCCGCCGTCGTTGGGAGTCACGAGCTTACCCTCGGCCGGGCGCTTGGCGCCGAACCGGGCGTAGAGGCCCTTAACCGCAGTCTCGCGGAGCTGCGGGTTATCGATCGCCGTGTTGAAGGCTTCGATCTCGGCGTCCGAGAGGTTCTGCGCGGCCCATGCGGTCATCTCGTTGTAGGTGGCCTCGCCACCCACATACTCGAACATCTGCGCCGTCTGCTGCTGCGAGAGCGCCTGAACGCCCGCGAGGTAGACGTCGAAGATTTCCTTCGGGATACCTGCGGCCTCCAGCGAGGCAACCGTCTCGTCCGACACGGCCTTGTTGGTCGCGAACTCAACGCGAGCCGCTTCCATCGCCGTATGCAGCGCAGCGTGCGGCTGGGCTTCGTCAGCCTTCGGCTTCTCGATCTTGCCGCCTTCGCCGGTGGCCTTCGCGGCATCCGCCGGCTGCTGCTGCTGCTGCGGCGCGCCAGAGTCGGGCTGCTGGCCGCCATCCATCTTGGCGCGGAGTGAGCCGTAGCTCTTGG
This sequence comes from Sphingomonas sp., assembly GCF_036402235.1. Lineage (GTDB taxonomy): Bacteria > Pseudomonadota > Alphaproteobacteria > Sphingomonadales > Sphingomonadaceae > Sphingomonas. The sequence continues at coordinate 25,856 of NZ_DASWTG010000044.1, read as the reverse complement.
CCAGGCCCTCGTTGTCGACTTGGCCGTCCTTCCAGAACTGCTCGGGGCACCAATCGGGGCGCTGCGGGCCGTTCTGCGGAGGCGCTAGGACGTCAGGGGCGTCGGAGATGCCGCGCTGGCCGATCTCGACCGAACGCTGCTCGGCCTCCGAAAGACCCTGCGGTTCCTCCGTCGGGGTGTTGGTGGTGTCCGTCATCGCCTTAGCGATACGTCTCCAGCACGAACCCCGTCGTCAACTCGGTCTCCTCGACCTCGACCGGACGCTCCGGCGGGGCCTCGGCGGCGGTGTTGTCTTCGACCACGAACGAGGTCTCGACGATCAGGCCGGTGGCCGGCTGTTCGACTTCGGGGGTTTCGGCGGAGACCGCCGGGGTGTTCTTGGCCATCTATCAGGCTCCTGGGATGGTGGCCGGAAGGTCTCCGGCGGGGGCGTTCATGGCATCGACGGCGCCCTTCGCGAGTTGCGGGGCGGCGGCGAGCGCGGCTTGGTTGGCGAGCGCGGCCTGGTCTTCCTCGGCCTGCATCTCTTGCGGCTTGATGAGCGAGGACACGTCCTCGATCCCGTAGCTCGACGCGAACCGCATTCCGACCTCGGTTGGGTCGGTGATCTTGCCGACGATCTCTGGGCCGTAGATAGCGACCATGTCGTCCATCCACCGGCGGAGCTTGTTCGCGGCGTGATTGCGGCCGAGGGCCTCGAACCCGGTGACGATCGTGGGCTGCACGTCGGGCGGAAGGTCGGGCGCCTCTTGCTTGCGCTGGAGGATGTAGATCAGGCGCCGGATCAGCGGGAGCTGGAACTCGGCCGACAGGACCGTGTAGACCCCGCCCAGCACGTTCTCCAACTCCTGCGCCATCGCGCGGATTTCCTCGGCGGTGACGCGCTCGGCGTCCCGGACGGTGCCCGACTGGAGCATGAAGGCGTGTGCGAGGCGCAGCTCGATCCGCTCGGCGACCTGCGAGGCAATCGCGTAATCCTGTGACTTCTCCAACTGGAGCGTCTGGACCTTGTCGGCGTAGCCGGTGACGAAGTCGCCGCTCTCGGCGGACGCCAGCTCCTCGACGTCGAGCATCGAGTTCGGGTCGACGATGTGGATGATCCGCGAGGCCACCGCAGCGAACTGAATGATCGCCTTCGAGAGGTCCTCAAGGGACATGAGGTCGCCGATGTATTCGCTGACGTGGGCGCGGCCGTAGTCGCTGCCGGGGACCGCTTGCCACCGGAGGGCCAGCCAGCCGGCGCTATCCGCCGGGGCTTCGCCGACCGAGTCCGGGACCAGCTTGCCCTCGATCTCCTGATAGTGGCGGAGCTTGTCCTCCACGCGCTCGACGTGGGTGTAGATGTCGACCAGCTTGCGGGCGTCCTCGTCGGACTTCATCTCGATCCCAACGGCGGCGCGAACCTCCTCCGACAGCGCGGCGGGGTAGACCTTCTCGTGGATCACAGCCTCGATCAGGCGGTTCTGGTGGTCGCGGAGGACCACGTACTGATCCAGCCGCCACATGCGCGGCGAGGTGCCTTCGATCGGGAAGTGGAGCAGGGCGTTACCAGCGACGATCAGGTGCCGGGCGGTCTCCATGAAGACCGGACGCATTGCCGCAGTTTCGATGAGGAGGTGCGCCTTGCTGCTGATCCGGTTGAGGCCCTCCGTCACCTTCGCGAGGCCTTCGCCAAGCTCGGCGGCGGTGTCCTCATGAACGGATAGGCGGGCCATATGCTGATCCGGGGGGAACAGCGTGACCAGCATCCAGGCGGCGAGGTTGTTCACGCAGCGCGAACCGAGGGACTGGTAGGGTTGCTCGAAGGCCGTGCCGGCGTCCTGCCCGTTCTCCGGCACAAGGCCCGGGATGGTAAGCGAAGAGTTCTTCCGAGCGCGGTCGAGGGGCGTCGTGCGGGCGTTGGAAAGCTGCGAGTAGCGCTGCTTCGCCCGGGGGGTGAGGTCACCCTGCTTCTGTGCCAAGGGGCGAAGTCCTTACTGCGCCCGACGCAAAATCTTGAGACCAAGTCCACCAAGAACCCCGCCCTGAACGGGCGAAGCGCTGGGTTGCACGGCGGAGACGCCGCCGGGACCGGCGCGGGGGGTGGTGTCGTGGACGGGGGGAGGCGGTGTGCCTCGACCCCCGCCACGCTCGATCCGCAGGGAGGAGCGACCCGTGCGGAGAGACTTTGCCTTCGGATCAAGTCCGTCGAGGTAGGGATTGCGGATGACGGCGGGGTCCGGCGTCTTCGCCGTGGGGTCCGTCGGGGCGATCTTGGGCGTTTTGATGATGCACATCAGCGCCGCCGTGGGCTGCGCGGGGCAGCGGCAGGAGTCTTGTCGCCCTGCTCGCGGAGCCGGATGAGTTGGAGGACCAGCTCACGCTTTCCGGCGTAGCGCTGGATTTCCTCCATCGTGTCCGTCGCTGACGGCACACGTTCGGGGACGAGCTTCTCGATATGTTCGAGAAGCCCAGCCGCCGTGGCGGGAAAGGACATTCGGCCTCCAAATCGGCTCCGGCGAGCAGGTGAAAAAAATGGGGCCGCTCGACTACAGAGGACGCTCCTGACCACATCAGGTCAGGCGTCGTGCAGGAGCGGCCCCATAGGGAACCGGAAGGGAGGTAGAGGATACACCTACAATAGGCTTTCCTCTCCGAAGGTCAGGGGTAATCGAACGCGGGGCTACGACGGCGCCGTTTTGCAGATGACCTGAAAGGGGATAACGAGGGCCGTGCCGGTAAAATCCGCAAGATACATCGGGCTATAGCCGGTGTGCTTGAAGTGCAATCCGCGCTTGGCCTGGTAGAGCTTCTTGAAACAGCGTTCGCCGGTGTCGAGGTTGATGACATGGACGTAGAGGTCCAAGCCGGCCCGCTGGTTGGGGTGTTGCTTGTGTGACACGGGGTCCCCGACTAACCCGAAATGCGGATAGTCCGGGTCGATCCTCACGCTGATCTGTTGCATCACCGCGGAGGCACCCACGGCTTCACTCGACCGCCTTCAAAGTCCCCGTGCCGCAGGATGCGGGCCAGGTTCGCCATCGTGACGGCGTCCTTCTCGGTCTGGCCCTGCTTCTGATACAGCGCCACGATGCGCTCCCAAGTGGTTGAGAAACCACACCCGTAGCTGAACCACTCGGGGACCTTCATGCCTTTGCGGGGGCCGCTCTTGAACTCGCGTTCGCGGACCTGCCACATGAGACCATCGAGGACCTTATCGGCCATCGCCGGACCCGCGCCGGGGCACCCCGGATAACCGTCAGTCGCATCGCCGCACACCGTCTGCCATAGCAGGAACCGATCGGCTTCCTCGACGGTGATCCGACGGGGCCGCTTGTCCTTGTTGGGGTTGAACAGGAGACCGGGGATGGTCTGCATGTCCTTGTCGGCCGACACGATGATCCGCTCGCCCTCGTGGGGTTCCGTCGAGAGGATACCCATGACGTCGTCGGCCTCCAGCGTGGGGATCGAGCGCGTTGGATAGGTCTCGCGGAGCCAGTCCTTGAGGTCGTAGAGATGCTCGGGGCGCTGCGAGCTGCTGCGGTTGGACTTGTAGGCCGGCCACACGCCCTTGCGGAAGTTGTTGAAGTCGTCCGACAGGCAGATGATGAAGCCGTCGGCCTTGAGGGTCTCGACGATCTCCTCCAGCCACTCGACGGCGGCCTTCTTGGCGGCCTCGAAGTCGGCGACGTGGGAGCGGACGCCGTCGCCCCAATCGATGTTCTGTTCCGTCGCCGCGGTCGTGAGGTAGGCGAGGATGTCGGCGTCGATGAGGAGGGTGCGGGTCAAACCGACGCCCTCGTGTCCACGAGGTTGCACTTCGAGCAGCGGCGCTGCTGCTTGATGACCTGGCGCATCACTATGCCGACGGGGAAGGCGGCCCGAGCTTCGTCAGCCTTCCCAACGTCCTCCCACCGGCCCCAGCGGTGCCATAGACACCTCACAGGAACCGATACCGCTTGCTGCGCGCCAGCATCCAGTAGAACGAAGCGCCGAGCTTCACCGACAGCCACACCGAACGGCCGTTGAAGGCACGTCGGAGGATGTAGCTGCGCGCGATCGAGATGACCGTGAAGATCAGCGCCAGGACGATGTTCTGGCCGTGCGTCATGTGGACGCCGAGGACCAGCGGGATCACGAAGAAGTTCGCGATGGTGGAAACGATGAGGCCGATGAGGGTGTTCGTCAGGGCCTCCATGAAGGAGTCGAGGCGGGACTGCGCGGTCATGCGCGGCCGTCCCGGAGGCAACCCCACCAGCTCTCCCACGATCGCCGGCTGACGAACGTTGCGTGGAAGTCCTCGAAGTGATCGCGGCGAGCCTGCCAGTCGATGACCACATAAGGCAGCGCCAGAAACCACGTCAGCAGGACGTAGGGGACGAGCAGGATGATCGCGACGCGGAAGGCGCACCGCTTGAGAAAGTCGGTCATTGCTTAACCACCTCGGAAGGGAACCGCATCGTGCTTTCATCGGCGCGGTGTGCATATTGAGAGCGGAAGATCAGGCGGACCTTCTGCGGCGTCATGTCTGCAACTGTGGCCTTCTTGAAGTTACGGTAGCCCGTCTCGATGAACGCCACTTGGTCGCCGATGGCGAGCGGGCGTCCGAAGAAGTCGTTCATCAGAACACCGCCCACCAAGGCTTCTTCGTGATCTTCTTCTCGGCCTCGCGGTCGCGCTTCTCGCACGCCTCGACGACCTCGATCGCGGCCGCCTTGTCGATGTTCGACTTGTCGAGCTGGCCGGTTTGCGCGTCCCCGAAGGCAATCCAGTCGCCCACGGTGCCCGTGCTAGGGAGCGGTGCCCCCGGCGCCGGGCTGCGGAGTGGTGACGGGATCAGCGTCGAGCAGTCCGACGCAGGCCGGTTGTAAACGATACGCGTTGCGCAGGCAGAGAGCATCAAGGCCGGCGCGATGAGCAGCAGGCCCGACCGCAACAGCCGCGCCAGGAGCGGATAGGATCGCATCTCGGTTTCCCTTCGTGATGACGTCGATGCGGCCGTGGGCGGCTTGGGTCTCGACGAGGATTTTGACGGAGTCCTGCGCCGCCTGTTTGCTCGCGTCAGCCGTAAGGGCCGTCGCGGTGGCAACGGCGGTTTCCTTACGGGCACGCGAGGGGGCGGTGAGGAAGTGATAGAGGAGGAAAGCCGCGGCGAGCGCGGCGAGACAGATGCCGCCCCATCGGAGCAGCGCGGCGCGGGTCACTCGGGAACAACCATTCGCGTTTGAAGGCCGACCGTCACCGACGTCGCGTTGAACTTCTCGGCGACGGCTCGGTCGAGGTCGATACCTTCGGCCATCGCGATCAGATCGGCGCAGATCACGACATCTGCGAGTTCTTCCGCAAGATGCTCGATCGTATCTCGGGAACCTCGGATGCCGAGCCGCTCTCGCTCGATCTTTTTGATGACGTTGCAGGCTTCGCCGGCCTCGCCTGCCAATTCGTTCCCGCGGTAAGCGAGCGTGATCTGGTTGTCGGCATCCCATTCGCGCTGCCGGGCGCGATTTGCGTCTCGTAGGGTGACGTGCGCGATGGTTGGCGCCGTTCGGCACGCCGCGTGGAAGCACGGCGACTGTCGGAAGGGCCGGTCGTCAACGGGGCAGCGATGGCCCATGCGGATATTCCTTATGCGTAGAGGGTGCGGAGCTTCCGGGCGTCCCGCTCAAGGTCCTTCGCGAACCCTTCGACATCCAAGCTGGTGAGCTGGTGGAGCGCTTTGCGCCCGCCCTTCCAAGGCACGTCGATGGGCTTGCCGGACGCGCGGATGCCCGCCGCCATCTTGCGGAGCCGCGAGGACTGCAAGACGAGGCGGTTGGCGGTGTGGCGGGCTGCGCTCATCCGAAGAACTCGGCGATGGCGCGCAGCTCGTGCGGGGCGGCGTCGGACTTGATCCGGTTGGCTCGGTTCGAGAGGACGACCACGTTTCCCGGCACATAGCCCAGCCACCCCACCTTGCGGTCGAGGGTGGGCGAGCTTGGACCCGGCCCCTGCTTCCCCTTGGCCTTGGCGAGCGGGATGTGCAGGACCGGGCAGAAGGCCGGGACAACGATGTCGTCGATGGTGATGGTGAAGGCCAGCCCGCGGCGCTTCGCCCGTGCGAGGGCGTTGTGCCAGAGCTGGTAGCGTGGGTCGTCCTTCGCCTTAGTGGCTATCTGACCAGTTGTCCCCGATCTGATACGCCCCCGCGAGGGGGCAGCGGAGGCCGTAGGCTTCTCCCGCGAGGCGGATCGAGTCCGCCGCAAGTCGGCCGATGGTTTCGGCAAGGTGTTCAGGGACCTCCATTTGGAACTCGTCATGGACGTTGGCGACGAACCCTAGGGTGCCGTCGGGGTGGCTGAAGGAGCCGGAGAGGATGTCCGGCTCGAAGCCGCGATCGACCAGGTCGTCAGCGAAGACGACCAGCGCCTTCTTCATCACGACCGCGCCGCCGCCTTGCAGCAGCGTGTTGAGCGCGGCGTGGGCCGAGCGGATGCGGAGCATTCCGCCGTCGACCGTCTTGATGAGGCCGGACGCTGCCCGGCCCTTGACGATCTCCTGCAAGCGCCCGAGCGCCGGAAGGCCGGCCTCGATGCTGTCTCGCGCCAGCTTACCGATACGCACCAGCGCGCGCTCTCGCGGCTGTCCTGCGGGGTGCTTGGCGTTGAACTTCGCACGCTCCTCGGCGGGCATGTCTTCGTAAATGACGGTGCCGAGCTTGAGATTGCCGGCGCCGTAGAGGTAGGCGTAGATCCAGGTCTTCGCGGAGCTGCGGCTATTGAGGCCGATGAGCTTCTGGTTGACCGTATGCACGTCGGTCCCGGCGTCCTTGTCGCCGTTGACGACCGTGTCGGCATAGGCACCGCCGTCGAAGCGGGCCATGTAATGCGCCAGCATCCGCAGCTCCAAGCTCTCGGCATCGCAGCCGACCAGCTTGTTGCCCGGCGCCACGCCGAACAGCGCGCGGCAGTCCTTGCCATACGGCACGGGACCCGAGGCGTTCACGAGGGAGGGGACTTGGGCCACGTTGGGGTAGCTGTGGGTCATCCGCCGCGTGATCGCGCCGAGGGTGTTGACGCGGCCGTGGATGCGGCCCGCCGGGGTGACGCGCTTGCGCCATGCCTGCGCGCCTTCCGCGAGCTGGCCGAGGCGCTTGTCGATCGTCAGATACTCGACCAGCAGCTTTGCCTCGGGGACGTCGAGGCCGTCGAGGGTGGTTTCGTCGACCTTGGGCTTACCGCCGTCGGTGAACTCCACCGGCTCCCACCCATGCAGGGCCATCATCCGGTTCGAGATGTGGTCCCGGCTGGCAGGGTTGAAGCTGACGGTCTTGAAGCGTTGGATCGCGACCCCGGCCTGATAGCCGAGCTTCGCGTTGTCGCGCTTGGGGACGAACTGGACGGCCCTGCCGCCCTTCCGCTCCGGCTCCTGCCAGGGCGGGAAGGCTTCGCGCAGGCGATCCTCCAGCTCGGCCTTGCAGCCGCGCAGGGTGATCTCCAGCTTCTCGGCGGCGCCGTCGTCGAAGGCGAAGCCGAAGCGCTCCTGCATGTGGATGATCTCGGCGACCCGGTGTTCCAGCTCGACGGTCTCGGGGTGCAGGTTCTTGCTCTCGATCAATTCGAGCAGCGCGCGCGTGACGACCACGTCCTGCGCGGCGTAGCTCTCCATCTCCTGCGTGAAGTGTTCCCAGCCGCCCTTGTAGTCGCCCTTGTGGACGCCGAGGCGGTGGCCCCACGCCTCAAGGCTATGCCGGCCGACGAACTTGCCGAAGCCCTCGGGGCGCTTGTTCTTGCTGATCGCGGCCGCGTCGATGTCCGACAGGTGCGGCCAAGCGATCTGCGCGAGCAGCATCGTGTCGCGAACATGACCCCGAGGGCGGAACGAAGGGTAGAGCTTGGTGATCGCTGGGATGTCGAAGCGGATGCCGTTGTGCCAGTAGGTCACGTCGGCCGCCTCGATCAGCGCGAGGGCGTCTTCGAGGGTGCCGTCGCGGGGAGCCGGCGAGCCGTCCGCGAAGAACCCGTTGTTGAACCGGAGGGCGTTGCCGGTGGCGTGGTCGATGACGTGCAGCGTGTGGATGCGCGTCAGCTCATCCAGGAGTCCATCGGACTCCAGGTCGCAGATTAGCGGCAACGTCGCTCCTTATGGGGATGGTGGAAGTATCAGCCCCATTGCGAGGCCATCGCCTCGGCGATGTTGGCGTAAGTCACGCTGCGCTTGGCCCAGCGATCCTCGGACGGGCCGAGGTTCGACTGGCCGCTGTCGGTCTGGTTCGACCAGCGCTCGACGATCTTCCCGGACCCCTTCGGCCACTCCACGCGGCGCCCCGGAAACCGAGGGAACGCAGCCGGAGAGAGAGAGGGCAGGCCCTCAAGCCACAGGCAGGTCCGCTTGCTGGCGTCGTGGCCGAAGTCGTAGGGCTGGATCGTCTGATCCGGCTTTCGGATGCGCGACGAGATGCAGCTCACGGGGTTCTCGATCGCCTTCTTGGGGATCGGGGCGGCCATGAGCAGACGGACGAAGTCGAGACCCTTCTCGGTCTCCGCTGCGCGCCACTCGAAGCCGGGCCGGCTGTTCCAGTGGAGGCCGCTGACCGTGAGGTAGGTGCAAGGCGGGTGCGCGACCATTAGGTCCCAGCCGCCGTCGAGGACGTCTCGAACGTCCCCTTGATAGTGCTTCCCCGGTGTCTCCGAGGGAAGAAGGTCGCAGGACATCGCGTCGTGGCCCCGTCTCACGAAGGCGTCACGAACCGTCCCGCTAAACTCGCAGGCGATCAGGATTTTCATGGGGTGTCCGGTTGGGGTGGAGGCCCCGGCAGCGGCAGCGCTGCTTTCCCTCCAGTTATCCGACAGCGATCATTCGGCGCGCCGGCGGGGATTTGATGGGGTCGGAACGGCGCTCATAGTCCGCTCGGCCCTGACAGGCCGACTTGAGGGTAGACCGTGTCAGCGGTTCGGCCTCTCGTCCGAAAATGGTCCCCGGAGCCGAAGCGCGCGGGGAGGGCCGGCGGTAAACCGCGGGCAGGGTCAGTCGATCAGCGCACGGATGCGGTCGCGGACGCGCAGGGCGTGGCCCATCTCCGCGGCTACACGGTCTTCGCGCAGCCGGACGTTCTCGCGGAACGCCGTCTCACGGCCGACGGCCGCCGACTGGCGCTTGAAGGAGAGCGTGGTTTCGTTCGACAGGTTGTCGAGGGTCGTCGAGAGCTTGTTCTGGACGCCGTCGAGCTTGTCGGCGGTGCGTGCCAGGCCGTTGACGATCGAGGTTGCCGACGGGGTGAACAGGCCGGTGAAGGCGAGGATGAGCGTGCGGATCAGGGTCAAGTCGGTGCTCCTTGAGTGAACGGTTCGGGTCGGTTGCGGGACGCGCGGGAAGGGGGCAAGCCGTCGGCCGCCTCAAGTTCCTCTTGCAGCAGCGCGAGGGCGCGCCAGGCGACCATCGCGGAGTGCCTCATGCCCTTGTCGTCGAGCTTCCCGGTGTCGACGAGGTGACGCATGATCTTGTTGCGGTGATCGGTGGACTTCGACCGATCCCAATGCATCCCGGCGTCCGGGTGGTGCTGCTGCGTGGCGACGTGCGAGAGCCGCGCGACCTCGGCGAGGGCGTTCGGGAAGTAGTCCAGCAGGCCGTCCGCCATGGGGTAGGCGAGGCGAGCGGTGGCGTCGTCGGGGAGCGAAGGGCGGTCGTCGGTCGGCGAGGCTGCCTTCGACTCCGTCGTAACAGGATAAAGGTCGGCCAAGCTGCCGTATCTGGTCTCCGCGCAACAGGCCTTGCCGGCGCGAGTGCATGTGCAAGGCGCGCCGTCGGGGAAGCACGTGACTTCCTTAAAGCTCATCGGTCTCATCCTTGAAGGTGTTGCCGCCCTCCTCCGGCAACGGGACCTCGGCCATCAGGCCAGTCTCGCGGTCGTATTTGAGGGCGATGAAGGGACCGACGGCATCGCCGGTCAGGCGGTCCTTGAGGCCGCGCACGGTGGTTGGGCAGGACGGGTCCTGCTTGTCGCGTTCGAGGCCGATCAGGTAGTGCGACCAGAAGGCCACGGCGCGGGAGCCGCGGAAGTGCTTCTCCTGCACCCGGCCGCCGTCCTCGTGGCTCTTGCCGTCGGGGGTGGCGAGGTGGAAGACGAGGTGGATGGTGACATCCAGTTCCTCGGCCAGCTCCGCCAGCTCCGACATGATGCCGTCGAGGCTCCGGCGTTCATCCTCGGCGCCCGCCGTCAGTGCGGTCATGGGGTCGATGATGAAATCGCGGACGCCCTCGGCGACACACAGGTAGCGAACCGTCGACTTGACGGTCTCCCAATTCCGCGCGCCCTTGAGCGACACGGACTTGAGGAGCGGCAGGAAGGTGCTGATCGCGGCCCGCAGCTCCGCCTTGTCATAGACGGTGCCGGGGACGTGGACCCGCTTACCGATCGCCATGCCGCCGAGCGTCTTGAGGGTCTGACGCGCCGGCTCCTCGTAGAGGATCGCGGCCACGGGGCGCGGGGCGGGCATCGGCAGGAAGTCGGAATGATCCTCCCCGAGGTCCGGCCGCATCGCCGTTAGGGCGAGCTGCTTGACCAAGGTTGTCTTGCCGGACCCGGTGCCCGCGCCCCAGGTGTAGAGCGCGCTCCGGCGGATGCCGTAGGTGCGCTGCGTCATTGTCCGCCAGGGCCACGGAAGGCCCCACGGCATCTCCTCGCAGGCGTCGTCGAGGATTTCGTCGAGGTCGGTGAGGACGTCCGGCTCCCACCGGCGGGCGCCCCAAATGGCATCCACCAGTTCCTTGCTCCGCCCCGCCTTGACCATCTCGTTCGCGTCCTTGAGCGGAAGCGAGGCGATGAAGCCCTTGCCGGGGGTGAGGAGGGGGAGGACCTCGTCGAGGGCCTCTCGGCCGGGGTCGTCTTCGTCGAAGCAGAAGACCACCTTCTCGAACCGTTCGAGGAACGACAGGGCCTTGGCGATGGCCTTCTTGGCACCGCCGGCGCCCGTCGGAACACTCACGGCAGGCCAAGTCAGGCCCATCGCCTGCGTCACCGACATCGCGTCGATCTCGCCTTCGGTCACGACGAGCATCTTGCCGCCATCCCGGCAGAGGTGCTGCCCGAACAGCGGCAGAGCCGCCTTCATGTCGCCGAGGACCATGAAGTCCTTGCCCGGCAGGCGAACCTTCTGCGCCACGACGCGGCCCGCTTCGTCCCGGTAGGGCGCGATGTGGCAACGTGAGCCGTTGAAGGTGCCGACCTGGTAGCCGAACTTGGCGCAGACGCGGTCGTCCAGCTTTCGGTTCGGGATGGCTTCGATGGCGCCGGTTAAGAGGCCGGCGGAGGGGCGCGCAGGGCGCTCCGAAGGTTCTCCGCCGGCCTCGTCGTCATCGGCTGGGGTGTAGTGGTGGCACTTGTGGCAGTAGCGGTGCCCGTCGTCATAGACGCCGTTCGCATCGCTGCTCCCGCACTCCTCGCAGCCGGTCTTGTAGAGCAGTTCGCTCTCGGGCGGGTCGCTCACCGACCCTCCCGCCGGGAGACACGCCACGCGGGTTCGCGCTTGACCGGCAGGCGGGCCGCGCTGACGTCGATGCCGGCTTTGTCGCAGGCAGCGAGCATCGCTTCGCCGAGCGCCGTAGGGCGCTTAACGAGGTCGCGCGGGATGGCAGCGGGGCGCGGCGAGGCGCCCGCAGGGGTCTTGCGGTTTCGCATGGGTGTCTCCGAAGGGGATCAGTGGGCGGGTTTCAGTGCCCGATGGTCAGGGTTTATTGGCGGCCCACCACTCGCGAACCGCGAAGCTGGGGCACGCCTTCTGGACCCCCGGCACGTCGCGATGCCCGAGGACTTCTGCCTTCGGGTGCTTGCGCGTCAGGGTGGTCAGGAGGGTCTTGAGTGAGGCGTATTGGACGGGCGTGAAGTTCGCCTCGCCGAGGCCCTTGCGGGCCGCCTCGGAGCCGATGGGCGGCGCTCCGCCGACAAGGCAGACGGCCAGCGAGCGGCTGTTGATGCGCGGCTCGTGCGCGCCGGGCTGGTCCGTCGGGCGGCCGGTCTCGACCGTGCCGTCCCGCTTGATGACGAAGTGGTAGCCGATGTCGCGCCAGCCCTTTTCACGGTGCCAGCGGCGGATGTCGGCCGCGCCGATCGCCTCGTGCTTGCCCCCTGCCGGCGTTGCCGAACAGTGGACCGCGAGGAAGTCGATGCGGGTCATGGGGTTATATTTGATCTCGTTCTCGATGGCTTGGAGCCAGTCCGCGACGGCGGCCACCTGGTCGGCGGTCGCGTTCGTCTTGATGCGGTTGGCTAAGTCGCTGATGACGACGACGTTGCCCGGCACATAACCGAGCGCTGGGTTGATGCGGTCGAGACTATAAGAGCCGGAATGGCGCTTGCCGCGACCTGCGGAGAGCGGGATGCCGAGTGCAGGGCAGACGGTCGGGAGCGTGAGGTCGTCTTCGGTGAGGTTGAAGGGTAGGCCGAGGTCGCTGGCCCGCTTCTTCGCGGAATAGAGCATCCGCTTGAGCGGGTTATTGGCCGTCCAATTCCGATGCTTCTGGTTCGACAACGGATCGCGCTGGCGGCTTCTCCGCTTCTGCGTGGCCGCTGTGACACGTTGACACGCGGCGCATTTACGCGGGCGGCCGCCGGTTCGGGTGATCGGCGGGACCTCGGCTCCGCACCCGCTACATATCGGCGGTGCGGATGGTGATCGCGACGCCAGGTTCGGTCTCGGTCCACGCTTTCGATATGGTCAGATGCACGACCTGTGAGTCGTCGTGCCAGAACCGCCCGTCCTTGGTGATGACGTCCAGCGGCCCCTTTCCATAGTTATCGGTATCGGATCGAGGCGCGGGGAGTTTGGTCGTCTTCGGTCGCTTCACAAAGCAAGCGACCTCCACGGCCACAGGCCCATCGAAGCGCACAGCCGGAACGGCTTTCAGCGCTTCGAGCATTTCCTTCTGCCACTCCTGGTATTCCTTGGGTGAGTAGAAGGACGCGATGGGCTTCCGGCCCGGCGCCGTGATGACCCGTGCCCGCGGTCGCGGGGTGGGCATCGGTTCGACGTCGAGCCGGAAGGATGTGTGGGTCAGGCCACGAGGTGCCCGATCAGGGCACCGACGAGCGCGAAGCCGACAGCCTTGACGATGCCGGTCAGCTCAATGCGAGGTGCCGGTCGCCCGAGCGCCACGACGCAGACGGTGCAGAACATGACGATCCCGAACCACACGGCAAAGCCGATGAGAGCGCCGGTAATCACAGATCGTCGTCGTCCGGTGCGTTGCCGGCATCAGCGCCGACTCCGAACTCCTGCTCGGCGTAGCCGGACAGGTCGTCGCCTTCCTCCTCGCCGAAGCCGTAGCCGGCCGCGTCACGTGAGCCGAACACGACGAGCTTGATGATCTGCGCGGCTCCGAGACGCAGGCTGACGCCCACGGTCTTGTCGTTCTGCGCCACATACGGCACCAGCTCGACCGAGACCTTCATCTCGGAGCCGCCGCCAATCTGCGGCGGGTTCTTGATGAGCAGCCCCTTGGCGTCGAAGATGTTCGGCTTGCGCGTCCACGGCTTGCCGGTCTTCTTCGAGATGCCGCTGGCGGTCATCTTGGCCTTGACCAGGATGCGGCCGGTCTCGTCGCCGGTGGCCGGGTCTTCCTCGGCCTTGAACGGCGACACCTTGGTCAGCTTCTTGGCGAGGCCGCCCTTGCCGGCATCTTCGAGGGCCTTGACCTCCTCGTCGAAGCGCTCGTCGACCATCTGCTCGACGATCTGGCGGAACTTGTCGAGGCCCGGCGTGTCGGCGTCGAACGCCAGCTTGACCTCATAGACACCGGCAGCATTGAACTTGGTGTCAGGCGTGTTGAGCTTGGGGAAAATCGCCGTGCCCTTCGGCGTCACAAACGTCTTATTTGCCATTCAGTCCTTCATCTCTGCGACGGTGTTGAGGACGTCGCGGGTGAAGCGGTCCACCTGATAGCCCATGCTTAGGGCGGCGGTGGCCGCGACCAGGTCCACCATGCCGGTGTCCTTGGTTTCGTCAGCGGTGGTCTCGACCAACCGCTCGTAGTTCAGGTCGTTCATGCTTTGCGGAGTTCTCCGCTGGCGTAGTCCCGGATCGCCTCGAAGTGCGGGTTGCGGCCCGCGTCGGCGTCGGCGATCTGCCGGTGAGCGCGGGCGAGCAGCTCGTGCCCGTCCATGCCTGCCGACTGTGCCGTGAGGGCCGCGGTCAGGAACATCGCTTCGAGGGCGCGGGATGGGTGGGTGCCCTGGAGGGCGTCGATCAGGGTGAAGCAGGGGACCTTGAGGGGTTCCAGCGAAGAACTCGCGGCGACCCCCAAGGCGATTGTCGAGGGGTGCATTATGCGGCGGGGGTCCGCCCCACGGCAACGATCCGTCCGTCCTCGAACGTCACCTTGACGCCGAACACGAGATTGTCGTCCTGCCCGAGGCGGCAATCGCCTTCGGCGACCTCGACCACCGCCGGGCCGCCATCGTTGACGGTGTTGAGGACCGGAAAGAGGTTCATGTAGACCACAAAGAACCGCTCGGTGCGCTCCGGCACGTTCACGAGGTCGTGGCTGTGCTCGTGTCTCGAATGGATATAGCGGCCGTCGACCGTGAAGCCGCCCACCAGTTCGGCGCCAGAGTCGGACGCATACGCGGCGATGATCGGGTAGGCGCTCTTGATGTCCGTCGCGATGATGCGCGCCTTGCGGCCGTCGCGGGTCTGCACCGGCTTCGCCGGATCGAATTGCTTGGTCATGTGATGCTCCAGAGGAATTGGTTTCAGTGCCCGATGGTCAGGGGCATTCGAGACGCAGTCAGCGCAGGAGGCGGCGGAGCTGACGAACGGCGTAAAGGATCGTGCCCAGGCGCAGCACGTCATCGCCGGCGGCGTCGGCGGCGTGTTCCAGCTCCGCAATGCGACGGGTGATGCGTGCTTCGAGCGGCTCCTTCACAGCGGCACCCCCATTTCCCCGCCGAGGACCGTCACGACCCCGCTGTTCTCCGCGATCTGCCTTGCGATGCGCCGAGCGCTCTCCGTCGGCAGCTTGATGTGCTTCGCCGGGTTCCTCGGCGGGTAGGTCTGCGTGTGCATGTTCAGGTTCCCTTTGGGTTCAGTGCCCGATGGTCAGGGGCAATTAGATAGTTGGGATGGTGGAACTATTAGGCAAAGGTATAAGCGGCATTGAGGATGCAGCTTAGGTCGAGGGTGCCTGCCTGCGGCGGGGGCGGGAGCTGGTCTGCCAGCTCCTCGCCAAGCTGGTCCTTGAGTTCGTCGTAGAGGCGCCCGAGGACATCGTCCTCATACTGCGCCACGAAGGTCTCCCGCAGGATTGCCGAGAGGCGCCCGGTGTGCGCCGCGTGCGTCCCGAAGCTGTCGTGGATCACCGCGAGGTGCTGGATGCCTTCACCCTTGCAGGCAAGCGCGACGGACTGGAGGTGCGCCGCGTCGAGCGAGTGGACGAAGTTCGGGGCGACCCCGTTGGCCTGGCTGCGGCTGTCCAGACCCTCGGCCTCGACCTTCACGATCACTTGCACGCGTTGGCCGCACCAATGCGTGTCGATGACGTGCCCCTTCTGCGCCTTGTATTCCTGCAAGATTGGCAGACCCATCGGGGTCGTCCACCACAGAGGAAGGCCACCCTTCGACGCCACCTTCGCGGCCTCTCTGAGCCAATCCATCGCCTGCGCGGCGGCCCGAACAGTCTGGCTGATGGAACTATATAGGACATGCGAGAGCCACATCGCCGCGTGATAGTTGTCCGCGCCGCCGAGGTAGGGCGGATTGCCGGCCTCCTCCGCTGCCCGGTCCAGTTCCTTCAACGTCCCGAGGATCATCGACTGCATCCCGAAGCGAGTCGCCGAGTAGCAGAAGGTCATCGTCGGGCGCTTCGCGATCGATCGGGAAACCTTGCCGCCGGCCCATGCCTTGCGGATGACTTCGGGATCGATGTCGATCTCGTTCCCGTCCGCATCGCGGCCCGTCAGTTTGATCGAGGAGACCTCGAACGGCAGGTCTTCCAGCGCAGCGTCCGCGAACCCCTGCGCGCGCCGCGCAACGGCCCCATAGATGTCCTGCGGGCGCTCCGAGGGGAGCAGGTTGACCGCCTTGCCGCCTTCCTCGTCGCGCAGCATCGCCGAGAAGTGCTGGAGGCCCGAGCAGGACCCGTCCAGCGCGATCGGGATGCGCGAGGCATAGTCCGCCGGGTTGTCGAGCGCCCATGCGTCGGCCAGCTCCAGGCACGCCGCGAGTGCGCAGTAGGGGCTGTCGGCCGTCGTCCAGAACCGCTGCCCGTCGAGCGGATCGCGGCCGCTGTCGAGCAGGGCTTCGATGTTCTCGGTCGTCCACGCGAGCCGCTCCTCGAATGGGACCTTGTCGACCCCGAACAGGTTGGCGATGTGGATGCAGAGCCAGCGATACCCCTCGGCCCCCAAAGGAACCCCGTCGGCGAACTCAAGCAGCCCTTTCTGCCAGTCCGACCCCTGCGGCGACGGACCAGCGACGGCGATCGGGTAGATGCGGCCGCGGAAGTCCAGCTCGTGGGGGTAGTAGATGGCTTCCTCGTCGGTGAACCGACGGGCGACCCAAAGACCTTGATGGACCGCGAGGCGCATCGACAGACGCTCGGCGTTGCGAGCGTAGACCTCCCCGGCGGCGCGCTTCCAGCGCTCGCGGGCTTCGCTGTTGGTGTCGATGTCGATCGGCTTGGTCGGCGTGGGTTCGTCGTCGCGCATCGGCAGGCCGCCGAGCGACCCCCCGCCATCCCACACGACCTGCATGACGTCGAGGACGCGGCTGTTGATGCGCCAGGCGGTGTCCTGAACGTGGTTCGCGGCGTCGTAGACGTCCTTGATGTCCACGTTGCGTAGCTCGTCGTGATAGGCGCGGTTGCGCTGCTTCACGAACCGATTGCCGGCGCGTGGGGTTAGGTATCCGCCGTAGCTGGGGGACCGCCAGCGGCGCGGACGGATCAGCATAGGCATGCTGAGAGGGTCGAGGATTTCGCAGCGAGCGTGCTGCTCGTCGAGCCACTTCTGGAGGGCTTCCGACGGACGCAGGGCGATGCCGTAGCCGCGCGACCGGCGGACCTGGTCCTGAACAAACATGCCCGTCGAGTCCATGACCAGCTCGATGCACTTCATGCCGACCGCGGCCTTCTGCTGCTGGCTGATCTCGATGGCGACCCCCTCGCTGTCGAGGAGCTTCTTCACGGCGCTCTTGCGCTGGCGGGAATAGCCGCGCTGTTCCTGCGCCTTAAGCCAGCCCTTGTAGCCGAGTTTGTTCTGCTCACGGAAGGACGAGAGTTCGAGGTTCTCGATCAGCGCCTCGGCGACCTGCACGGCCACCGTCTGCATCATCGACTGCGCCACGCTGCCGTTCAACATGCACCGGAGGGTGAGGTAGGCGGCCGCGTCGGGCTTGGTCAGGAGGAGGAAGTCCGCGGCGGCGTGCCGGCGGCCAGCCTTGCCGCTGCACACTTCGGCCAGAAACTCCTCGATCGCTTGCGCAGCGACCAGCACGGTCGACTTGATGAGCTTCTGCCCAGGCGGGAGGTTCGCTTCCTCGTCGATGGTGCCCGCCTCGGGCTTCCAAGGCAACTCGCGGGCACGATAGCGACGGGCACCGAGCGCGCGGCTGTCATCCTCCAGCTCGATCTGCCGGCGGATGAGGTCGCGTGTGATGGTCTGCATTATGGTCCTTCCGGTTCGGGGATTGGGCGCGCCGAACGCGCGCCGAGGGCGCAAAAAAAGCCCCCGAGAGGGATGCTCTCGGAGGCTCGTGGGTGTTCGTGGGATCAGACGCGGACGATGACGCCGCCGTCGGTCATGCGGTAAGCCTTCCCGGCTTCGATAAGCGCGCCGTCTACGGTGTCTCCGACCTCGACCAGCTTACGGCGGTAGCGCTGCTGCGCGGACGACCAGTGCTTGAAGACCAGCGTGCTGCCATAGCCGCCGGTCAGCGTGCTGCCATAGCCGCCGGTCAGCGTGCTGTCGTCGCCGCCGGTCAGCGTGCTGCGATTGCCGCCGGTCAGCGTGCTGCGATTGCCGCCGGTCAGCGTGCTGCGATTGCCGCCGGTCAGCGTGCTGTCGTCGCCGCCGGTCAGCGTGCTGCCATAGCCGCCGGTCAGCGTGCTGCGATTGCCGCCGGTCAGCGTGCTGCCATAGCCGCCGGTCAGGCTCACGCCAACAACACAGGTCCCGGCGGGTGCCCGCTCGTAGATGTAGCGGGTAGCCTCCTCCTGCGTACCGGAGAAGACAACCCGGCCCTCGGGGTACTTCACCTTGTCTGATGATGCCTGCACGTACTCGTCGATCTCGACGACCTGCCAACGCGAGTCGGGGTGGAAAGTCAGGTAACCGGAGCCGCCTTCGCCCCACAGCAAGCCGTGCAGCCCGTTCCCGCAGCGCGGCGAGGGGTCCCAATCGGGGGCGATGACGCGTCCGCTCTCCGGCCACTGGAACGTTGGGGTGTGATAGGAGCGCCCATCCTTATCCGAGGTGCGGAGGACGAGAGCAGGTTTGTCGAGCTTCACGAGGGTCATGTCAGTCTCCTTGAAGTGCGCGGAAGGGAGGCCGGAAGTGGCCTAGAGGTGCGCGGTGAGTGGATGGCCCGAGGCTTGGGTCGCCGAGGGTCAGGGGTAATTGTGGGGGTCTCCGAGGGCGGCTAAGACGACCCCGGAGGTGCGCTATGGGTGACCAGTGGGACCACGCTGCGCGGGCGTTCGTGGTGGTTGCGCTGCTTTATGCGGCGTTCGAGGGCGGCCGAGGGTGGGAGCGGGCACTCGCGAGAAAACGGCGGGAGTCCGGGGGTGCGCCGAAGGATCACTCCTAGAGTTACACCTTCAGTCAGCGCACCCCGAAGGTCAGGGGCAATCATCCCTGCCTTGGCACGATAATCGGGATGGTGGAACTATCGTGCCAGATCGTGCCAGCGGCGGGGATTTTTCGTCGTGCCGCCCGGCACACCCGAAGAAATCCCCGCAACCCCGCAGAAATGCTGGAGCAAATAGAGCCTCCGCTACCACTTGGACAGTCCGGAAGCCCCGCCGTGCCGGTGCGCGGCGGGGCTTCCGTGCCTTCAGGCGCCCCAGTCGGCGATCAGCCAGCAGAGCAACACGAAAGGCACCGTGATCGCCAGCCCGATCAGGATCGAGCGGACCGGGCCGAGCTTGAAGGCGCGGTGGTCCGCAGCCTTCACCGCCTCGATCTTTGCCCGATAGGCCGGGTCGCCGCGCAGCATGCCGATGTCGATCATCGATCCGGTCTTGAGGAAATCGAGGATCTCAGCACTCTCCTCGGGGCTGAGATTGGGGTGGTGGTTCAGCAACCCGGCGATGCGGGTGCGGCGCGCGAGATCGGCGCCATTTTGTTCTTCCATGATATATTCCTTCGACGGCGCGCATACGCGCCTGCGGCCGCGCGTGGCGGCCGGTTTCAGCGAACGGTGAATGGGCGGGCTGCCCGCTCAGGCGGCGAGCGGCGGGGCGCGGGCGCGATTGGCGCGGTCGAGCGCATCGCCGCGGCGCGCGCTTGCGCCGTCGGCATATTGAGTGCTGCCCGCGGCAGGAACGGCGATGAGGGCGGGGGCGGCGGATGGGAGAGGCGGTGGCGCGCCATCCTGATCGTCGTGCGGCTTGGAGGCAGTGAGCCGTTGGCCGGTGGCCTTGAGCGCGTGGCCGGTATCGCGGAACTGCGCGGCGAGGGGTGCGGGCTGGACCAGCTTCGCCGCGACCGCGCCGGCTTCGACGAGCGCCGCCGGGCGGATCGCGCCGGCGGACGCCTGCAGCGCCAGCAGCATCGCGAGCAGCGTCGTCCACAACGCCCAAGGGGCGCGGCGAGCGGCGTGCGGTGAGGCGGCTGGCGCGGTCATCGCAGCGGATATAGTCGCGGCGACCCTGAAGGCCAGCTTAAGCGCCGCCTCCCGTGCCACCCATGCCGGAGTCGCGGATCGTCTCCATCGCCACGAAGGTGGAGGTGCTGGCGACGTGCGGCAGGCTCGAGATGCGCTCGCCCAGCACCTCGCGATAGCGGCGGATGTCGGCGGTGCGGACCTTCAGGAGATAGTCGAAGCTGCTGGCGATCATGTGGCATTCCTCGACCTCGGGAATGCGCAGCACGGCGCGGCGGAATGCCTCCAGCGCTTCCTCGCGCGTGTCGGAGAGCTTCACCTCGGCAAAGGCGATATGGTCGAGGCCGAGGCGGGCCGGATCGACGATCGCGCGGAAGCCGCGGATCGTGCCGTTGGCGATCAACCGCTTCACGCGGACCTGGCAGGGCGTCTTGGACAGGCCGACACGGGCAGCGAGATCGGTGATCGCGATGCGGCCGTCGGCGCGCAGCACGTCGATGATCTTGCGGTCGAACGCATCCAAAGTGACCGGATCGGCGGGCTTGTCAGTCATATTTGCCTTCAGATGCCGTTAAATGAGGGCGAAACGCTATGCCGGAGAGTGTTCAAAAGTCCAATCCAGATGCGCAAAGCTGGTAGGATATCGGCGCCACCATACTCACGAGGATGCCTGATGACCGCGCCCTTCGCCGATTTCGCCCCGCCGATCCGCCCGCAGACGCCGCTGCGCGCGGCGATCACCGCTGCCTATCGCCGGCCCGAGCCGGAATGCCTTCCGCCGCTGGTCGAGCAGGCGACGCTGCCCGAGGGCACGCGTGAGGCGGCGCGGGCGACCGCCGCGGCGCTGATCACCGCGCTGCGCACCAAGCACAAGGGCACCGGCGTCGAGGGGCTGGTGCAGGAATATGCGCTGTCTAGCCAGGAAGGCGTGGCGCTGATGTGCCTCGCCGAGGCGCTGCTGCGCATCCCCGACGACGATACGCGCGACGCACTTATCCGCGACAAGATCGCCGACGGCGACTGGAAGTCGCATATCGGCGACGGGCGCTCGCTGTTCGTCAACGCCGCGACCTGGGGGCTGGTGGTGACGGGCAAGCTGACCGGGAGCGTCAACGACGCCGGGCTGGGAGCGGCGCTGACGCGGCTGATCGCGCGCGCGGGCGAGCCGGTGATCCGCCGCGGCGTCGATATGGCGATGCGGATGATGGGCGAGCAGTTCGTCACCGGCGAGACCATCGCCGAGGCGCTGAAGCGCGCGCGGGCATTGGAGGCGCGCGGTTTCCAGTACAGCTACGACATGCTGGGCGAGGCGGCGACGACGATGGCCGATGCCGAGCGCTACTATCGCGATTACGAGAATGCGGTGAACGCGATCGGCGAGGCCTCGGCGGGACGCGGCGTGGTCGGCGGGCCGGGTATCTCGATCAAGCTGTCGGCACTGCATCCGCGCTATGCTCGCGCCCAGGCCGGGCGCGTGATGAGTGAGCTGCTGCCCAGGGTGAAGGCGCTGGCGGTGCTGGCCAAGCGCTATGACATCGGCTTCAACATTGATGCCGAGGAAGCCGACCGGCTCGAGCTGTCGCTCGACCTGCTCGAGAGCCTGGCGCTCGATCCGGATCTCAAGGGCTGGGACGGGCTGGGGTTCGTGGTCCAGGCCTATGGCAAGCGCTGCCCGTTCGTGATCGACTGGATCGTCGATCTCGCCGCGCGCGCCGGGCGGCGGATCATGGTGCGGCTGGTCAAGGGCGCTTATTGGGACGCCGAGATCAAGCGGGCCCAAGTGGAAGGGCTACCCGACTTCCCGGTCTATACGCGCAAGATCTACACCGACGTCGCCTATATTGCCTGCGCACGCAAGCTGCTGGCGAACCGCGACCGGATCTTCCCCCAATTCGCGACGCACAATGCCCAGACGCTGGCGACCATCTACCACATGGCGGGGTCGGACTTCGCGATCGGCGACTATGAGTTCCAGTGCCTGCACGGCATGGGCGAGCCGCTTTACGACGAGGTGGTCGGTGCGGCCAAGCTCAACCGACCGTGCCGCATCTATGCGCCGGTTGGGACGCACGAGACGCTGCTCGCCTATCTGGTGCGGCGCCTGCTGGAGAACGGGGCCAACTCCTCCTTCGTGAACCGCATCGCCGATCCCGAGGTGTCGATCGCCGAGCTGGTCGCCGATCCGGTCGATCAGGTGCGGTCGATGGATGTGGTCGGTGCCAAGCATCCGCTGATCGCGCTGCCCGCCGGCCTCTATGGCGCACGGCGTAATTCGGAGGGACTCGACCTGTCGAGCGAGACGGTGCTGGCGGCGCTTGGCGATGCGTTGCGCGCGAGCGCGGCGGCGGGCTGGGTGGCGGAGCCGGCCGACCGGCTCGGCACCTCGCGCCCGGTGTACAATCCGGCGGACGGCAAGGATGTGGTCGGCACGGTGGTTGAGGTCAGCCCGGAAGCCGCGCAGGCGGCGGTGGCGGCGGCGCAGGCGGCCGCGGCGGACTGGGCCGCGGTGCCTCCGGCCGATCGCGCCGCATGCCTCGATCGCGCCGCGGACCTGATGCAGGACCGGATGCAGATCCTGATGGGCCTGATCATGCGCGAGGCGGGCAAGTCTGCGCCCAACGCGATCGCCGAGGTGCGCGAGGCGATCGACTTCCTGCGCTACTATGCGGCGCAGGCGCGCGCGATGCTCGGCGCGGCGCACAAGCCGCTCGGAGCGGTGACCTGCATCAGCCCGTGGAACTTCCCGCTGGCGATCTTCACCGGGCAGATCGCGGCGGCGCTGGTGACGGGCAACACCGTGCTCGCCAAACCAGCCGAGGAGACCCCGCTGATCGCCGCGCAGGGCGTCGCGATCCTGCACGAGGCGGGCATCCCCGCCGCGGCGCTTCAGCTGGTGCCGGGCGACGGCGCGATCGGCGCGGCGCTGGTGTCGGCGCCGGGCACGCAGGCGGTGATGTTCACCGGCTCGACCGAGGTGGCGCGGATCATCCAGAAGGAACTGGCCACGCGCCTCACCACCGATAACCTCCCTGTCCCCTTCATCGCCGAGACCGGCGGGCAGAACGCGATGATCGTCGACAGCTCGGCGCTCGCCGAGCAGGTGGTCGCGGATGTGATCGCGTC
This sequence comes from Sphingomonas sp., assembly GCF_036402235.1. Classification (GTDB taxonomy): domain Bacteria; phylum Pseudomonadota; class Alphaproteobacteria; order Sphingomonadales; family Sphingomonadaceae; genus Sphingomonas. The sequence continues at coordinate 2,964 of NZ_DASWTG010000044.1, read as the reverse complement.
GGCCTTCGACAGCGCCGGCCAGCGCTGTTCGGCGCTGCGCGTGCTATGTCTGCAGGACGATGTCGCCGACCGCATCCTGGCGATGCTCAAGGGCGCGCTGCACGAGCTGTCGATCGGGCGCACCGACAGCCTCGCCACCGATATCGGCCCGGTCATCACCGCCGAGGCCAAGGCCAATATCGAGGGCCATATCGAAAAGATGCGTGGCATGGGCCGCGCGGTCGAGCAGATCGAGCTGGCGGGCGAGACGGCGCAGGGCACCTTCGTCCCGCCGACGATCATCGAGCTGGAGAGCATCGCGGATCTGGAGCGCGAGGTGTTCGGGCCGGTGCTTCATGTGGTGCGCTACAAGCGCCGCGATCTCGACCGGGTGATCGATGCGATCAACGCCACCGGCTATGGCCTGACCTTCGGTCTGCACACGCGGCTCGACGAGACGATCGCGCATGTCAGCCAGCGGGTCGAGGCGGGCAACCTCTACATCAACCGCAATATCATCGGCGCGGTGGTGGGCGTGCAGCCGTTCGGCGGGCGCGGGCTTTCGGGCACCGGGCCCAAGGCGGGCGGGCCGCTCTATCTGGGCCGGCTGGTGCAGGCCGCGACCGTGCCGCCGGGTCTGGCATCGGCGGCGAGCGATCCGGCGCTGCGCGACTTCGCATTATGGCTGGGCGAAGAGGGCGAGGTGGCGCGCGCTGCGGGCGAGGTCTCGCTGCTGGGCGCCGAGGTGGAGCTGCCCGGCCCGGTGGGCGAGCGCAATGTCTATGCGTTGCACCCGCGTGGCACGATCCTGCTGCTGCCGCAGACGCGCGTAGGGCTGATCGGGCAGGTCGCGGCGGTGCTCGCAACGGGCAATCGCGCGGTGATTGGCAACGCGGCGCTGCGAAGCGAGCTGGCAGGCCTGCCCGAGCGCGTCGCGGCGCGGCTGAGCTGGGCGGACGCCTGGCGCGAGGCCGGGCCGTATAGCGGCGCGCTGATCGAGGGGGACGCCGCGGTGCGGACCGCGGCGCTCGCCGCGATTGCCGGACTGCCCGGGCCGATCGTGCTGGCGCAGGCGGGGACGCCGCGGCTCGACTGGCTGGTCGAGGAAGTCTCGATCTCCACCAACACGACCGCGGCGGGAGGCAATGCGAGCCTGATGGCGGTCGCCTGATCCTGCCAGATGGGGCTTTGCCGAGCGCCTCGCACGCTGCTACGCGCCCTCGCGACCAGGAGAGGGAGCCGGCGGATGCGCTATGACGTGGTGATCGTGGGGGCGGGGCATGGCGGCGCGCAGGCGGCGATCGCGCTGCGTCAGGCCAAGTTCGAGGGAAGCATCGCGATCATCGGCGAGGAGCCGGAGCTGCCGTACGAGCGGCCGCCGCTGTCGAAGGAATATTTTTCGGGGGAGAAGGCGTTCGAGCGGATTCTGATCCGCCCGGCCGCTTTTTGGGAGGAGCGCAAGGTCGACATGCTGCTCGGCCGCCGCGTGGTCAGCGTCGATCCCGAGGGGCATCGTGTCGTCACCGCCGATGGCGAGAGCATTGGCTATGGCCATCTGATCTGGGCCGCAGGGGGCGCGCCGCGGCGGCTGGGGTGTAGCGGCAACGATGCAGCGGGCGTCCACACGGTGCGCACGCGCGCCGATGCCGACCGGATGACGGCCGAGCTGCACCAGGTCACTCGGGCGGTGGTGATCGGCGGCGGCTATATCGGGCTGGAAGCCGCTGCGGTGCTGGCCAAGGCGGGCAAGCAGGTGGTGCTGCTCGAAGCGCTCGACCGGGTGCTGGCGCGCGTCGCGGGCGAGCCGTTGTCGCGCTTCTTCGAGGCGGAGCATCGCGCGCACGGGGTCGATGTGCGGTTGGGCGTCGCGGTCGATTGCATCGAGAGCGAGGGCGGCAAGGCGACGGGCGTGCGGCTCAAGGACGGCGAGGTGATCGCGGCCGAGATGGTGATCGTCGGCATCGGCATCGTGCCCGCGGTCGAGTCGCTGATCGCCGCGGGCGCGGAGGGCGGCAACGGCGTCGCCGTCGATGGCCATTGCCGCACCTCGCTGCCCGATGTGTTCGCGATCGGCGACTGCGCGCTGCACGCCAATGCCTTTGCCGACGGCATGCCGGTACGGCTCGAATCGGTGCAGAACGCCAACGATCAGGCGACCGTGGCCGCGAAAACCATCGCGGGCATCGAAGCGCATTATGACGCGGTGCCGTGGTTCTGGTCGAACCAGTATGACTTGAAGCTCCAAACGGTGGGGCTTTCCACCGGGCATGATGCGAGCGTGGTGCGCGGCGATCCGGCGACGCGCAGCTTCTCCGTGATCTACCTCAGGGAAGGGCAGGTGATCGCGCTCGACTGCGTCAATGCGACCAAGGACTATGTCCAGGGGCGCAAGCTGGTGGTCGAACGGATGGCGATCGACCCGGTGCGGCTCGCGGATGCCGGGACGCCGCTCAAGGAACTGGCGGGCTAGGGCGCGCTATCCTTCCTCGCTGGGCGGGCGGTGGCAGGCATAGCCGCCTGACGGAGGAGGAGGGAACGATGATGCTGATTGGGTTTCCTCCCCCTCCGACGCCTTCGGCGCCACCTCCCCCTGGCGGGGGAGGATTGGAATGGTCGTGCACCTCAGGGCCTTGCTCGCGCGTTGAAGGGGCATGCCTTCGAGCGTGATCCGAAGCTGGAATTATGATCCGGACGCAGCCCGGCTCGACATCCTGTTCGTGAGCGGGCGGCGATACAGCTATCACGACGTGCCCGAGCGCATCGCGCTGGGGATGCGCAAGGCGGTGTCGAAGGGCAGCTTCTTCAACCGGCGGATACGGGACCGGTTCCGGTTCACGCTGGAGCGGTGAGGCGGCAATTCCTCCCCGGCACGGGGAGGTGGCGCCGCGAAGCGGTGCCGGAGGGGCCGCCGCGCAGACGGCGGTGCGTGCGGTAAGCTGTCCGCCCTCTGCGGGGCGGCCCCTCCACCATGCTTCGCATGGTCCC
>NZ_DASWTG010000043.1:0-10104 GCF_036402235.1 Sphingomonas sp. | reverse complement strand
ATATGCTCGGGCTTGGGCCCGACCCAGATCAGATTGTGACTCTCGACGATCTCCGCGAACTGGGCGTTTTCAGAGAGAAAGCCATAGCCGGGGTGGACCGCGTCGGCATGGGTGATCTCCGCCGCGGATATGATGTTGGCGATGTTGAGATAGCTGTCCTTGGCCGGCGGCGGGCCGATGCACACCGCTTCGTCCGCCAGGCGGACATGCATCGCGTCGGCGTCGGCGGTCGAATGGACCGCGACTGTCTTGATCCCCATTTCATGGCATGCGCGATGGATGCGCAAAGCGATCTCGCCGCGATTGGCGATCAGGAGCTTCTTGATCTCGGGCATTTTTGAATCCTAGGCGGTACCAGCCCGCTCCCCCACCCGGTCACCCATATGATGCTGTCGCTGGGTGGCAGGGTGGGGGAGCGGGCTGGTACGGCTCAATATCAACGTGGCTTACTCGACGACCACGAGCGGCTGGTCGAACTCGACCGGCTGGCCGTTCTCGATCAGGATCGCCTTGACCGTCCCGCCGTGCGGCGCGGCGATCGGGTTCATCACCTTCATAGCCTCGACGATGATCAGCGTGTCGCCCGCCTTGACCTGGCTGCCCACCGTGATGAACGGCTTGGCGCCCGGCTCGGCCGCGAGATAGGCGGTGCCGACCATCGGCGACTTGACCGCATTCTCATGCGCCGGGGTGATCGAAGCTGGATCGGACGGCATCGACGCGGGCGCAGCGGCCGCCGGTGCGGCGGCGACCGGCGCAGGCGCGGCATAGGCGACCGGCGCGGCGCTGACCTTGCGCGCGACGCGGACCTTGCGGTCGCCGTCCTCGACCTCGATCTCGGTCAGGTTGGTTTCGTCGAGCACCGCGGCCAGCTGGCGCACCAGCTCGATATCCACGTGCATGTTCTTTTTATTCTCTTCGCTCATGCGACCTCGAAAATCAGAGCGGACCCCTTAATTTATCTAGGTCCGCTTGGAAACGCGCCTCTTAGTGAAGATGGACCCGCTTGCAAACGGGGCCTGGCTTCAGAGACGGTCGGCGGCTTCAAGCGCAAGCAGGTAGGAAAGCGCGCCGAACCCGGCGATCGTTCCCTTGGCGGCACGGCCGACATAGCTCAGATGCCGGAATTCCTCACGTGCATGCGGGTTCGACAAATGGACTTCGATCACCGGGGTGCGGATCGACTTGATGCAATCGTGCAGCGCGATCGATGTGTGCGTGTAGGCGCCGGCGTTGAGCAGCACGGCCTTCGCCCCGCGCGCTTGCGCCTCGTGCATCCAGTCGACGAGGTGTCCTTCGTGATTCGACTGGCGCATGTCGATCGTGAGGTTCAGTTCGCGGGCGCGGTCCTCGAGCTGGCCCGCGATATCGTCGAGCGTGTCCGAGCCGTAGATTTCCGGCTCGCGCGTGCCGAGCAGGTTCAGGTTCGGGCCGTTGAGGACATAGATCGTATCGGCCAAGTCCGACTCCCCGTTTGAGCGTTGCGCGGAAACTCCTATATCGCCGCCGAGCGAAAGGACCAGCATGCAGACTCACAGCGACGGCACCATCACGATCACGGTCAATGGCGATCATCGCCGCGTCGCGGGCGGGATCAGCCTTGCGCAGCTCGCAGGCGAGCTGGGCCTGGCGCCCGAGAAGGTGGCGGTCGAGCGCAATCTGGAGGTGGTGCCGCGATCGACGCTGGCGCAGGTGCTGGTCGAGGATGGCGACGAGATCGAGATCGTGCACTTCGTCGGTGGGGGCGATCACGCGGCGGCGCTGAGCGACGACAGCTGGACGGTCGCGGGCAAGACCTTCCGCTCCCGGCTGATCGTCGGGACCGGCAAGTACAAGGATTTCGAGCAGAACGCGGCGGCGGTCGAGGCTTCGGGCGCGGAGATCGTGACCGTCGCGGTGCGCCGGGTGAACGTGAGCGACCCCAAGGCGCCGATGCTGACCGATTTCATCGATCCGAAGAAGATCACCTATCTGCCCAACACCGCGGGCTGTTTCGACGCCGAGAGCGCGATCCGCACGCTGCGGCTGGCGCGGGAGGCGGGGGGCTGGGAGCTGGTGAAGCTCGAGGTGCTGGGCGAGGCGAAGACGCTGTACCCCGACATGGTTGAGACGCTGCGTGCGACCGAGATCCTCGCCAATGAGGGCTTCAAGCCGATGGTCTATTGCGTCGACGATCCGATCGCGGCGAAGCGGCTGGAGGATGCCGGCGCGGTGGCGATCATGCCGCTCGGTGCGCCGATCGGATCCGGCCTCGGCATCCAGAATCTCGTCACCATCCGGCTGATCGTCGAGGGCGCGAGCGTGCCGGTGCTGGTCGATGCCGGCGTCGGCACGGCGAGCGACGCGGCGGTGGCGATGGAGCTGGGCTGCGAGGGCGTGCTGATGAACACCGCGATCGCCGAGGCCAAGGAGCCGATCCTGATGGCGCGGGCGATGCGCCTGGCAGTCGAGAGCGGGCGGCTGGCCTATCTGTCGGGGCGGATGGGCAAGCGGCGCTATGCCGATCCGTCAAGCCCGCTGGCCGGGCTGATCTAGACCTTCCCAATCAGCCAGACAGTCATGCCCCCGCAATCGGGATCCTCGATGCGGTGCGCGATCACCGCGAGGCCGGCGCTGGCGAAGATGGCGCGATATTCGGCGGGAGCGAGACTGGCGTGGAACAGTTCCTCGTCTTCCAGTTCGCCGATGGCGGTGCCGCGCGCGGGGCCGGTGTTGAACAGTGCGACGCCGCCGTGCTTCAGCCACACGGCGATGCGCGGGATCAGCTTCGCCTGCCACTCCACGTCGAGATGGAACAGGCTGCTCCATGCGACGATGCCGTCATAGGCGCTCGATTCCGCGCCGAACCTGCGCATGTCCGCCTCGATCCAGCGGTGGCGCGGGAAGCGCGTGCGGGCGAGCTGGAGCATCGTGGGGGCGATATCGATGCCGGTGAGGTGAAAGCCGCGATCGATGATGTAGCGCGCGACGGGTTCGCCGCCGCCGCAGCCGAGATCGAGCACTGCACCGTCCACTGGAAGATGGCGGATGAAGCGGTCGAGCCAGAGACGTTCCGGAAAGCTGCGGCGGCGCGCGGCATCGAATGCGTGCGCATGCCGCTGATACAGCTCCGCGATGCGGTCAGGCATGCCGCATGTCCGCCACGCTCTGGCGCCTCTCCGGAACCGTCATACCCCCCATCGGTTGGATGATCCGAAACCAACCAATCACAGGAGGCCATCATGGGCGAACTCGTCGACAAGATCAAAGGCAACGTCAACGAGGCGATCGGCAAGGCCAAGCAGCAGAGCAAGGATCCCGAAACCCGTGCCGGGGGCGACCGGCAGGAAGCGAAGGGAAAGGCGCAGCAATTCGCCGGCAAGGTCAAGGGCGCGCTAGGCGACGATATCTGACATGAATCGGCATTAATGGCCGGTTAGGGCCGTTTCCTGCGGGAAACGGCCCTTTTTCATGGATGGGCGGATTCGACTCGTTAACTTTCGTTGTGCAATATCCTGTCTCGGGCCGGGCTTTTCCCGGCGCAAGTCAGCCATCCGGGGGGCTCGACTCGTGATCAACGCCGTAGCCGAACATCCAGTTCTTCCCTTCGCCCAAGGTGAATGGCGCGTCGAACCGCGCGGCAGCCTTGGCCATGTGCTCGCGCAGGCGCGCCTCGAGCGCGAGATGACGATCGAGGAAGTCGCGGCGCAGACGCGCGTGCCGATCCGTTACCTGCACGCGATCGAGGACGAGCGGTTCGACATCATCCCCGGCCGCATTTACGCCAAGGGTTTCGTCAAGGCGTTCGCGCGCTCTGTCGGGCTGTGCGAGCGCTGGGCGGGCGAGGCTATCACCGCGGCAATGTCCGAGAAGCGGGCGCTGGTCGCGGCCTGACTTCCCCTTATCCCCGGATCGCGGTGATCGTGGTGCCGGGGGTGATGAATTCCACATCGGTCTTGAGATGGAGCAGGCGGACTCCGGTCTGCCCGAGCGCGCGATCGAGCGCGGGCGCGAACTCCGCGGTGCGCTCGACGGTTTCGGCCCAGCAGCCATAGGCGCGTGCGAGCGCGGCGAAATCGGGATTGTGCAACATGGTGCCCGAAAGACGCGCGGGGAATTCGCGCTCCTGGTGCATGCGGATCGTGCCATAGGCGCGGTTGTCGATCACAAGCACCAGCATGTTCGCGTCATGCTGGATCGCCGTCGCCAGCTCCTGCCCGTTCATCATGAAGTCGCCATCACCGGCGAGCGCGACGGCGAGCTTGTCCTTGCGGCGCAGCGCGGCGGCGACCGCGGCGGGGGTGCCGTAACCCATCGCGCCGGCGGTGGGCGCGAGCTGTGACGGCTGGGCGCCATAGTGCCAGTAGCGGTGCCACCAAGCCGAGAAATTGCCCGCGCCGTTGCAGATGATCGCATCGTCCGGACCCAGCCGCTCGCGCATCGCGGCGACGCATTGGCCGAGGTCGAGAGTGACGCCTTCGCGTGGCTTGGGCGTGGACCAATCGAGCCATTCGGCATGGGCTTCGGCTCCGGCGAAGGTCGGCAACGGCTCGTCGTCATGGGAATCGGTGACGCAATGACGCGCTGCTTCAGCAAAGGCACCGCAGGGCGCACACAGTGCTACATCAGTGCGATAGACGCGGTTGAGCTCATTGGGATCTGGATGGATATGGATCAGCTTCTGGCCCGGATGATCGGGTGTAACCAGAGAATAGCCATCGGTCGTCGCTTCACCGAGGCGCGCGCCGACGACCAAGAGCAGATCGGCATCCTTGATTCGGCCAACCAACTTGGGATTCGGCCCATAACCCAGATTACCCGCCCAAACCGGCGACTGATTTGAGATGGCATCCTGTCGGCGAAATGCCGCTGCTACAGGAAGGCCGATCGCTTCGGCGAACGCGGCGAAGTCGCGGCCGGCATCCGGCGTCCATCCGGCACCTCCGACGATCGCGATCGGGCGTTCAGCTTCGCGCAGTTCGGAGAGGATGCTCTCGACGCCAATATAGTCGGCACTGCGCCACGCTCCCTCAAGACCTGGCCTATCCATCGCCTCGACCTCATCGAGCAGCATGTCCTCGGGCAGGGCGATCACCACCGGCCCCGGCCGCCCGCTGATCGCGACGTTCCAGGCGCGGGCGATGTACTCGGGGATGCGGCGCGCATCCTCGATCCGCGTCGCCCATTTGGCGAGCGGGGCGAACATCGCCGGGAAATCGACCTCCTGGAATCCCTCGCGGTCGCGCATCGAGCGATCGACATCGCCGATGAACAGCAGCATCGGCTGCGAATCCTGCATCGCGACATGGACGCCGATGCTGGCATTGGTCGCGCCCGGGCCACGGGTGACGAAGCACACGCCGGGCTTGCCGGTCATCGTGCCGTCCGCGCAGGCCATGAACGCGGCGCCGCCCTCCTGCCGGCAGGTGACGAGGTCGACTTCAGGCATATCGTGCAGCGCGTCGAGCACCGCGAGGAAGCTTTCGCCGGGAACGTGGAAGATGCGATCGCAGCCCTGGGCCACGAGGTTGTCGACCAGGATACGGCCGCCGTTGCGAAGCTTCGTCATGCTGCCTTCTTGGCGTTCCGTTACGGGGAAGTCGAGCCGGGTAATGGCATGCGGCCGGGTTCGCAGCTAGGGTGGGCACGGCGATGGGAGAAGGCGATGCGGGTAGCGAGTTGCCAATGCGGCGCGGTGACGGCGGCATGTGCGGGTGAGCCGGTCCGGATTTCGGTATGCCATTGCCTGGCATGCCAGCGGCGGAGCGGCAGCGCGTTTGCGGCGCAGGCACGCTTCGTTGCGGCAGACGTCGTTACCTCAGGCGAGACGGCTGTCTGGCAGCGGCGGGGCGAGGAAGGCAGTGTCGCCAGCTTCCGCTTCTGCACCGCCTGCGGATCGACGGTATGGTACAGCGCCGACAGCGAGCCGGAGCTGATCGCCGTCGCGCTCGGCGCCTTTGCCGATCCGCATGCATTCGGGACGCCGAACTACTCGGTCTATGAGGAGCGCAAGTTCGGCTGGGTGACCGTCGATGCGCCCGGGATGGATCATATCGCCTAGGACGGACCGGCATTTCGTGCTCAATCCTCCCCAGCCAGGAGGAGGTGTCAGCCGCAGGCTGACGGAGGGGCGGATTCCAGAGCGCTGACGGTTCGCTTCCTCCCCCTCCGCCGCGCTGCGCGCGCCACCTCCCCCTGGCGGGGGAGGATAGATGTCGATCCGCCCTAGCCGGCGTAGCGCGCCTTCAGCGTGGCCCAGGCTGCCCGCAGGCTCATCGCGTCGCCGCCCTTCGGACGGCCGGGTTTGGCCGTCGGGCGCCAGGCGAACAGGTCGAGATGCGCCCAGGCGATCTCCTTGGGCACGAAGCGACGGAGGAACAAGGCGGCGGTGATCGGCCCGGCGAAGGGGCCGTCGGGGGCGTTGACCAAGTCGGCGATGTCGGATTTCAGCATCTCGTCATAGCCGTCCCATAGCGGGAGCTGCCACAACGGGTCGTTCTGCGCGATGCCGTGGTCGAGCAGGTCGTGGGCGAGCGCATCGGTGTTGGCGAACAGCGCGGGCAACTCCGGGCCGAGCGCGACGCGCGCTGCGCCGGTGAGGGTCGCGAAGTCGAGGATCAGCTCTGGCTTGCCTTCGACCGCCCTGGCCAGCGCGTCGCCGAGGATCAGCCGGCCTTCGGCATCGGTGTTGGTGTTCTCGACCGTCAGTCCCAGCCTCGTCCTGAGCACGTCGCCGGGGCGGAAGGCGTTGCCCGCGACGGCATTCTCGACCGCGGGGATAAGGAGATGGAGGCGGACGGGCAGGCGCTGGGCCATGACGACGCCGGCAAGCGCCAGCGCATGCGCGGCGCCGCCCATATCCTTCTTCATCAGGCGCATGCCGGCCGAGGGCTTGAGGTCGAGCCCGCCGGTATCGAAGCACACGCCCTTGCCGATCAGCGCGATGCGGGGATGCTTGGGGTCGCCCCATTCGAGCTCGATCAGACGCGGCTCGCGCCCGCGCGCGGCGGCCATGCCAACCGCGTGGATCATCGGATAGCCCTGCTCGAGCGCATCGCCGCGGGTGACGGTCAGGGTGGCGCCATGGGCCTTGGCGAGCGCGGCTGCCTCCGCCTCGATCTGGGCCGGCCCCATGTCGGCGGCGGGGGTGTTCACCAGATCGCGCACCTTGAAGGTCGCAGCCGCCAGGCGCAGCGTCTCCTCGATCCGGCCCGGCTCGCCGGTGAGCAAGGTGCGGGGACCGATCGGGTTCTCATCCTTGCGGTAGCGATCGAAGCGATATTGCGCGAGCACCCAGCCGAGCATTGCGGCGCCGGGCTCGCCCGCCGCGAGGCGATAGGTGCCTTCGGGCAGCTGCTCGCCGAGAGAGGCGATGCGGAAGGGCGAGGTCTCCGCCTCGTCGCAGACCAGCAGCATCGACCAGTCCTCATCCTTGTCACCCGGCAGCACGGCGCGATTGCCGGCCTTGCCCGTCACCTTGTTCGCGGTGATCGTGGTGCGGACGCGCGCCGGCTGGCCCTTGAGCCATTCGGCCCAGTGGTCGGGGTGAACGACGTGAATGGTACGCGCGGGCTGGCCGCGGTCGGGCTGGAGCAGCGGGGAGAGGTCGGTCATTGCGGCGATGTAAGCATCCTGAAGCATGGCCGCCAAGCGCTATCGGCGGACACAGAGGTTGAGGGCGTGGTCGATCATCGCGGTGAGGCGGTTGCGGCTCTCGGCGAGCGCGTCGGGCTCGAGGCCGCGTTCCTGGGTCTCGAAGTTCACATAATCGAGACCGTGGAGCAGCGCGTAGTTGGAGAGCGAACCGTCGGACGCTGCGACGCGCTCGAACACGACATTGAAGTCCGCTTTGGCCAATGTCCGCCCGCACCACGCCGTGGAGGGCGAGGTGCCGCTGCGCCAGGGAAGATAGGCGAGGGTGTCGTCATCGTCGAAGGGCCAAGCGCGGCCCCGTGAAGGGTACGGCTGCATCACATCATCGCAGAAACGGATCGAGACCTCTCCGCGGCCCGGGCGATCGGACTGGTTGCAGCGGGAGGCGCCGGTGTCGAAGCCGGGCGAGTTGGTGTGGAGGGCGACGATCGGGCGGGCGCCGCGGGCATAGTCGGCGAGGATGGTGCGGGCGTAGCGCGGATAGCCGTCGCGGAAGTTGCGGTTGGGATCGATCGGGCGGCCGCGATCGACCGCGGCGTTGCGGCGGCGGCCATCCTCGGCGATGCCGGAGTCGACGGCGATCACCACGCCGCCATGTTTGCGGACCCCGGCGAGGGCGGCTTCGAAGCCTGCATTCTCATTGTCGTGCGGCACGAACCAGAGCGGGCCGCGGGGCTTACGTGTGTTGGCGATACGGAACAGACGCCAGGCGCCGCGCTCCTCGCGGAATTCGATCTGGCTGACCGACAGGCCGCGCCACTCGGCGGGATCGCGGTGGCGAGCGAAATCGTCGTCGGCGAGCGTCAGCGGATCGACGGGCGTGTGGCGCACGCCATCGTCCTGCCGCGCGCCGCTCAGCGCCAGCCATAGGGCGGCGATGAGAGCGGCGCGGCACAGCATCAAGCCAGCGGCACGCCATACAGGTCGTGATCGTCGGCGTCCTCGATCTCGACGCGGACAATGTCGCCCTGTTTGAGGTGCCCAGCATCGCGCAGGAAGACCTGGCCGTCGATTTCGGGAGCGTCGGCCTGGGAGCGGGCGTTGGCGCCGTCCCCGTCGACCTCATCGACGATGACCTCGAGCGTGCGGCCGATCCTTGCCTTGAGCTTGGCGGCGCTGATCGCGGCGGTCTTTTCCATAATGCGGGCGTAGCGCTCTTCCTTGACCGCCTCGGGCACCGCGCCGGGCAGGTCGTTCGCCGCGGCGCCCTCGACCGGCTCGAAGCGGAAGGCGCCGACGCGGTCGAGCTGGGCCTCGTCGAGCCAGTCCAGCAGATACTGGAAATCTTCCTCGGTCTCGCCGGGGAAGCCGACGACGAAGGTCGAGCGGATCGTGATGTCCGGCGCGATGCTGCGCCAGTTGCGCAGGCGCTCAAGCACCTTCGCTTCGTTCGCGGGACGGCGCATGGTGCGCAGGACCGCGGGGCTGGCGTGCTGGAAGGGGATGTCGAGATAGGGGAGGATCAGCCCCTCGGCCATCAGCGGGATGACCTGATCGACATGGGGATAGGGATAGACATAGTGGAGACGCACCCACGGCGCGATCCTGCCGAGCTCGCGGGCGAGATCGGTCATGTGGGGGACGATTTCCTGCCCCTTCCACATCCGCGGTTCCTTGCGGATGTCGACGCCATAGGCCGAGGTGTCCTGGCTGATGACCAGCAGTTCCTTGGTGCCCGCCTCGACCAGCTTCTCCGCTTCGCGCAGGATCGCATCGGGACGGCGGCTGACGAGATCGCCGCGCAGCGCCGGGATGATGCAGAAGGAACAGCGGTGATTGCAGCCCTCCGAGATCTTCAGATAGCTGTAATGGCGCGGAGTGAGCTTGAGGCCGCTGTCGGGGACGAGGTTGAGGAAGGCGTTGGGCGGCATCGGCGCCGCGTCGTGCACGGCACCGACGACTTCTTCATACTGATGCGCACCCGTGACCGCCAAGACATTGGGAAAGCGGGCGCGGATGACCTCGGCTTCCTTGCCCATGCAGCCGGTGACGATGACGCGGCCATTCTCCGCGATCGCCTCGCCGATCGCCTCGAGGCTCTCTTCCTTGGCGCTGTCGAGGAAGCCGCAGGTGTTGACCAGCACCACGTCGGCGCCGGCATAGTCGGCCGACATGGCATAGCCGTCGGAACGGAGCTTGGTCAGGATACGCTCGGAGTCGACCAGGTTCTTGGGACAGCCGAGCGACACCATGCCCACCTTGGGGGCTTCGGGAAGTCGCGTTGCCATGATCGGCGGGCCACATAGAGATTTCTGCGGAAAAAGATAGGGGGCCGGCCCGGCCGGCGGTGCGGCGGTTGACGAAGTTGACCCGAATGCGGGGTTTCGGAGCGAACGCGCCGGGTTTGCGCCGGGAACGCGCCGGGAACGCGCCACGGACGCGCCGCCGGCGCGACAGGAGCGCGCCACCGGTGCGGCGCTCGCGCGCCACGAACGCGCCGGGAACGCGCCACCGGCGCGACGGTCGGGCCGC
>NZ_DASWTG010000042.1:0-64138 GCF_036402235.1 Sphingomonas sp. | reverse complement strand
GACCTCGCCCGCGCCCGCGAGCTGCTGCGCCGCGCCGCCCGCGCCTTCGGCGCCCGCGAGCCCGTCGCCCGCGCGCGCTGCATCGTCGCCGAGGCCGAGATCGCCCTGGTCTCGCGCGACCTCGGCGAGCCGATGCGCGGGCTTGACGCCGCGCGCGCCACGCTCGCGACGCATGGCGACCGCGCCAATGCCGCGCATGCCGGCTATCTCGATGCGCGGCGCCTGCTGCTGATCGGTCGGCTCGACCAGGCCGCACGCACGCTCGAAGCGCTCGACGCCGATGCGCTGCCCCCGGCATCGCGCGCCGGTGCCTGGCTGGTCGCGGCGGGGATCGCGATGCGCCGGATTGAGGCCGGCCTCGCCCGTGCCGCGCTCGATCGCGCCGCGCAGGCTGCCGCGCGCACCGGTATCCCAGCGCTCGTCGCGGAGGTGGAGCAAGCCGCGCGCGCGTTCGACGCGCCCGCGGCGCGCCTCGTCGCCCGCGACGGCACGCGGCTGATCGATCTCGCCGAGGTCGAAGCGCTGATCGCTTCCGGCGCGTTGATCGTCGATGCCTGCCGAACATCGATCCTGTCGGGCGAGACGATCCTCCCGCTCGCCGCGCGTCCCGTGCTGTTCGCGCTCGCCCGCATCCTCGCCGAAGCGTGGCCGCGCGATGTCACCCGGCTCGCCTTGCTCCAGCGCGCCTTTCGCGCCCGCGAGGCGGACGAATCGCACCGCGCCCGGCTGCGCGTCGAGATCGGCCGCCTGCGCGCCGAACTCGAACCCCTCGCCGAGATCAGCGCCACCGAGGACGGCTTCATCCTCAAGCCGCGTGCCGACGCGGTCGCGCTGCTTCTCCCGCCGCAGGAGGAAGCACATGCCGACATTCTCGCCCTGCTCGCCGATGGCGAGGCCTGGTCGAGCTCGGCGCTCGCACTCGCGCTCGACGTCAGCCCGCGCACCGTGCAGCGCGCGCTCGAGGCGCTGGCGGCGGCGGGCAAGGCCGACGGGGTCGGCCGCGGTCGCGCGCGCCGCTGGATGGCGCGGCAGACCCCGGGTTTCCCGACAAGCTTGTTACTCCCGGCCATGCTGCCCGGCGGATAGTCTGGCGCCGTACCGAAGAGGAGAACGGACATGAGACAGGCCTCCGCAGAAATCCTCCGCGAATATGGCCCCTTCCCCACTGGCGACGTCGCCGGCGTCAGCTTCGACGGCGAGCGCGTGTGGTTCGCCACCGGCGGACGCATTGAGGCGCTCGATCCCGAGAGCGGTGAGCTCACCGGCGGGGTCGACGTCCCGGCCGATGCCGGCACCGCGTTCGACGGCACGCATCTCTACCAGATCGCGGAAGCGGTGATCCGCAAGGTCGATCCCGCAACCGGCGAAGTGCTCGCGACCATCCCCGCCCCTGGCAGTGGCGGCGACTCCGGCCTCACCTGGGCCGAGGGCTCGCTGTGGGTCGGCGAGTATCGCGCCGCCAGCATCCACCAGATCGACCCGGAGACCGGCGCGATCCTGCGCACGATCAGGTCCGATCGCTTCGTCACCGGCGTCACCTGGGTCGATGGCGAGCTGTGGCACGGCACCTGGCAGGACGATGCCAGCGACCTGCGCCGCATCGATCCCGGGAGCGGCGAGGTGCTCGAACGGCTCGACATGCCCGAGGGCACCGGCATCTCGGGCCTCGAGTCCGACGGCGCCGGCCGCTTCTTCGCGGGCGGCGGCCAGAGCGGCAAGCTCCGCGCGATCCGCCGCCCGGGCTATGCCGCGGCCGGCTGAAACCATTTTCCTACAGCCCGCCGCTCGGATAGAATCGCCGGGCTCTTTGACAACCGAATCCCTTCCCGATCCGCGCGCGCGTAAAGGTGTGACTTTTGGAGCCTTACGCGAAGGCGAGGCGGTTGACACTCACGCGTGAAAACACGCTGTTCGCGTCAACTTCCCCTCAAGGCTGAGTCAAGTTCGCTCGTTCCGGGTAGCCCACCCGCCGCGTGACTCCGCCGGCCTGTTCGACTATTGTTCTCTCATGGCGACCGCGCCGCTCCTCGACCTGCCCCCGCGGCCGCTGCGATGGCTGTATCTCGATCTCAACAGCTTCTTCGCCGCGGTCGAGCAGCAGCTGAACCCCGATCTGCGGGGCAAGCCGATCATCGTCGCGCCGGTCAGCAGCGACACCACCGTCGCCATCGCCGCATCGGTGCAGGCCAAGAAGTTCGGGATCGGCACCGGCACCCCCGTCTGGGAGGCGAAGCGCCTGTGCCGCGACCTGATCGTCACCCCAGGCCGGCACGAGAAATATGTCGAGTTCCACGAGGCGATCGTCGCCGAGGTGTGGCAGCACATCCCGGTCGACAAGGTCTGCTCGATCGACGAGGTCGCCTGCCGCCTGCTCGATAACGAGAACGATCCGGAAACCGCGGTTGCCCTCGCGAAGCGGATCAAGGCGGGCATCCGCGCCAATGTCGGCGAGTGCCTCACCTCATCGGTCGGCATCGCCCCCAACCGCCTGCTCGCCAAGCTCGCTTCGGACATGCAGAAGCCCGATGGCCTCACCGTCCTTACCGAAGATATGCTCCCCCACCGGCTGTTCGCGCTCAAGCTGCGCGACATCGCGGGGATCGGCGCCAAGATGGAGAAGCGCCTCGCGCAGCAGGGCATCCTCGACATCGGCCAGCTGTGCGAGCGCCGCCCGCGCGATGCCGGATCGGCCTGGGGTGGGGTCAATGGCGACCGGCTCTGGTATCTGCTCCATGGCTTCGACCTGCCCGAAAAGCCGACGCAGAGCCGCACCATCGGCCACAGCCATGTCCTGTCCCCGCGCAAGCGGGGGCTGGAGCCGACCCGTCTCACTGCCCGCCGCCTCGCGCTCAAATCGGCCAGCCGGCTGCGGCGCAAGGGCTATGTCAGCCGGCTGCTGGTGCTCCATGCGCGGTTCGAGGACGACAAGTCGACCTGGCGCACGTCGGTCAAGCTGCCCTCGACGCAGGACAGCTTCACCGTCCTCCAGGCGCTCGATTCGATCTTCCCGCGGCTCGCCGTCGCAGGCCGTGCCCGCCCCGGCGGCTTCGCGATCCGCATGATCGGCGTGACGCTGGCCGAAATCGCGCCGCTGCACGGCGAGCAGGAATCGCTGTTCGCGGCGCTCGACCCCGACGATCCGCTGGCGCGGGAGACCCGCACGCTCTCGCTCAGCAAGGCGATGGACAGAATCAACGAGAAGTTCGGGCGGCATGCGGTGTCGGTCGGACCGATGGACGGCGGCCGTGCCGATCGCGTCGGAACGAAAATTGCGTTCGGGCGCATTCCCGATCTCGACGAATTTCACGAGTGAATCCGGAAACTTCTCTATTGCACCGCAAAATGGATTGGTGCGCGGTATAACGTATCCCTTGACGTTAAATGCTGCATAAGCAAAAGGAGCGCCCGCTATGAAGATGCGTCTCCTCCCCGCTGCCGTCGCGATCGCGCTTCTGCCGCTCGCTGCCTGCAAACCCGAACCCGAAGTGATCGACGATCGCGCGCCCGATCCCATGGCGACCGCGCTCAAGAACGCGCCCGCCGTCGAGCTGCCGCCGTCGATCAAGGCCACCGTCTCGATGCGCTGCCAGCCGGGCAATGCGCTCGTGTTCGCCGAATTCTTCCAGGGCGACAAGCTGGTCAAGATCCGCACCGACAAGACGGCGCCGTGGACCGATCTCAAGGCGCCCGAAGCCGGCCAGCCCTTCACTGCCGAGGGCGGCTACACGCTGACCGGCAACGAGAAGTCGGCCACCGTCGAGCTGCCGGGCAAGGGCAAGCTGACCTGCAAGGCCTGACCCTCGCGAAATTCCATCCAGAAAGGGCTGGCGGCACCCACCGCTGGCCCTTTTTCATGTCCCGGCACTGACTTTTTTCGCCGCGCATGTCACATCCGCCGCGCCCCGCTCGTCATGTCACTGCAACCCGATGAAGGAGCATGACCATGACCCCGAAGCTCAATCCCTACACCGCCGCCCCCGCCGTGATGCGCCCGTGGCTCGCCGCCTCCACCGCGATCGCCGCCAGCCTCGAGCCCTCGCTGATCGAGCTGGTCAAGATCCGCGCCTCGCAGATCAACCAGTGCGCCAACTGCATCAACATGCACACCGAGGAAGCCCGCGCGCAGGGCGAGACCGAGAAGCGCATCTACCTGCTCTCCGCATGGCGCGAGGCGCCCGGCTACACCCCGCGCGAGCGCGCCGCGCTCGGCTGGGTCGACGCCTTGACGCGGCTCTCCGAAGGGCACACCCAGCGCGAGGCCTATGACGCGCTCGCCGCCGAGTTCAGCGAGGAGGAGCAGGTGAAGCTCACCCTGATGATCAACATCATCAACGGCTGGAACCGCCTCGCGGTCGGCTTCGACCTGTGGACCGAGCCGTCGGCGGTCAAGGCCGCCCAGGCGCAGGCGGCCGCGTGACACGCGACGAACACGAGCGCGAGGGCGCAGCGGAATCCTTCGATCCGCTGCGCCCGAAGCTCATCCGCGTCGCCTATCGCATGCTCGGCTCGGTTGCCGATGCCGAGGACGTGGTGCAGGAGGCGTTCATGCGCTGGATGGGCACCGATCGCGCGGCGGTGCGCGAGCCGGAGGCGTTCCTGCGCCGCACCGTCACGCGCCTGTGCCTCGATCAGCTCAAGTCCGCGCGGCACCAGCGCGAGACTTATATCGGCCCGTGGCTGCCCGATCCGGTGATCGAGGAGGAGCCGGAAGAGGACGTCACCCTCCCGCTGATGCTCGCACTCGAGCGCCTCTCCCCGCTCGAACGCGCCGCCTTCCTCCTCCACGACGTGTTCGGCGTATCGTTCGACGAGATCGCGAAGACGCTCGACCGCGACGCCGCCGCCTGCCGCCAGCTCGCGGCGCGCGCCCGCGCGCATGTCCGCGAGGCGCGCCCGCGCTTCGCGGTCGAGCAGCAGCACGGGCTGGAGATCGCCGAGGCGTTCTTCGCCGCGTCGCGCACGGGCGACATGACCGCGCTCGGCGCGATGCTCGCGGCGGATGTCAGCATGCATTCCGACGGCGGCGGCAAGCGCGCGGCGGCGATGCAGCTGGTGCTCGGCTTCAGGCACGTGATGAAGCTGCACAAGTCGCTCGCCGTGCTGTTCGGCAAATATGGATCGAAGCTGCTGCGCACCGGCTTCGTCAACGGCCTGCCGGGCTTCGTGACGCTGGAATCGGATGGCGAGATCCAGACCACCGCGCTGGAGATCGAGGACGGCCGGGTCACCGCCATCTACGTCACCCGCAACCCCGACAAGCTGCGCCACCTGCACTGACCTGCCACGCGGACCCTCGGCCCCTTCCATGCGTTCAGGGCGCATGGACAGCCCCGCTCCGCGCCGCAGCAAGGCCATGTGGATCATCCCGGTCATCGTGGTCGGGATCGTTGTGGTGATCTTCGTCGGCTACAATATCGTCTATCTGAAGCAGGACGTGCAGCGCGAACGGACGGGCAACAGCTCGGAGCTGGCGCAGCCCGACGCACCGGGTTGATCAGCCCGCGCTGCCGATCCGGTCCCGCACGAACCGCGCGCGCTCCGCAACCGAAGCGAGCGGCAGCGGAACGAGGTCATAGCCGAGCTCGGCATAGACTTGCGCCATCGCTTCGTGCGTCGCCGCCGCCTCGGCCGCGTCCTGCTTGCGCTCGGCATCCCGCGCATAGATGTCCGGCCAGTGCGGCGCGATGAACGCCGTGGGGTTGTAGCGGAACATGGCGGCCGCCCGCTCGGCATGGACCGGCACCGGCAGCCCGCACAGCCGCAAATAACCGATCACGTCCGGAATGCCGCGATCGAGCACCACCGGCCCCGCCAATGCGCGCGCTTCACGGTGCGATCGCAGCTCCCATCCCAGCATCAGCTCGGCAAAGGCGGCGCGATCAGCCCAGGGCAGCGCGTTGCCGCCGATCGCGACCTGGTCCTGGATGATCGCCCGCCCGGCCTCGGGCATGTGCGCCGCGCCCTCCGCCGCCAGCGCCGCGATGAGGCTCGATTTGCCCGATCCCGGCCCGCCGGTGATCGCGAACAGATGGTCTGTCCTCATCTTGTTATCTCCATCGGGAACATTGATGATACCGGTGCCGGAACGCGATCCGGCGCGTTGGATTTTCGAGCGGAGGCACGGCTTGGCGGCAATCGCGATCTACAGCCTGAAGGGCGGCGTCGGCAAAACTACGCTCGCGGTCAACCTCGCCTGGTGCGCCGCCACTCTCTCGGCGCGCCGCACCCTGCTCTGGGATCTCGATCCCCAGGCGGCCTCCACCTATCTGCTCGGCGGCGGAAAGGGCAAGGCGCAGGCGCAAGCGGTGTTCACCAGGGACGTCGAGCCGTCGAAGCTCGCTCACACCACCGCGATCGAGCGGCTCGACCTGATCGGCGCCGACGCGTCGCTGCGCGGCCTCGACCTGCTGTTTCACGAGCTCGACAAGAAGAAGCGCCTCGCCAAGCTCGTGGCGCAACTCGACAAGGCCTATGACCGGATGATGCTCGACTGCCCGCCGGGCCTCACCGAGACCAGCGAGCAGGTGATGCGCGCCGCCGACCTGATCGTCGTGCCCGTCATCCCCTCGCCACTGTCCGAGCGCGCGCTGGCTGAGGTCGAGGCGCATCTCGGCGGAAAAGGCAAGGTGCCACTGATGCCGGTCCATTCGATGGTCGACCGCCGCCGCAAGCTCCATGCCGAGGCGCTCGAGCGCCACCCCGGCTGGCCGATCGTCCCGATGGCAAGCGTGGTCGAGACCATGGCCGCGCGCCGCGCGCCGGTCGGCGCCTTTTCCGGCCGCAGCGCCGGCGGCAGGGCATTCGCCGATCTGTGGCAGGCGATCGAGAAGCGCCTCGCAAGATCGAAGAAGAAATGACCCGCCCCACGCCCCGCTCGCTCGATCTCGATCCCGATCTGGTGCTGCGCGCCTATGCGATGGGCGTGTTCCCGATGGCCGAGCATCGCGACGAGGACAGCGTCTTCTGGGTCGAGCCACGCCAGCGCGCGATCATGCCGCTCGACGGCTTCCACCTGTCGCGCTCGCTGCGCAAGACGATCGCCGGCGACCGCTTCCGCATCACCGCCGATGCGGCGTTCGATCGCGTGATCGCGCTCTGCGCCGAGTCTGCGCCGGACCGGCCCGATACCTGGATCAATCCGGCGATCGAGAAGGTGTTCGGCGAGCTGCACCGCCGCGGCTTCGCTCATTCGATCGAGACCTGGGACGGCGACCGGCTGGTCGGCGGCCTTTACGGCCTCGCGCTCGGCCGCGCCTTCTTCGGCGAATCGATGTTCAGCCGCGCGCGCGATGCATCGAAGGTCGCGATCGCGGCGCTCGTCGCGCGGCTGCGCCTCGGCGGGTTCGAGCTGCTCGACTGCCAGTTCATGACCGATCACCTCGCCTCGCTCGGCGCGGTCGAGGTGCCGCGCGAGACCTATCTCTCGATGCTGGGCGACGCGCTCGGCGAGGGTGCCGCGGGGCTCGCCTCGGGCACAGCTGGGGTCTCGGCCGATTTCGGCGCGCTCGATGCCTTGGGCGCGCTGGCGCCCGAACCGCTGGCGCCGCCGTTCACCACCTCGCCGCCCGTTTCGGGGAAGGTCATCGCGCAGCTCTTGACCCAGACGTCATAAACCGGGTGCTGCACCACGTTGAGCGCGGGGCGCTCCTTGTAGAGCCAGCCGGAAAAGGCGCGCTTCCACTTGCCGTCGGACTCGCGCACATCGACCTGTGCGAAGGCGCCGGTATAGGGCTCGCTCTCCCACGGCGCGGTCTTCTCGCACGCGCGCAGCCGCACGATCACGTCGCCCGCGCGCACCGCTTGGCCGGGTTTCAGCGTAATGTCGCGCGCCTGGCCGTTGCGCTTGTTGAGCAGGCCCAGCACCGCGACGCGCTCGGCCATCTGGGTCGCGCCCGCGGTCAGCGCGGCGGTGTTTCCGGCGTCGACCGTCACCACTTCCTCGCCCGGCCCCGCCTTGGGCGCGACATCGACCGTGTCGGCTGCCGCCGTCTTGTTCTGCGGCGCGTCCCCGCCGAACCAGCCGCACCCCGCCAGCGCGAGCGGCGCCAGCGCCAGAAGGGCGGGACGGAGCGAAGCCATCAGGCGCCGGGCGTCCAAGCTTCGTAGTCGCCGGTCGCGCCGATGCGCTTGCCGCCCGCCTCCAGCGCGCCCGCCGGGCGATAGGCCGCGGCGGTGCCGGTCAGGTTCGGAACGGCGGGCTTCTCCCACTGGCGCACCGGCGGCAGCGCGCGATCGGGCACATCGTCGATCTGGTGGTGCAGCCAGCTGAACCATTCGGGCGGCACGCGGCTCGAATCGTTCGCGCCCTTGTAAATCACCCAGCGCCGGGTCATGCCGTGCATGTCCTTGCCGCCCTGGTAATAGACATTGCCGAGCGCGTCCTCGCCGACCTTGTCCTTGCCGCGCAGGCCCATCCAGGTGCCGAAGGTGGAGCCGTTCCACCAGGTGAAGATATTCGCCAGGATTCCCATGCCCCGCGCTTTACGCGGGCAAGGCGGCGGCGGCAACCGGGGATGGATGCCATCGGGTTGACCCGCCTATATATGATCCATATACGATCCGTATATTCACTGTGCCAAGGGATGAGCATGGGCATCGTAAAGGTCGACGACGCATTGCACGAGGAGGTTCGCCGGGCGAGTGCGGTGATGTGCCGCTCGATCAACGCGCAGGCCGAATTCTGGATGAAGATCGGCATGCTGGCCGAGGCCAATCCGGCCCTGTCCTTCAACGAGATCGTCAGGATGCAGCTCGCCGCGGCCGACGCGGCGCTGGTGGAACGCGCGGCCGCCTGACATGGTGAAGACCGCGGACGAACTCGCGCTGATGCGCATATCGGGCAGGCTGCTCGCCTCGGTGTTCGAGATGCTCGACCGGCAGGACCTTGCCGGCATGTCGACGATGCAGGTCAACGACCTGGTCGATCGCTTCATCACCACGGACCTTGCCGCGCGGCCGGCGAGCAAGGGGCAGTATGGCTTCGCCTATGTCCTCAACTGCTCGATCAACCACGTCGTCTGCCACGGCGTGCCCGATGCGCGGGAGATCGTCCGCGACGGCGACATCGTCAATCTCGACATCACGCTCGAGAAGAACGGCTTCATCGCGGATTCGAGCAAGACCTACATGGTCGGCAACGTCGCGCCCGCGGCCAGGCGGCTCGTCCGCGTGGCGCAGGAGGCGATGTGGAAGGGCATCGAGCAGGTGCGTCCGGGCGCGTATCTGGGCGATATCGGCTTCGCGATCGAGCGGCATGCCAGGCGCCACGGCTATTCGGTGGTGCGCGAATATTGCGGGCACGGCATCGGGCGCGAGATGCACGAGGAGCCGTCCGTGCTCAATTTCGGGCGGCCCGGCACCGGCCTGAAGCTGCGCGAGGGCATGGTCTTCACCGTCGAGCCGATGATCAATCAGGGCAGCCGGAAGGTATCCACGCAGGACGACGGATGGACGGTGGTCACCAATGACGGCAAGCTCTCGGCGCAGTTCGAGCATACGGTCGCGGTGACGCCGGCGGGAGTCGAGGTGCTGACCCTGCGCTCGGGCGAGAGGCCGATGCCGGGATTGCGCGTGGCCTAGCTTGAGACGCTAGCGCCAGCTCACCTTGTCGCCCGGCGAGATGCCCAGCTCCGCGGCCTTGCCGCCCAGGATCTCAAGCACCGCCGCCACCGGCTCGCCCGAACGGACCTGATCCTCGGACAGCGGCACCGTATTCTCGGCGATATGCGCGATCGTGCCGTCGGCGCGGATGAAGATGATGTCGAGCGAGGTCGGCGTGTTCTTCATCCAGAAGCTCGCCTCGCGTGGCGCGCCGCCGCCCGCCGGATAGGGCGCGAACAGCATCCCGCCATCGGCCGGGATGTCGGTGCGGTACATCAGGCCGCGCTGCTGCTCGTCCGCCGTGCGCGCCAGCTCGACCTTGAAGACGTGCTTCGCGCCGCTGCTCTCGATGGTGACCGTCGTCCGCGCGGCGGCCTGCACCGCCGCCGTGTCGCCGGCCTCGCCGCTCTTGCATCCCGGAGCCAGCGCCAGTGCGGTCAGCGCCAGCAGCAGCGGCGTGCTAGCCCGCCGCCTCCACGACGACGGCGAGCGGGCCCTTGTCCCCTTCGACGATTCGCGCACGTAGCGGCTGATCGGGTTCAACGTCATAAATCTCCGCCCGGCGAAGCGTTTCCATATGCACGAATATATCGGCCGAATCGCCATCGCGCACCAGAAAGCCATATCCCTTCAGCCGGTTGAACCACTTGACGGTCACCTGCTCGAACGGCCCCGCCGAATCGATCAACTGCATCCGGTCGGCGCGGTCGGCGGCAGCGCGCGTCTTGGGCGGCTCAACCGCGTCGGTCAGGTCGATCGACAGGATCTCGCGCGCCTGCAAGCCGCGCTCGCGGCGCAGCACGGTGCATTCGACTCGCGCGCCTTCGGGCAGGCTGCGGCGGCCGTGCGGCTGAAGCACGGAAAAATGGATCAGGATATCACCCGCCGCCGCATCGTCGGCGACGAGGAATCCGAAACCACGAGTCACGTCGAACCATTTGACCGTGCCCGAATATCGCTCCCCCGAGCAATGTTCGTCGTCCGCGCCGGAACCGGCGACCGACAACACCGTGCCGGCCGGCACGGGCACAAATTCGCTCGACGCTCGTTGCGGGTCGATACGCATCCAGACACTTCCCCCTGACCGGCAACATTAACACAGCATTTCCGGCGGATGCGAATCCTTTGTTACTAATCCGCGACAAGCAACGGTTCGACGCTTTCGCCGGGGTCCATGCGGGCGATTTTCCAGGCGAGATCGGGCGAATGGCCGGCGCGCACCATCGCCGCGGCCTGCTTCGCGGCGCGCTCGCGGTCCGCCCGTTCCGTGGCGAACGGGCCGATCCTGCGCTTGCGGGCAAAGGCGAGCGCGGTCTCGACGGCGCGTTCGGCGATGAGCGGCGCGATCTCCGCGGCGTCCCGTTCCTGGACGCCTGCGTGGCGCAGCGCGTCGTTCACCCGCCGCGCGCCGAGGCCGCGCCGCGCCATCGCCGAAGCCTGTGATTCGGCATAGAGCCGGTCGTTGACGTACCCCAATTCGGCGAAGCGTTCCGCAATCGCGACAGGGTCCGCGGGCTCGCCCTCCCACCCCCGCTCGCGCACCTTGCGCAGGAGGTAAGCGGCCAATTTTCCGCGGGTCGTCGCGAAACGCTCGACATAGCGCAGCGCCAGCCGTTCGAGCGCTGCGCGGTCAAGAGGGGGCAAAGGGCGGCGCCCGGGGCGGTCGTTACGGCGCATGCGCCTTGTTTGTGCCACAGTACCAACCGAATTTGAACGCCAGTGCGTAGCAGGGCCGTCCGCATTTCTGATGTGGGGCCAGAGCGTCGTTGATGCGACGGACGGCCTGCCACGATCAGGGGCACGGATTTTAGGATATGGCATTGAACGTCAAGGATATGGTCGACGGGAACGGCGCAGCGCTGCTGCCGACCCCGACCGAAGATGCGCTCCCCCGCCGTCTCGCGGATTTCGCGACGCTCGGCGATGCGCTGGATTATGCCGCGCAGGGATTGCGCGGGCTCAATTTCCACGATGCCCGCGGCACGCTCGTGCGCGCCTATCCCTTTCGCGAGATGCGCGAGGATGCGCTGGCGCAGGCGCGCCGCCTGATCGCCGCAGGCGTGAAGCCCGAGGACCGGATCGCGCTGATCGCCGAGACCGGGGCCGATTTCGCCGCCCTGTTCTTCGGCGTGATCTATGCCGGCGCCTGGCCGGTGCCGCTTCCCCTGCCCACGAGCTTCGGCGGCAGCCAGCACTATATCGACCAGCTCAGCGTCCAGCTCGACAGCTGCGACCCCAAGATGCTGTTCTATCCGGCCGAGCTCGCCGCGATGGCCGGCGAGGCGGCGCGCATCAAGAAGGTCGAGGGCGTCGACTGGGAGAGCTTCACGACCCGCGAAGCACCCCAGGCCGATTTGCCCCAGGCGAAGACCGGCGACATCGCCTATCTCCAATATTCGAGCGGCTCGACCCGCGTCCCGCACGGCGTCGCGATCACGCACCATGCGCTGCTCAACAACCTGTCGGCGCACAGCCACGGCATGCATATCCAGGACAGCGACCGCTGCGTCTCGTGGCTGCCCTGGTATCACGACATGGGCCTGGTCGGCTGCTTCCTGTCGGTCGTCGCCAACCAGGTCTCGACCGACTACCTCAAGACCGAGGATTTCGCCCGCCGCCCGCTGGCGTGGCTCGATCTCGTCACCCGCAACCAGGGCACCACCCTCTCCTATTCGCCGACCTTCGGCTACGACATCTGCGCGCGCCGCATGTCGAGCCAGACCAAGGCGTCGGAGCGCTTCGACCTCAGCCGCTGGCGCGTCGCCGGCAACGGAGCGGACATGATCCGGCCCGACGTGATGCAGTCCTTCGTCGATGCCTTTGCCGATGCCGGCTTCAAGGCGTCGGCCTTTCTGCCCAGCTACGGCCTCGCCGAAGCGACGCTGGCGGTGTCGATCATGCCTCCAGGCGAAGGCATCGTGGTCGAGCTGGTCGAGGAAACCCAGCTTTCCGGCGGCAGCAATGGCGACGCCGGCGCGTCGCGGCGCCCCCAGCGCTTCCGCGCCATCGTCAATTGCGGCAAGGCCGCCAAGGACATGGAGATCGAGATCCGCGAGGAGGACGGCACCCCGCTGCCCGAGCGCGCGATCGGCAAGGTGTGGTGTCGCGGCCCAAGCCTGATGGTCGGCTATTTCCGCGATCCCGAATCGACCGCCGCCTGCCTGCAGGATGGCTGGCTCGACACCGGCGACATGGGCTATCTTTCGGACGGCTACATCTACATCGTCGGCCGCGCCAAGGACATGATCATCGTCAACGGCCGCAATCACTGGCCGCAGGACATCGAATGGGCGGTGGAGCAGCTTCCCGGCTTCAAGCAGGGCGATATCGCAGCCTTCGCGATCACCACGCCGGGCGGCGAAGAGACCCCCGCCGTCCTCGTCCAGTGCCGCACCAGCGACGAGGCCGAGCGCGTCAAGCTGCGCGAGGAGATCCGCGAGCGCGTACGCACCGTCACCGGCATGAACTGCGTGATCGAGCTGATCCCGCCGCGCACATTGCCGCGCACCAGCTCGGGCAAGCTCAGCCGCGCCAAGGCGCGCAACCTCTATCTCAACGGCGAGATCAAGCCCTACAGCATCGCCGCCTGAGCTTTCTTCAGGAGATCGACACCCGCCCGCGCTCCGTCTGCCCTGTGGGACCGGCGGTGGCGCGGGATGGCGCGGCTTTCGTCAGGCGCCCTATCCGCGATGGCGGAAATATTTCACCGCTTTGCCTCGCGCCTAACCTCTCGCTAACCTGATCCGGGCTAGTCACGGGGCGTGACGAGCCAGACGACTTCTCAATTCGCGAGACCGCGCATCGACGTGCGCGCGCTGCTCGGCCTGTACGACCCCGCGGACACTACCGACTGGGGTCCGATTCGCGCCGCCCAGATGAACGCCGGCAGCCAGCTCGCGCTGTTCATGCTTGCGGTCAACGTCGTCGGCGCCGCGCTGGTGACGCTCAACTTCGCCCCCAGCTTCCCGTTGTGGAAGCTCGCGAGCTGGAGCGCATTGGTCGCCGCGGTCGGTGTCGCGGTCGCGTTCCGGCGCCTTGCGGTGCGCCATCGGACCGAGCGGATCGCCACGCTCAAGGACGTGCGCGAGACCGCGCTTGACGGCATCTCGCTCGGCGCGGTCTGGTCGATCGCCCCGCTGTTCTTCGGGCCGTCCGCCAATGCCGATCAGGCGGCGGCGCTGTGGATCATCCTGTCGATCCTGATGGCGGCCTCCGCGGTCGCGATGGCCGCCCTGCCGCTCGCGACGATCGCCTTCCTCGTCGTTCTCGGCGCTTCGGCCGCGGTGTCGCTGGCGCTGACCACTGCGCCGGCGCTGGGTGCCGCCTCACTCCTCTTCACCGCGCTGCTGGTCATCGCCTGCTTCGCGCGCGGCAAGGCGCTGGTAGTGATCCGGGCCAACGAGATCGCGCTCGCCGAGCGCGACGAGACCGTCAGCCTGCTGCTGCGCGAGTTCGAGGACAAGTCCGCCGACTGGCTGTGGGAAACCGATGCGCAGCGCCGCGTGGTGCGCGCCAACCCGCGCTTCGCGGTCTCGCTGGGCGTCGATCCCAAGGCGATCAACGGCATGCCGTTCCTCCAGGTGCTCGCCGGAACCGCCTGGGAAAGCGGCAACTTCGCGCAGGGCCTGCGTGAGCTGGCCGAGCGGATCAAGCAGCGCGAGCCCTTCCGCGACCTGCTGCTCCCTGTCTATGTCGACGGCGTCGAGCGCTGGTGGGAGATGACCGGGTCGCCGCGCTTCAATGAGGAAGGCGGCTATGTCGGCTTCCGCGGGGTCGGCTCCGACGTCACCGAGGCGCGCAAGTCGGCCGATCAGATCAGCCGCATGGCGCGCTACGATCCGCTCACCGCCCTGCCCAACCGGCTGCTGATCAACGAGGCGCTGAGCGCCGCGATGGCCGAGGCCGAGAAATGGGGGTCGCGCTGCGCCTTCATGATGATCGACCTCGATCGGTTCAAGGCGGTCAACGACACGCTCGGCCATCCGGTCGGCGACCGGCTACTGACCCGCGTGTCAGAGCGGCTGAAGCAGCTGATGACCGTCAACGACGTGATCGGGCGCCTCGGCGGCGACGAGTTTGCAGTGGTGGTGCGCGACGCGACCGACACCGCCGCGGTCGAGCGGCTCGCGCGCACCATCATCAGCGTATTGTCGCAACCCTATGAGGTCGACCAGCACACGCTCTATATCGGCGCCAGCGTCGGCCTCGCGATCGGCCCGCGCGACGGGCGCACGGCGGAGACGCTGATCCGCGCGGCCGATCTCGCGCTCTATCGATCCAAGGACGCTGGCGGCGGCGTGTTCCATGCCTATGAGCCCGAGTTGCACGTCCAGGCCGAGGAGCGCCGCGTGCTCGAGATGGCGCTGCGCGCCGCGCTCGACAATGACGAGCTCCACCTTCTCTACCAGCCGGTCGTGCAGGCCGGGACCGGCGCGCTGACCGGGTTCGAGGCGCTGTTGCGCTGGACGCATCCGGAGCTTGGCAGCATCTCCCCCGCCAAGTTCGTGCCGTTGGCCGAGGAAGCACGGCTGATCGCGCCGATCGGCGAATGGGTGCTGCGCACCGCCTGCATGGAGGCGGCGAAGTGGAACGATCCGATCCGCATTGCGGTGAACGTCAGCCCCGATCAGCTGCACAGCCCGGCTTTCGCCTCCTTTGTCGCGGCCGCATTGCGCGACAGCGGCCTGCGCCCCGATCGGCTCGAGCTCGAGGTCACCGAAAGCGTGTTCATGCGCGAGGGCACCGCCGCGGTGCGCACACTGGAGGCGATCCTCGACATGGGGGTGCGCCTCAGCCTTGACGATTTCGGCACCGGCTATTCCTCGCTCGGCTATCTCAGCCGAACCCGCTTCTCGTCGATCAAGGTCGACCGCAGCTTCGTCCAGGGCGCGTCGAAAGGCAGCAAGGAGGCGATCGCGATCATCCGTGCCGTCGTCGCGCTCGCCGACAGCCTGGGCATGGCGACGACGGCCGAAGGCGTGGAGACCGAGGACGAGCACCGGCTGATCCAGGCGCTCGGCTGCACCAAGGTGCAGGGCTATTATTTCGGGCGCCCGCTACCGGTCCTCGAAGCCCGCGGCCTCGCCGTCCGCGACGATCGCGACAACGCCAGCGTCGCCGCCTGATGGCGGCATCCGGAGCTGGCCTGCGCTTGCCCTGACTTTCGTGCCCCGCATGCCACCGGAATGCGGCTGCCGCACGAAAACAATCCACCGTCACCCTCGCCTTGTGCCGGGGTCCACCGCGCGACGATCGATGTCGCATAGCTTCCTGTCCGCCGTGACCCCCGGCACAAGGCCAGAGTGACGACTGGGAAAGCTAACCTCTACCCGATGTCGATAGCCGCATTCCTCCAGCGGAACCGGCGATGCTCCGCCTCGCCTAAGCCGCGGCGGAACGCGCGCCCGCAGGCAGCACCGCACCCTGGCCCGACGGCTCGGGCGTGACCAGCCGCGCCCATTCCTCCACCCACCCGGCGGGATCGGTGAGCGCCCCGGGCCGGCGCGCCAGCACGCTGCGCCGGTACTGGCCGATCGGCCTTGGCCTGCCGACCAGATAGCCCTGTATCTTGTCGCAGCCCTCGGCGAGCAGCAGCTGCATCTGCGCCTCGGTCTCGACCCCTTCGGCGATGATCGACATGCCTAGGCCCTTGCCCAGGCCGATCACCGCGCGGACGATCGCCAGCGCTTCGCGGCTGGTCGTCAGATGCTCGATGAACGACCGGTCGATCTTCACCTCGTCGAACGGGAAGGCGCGGAAATAGGCGAGCGAGGAATAGCCGGTGCCGAAATCGTCCATCGCCACCCCGACGCCCAGCGCCTTCACCCGGCGCAGCGCGGCGAGCGTTCCGTCGGGATCGCCGACCAGCAGTCCCTCGGTCACTTCGAGGTCGAGCCGGCGCGGGTCGAGCTTCGCGTCAGACAATGCCGATGCGATGACGTCGGTGATATCGGTCTGCGCGATCTGCGCCGGCGACAGGTTGACCGAGACCTTGAGCGGCTGCCGCCAGCGCCCGGCCTCGCGGCATGCGCTGCGCAGCACCCACTCGCCGATCGGCACGATCATCCCGCCGTCCTCGGCCAGCGGGATGAACTCGCCCGGCGGGATCTCGCCATGCTCCGGGTGGCTCCAGCGCAGCAGCGCCTCGAACCCGATGATCGCGCCCGTCACCAGGCAGGCGAAGGGCTGATAGACCAGGCTGAGCTCGCCGCGCTGGAGCGCGAACTGCAGGTCGTGCTGCAGCTCCAGCCGCCGCACCAGCTGCGCGTCCATATGGGCGTCGAAAAAGCGCATCGTGCCGCGCCCCTGCGCCTTCGCGCGATAGAGGGCGAGATCGGCCTTGGTGTGCAGCTCCTCCGCCGTCGCCGCATGATCGGGATGGATCGCGATGCCGATGCTCGCCCCGGTGCGGATTGATCGGCCCGCGACCTGCATCGGCACCGCCAGCGAATCGAGGATCCGCCGCGCGAGCGAGGCCGCACGGTGCGGCTGGTCGCCGCCGGGCTGGACGATCGCGAACTCGTCGCCGCCCAGCCGGGCCAGTGCCTCGTTCCCGGTCATGCACGCGCGGATGCGCCGCGTCACCTCGATCAGCAGCGCGTCACCGGTCGGATGCCCGTGAATGTCGTTCACCGCCTTGAACCGGTCGAGGTCGAGGCACAGCAGCGCGACCGGCGCCTGCCCGGTCGAGCGCGTCAGCGCATCGGCGAGCAGATGGTTGAGGCTCAGCCGGTTCGCGGCGCCGGTCAGCGGATCGTGCGCGGCGAGATGCGCGATCCGCGCCGCCGCGGCGGTCTGCTCGGATACGTCGCGCAGCACCGCCATGTCGCGATCGACGCCGAGCAGTTGCCCGCGGCGGAACGCCATCTCGACGTCGATCCGCTCGCCGTCGCGCGCATGCAGCCGCGTGTTGAAGAAGCCGGGACCGCGCCGCTGCGGCGCGTCACCGGGCACATCGGGCAGCAGCTCCGACAGGCGCAGCCCTTCGGGTGGGTGCACCGGATCATAGCCGGCCAGCCCCCAGAAGGTGGTGTTGGCGTCGACGATCACGTCGTTGTCGAGGATCGCGAGCGCCTCGAGCGCGCTTTCGCTGAAGCTCTTGAGCCGCTCCGCCTCGCGCTGGGCATGGCGCGCGATCCGCGCCTCGGCGATCGCGGTGACCAGCCCAACCCCGAGGATCGCCGCCGCCAGCGTCGCGATCAGCAGGGCGAGCGTCCCCGATTCGATCGTGCTCGGATCGATCGTCAGCCCCGATTCGGGGTAGATCGTCACCGCCGCCATCGAACCGAAATGGATCGCGACGATCGCCAGCACCAGCGCGAGCGCCGGCAGGACCGGGAGGCGCCGCCAGCGCAGCCATGCCCAGCGGAACCCGGCATAGCTGAGCGCCAGCCCGACCATGACCGACCCCGCGATCATCGCGACGTCATAGGTGATCCGCCCGGTCGTCTGGAGCGCGGTCATCCCCGTCTTGTGCATCGCGGCCACGCCGATCGCGAAGATCGCGGGCGCCGCCAGGCGCCAGACCGCGCCCTTGGCGAAGAAGGCGCGCCACGCCGCGGTCGAGGCCGCCACCCCGACCGCGATCGACAGGATCGTGCGCAGCGGATCATAGGCGGTCGGCAGCTGCGGCTGATAGGCCAGCATCGCGATGAAATGGGTCGCCCAGATGCCGCCGCCCGTCACGAAGCCGAGCGCGGCAAGCCAGCGCAGGCGGCGCCGGTCACGCATCTCGCCGATCTGGGCCGCGAGCAGGAAGGCTGTCAGCATCGAGAGCAGGCAGACGATTGCCGCCACCACGACAAGTCCGAAGTCATGCTCCGTCGTCAAGCAGGAAAGTACACGCAGCACGGCCCCTCCCAAAGAAGACATAGAACTAGTATCATGTCCTTATCAATCGATGAAGACTTGATCGCAACCGGACCTATTGTCTGGGCGCGCCGACATTCCGCGCGTTCCGGTAGTAAAGGCCCCCGCAACCAAAGATATCGCGCGCACTGAGCGCGCCCCGGCCGCACGGAGATTCCCGCGAAGCGACAGGCGCCCGCCGCCATAGGCAAGTTGCATTTGCAACCGGAGCTTGCCACGCTCCCCCTCCCGCCCGTGGAGATACGCATGCGCCTTGCCTTGATCGCCGCCCTGCTCGCGTCCACCACGCCCGCGCTGGCGCATGACGCCCCCGCCCCCGCCCAGGCATCCAGGCCGGTCCCCAAGGAGGAGCTGCTGAAGCCCCCGGCGGATGCGATCCATTTCGTGGTGGTGTCGGAGGCAGGCAAGCATGGCGACCAGTGGCGCTGGCAGCTTCCCGACGGCCGCCTGGCCTATCGCTGGTCGCAGGAGCTGCGCGGCTGGATCACCGAGATGGACCAGGTGACCCGCCTCGCTCCCGACGGCACGGTCACCGCGCTCACCGTGCGCGGCGTCACCATGTCGGGCGACGCCGCCGAGACCTTCCGGGTAGAGAACGGCCGCGCGATATGGAAGACCGCAACCGATTCCGGCGAGGCGCCTGCGGGCGGCTGGTACATTCCGGCCGGCGGCGTCGGCATCGCCGGCGCGCCGATGATCGACAAGCTCGCCGCGGCGGGCGAGGCCGGCATCGATTTCCTGCCGAGCGGCAAGGGCCGCATGACCTTCGGCCGGACGCTCACCATTCAGGGTCCCTCCGGGCCGAAGAAGGTCCAGCTCGCCTTCATCAAGGGCATGCTGCCCTCACCGGCGCCCGTCTGGCTGGACGAGAACAAGCGCTTCTTCGCCAATATCAGCTACATCTCCGTGATTCCGGCGGGCTATGAGGGCGCGCTCAAGCAGCTGCGCGATGCGCAGGACGCGGCGACCGCTGCGGAGGTCAAGGCGATCGCGCAGCGCTTCCTGACCCCCGCCGCCAAGGCGCCGGTGCTGTTCGACCATGTCCGGCTGTTCGATGCCGACAAGGGCGTGTTCCTCGCCGACCGCGCCGTGCTCGCCCGCGACGGCAGGATCGCCGCGATCGGTGCCGCCGGTTCGCTCAAGGCGCCCGCGGGCACGCGCACCATCGACGGCCGCGGCAAGACGCTGGTCCCGGGCATCTGGGACAGCCATCTGCACATCGGCGACGATTGGAACGTGCTCTCCAACGTCGCCAACGGCATCACCAGCTTCCGCAGCCCCGGCACGACCTTCGATCGCGCGGTCGATGCGATCAAGCGCCGCGCGTCGGGCGAGCTGCTGATGGGCGAGCCCTTCATCTCGGCGATCATCGACAAGAAGGATCCGCTCGCGGCGCAAGGCGCCGAGGTGGTGAGCAGTGAGGCCGAGGCGATCGCCGCCGTCCGCCGGATCAAGCAGGCGGGCCTGTGGGGCGTCAAATTCTACACCTCGATGAACCCCGCCTGGATCGCCCCCGCCGCCGCCGAGGCGCATCGCCTGGGCCTGCACGTCCACGGCCATGTCCCCGCGACGATGAAGCCGAGCGAGGCCGTCGCCGCGGGCTATGACGAGCTCACCCATCTCAACTTCGTGGTGATGGAGGCGATGCCCAGGGAGGTGATCGACAAGGCCAACACCCGCCAGCGGATGGAAGGGCCGGCGCGCTACTTCAAGGATGTCGATCTCGACGGCCCGCTGATGACCGGCTTCGTCGCGGATCTCGCGAAGCGCGGGACGATCGTCGATCCCACCATCGTCATCTTCGAGGGCTTTCTGACGCAGGACGGCGGCAAGCCCCACCCCGCCTATGCCCCCTATATGGGCATCGTCTCCCCGGTGGTCGAGCGATCGGCCTTCACCAGCGGCGGCTATCCGCTGGTCGAGGGGCTGACCCGCGACGACTATCGCAAGAGCTATGCGAAGATGGTCCAGCTGGTCGGCAAGCTGCACAAGGCCGGCGTGCCGATCGTCGCCGGCACCGACGGCTGGGGGATCGAGCTGGTCCGCGAGCTCGAAATCTACCGGCAAGCCGGATTTACGCCCGCGCAGGCCTTGCAGAGCGCCACCATCCTGCCCGCGCGCGTGGTCGGCGCCGACCAGCGCACCGGATCGATCGCGGTCGGCAAGGAGGCCGACATGGTGCTGGTCGACGGCGACCCCTCGACCGAGATCGGCGCGCTCCGCCGCGTCGTGACCGTGGTCAGCGACGGCTATGTCATGGACGGCGATGCGCTGCGCGCCGCGGCCGGCTACAGCGGCCGGCCGAAATAGCAACGCGCGGCCTGCAATGCGGGCTTGCAATGTTGGAATGCGTTTCGGAACACTGGCGGATGGCACGACCGTTCAACCGCCGCCAGGCACATGAGAACCAGGCCTTCCTCGCCGCGCTGCGCCGCACCGGCAACGCACGGGAGGCGGCGCGCAGCCTCGGCTTCCACCGCTCGACCATGGTCAAGCGCCGCAACCGCGACGCCGCCTTCGCCGCCGAGTGGGACGCCGCGCTCGCGCTCGCCCATGCCCGCCTCAATACCGGTGAACCGGCGGCGAAGGCGGAAGCCGAGCCGCACGTCATTCGCACTGCGTCGGGCCGCCTCCAGCTGCGCCGCGCCCAGCCGCGCCGGCTCGATCGCGCGGCGGAGCAGGCCTTCCTCGCCGCCTTGAGCGCCACCGCCAATGTCCGCCTCTCCGCCGCGGCGGCGGGGTTCAGCCACTCCGCATTCTACGCTCGCCGCCGCAAAAGCCCCGCCTTCGCGCGCGAGATGCGCCTCGCGCTGGAGATGGGCTATGAACGCCTGGAAATGGCATTGCTCGAAGCCGCCGACCCGGAAAGCTATCGCGAGGACGCGTGGCGCCACAACGATCCCCCGCCGCTCCCGCAGCTGAGCCCCGGCGAGGCGCTCCAGCTCCTCTACCTGCACCAGAAGGAAGTGCGGCTGCAGGCCGAACCGCCGCACATCAAGCGGCGGCGCGGCGAGAGCCGTGAGGCGCACAGCTTCCGCCTCAGCGCGATGTATGAGGCGCAACAGCAACGCGCCCGCGAAGCGTTCGACATCGCCGAAGCCGAGCGCCGCGCGGCGGGCGAACCCTCGCCCTTCGGCCCGAAGGTGCTGCCTCTCCCCGCGCTCGATCAGGTCAAGGGTTGGAGCAAGGCCGATCCGGCAAAGCGCCTGCAGGATCGCGATCGGCCGATGTTCGGCGGCTGGCGGATCGGAGATTGGAAGGAGAAGTGAGGTTCGAGGCTCGTGTGTACCCCAAATTCTGCCGTTGGCAGCAGTGTCTGTCGATCCCGAAAGCAGCCTTTTGCCATTAGGTGTGGGCGTGAGCGCAGTAGGCGGTGAGGAATGCCCTCGCGACGACGTCGGCAGCGCAGAACCTGTCGATCGTGGGACCCTCCTGCAGCCATTTGCGAAGACCCTCGGGTTTGGTCCTGCCGGGGTGGCTGAGGCTGCTCGACCGGAATCGGTAAAGTTCCTTCGCAGACCTCACGACCGCGGGCTCGAGTTCGAGAATAGAGGCCGTCATATCGATGGACGGCAGCATGTTGGTCATCGACAGCTCGCGTAGTCTGGTGGAAGCCGCGCGGATCGCCTCGGGCTTGTCGGAGCGCCTTGCGAGGTCGACGGCGAAGCCAGCGGCGAACTCATGCTCGGCCAGGCGAATGGCATCAGCCCGTCTCCTGCGCACGGGGGCCATAATGCCGTTCACGATGGTCTCTACGCAGAGCACATAATGCTGGAGGATGGATCGCTGGAGCGGCTTCGAGCCGGCGGTGGACTGGAGCTGCCAAGCGGTGAGGAGGTGCACGTAGGCATTCTCGGCGACTTCATCGATTTCGACCAAGTCGAAGGTCGCCAAGGCGGTGGCGAGGTCGTCGGATTCGAACGGCTTAGGCGGTGACCAGCCGGTGATGGCGAGCGGCTGGGACCAGGCGGAAATCTCTTGCCGTTCGCCAGCGCGCCGGATCTTCCGCATCTCGACCACGTAGCGTCCGCCGGGAACGGTCAGGCTGAGGCTGGCGGCGAACCGGTTAGCGATCTGCTCGGCATGGAGGATCGCCGTCGCCTCGTCGGGAGCTTCGACGTCCACCTGGAGTCTATGCCGGCTGACAACGTGGTCACGCGGCGGGTAGCGGACAACAAAGTTCTCGGAGGTCATCGTTGCCTTGGGCACCGGCGTGCCCTCCTCCTTAAATCGCGTATAGGCTTCGTCATCAAGCGGTGCGAGATAGATGCCGGGACGGACCATCGTTTCGCTGGTGACCATTCGAGGGCCAACGATCATCCATAAGCTTTGCCATCGCTGCATTATCGAAGAGCTCCCTGCGTCGCGGCCTTCTAACTGGAAGCTACCTGGCCGCGTCAGGCCTAATTCGAGCCGTGCGTCGCCAAACCTCCGCCCATGTCCGCCTTCCCGTTTGCACGACAATAACTGCCTGTCCTCAACCGGCCCAGCTTCCGCCCACCTGTCCTAACAAGAAAGGCCGGAGCTTCCGCCCCGGCCTCTCGAATCTACAACTGTTTCCGAAGCCCTATTTCGACCGTTCCACCTGATCGAAATCCAGCTCCACCGGCGTCGCGCGACCGAAGATCGACACGCTGACCTTGACCTTCGACTTGTCGAAGTCGAGCTCCTCGACCACGCCGTTGAAGCTCGCGAACGGGCCTTCCAGCACCTTGACCGCGTCGCCGATCTCGTAGTCGACCTTGATCTGCGTCTTGGGCGCGGCGGCGGCTTCCTCCTTGGTGTTGAGGATGCGTGCGGCCTCGGCTTCGCTGATCGGCTGGGGCTTGCCCGAAGACCCAAGGAAGCCGGTCACCTTCGGCGTGTTCTTGACGAGGTGATAGACGTCGTCGTTCATCGCCAGCTTGGCGAGGACATAGCCGGGGAAGAACTTCCGCTCCGACTGCACCTTCTTGCCGCGGCGGACCTCGGTCACGGTCTCCACCGGAACCTCGACCGCCTCGACCAGCGCGTCGAGGCCAAGCCGCGTCGCGTCGGACAGGATCTGGTCCCGCACCTTGTTCTCGAAGCCCGAATAGGCGTGAATGATGTACCAGCGCGCCATTGTTTTCCCGTTATTGGCTTGGGTTATTCAGCAAGGCTGAGCAGGAAGCGGACGATCGCGTCGAACGCGCTGTCCACGCCGAAGAAGAACAGGCCGAGCAGCGTCGCCATGATCAGCACCATCACGGCGGTCATCACGGTTTCCCGGCGCGTCGGCCAGACGACCTTCCTGGTCTCTGCCTGCACCTGGCGCATGAATTCGAGCGGACTGGTCTTGGCCACCTGTTGCCTCGCAAATTGGTTGCCCGGCTTCGGGACAGGTTCCGCCGCCCGGCCCCTCCAGTGAGAGACCCGGCGAACACCCATCACGCTGTCGGATTGGGGCTGGTATCTAGCGACTTGGGCGCGGCGGGGCAAGAGCCGTATGTCTTCCACGACGCGGAGCGGCGCCCCAACGAAAGCGGGCGCTCCGCAAGGGGAGCGCCCGTGGGGTCCGCCGGGTCCGGGCGACCGTCAGTTGCTGTCGGAATCGTCGTCGCCGCTCGCCAGCTCGACGATGCCCCAGATCATCAGGCCGGCGACGATCGCGCCGATCACATAGACGCCGGCGCTCGTCTCGCTCTGTGCGTTGCTCGCGCCGATCGCGGTCACGGCGCGGGCTTCGGGCACGTTCGACAGGCTGAGCGATTGGGCGGATCCGGCATGCGCGGCCCCCGCGGCAAGCAGCGACAATGACGCGAACAGGGCCGAAAGCGGTCTGAGCATGTCCTTCCTCCTCATGGCGCACGAAACCTGCCCGTGCGAGCGCGGCCATTCGGTCGCGTTCGGACGGGCGCTGGCTCAACCGGCCGGCGGCATGGGGGTTCCGGCCCGGCCGCGGGAAACAGGACGGGCGGCGCGCCGTGTGAGGCGAACCGATCGCCGGCCAGCGGCGCTACGGGCAAAAAAATGGCGGCCGGAGCCGCCATTTTCCTCGACCGTGAAGATCGAACAGCGCTTAGTTGCTGTCCGAATCGTCACCGAAGATGTTGATCGCGCCGGTCACTTCCAGAATCGCGACCACGGCGATGATGCCGCCGACGATGAACAGCGGGCTGATGCCTTCAGCCTGCGCGTTCGATTCCGAAACGTTGGTCGCCGAGCGAGCCGGCACATTCTTGAGGCTGAGCGACTGGGCCGCCGAAGCGTGAGCGACACCGCTCAGCGCCATCGTCGAAGCCGCCACGGCAAGGGCAATCTTCTTGAACACGTTACTTCCCCTTCGGTTTTGCGCAAAGGCCCCCCGCCGATACGGGGCTTTCCAAGATTTCGCAAGCGCAATAATTTCCGTTCGTCCCGAATAAAGCACGAGACTGTAAAGAATTATTCATATTTCTCCCAATGAGCAGGAAGAACGAAGCAACGGATCGAAATGCGAGACGTCCCGGCAGTAATCGTCAGAGCAGCGCCACCAGCGCGAACCCGCCAATCAGTGCCGCGAGCACGATCCAGCCGATCAGGTTCAGCCGTTCCTCGATCACCTTCTGCACCGGCTCGCCATATTTCTTGAGCAGGAACGCGACGAGGAAGAATCGCGCGCCGCGGGTGATGGTGCAGAGCAGAATGAAGATGCCCAGCGGATAGTGCGAAAGGCCGCTGGCGATGGTCACCAGCTTGAACGGGATCGGCGTAAGCCCCTTCACGAGAATCAGCGCCGCGCCGTATTTCTGATAGGCGGCGGTGAAATCCTCGAACGCGCCGTGGCGGAAGAATTCGAGCACCTGGTGCGCGAAGCTGGTGAGGAAATAACCGATCGCATAGCCCAGCAGGCCGCCCAGCACCGAGGCGATCGTGCAGATCGTCGCGATGCGGTAGGCCTGGTCGCGCCGCGCCAGCACCATCGGCACCAGCATCACGTCGGGCGGAATCGGGAAGAAGCTCGATTCGGCGAACGACACGGTCGCGAGATAGCGCTCGGCGTGGCGATGGCCGGCAAGCCTCAGCGTCCAGTCGTACAGCGCGCGGAACATGCGGGGAGACCTTGGCTGAGGAGATGGCAGGGGAGCTCGGATTCGAACCGAGGGCCTTCGGTTTTGGAGACCGACGCTCTAACCAGCTGAGCTACACCCCTGTGCGGCCCCCGCCCCTAAAGTTTGATCGGCGGGAAGGCAAGGGGCCGTGCGAGCGAATCGCCGCGGTCCTTTCATGCCAGCTCGACTCCAACATGTATCCAACAATCGACGGTGCTTGCTTTAGAGGCGCGGTGGCGCTATGCGCGCCGCCTTCCATAGCGACAGCATTGGAACTTGCGGGAGCCGCGGAGCAATCCGGGGCGCCAGTACCGCTAAACTTGAACCGGCCGGGGCGACCCGGCCAGCTAGAGAGTGAAACATGGCTAAGAAGATCACGGGCTATATCAAGCTCCAGGTGCCCGCGGGCGCCGCCAACCCGTCGCCGCCGATCGGCCCTGCTCTGGGTCAGCGCGGCGTCAACATCATGGAATTCTGCAAGGCGTTCAACGCGGCGACCGATGGCCAGGAGAAGGGCACCCCCCTCCCCACCATCATCACCGTCTATGCCGACCGCAGCTTCTCGTTCGAGACGAAGCAGCCCCCGGCGACCTTCCTCATCAAGAAGGCGGCGAACCTCAAGTCGGGCTCGAAGGAGCCGGGCAAGGTGAAGGCCGGCACGATCAAGCGCAGCGCGCTTTCGGCCATCGCCGAGACCAAGATGAAGGATCTGAACGCGAACGACATCGACGCCGCGACGCGCATCCTTGAAGGCAGCGCCCGCTCGATGGGCCTCGAAGTGGTGGAGGGCTGATCACATGGCAAAGCTGACGAAGAAGGCGAAGGCCATGGCGACCGCGGTCGACCGCGAGAAGCTGTACGGCATCGACGAGGCGATTGCGCTCGCGAAGACCAACGCCATCGCCAAGTTCGACGAGACGATCGAAGTCGCGCTGAACCTGGGCGTCGATCCGCGACACGCCGACCAGATGGTCCGCGGCGTGGTGACGCTGCCCAAGGGCACCGGCAAGACCGTGCGCGTCGGCGTGTTCGCCAAGGGCGCCAAGGCTGACGAGGCCAAGGAAGCCGGCGCGGACGTGGTCGGCGCCGAGGACCTGCTCGAGATCGTGCAGGGCGGCAAGATCGAGTTCGACCGCTGCATCGCGACCCCGGACATGATGGGCCTGGTCGGCCGCCTCGGCAAGGTGCTGGGCCCCAAGGGCCTGATGCCGAACCCGAAGCTCGGCACCGTCACCATGAACGTCGCCGAAGCGGTCAAGGCCG
Organism: Sphingomonas sp.; assembly: GCF_036402235.1. Lineage (GTDB taxonomy): Bacteria > Pseudomonadota > Alphaproteobacteria > Sphingomonadales > Sphingomonadaceae > Sphingomonas. The sequence continues at coordinate 37,355 of NZ_DASWTG010000042.1, read as the reverse complement.
CCAAGGGCGGTCAGGTCGAGTATCGCGTCGAGAAGGCCGGCATCATCCATTCGGGCATCGGCAAGGCCTCGTTCCCGGCCGAGGATCTGCGCGCGAACTTCGACGCGCTGGTCGATGCGGTGGTCAAGGCCAAGCCTGCCGGCGCCAAGGGCAAGTATCTGCGCAAGGTCGCGGTCTCGTCCTCGATGGGTCCGGGCGTGAAGATCGACGTCGCCGAGGTTTCGGCGGTCTGATCTTCGGCAGGACCGAACAAGGCAAGGGGTCGGTGGCAACACCGGCCCCTTTCCGTTTATGGAGCCCGGCGTGACTCAAGATGCCCATCCGATCCGCGTCGTCGCGCTGTACCGGTTCACGACCTTTGCCGATCCTGTAGCGATCAAGGGCCCGCTGGAGCAGGTTTGCCGCGCGCACGGCGTCAAAGGCACGTTGTTGCTGGCGCCTGAAGGGATCAACGGCACGGTCGCCGGTGCCGATGAGGGCATCGACCAGCTGCTCGCCCATATCCGCACGCTGCCCGGCTGCACTGCGATCGAAATCAAGGAGTCCCGTGCACCCGCGATGCCGTTCCACCGCATGAAGGTGCGGATCAAGCGCGAGATCGTGACGATGGGCCAGCCGGACATCGATCCGCTCGACACCGGCCATTATGTCGCGCCGGAAGACTGGAACGCCCTGATCGACCGGCCCGACACGATCGTCATCGACACGCGCAACGACTATGAGGTGGCGCTGGGCAGCTTCGCGGGCGCGATCGATCCGCGAACCCGCACCTTCCGCGATTTTCCCGACTGGTTTCGCGAACATCGTGACGCGTTGCTGAGCGGTGGAACGAAACCGAAGGTCGCGATGTTTTGCACCGGCGGCATCCGCTGCGAGAAATCCACTGCCTTCCTCAAAAGCGAAGGGCTGGACGAGGTCTACCACCTCAAGGGCGGCATCCTCGCCTATCTCGAGGCCGTTCCTGTCGAGCAGAGCCGGTGGGAGGGCGAGTGCTTCGTGTTCGACGAGCGCGTCTCGGTCGGACATGCGCTTGTGCCGGGCGACAACCAGCTTTGCCGCGCCTGCCGCATGCCGGTGACGCCCGAGCAGCGCAGCTCGCCGCTGTTCGTCGCGGGCGTCAGCTGTCCGGCCTGCCACGCCGAGCGCACCGACGAGCAACGCGCACGCTATGCCGAACGCCATCGCCAGGCGATGCTCGCGGAAGCACGGGGCGAGACGCATGTCGGCGCGATCCATGGCAGGCACCACCCTGACTGAACCCATTCTCTACAGCTTCCGCCGCTGCCCCTATGCGATGCGGGCGCGGATGGCATTGCTGGTCAGCGACACCGCTTGCGAGGTCCGCGAGGTGAAGCTGCGCGAGAAGCCGCTCGAGATGGTGGCGGCATCGCCCAAGGGCACCGTGCCCGTGCTGGTGCTCTGCGACGGGCCAGTGATCGAGGAGAGCCTGGACATCATGCGCTGGGCGCTGCGCCGGAACGATCCGGAACATTGGCTGGACGGCGACGATGCCGAGCTGATCGGGATCAACGACAGCAGCTTCAAATTCCATCTCGACCGCTACAAATATGCGGATCGCTATCCGGCCGATGCCGTCGATCACCGCGCACAGGCGGTTCAGATCCTCGCCGGCCTCGAGCAGAGGCTGGCGAAACGGGCATTTCTTTGCGGCGATGCGCGCAGCCTGACCGACGCGGCGATCATGCCGTTCGTCCGCCAGTTCGCCGCGACCGACCGCGGCTGGTTCGATGCGCAGCCGCTGCCGTCGGTGCAGCGCTGGCTCGCGACGATGCTCGCTTCGCCGCTATTCGCAGAGGCAATGGCGAAGCGTCCGCAGTGGCGCGGCTCCGCCTAGAATCGCCGCCCCTCGCCAACCGCGGTCATTTCCGCTATGGGCCGCCACTTCATCGCGCCGTGCCCGTTGCCCGCGCGTCCCAAATCTCGAGGCATATGTCCTTTCCAAATCTCCCCACCAGCCTCGCCGAGGCGCTCGCCGCGCGTGGCTATACGGCCCTCACCCCCGTCCAGGCCGCCGTCACGCAAGACGAGGCCAAGGGCCGCGACCTGCTCGTCTCAGCGCAGACCGGTTCAGGCAAGACCGTCGCCTTCGGCCTCGCCATGGCCGACGAACTGATCGAGGACGGCGCGCTGCCCGCCCCTGGCCTGCCGCTTGCGCTCGTCATCGCACCGACGCGCGAGCTGGCGCTTCAGGTCGCCAAGGAGCTGGGCTGGCTCTACGCTTCGGCGCGGGCGCGCGTCGTCACCTGCGTCGGCGGGATGGATGCCGCGCGCGAGCGCCGCAACCTTTCCTATGGCGCGCATATCGTGGTCGGCACGCCCGGCCGGTTGCGCGACCATGTCGAGCGTGGCGCGCTCGACCTCAGCGAAGCCCGCGTCGCAGTGCTCGACGAAGCCGACGAGATGCTCGACATGGGTTTCCGCGAGGAATTGGAGGCGCTGCTCGACGCGACCCCGGCCGAGCGCCGCACGCTCCTCTTCTCCGCCACCATGCCCAAGCCGATCGTCGCGCTCGCCCGCCGCTATCAGCGTGACGCGCACCGCATCTCGACCGTGGGCGAGGATCGCGGGCATGGCGACATCAGCTATCAGGCGATCGCCGTCGCGCCCGCCGATATCGAGCATGCGGTGATCAACCTGCTGCGCTTCCACGAGGCGGAGACCGCGATCCTGTTCTGCGCGACGCGCGACAATGTCCGCCACCTCCATGCCGGCCTGACCGAGCGCGGGTTCGCAGCGGTGGCGCTGTCGGGCGAGCACAGCCAGAACGAGCGCAACGCCGCGCTTCAAGCGCTGCGCGATCGCCGTGCGCGCGTCTGCGTTGCGACCGACGTCGCCGCGCGCGGCATCGACCTGCCCACCGTGACGCTGGTCATCCATGTCGAGCTGCCGCGCGACGCCGAGACGCTTCAGCACCGATCAGGCCGCACCGGCCGCGCGGGCAAGAAGGGCACCGCCGTCCTCATCGTCCCCTATCCGCGCCGCCGCCGCGTCGAGATGACGCTAAAGCAGGCGAAGATCGCGGCGGAATGGCTGCCGGTGCCGGGCGTCGAGGATATCCGCGCCAAGGATCGCGAGCGGCTGATGACCAAGCTCACCGCGCCGGTCGAGATCGAGGACGATGATCGCGAGATCGCCGAGGCGCTGCTGGCGGAGAAGTCCCCGCTCGAGATCGCCGCCGCGCTGGTGCAGGCGCACCGCGCGTCGATGCCCGCGCCCGAGGAACTGATCGACCGCGCGCCCGCCGAACGCGGCGCGCCGGTCCATCGCCCGGGCTTCGAGGATATCGTGTGGTTCAGCATGAACATCGGCCGCCGCCAGAATGCCGATCCGCGCTGGATCCTGCCGCTGATCTGCCGCCGCGGGCACATCACCAAGTCCGAGATCGGCGCGATCCGCATCGGCGCTGGAGAGACCCGCTTCCAGATCCCGCGCAAGCTCGCCGATCGCTTCGCCAAGGAAGTCGCCAGGACCGCCGCGCAGGACGAGGACGGGGTGCTGATCCAGCTCGCCGACGGCCCGCCCCCGCCGGGGACGCGCGGCGACCATCAGCCGCGCCACCACAAGCCGCGCAACCACGACCGGCCGGTTCATCGCGCCCGCCCGGCTAAAGCGCATCGCGGCAAGCCGCCTAAGAAGTGAGCGCACTACGCATCCTGGTCGATGCCGATGCCTGTCCGGTGAAGGACGAGGTGTACAAGGTCGCGTGGCGGCGCGAGGTGCCGGTGACGATCGTCGCCAACGCCTTCATCCGCATCCCCGACCACCCGCTGATCGCGCGTGAAGTGGTGTCGGACGGGTTCGACGCCGCGGACGACTGGATCGCCGATCAGGCCGGGCCGAAAGCGGTGGTAGTGACCGCCGACATCCTGCTCGCCGACCGCTGCCTCAAGGCCGGGGCGACCGTGCTCTCGCCCTCCGGCAAGCCCTTCACCACCAGCTCGATCGGCGCGGCGATAGCGACCCGAGCGATCATGGCGGACCTGCGCGCGGGCGGCGACCAGATCGGCGGACCGCCGCCGTTCCGCAAGGAAGACCGCTCGCGCTTTCTCTCCGCGCTCGACGAGGCGCTGGTGCGGCTCGCGCGGTGAAACCAGCGCATACTCATAATGCATTCGCGCTCGTTACGGGTGCGTGATAGCTTCCGCTCTCCTTTCCCCGGGAGGCGCGCATGACCGAAGAGCGGATCACTCACCCCGATGGCACCAGCATCAACCTGCACAGCTGGCCCGCGAGCGGCACGCCCAAGGGCGTGGTCGTGCTCCAGCACGGTTTCAACGCGCATGGCGGGCATCTGAGCTGGGCGGCAGAGCAGCTCAATGCCGCAGGCTATGCCTGCTACGCGGTCGATCTGCGCGGGCGCGGCAAGTCGGACGGCGAGCGCTTCTACGTCGATGATTTCGACAAATATCTTTCGGACCTCCAGCTCGCATTCGACCGGGCGCGCAGCGAGCATCCCGGCCTGCCGGTCTTCCTGATCGGTCACAGCGCGGGCGGCGTGATCGCCACCAGCTATGCGCTGCGGAACCAGAGCGAGCTCAAGGGGCTGATCTGCCACAGCTTCGCCTTCCGCGTGCCCGCGCCGCGACTGATGCTCAACCTGCTGCAATGGCTCAGTGGGCCGTTCCCGCGGCTCAAGGTGCTCAAGCTCAAGAATGCGGATTTTTCGCGCGATCCGGCCTGGGTGGCGATGATGAATGCCGATCCGCTGATCCATGAGGAGAACCAGCCCGCCAAGACGGTCGGCGAGATGTGGAAGGCGGACAAGGTGCTGGAGGTCTCGTTCCCCAACATCACCCTCCCGGTGCTCATCATCCACGGGACCGAGGATCACGCCACCTTGCCCGCGGGCAGCCAGATGTTCTTCGACAATGCCGGATCGGCGGACAAGACGATCAAGCTCTACGAAGGCCATTTCCACGACCTGCTCGCTGACACCGGCAAGGAGGAGGTGCTGGCCGATATCCGGGGCTGGATCGACGCGCGGGTCTAAGAAAGCCCCTCCCCTTCAGGGGAGGGGTAGGGGGTGGGGCGTCTCAGTCTCACCGAGACCGGGCGCCAAGAGGAAAGGCCCCACCCCAACCCCTCCCCTGAAGGGGAGGGGTTTAACTCCGCAGCCTTGCGCCATTGACTGGAGGATGCGGCACGGCCAAATGCGCCGCGTCCCGCTGGTCGCCCTCGACCGGCTCCATGCGCCGCCTCTTTCGGGTTTCCGGCCTGCGCATGATGTTTCGAGCCCGCGACAGACTGGAAGTCTTATGGCGTGGGTCATTCTCGGCGTTGCCGTCGTTACCGAAATCATCTGGGCGCTGAGCCTCAAATGGGCCGCAGGCGCATCCAGCTGGCACGCATCGCTCGTTCCGGTGACGCTCAGCTTCATCAACATGGCGCTGCTTGGTCTGGCGATGCGCGACCTGCCGGCGGGCACCGCCTATGCGATCTGGACGGGACTCGGCGCGGTCGGCGTGATCCTGATGGGGATCATGCTGTTCGGCGACCGGGTGTCGCCGGTGCAGGCGGGATTCATGGCGCTGATTGTTATCGGAGTCGCGGGAACAAAAGCCTTCTCTCCGGCTTGAGCATCGGGGCCGGGGGTGGGTGACTTTCACGCGCGCGGCCTTTATCATTGGGCTTCGGTGAAAGGGATATGCTCTTGATGTTCGGACGATCGCGGTCGCATGGTGTTGCGGCGCTGCCCTTGTTTGGCCTTGCCCTCGGCGCGCCTGCGGTCGCGCAGCAGGTGAGCGCGCCGCCGCCCGCGACGACCACCATCCCCGCGCCCTCGCAGACCGCGCCGCAGCCGGCGCCGGTGCAGATCGCGCCGGTTCAGATCCCGCTGCCCACGCTCAATCCGGAGCAGGCGCAGCAGGTGCGCCGCCTGATCGTGCAGGGCCGGATCGCGCAGGGCCTGCGCTATTCGACCGCCGAGGCCGAGGTGCTGCCTGCCGACGATACCGGCCTCGTTCGCGCCGCGCTCGACTATGCCCGCGCGATCCATATCGGCCGGCTCGACACCGCCGATTTCCAGGAGGACTGGGCGCTGCGCCCCGCCGCCTGGGATCCGCTGCCGGGGTTTGCGAAGGCGGTGTCCGACAACCGTATTCCGCAATGGTTCGCCGGGCTGACGCCGCAGTACGAAGGCTATGACAACCTGCGCAAGGGCCTCGCCCGCTACCGCCGGATCGAGACCGCCGGGGGCTGGGGCACCATTCCGGCCGGCCCCGACCTGTCCGCCGGATCGAGCGGCGCGCGCGTCGCAGCGCTGCGCGCGCGGCTCGCGGTCGAGGACGGCGAGGTCGCGGGAAGCGGCGACAAGTTCGACGCCGCGCTCAAGGAAGCCGTGGTCCGCGCCCAGCGCCGCTACGGCCTTGCCCCCACCGGCACCGTCTCCACCGGCACGCTGGCCGCGCTCAACGTCCCCGTCTCCAGCCGCATCCGCCAGATCATGGCGAACATGGAGCGTTGGCGCTGGATGCCCAAGGAGATGCCGGTCGACCGCATCCAGGTGAACATCGCCGCCGCGCAGGTCGCGGTGTTCGAGGGCGACCGCCCGGTGATGTCGATGCGCGGCGTGACCGGCAAGCCCGGCGGCGGCGAGACGCCGATGCTCCAGTCGAGCATCCATTCGGTGGTGCTCAACCCGCCATGGAACGTCCCCGCCGGCATCGCCCAGCGCGAGCTGTTCCCCAAGGGTGCGGCGTATCTGGCGCGCAACGGGTTCAAGGTGATCGGCACCGGCGCCAACCGCCGGCTGCAGCAGCAACCGGCGCAGTCCGCGCTCGGCAAGTACAAGTTCGACTTCAACAACCCGTTCGCCGTGTATCTGCACGACACGCCGACCAAGGGCACCTTCTCGCGCTACGACCGGCTTGCCTCGCACGGCTGCATCCGGCTCGAGCGCCCGGCCGATCTCGCGCGGCTGCTGCTGGAGGGCAGCACGCAATGGACGCCCGAAGCGATCGACGGCGCGCTGGAGAAGGGCGAAACGGTGCGCGCCGCGCTGCCCAACCAGGTCGCGGTCTACCTGCTCTACTGGACCGCCTATGCCAGCAGCAGCGGCACGATGAACTTCCGCGGCGACCCCTATGGCTGGGACAAGACGCTCGCAACCAAGATCGAGAAGCGCTCCGCCGCCCAGGCGCTTGCCGCTCGCTGAACCTACGGATACGGAGAAACGAATGACCCGCCGCCTGCCCCTCCTTACCACCCTGCTCGCCGCCACCGCGCTCGCAGCCTGCTCGGGCGGTTCGGACGCGCCCGACGCGCCGGTGAACACGACGGACAACGAGGTCGAGGTGATCGACGAGGCGCCGGTGCAGAATGTCGTCGAGCCCGAGCCGACTCCCACCCCCTCGCCGACCCCTGCCCCGATCGTCGAGGACGATCTGACCAGCGAAGAGCAGGTGCAGGATGATGCCGATGCCGTGGGCATGACCGCACGCCTGCCGCGCGATCAGGGCGGGAACGAGACCGCCCCCGCCGAATGATGCTGCCCGTTCTGGTTAACGCAATCTGGCCAACCGGCATCTGATACGCTAGCGTCACGGCAATCGGTAGGAGCGGAGACGAGGTCCGCTCGGGGGAATTGACGTGACGTTGACGGTGGCGCTCGTTGTGCTGAGCGTGAGTGCATCGATCGGTTCAAACGGGCTGATCGCCGAAACGCGCGTTCCGCCGGGGCAGCATGATGCGGTCGTCGCCCGCACCGTGGGCGGCATGATCAGCTACACGCGCTGGCCGCAGCCGCGCGCCGTGGTCCGGCTCTGCGTCAGCGGCGCCACGGCCTATACCAAGGGCTTTGGCCGCATCGGCCAGAATGCCGGTCGGCAGATCTTCACGCAGACCGTGGCGCCGGGCGGCGCGACCGAGGGTTGCGACGTGCTGTATTTCGGCACCATGGCGGACGCGGACCGCCAGCGCATGCTGCGATCGATCCGCGACCAGCCGGTGCTCTCGATCGCCGAGGCGGATCCCAGCTGCCGCGGCGGGACGATCTTCTGCATGCGCGTGCTGCCGGACCGCGTCGGCTTTCAGCTCAGCATCGATGCGGTGTCGCGCAGCGCGGTGCGGATCGACCCGCGCGTGCTGCGGATCGCCCTGCCGGAACGAGGCGCGTGATGAGCGACGCCGCCCGCCTCCCTTCGCTGCGCCGCGTGCTGGCGCGGATGCACCTGCGCGTCACGCTGTTCGCGGTGGGATTGACGGGCCTTACCGTGCTGCTCGCCGGGTTCGCCGCGATCGGCGCCTATGCCGGGCAGAACCTGCATCTGATCGGCCGTTCGGCCGGCTACACCGCCGCGCCCTCGATCGTGTTCGACGATCCGGTCGCCGCGCGGCAAAGCATCGCACCGCTGCTTGAGCGCGGCGTGGCCGGAATCGCCCTGCTCAAGCCGGACGGCACCGTGCTCGCCACGGTCGAGCGGGAAGGCGAGGACAATTCGCTCGCGCGGTGGATCGCCGACCGGCTGTTCTTCGCGGCGCCGGTCGAGGAGCCGGTCATGCACCTCGGCACCCGCATCGGCACGGTGCGCGTGCAGGGCGAGGGCAGCGCGGTCGCAACCTATATCCGCGACGGAATCCTCGGCACGCTGGTCTGCCTGATCCTGACCGGGCTCGCCGCATGGCTGCTTTCACGGCGGCTGCGCGCCGATATCGTCGAGCCGCTCGATGCGATCGCCGCTGCCGCGCACAGCTTCCGCCGCGACGAAACGCTCGACGCGCGCGTGCCGTCGGCGGCGATCCGCGAGGTCGAGGCGCTGCGCACCGATTTCAACGCGTTGATCACCGAGCTGGCCGATTGGCGCCAGCACATGCGCCGCGAGAACGAGACGCTGAGCCACCGGGCGAGCCACGATGCGCTCACCGGACTGCCCAACCGCGCCCATTTCGAGCGCCGCGCCGCGGAGATGATGGCCGAGGCGCGCGCGGGCGAGGCGAGCTTCGTACTGCTCTATGCCGATGCCGACAGCTTCAAGCCGATCAACGATCGGCACGGCCATGCCGCAGGTGACCGCGTCCTGATCGAGACCGCGGCGCGCATCCGCAGCTGCCTGCGCGCGCGCGACGTCGCGGCGCGGCTGGGCGGCGACGAGTTCGCGATCCTGCTCGCCGCGCCGAGCGGCTCCGATGCCGCCGAGCGCGTGACCAGCGAGATCACCGCGCGCATGGCCGAGCCCGTCCGCCTGCCTTCGGGGGAGGCGGTGAGGATGACGCTGAGCATCGGCGGTGCGATCTATCCGGGGGATGGCCAGGATCTGGCCACGCTCATCAATCGGGCGGATGCGGCGATGTATGCCGCCAAGGGGAATCTTCGCGCCCGGCAACAGGGAGTTTGATCGTGATGTCGTCGTTCGTGCGTACCGCCCTGCCCCTCGCGCTCGCCGCGCTCTTCCTGAGCGGCTGCCAGATGTCGAAGGACAAGTCGCCCTGGACCCGCGCCCAGCGCGCGGTCTTCGTCTCCGAAGGCTTCGCCGAGACCGATCGCGGCTGGGAGTTCAGCATCAACGACCGCCTGCTGTTCGCGACCGACGAGAGCGTGGTGCTTCCCGAGCAGGCTGCGTCGATCCGCCGCATTTCCGGCCGGCTGCTCGGCGTCGGCATCCGCCACGCCGCGGTCGAGGGGCATGCCGACGGCTCAGGCGGCGCCGAGCACAACCAGCGACTCTCGGAGCGCCGCGCGGCAGCAGTGGCTGAGGTCCTGACCTCGAGCGGCTTTGCGCATGGCGATGTCACGACGACCGGCCTGGGCGATCGCTTCCCGGTCGAAAGCAACGCCACCGTCGAAGGCCGCCGCGAGAACCGCCGTGTCGTCATCCTGATCACCGCGCCCTGATCCGGCCAGAGTTGACTTTCACGCGCCAGCCGCTATTGGCGCGCCTTCGCTTGGCCGGTCCGTCCGGCCCTGCGTACCGTCCGAGACAGTGGGTGGCCGGGTTTGCCGGTCTTAATTTCCCGCCAAGACGGGGACAGAGATTTTACCGGGTCCTTCCGTGCGATGGAGTCCGGGTCAGCCAGCCGGAGCTATCCGTGCCCTGACGATCATGCCCCTCGGACGTGGGGGTTGGGCATCCGCTCTTCCCTCGGCGTAACCGGCTCCAACCATCTGGTTGGGGTTATTTTGAGGAGACCGGCATGGATCGTGCTCAGAAGACCGAAGCCGTTGCCGAGCTGAACCGCACCTTCAACGAGGTCGCCGTGGTGGTCGTCACCCGCAACCTCGGGATGACCGTCAAGCAGTCGACGGACCTCCGCAACAAGGCGCGCGAAGCCGGTGCGAGCTACAAGGTCGCGAAGAACCGCCTTGCCAAGATCGCGATCGAGGGCACCGACTATTCGGTGCTCGCGGACCTGCTCGTGGGTCCGACGGCGCTTTCCACTTCGACCGACCCGGTCGCCGCCGCCAAGGTGGTCGCCGAGTTCGCCAAGACGAACGACAAGATCGAGATCGTCGGCGGCGCGATGGGAAGCCAGCTGCTCGACGCGGAAGGCGTGAAGGCGCTCGCATCGCTGCCTTCGCTCGACGAACTGCGCGGCAAGATCGTCGGCCTGCTTCAGGCCCCGGCGTCGAAGCTCGCAGCCGTTACCCAGGCACCGGCGGCGCAGCTCGCCCGCGTGTTCAAGGCATATGCGGAGAAGGAAGCCGCCTGAGTGCGGCGTTCTTTCGACACACAACCACACCGTCACCCCAGCGAAAGCTGGGGGTCTCAAGAGACAGGAGATCCCAGCTTTCGCTGGGATGACGAACTGAGAAACGAAGGGAATATCAAATGGCTGACCTGAACAAGCTCGTCGACGCTCTCTCGGAGCTGACCGTCCTCGAAGCCGCTGAGCTCTCGAAGCTCCTCGAAGAGAAGTGGGGCGTCACCGCCGCCGCCCCTGTCGCCGTTGCCGCTGCTGGCGGCGCCGGCGCCGCTGCTCCGGCCGCGGAAGAGAAGACCGAGTTCGACGTGATCCTCACCGGCGACGGTGGCAAGAAGATCAACGTCATCAAGGAAGTCCGCGCGATCACCAACCTTGGCCTGACCGAGGCGAAGGCCCTGGTCGAGGGCGCGCCGAAGGCCGTCAAGGAAGGCGTGTCGAAGGACGAGGCCGAGAAGCTCAAGAAGCAGCTCGAGGAAGCCGGCGCGACCGTCGAGATCAAGTGAGGCCGAGCGCCGCAAGGCGCACAGGACTCATCCCCGGCGAAGGCCGGGATCTCGTGCGGCAGGCGTTAGCTTGCTAGTGAATGGGGCGGTCCGGCAACGGGCCGCCCTTTTCTGTTGGCGTGACGGTGCGCCCAGCCTAGGCAACAGGCCAATGACGAGCGCCGTAACCGATCCAGCCCTGTCACCCGCCAGCGTCGGACTGGGTGGGGATGGAGACGAAATCGCCGCTATCGACGAAGTTGAGGCCGAGTTCAGGGTAACGCTCGACTATGCCGACGCGCCGCAATGGCACACGGCGGGCGACGTGTTCCGCTCACTGCTGGTGCAGCTTCCACCCGAGCAGGCGAGCGATCCGGAGACGTGGCGCCGCTTCGTGCGGGCGCTGACCGACGTGACCGGGATCGATCCCCAGACAATCACACCGGACAGCCCGTTGATCGACCAGACTCAGATCTGGCGCGGTCTCAGCACGCTGTCGGCGGCGCTGTGGCTGTTGCTGGTCGGCATGGCGCTAGTGGTCGTGCTCGGCGCCTTGCTCCTCGCGCGCTAGGCTTTCGGCACGTAACGCTTCGCTGCCAGCCGCCCGAAGCCCTCGCCCGCCCGCTCGACCCAAAGCGGCCCCAGCCGGTCGCTGCCCGCCGCCGGCGCGGTGCCGACCATGAAGGCATCGCGCAGCGTGCGGATGCTGAGGCCTGCATACCATTTGAGCGACACCGGCACGATCGGCACGAACATCGGCTTGCCCTGCACGGTCACGACCTTCATCTGATCGCCGGGCAGGCTGACCTGCGCGTTCACCACATGAACCGTGCCGGGCGCGACGCTGAACGGCTCCGATCCCGCCGCGATCCGCGCGGCGCCGTGGAAGCTGGCGATCTGCGCATCCTGCTCCGCATTGGCACCCAGCAAGGCGAGCACCGCGCGAATATTGTCCGCAGGCTCGGCCCCGCGATTCTGGATGAACAGCTCCAGATCCAGCGTGACCATTCCATCGCGGATGGCCGCGCGCATCGGGCGTATCTCCGTCACCAGCGGCCCATCGGGTGGCGCGACCGGCGGCGAGACAGGCGCCACGGGTGCGGCCGGGGCCGCCGGAGGGGCGGGCCGGGCAGGCGTTGCAGGCGGCGCCTTGCGCGCGAGCGGCGGCGGACCGGGCGTGGGCGGCGCGACTGCAATCGCTTCGGGCTCGAATGCCTCTTCCTCCGCCTCGGCGCGGCGGCGGCGGCGAAGCGCGAATGCGGCAGCGCCCCCGGCGAGAAGCAGCACGCCCCCCAGCACGGGCCAGAGCCAGACGGGAGGCCCCTCCCCCGCATTCGGCGTCGGTGTCGCGGCGGCTTCGGGCACCGCCTGCGAGGGCGCAGGGATGCCCGAAGGCAGGGGCAGCGGCGAGGCGCCTGGCGGCGGGGTCGCACCTGCGATCGGCGCCGCAGCGGTTGCGGTGGGACTCGGTACGGCGGTGGGCGTCCGGACGCTCCGCGGGGACGGCGTGGCGACCGCCGACGGTGTCGGCGTGGGGATCGGGATCGGCTGGACGATCGGCACTGCGGCAGGCGTCGGGGTGGGTGTCGGCGTCGGGGCGGGCGTGGGCGTCTGGCCCGAGGGCGGGAGGTTGAAATCACCGACCGGCGGGGTGATGACGGTCGGCGCCGGGCGGTCCTGCGCAGCGGCAGGAGCGGCAAGAAGCATATAGGATAGCAGCGCGCCTGTCGCGCGAAGGGAAAACGCAGTCACGCGCCGCGCGTTAGCATGTTGCGCCTGAACCGGGGCACCAAAAAATGCGTGCAGCCCGACGCAAAACAGGCCCGTCCCACCGCGTACGGGCGATGGGACGGGCCATGTTGTGGCCGCTTCCGCGCCGCGTCAGACCTTGGCAGGCACGCTGTGGAGCCGCGCCTCGACATCGGCATACATCGCCGGATCGTCATGCAGCGCGATCGGCACCAGATGCTCGCCGCCATTGATGCGGCCGATGGTGAATGCGGCGGCCGTGCGCCCCTCGCTCCCATCGGGCAGGCGATAGCGGGCATCCGCCACCAGCACCGGGGTGAAGCCGTCGCCCCCCTCGTGCACCGCGGCATCGACCAGCTCGCGCGGCAGCGTCACGGCCGCGTTGAGTCGCGTGCCATCGCCCGGATCGATCCGCTCGGCCGGCACGACCTGCTCGACCGGCGGATGCATCAGCAATCGTTCGATCTCGGTCGATGCGGCCGCGCTCTCGCCCAGCATGAATGCGCCGATGCGGACATCCTCGGCTGGCACGCCGCCTGCATTGGCGACGGTCAGCTCGAATTCGACCATCGCGCCGCGACGGCTCATCCCGGCGCGAGTCGGGCGCATCGCCAACTCGAGCTTGGGGCGCGCGCCCTGCGGCTTCGCCCCGCCCAGCACGGCGCTGATATCCTCGGCATCGGGCGCAACCAGCTCTGCATTCTCGAGTGCGGGCTGCGGCTCCTCGCTATTCGCGCCGGCGGGCAGCGGGGCTTCGGGGCGCGCGATCTCCGGTTCGGGGCGCGGCGCCACGAAGATCGGCGCTGCGGCGATCGGGTCGCCGGCGCGCGGCTGCGGCGCCACGACCGGCTTCACCGGTTCGGCCTGGACCGCGACCGGCACGGCCGCATATTCCTCATACACCTCGTCCTCAGGGCGGCGGCGAAGCAGCAGGAAGGCGGCAATCGCGGCGGCGGCGAGACCCACCGCGGCGAGGATCAGCCACATCGTGCCGTTGCCCGACTCGGTAGCCGGTTCAGGCGCGATCGCGGTCTCGGCAGGCGGCGCCGTTTCCACTGGCGGCGGGGCGACTTCCGCGGTCGGCGAAGTCTGCGGCGCAGCCGCGACAGGTGCGGCTGGCTCAGGCGCGGTCACAGGGGCCGGCTCCGGTGCGGGCGCAGCAGCGGGACGCGCGGGCGCTTCAGCACGTGGCGCGGGCCGGGCGGCGCGCGGTTGCTGACGCGTTTCGGCTCGTTCGGCGCGGGCAGTGGCAGCGCGTTCGCGCGCCTCCGCCTCGGCCGCTTCGGCGACGCCCGGCGCGATCCGGGTCCGCGATTCGCCCGGTTGCGTCTGCGCTGCCGGAGCAGGCGCAGGCGCAGGCGCAGGAGCTGGTGCGGGTGCCTGCTGGCTGGGCACCAGCACGGGCGGCGGCGTCACCACCTCCTGCGCCAGCGCAGTTGCGGGAAGGGCGGCAGCCGCGAGAAGCACGGCGATCGCCCGGCGGTGCGCATGGCGCACAGGGTTGGTGTGTTGGGTCATAACGGGGGTTCAATGAATGGAACCCGCGATTCGCCGCGTCACCGGCTCACAATTGCGGCGAACCGTTGACTGCCATCGCCCAAATGAAAAACGGGAGCGGTGTCGTAGCGCCCCCGTTTCATTTCAGGCCGCTTCCTGAATATTCGTTCAGGGAACGGTCACGGTCTTGAACTCGATACCCTTCAACTCGGGAAGTTCCTGAAGCTGCGGCGTAACGACCTTCAAGTCTCCCACAACGACCAGCGTCAACTTGTCGAGTGGCAGGTTCTTCGCTGCGGCACTGATCTGCGCCGGGGTCACCGCGAGCGTGGCCGGGACATATTTGTCCATCCAGTCGCGCGGCAGCCCGAGCGAGTCGCGCGTCGCCAGTGACCCGACCAGCGCGCCCGGGGTCGAGTTCTGGATCACGAACAGGCCCGCCATATACTGGCGCATCCCCGCCGCTTCCTCGTCGCCCGGCGCGGCCGCCTGAAGCGTGCGGATCTCGTGGAACACTTCCTTGAGCGCCGGCCCTGTCACTGCGGTGGTCACGTCGGCGTTGAACGTCCACACCGCGTTGGAGGGGTAGAAGGCGAGGCTCGAGCCCGGCGAATAGGTATAGCCCTTCGCCTCACGGATGTTGCGCGTGATGCGCGAGCTGAACGCCCCGCCCAGCAGGGCGTTGGAGACGCGCATCGGGATATCCTCCGCCGTACCCGCACGCGGCGCGGGATAGGCGATGCTGAAGGTCGACTGCGGCGCGCCCGGCCGGTCGACCAGCAGCACCTGCGGCCCCGGCTTCGGGCTCGGCGGCAGCGACAGCCGCTCCGGCCCCGCGGCCCAGCCGCCGAACGCCTTCTCCACCGCCCCCTTCACCGCCGCCGCATCGAACTTGCCGGCGATATAAAGGTGCGAGCGCTTGGCCCCGAAGTTCGCGGCGTGCCACGCCTTGAGCTGCGCGGTGGTATAGGCGCCGAACTGCTGCGGCGTCGGCAGCACCCGGCCATAGGGATGGTCCGGGCCGTAATAGGCGCGCGTGATCGCCGCATTGGCGAGCGTGCCCGGCTGGCTCAGCGCCACCGCGAGGCGGCGGTTCCAGTTGGCCTTGACCCGCGCGAGTTCGCTATCGGGATAGCTCGGCCGCTGCGCGACGTCCGCAACCAGCGCGATCGCATCCGCGGCGCGCTCCGACAGCACGTTGAGCGTCACCGACGAGCTTTCGAGGCTCGCATTGGTGGCGAGTCCGCCGCCCATATCGGCCGCTTTCTGCGCGATCTGCGCAGCGGTCATCCCGGCCGCGCCTTCCTTGAGCATGTCCACTGCGAGCAGCGCCAGCCAAGTGTTCTCGCCTTCGTTGACGGAGCCGGCATAGGTCTGGAGCGACACCACCACCTTGGGCGCGACGCCATAGGGGACCAGCGTCACCTTCATCCCGTTGGCGAGCGCGAAGGTCTCCGACGCCGGAACCGTAAACGCCTTGGGCGCCGGGATCGGCGGCGGAGTGGTGGGAAGCTCCTGCGCCGCGACCGGGGCGGCGAGCAGCGTGGCAGCCATCAGGCTTGCGATCATGCGGCGCATCTTACTTGGCTCCCGCGGGCTTGGCAGGCGCAGCGGCGGGCGCCGCGCCGGGATCGATCACGTAGATCGAGCGGTTGGTGGGACGCAGATATTCCTGCGCGGTCTTCTGGATCAGTGCCGGCGTCACCTTGGCGAAGCCGTCCTCGATCCCGTTCACCTTCTTCGGATCATTGTCGAACAGCGCGTACACCGCGAGCAGGTCGATCAGGCCGATCCGCCCGGTGCCGTCGATCGTCGAATAGAGCGACGAGCGCATCTTGGTCCGCGCGCGCGCCAGCTCCTCGACGGAGACCGGCTTGGTGCGCAGATCCTCGATCACCGCGTCCACCGCGGTCTTGATCTCGTCGCGGCTGCGATTGGCGTCGTGCGTGAAGTTGAAGCTCCACAGCATCGGGCCCTGATAGTTGAACATCGTGCCCAGCGGGAAGTTGATGCCCCCGCCCACCTCGCCGGCGATGCCGGTCTCGGCCACCAGCTTGCGGTAGAGGCGGCTGTCCTGCCCCTTGACCAGAATCTGGTCGATCAGGCCCATCGCATACCATTCGGGCGTGCCACGCGCGGGAACGTGATAGCCCGCCGCCCAGCCCGGCTTGGGCGCGAGGCGGTCGACGCGGCTCTTGAACTTCTCCGCCGTCTGGCGCGGCTCGCTGATGTCGGGCAGCTTGACCGGCGCGGTCTTCGGCATCCAGCCGAAATACTTCTCCACCATCGCCCTGGTCGCCGCATAGTCGATGTCGCCGGCGACGACGAGCACGGCGTTGGACGGCTTGTAGAAGGCGTCGTGGAACTGGCTGGCATCGGCCACCGTCGCTGCCTCGATCTCCTTCAGCTCGCCGTAGAAATTGTGGCTGTTGTACCAATTGGTGTTGGCCAGCATCGGCAGGTCGATCCACGGCCAGGTCGAATAGGGCTGATTGAGGACGTTGACCTTGACCTCGTTGCCGACGACGCCCTGCTGGTTCTTCAGCACCTCGTCGTTGATCACCGGGCTCGCCATGCGGTCGGCCTCGAGCCACAGCATCCGTTCGAGCGCGTTCGAGGGCACCACCTCGAAATAGTTTGTGAAGTCATAGCGGGTCGATCCGTTGAGGATGCCGCCGGCGTTGCTGATCGTGCCGATATGCACGCCCTTGGGCGCGTTCTTCGATCCCTGGAACAGCAGATGCTCGAACAGGTGCGCGAAGCCGGTGCGCTCCTTCGGTTCGATGCGGAAGCCGATGCCGTAATAGACGCCGACCGTCACCGTGGGCGAGATCGAGTCCTTGGCCAGCACCACGCGCAGCCCGTTGGGCAGCGTGTAATATTGCATGTCGACCGACAGCTTCTGCGGCGCCTGGCGCGCAACCGCGGGCGTCGCCGCCAGCCCGAGCGGCAGCGCCGCCCCGGCGAGCGCAAGCGCCGCCACCCATCGTTTCATCTTCATGTTGATCCCCTGTACGACTGACTGTGTTACGATATCAGCACAGCACGTCACGTAAAGGGGCTAGATGCCGCCGGGCACCACCTCGTACCCCGCCGCGGCAAGCTGTGCGCCCAGTTCGGCGGCACAGGCTTCGACCAGCGCGGCGTCGGTCGCGCGGACCACGAAATTGGCGCCGGTCCGCCCGTCGCGGAAAAATGGGTAGCTGCCGATCGCGACCCCCTCATACGCCTTCTCCGTCGCACCGAGCAGATCGGCGATCTCGCTCTCCGCCGCCCAGCTGCCGATCGTCGCGCTCACCACCGGCCGGCCGCCCTCCAGCGTGCCGGTCAGCGCATCGAGCATCCCGGCGGTGATATGCGGCACGCCCGCCAGGATGAACAGGTTGCCGACGCGAATGCCCGGCGCCCCCGACATGCGGTTGGGAATCAGCTCCGCCCCTTGCGGCACCCGCGCCATGCGCAACCGCGCCTCGGTCAGCCCGCCGCGCGTCTCGTAATAGCGCGCCATCATCGCGCGCGCGCCTTCATGGATCACCACCGGCACGCCCAGCGCCGCGGCGATCGCATCGACCGTGATGTCGTCATGCGTCGGCCCGATCCCGCCGGTGGTGAAGCAATAGTCATAGCCGGTGCGGATTGCGTTCACCGCATCGACGATCCGCGCCTGCACATCGGGCACGATCCGCACCTCGGCCAGCCGGATGCCCTGGACATTGAGCCAGGTCGCGATCTGCGCGACATTCTTGTCCTGCGTGCGTCCGGAGAGGATCTCGTCCCCGATCACCACCAGCCCCGCGGTCCAGATACGCTCGCTCATGCCCCGGCCATAGCGTGCCGCAGTGCCCTCGCAAAGCGGGCGCGTTTCGCCTATATCGCGCCGATGACCGAATATGTTGCCGTAACCGCCGACACCAATTTCGCCCGCGACGGGTCGATCAAGCTCTATGGCCCCGACGGGTTCGCCGGCATGCGCGCCGCCGGCCGCCTCGCCGCCGAGATCCTCGACGCGCTGGTGCCGCATGTCGTGCCCGGCGTGACCACGCAGGAGCTGGACGATATCGTCCGCAAGATGACGATCGACGGCGGCGCGGTGCCGGCGACGCTCGGCTATCGCGGCTATACGCACAGCTGCTGCATCAGCATCAACCATGTCGTCTGCCACGGCATCCCGGGGCCGAAGACGCTGAAGGACGGTGATATCGTCAATATCGACGTGACGCCGCTGCTCGACGGCTGGCATGGCGACACCAGCCGCATGTACCTGGTCGGCGATGTGCCGTTGAAGGCGAAGCGCCTGGTCGATGTCACCTATGAGTGCCTGATGCTCGGCATCGAGATGGCCAGGCCCGGCAACACGATGGGCGATATCGGCCATGCCATCCAGAAATATGCCGAGAAGCACCGCTATGGCGTGGTCCGCGACTTCTGCGGCCATGGCCTCGGCCGCGTCTTCCACGATGCGCCCGAGGTGGTCCATGTCGGCCGCCCCGGCACCGGCCCGGAGCTTCGCCCCGGCATGTTCTTCACGATCGAGCCGATGATCAACATCGGCCGTCCCGACGTGAAGCTGCTCGACGACGGCTGGACCGCGGTGACGCGCGATCGCTCGCTCTCCGCGCAGTTCGAGCATTCGATCGGCATTACCGAAGACGGGTGCGAGATCTTCACGCAGAGCCAGCGCGGCCTGCACCAGCCGCCTTACCTCTGATGGCAGAGGGCAAGTTCGAGCGGCATCGCCAGCCCTGGCGGCCGGACGAGGTGCAGAAGCTGCACACGCTCGCCAAGAAGGGCATGGCGCTGAAGGCGATCGCCAAGGCGCTGACCCGCAGCGAGGAATCGGTCAAGGACCGCGCCAAGGCCGATGGGCTGCCGATCGCGAAGCTGCGTTAGTTGCCACCTCCGTTCGTGCTGAGCTTGTCGAAGCACTGTCTTTCTTCAACGGGCTCGTAGAAGAACAGCCCTTCGACAGGCTCAGGGCGAACGGTGGGAAGTCTGACCTCCAACTACGACGCCATCATTCTCGGCGCGGGCGCCGCAGGCCTGATGTGCGCCCTCACAGCCGGCCAGCGCGGCCGACGCGTCCTGCTGATCGATCATGCCGACAGGCCAGGGAAGAAGATCCTGATCTCGGGCGGCGGGCGGTGCAATTTCACCAATCTCGGCATAGCGCCCGACCGCTATCTGTCCGCCAATCCGCACTTCGCCAAGTCGGCGCTGCGCCGCTACACCCAGCATGACTTCATCGCCCTGGTCGACCGGCATGGCATCGCCTGGCACGAGAAGACGCTCGGCCAGCTCTTCTGCGACGGCAGCGCGAAGCAGATCGTCGCGATGCTGCTCGCCGAATGCGAGGCGGGCGGGGTCGCGATCGCATTGGGCCACGCGGTCCGAGACGTCAGCCATGCCGATGGCCAGTATCGAGTGATGGTCGGCGAACGTGAGGCCACCGCCCCTGCCCTGGTCATCGCCACCGGCGGCCCCTCGATCCCCAGGATGGGCGCGACCGGCTTCGCCTATGATCTCGCCCGCAAATTCGGCCTCAAGGTGATCGAGCCGCGCCCCGCGCTCGTCCCGCTGACGCTGGGCGGGGACGAGGTGCTGTTCCGCGATCTCTCCGGCGTCGCCGCGCCAGTCGAGGCGCGCGCGGGCAAGGCCAAGTTCCGCGAGGCGGCGCTGTTCACGCATCGCGGCCTGTCAGGCCCCGCGATCCTCCAGATCAGCTCCTACTGGCGCCATGGCGATCCGGTCGAGATCGATTTCCTGCCCTGGCGCGGCAGCGGCTGGCTGCTTGAAGCCAAGCGCGCCCACCCCCGCACGGCGCTACGCAAGCTGCTCGGCGACGCCCTGCCCAACCGCCTGGCCGACACGCTCGCCGATCAGCTGTCGCTCGATACCGAGCTCGCCAACACCGCCGACAGGAAGCTGGCCGAAGCCGAGCGCCGCCTCGCCGCCTGGCGCTTCCACCCCAACGGGACCGAGGGATACGCCAAGGCCGAGGTCACGATCGGGGGCATCAGCACCGCAGGCCTGTCCTCCCAGACGATGGAAGCGCGCGACGTCCCCGGCCTCTATGCGATCGGCGAAGGCGTGGACGTCACCGGCTGGCTCGGCGGCTACAACTTCCAATGGGCCTGGGCGAGCGGCTGGGCGGCGGGGATGGCGATTTAGTCGACATCCCGTTCGTGCTGAGCTTGTCGAAGCACTGTTCTTCTTCAATCCGGGCGAAGAAGGCAGCCCTTCGACAAGCTCAGGGCGAACGGTAGAGACTTAATGCATGGCGCATCACTTCTGCGCCGCAATCCAGTCGTCGACCTTCTTCTCCAGCACCGGCATCGGCAGCGCACCGGTATCGAGCACCACGGCGTGGAAGGCGCGCGGATCGAACTTGTCGCCCAGCGCCGCCTTGGCCTTGGCCTTCGCCTTGAGGATGGTCAGCTGACCGACCTTGTAGGCCAGCGCCTGCCCCGGCATCGCGATGTAGCGCTCGACCTCGGCGATCGCGTCGGTCTTCGGCATCGGCGAGTTGGCGAGCATGTAATCGATCGCCTGCTCGCGGCTCCAGCCCTTGGCGTGGAGACCGCTGTCGACCACCAGCCGCATCGCGCGCAGCATCTCGTCGCTCAGGCCGCCCATCCGCTGGTACGGCTCCACCGCGACACCAAGTTCATCGTGCAGCGTCTCGGCATAGAGCGCCCAGCCCTCGACGAACGCGGTGTTGCCGCCGAAGCGCATGAAGGCGGGGAGCTTGTCGTTCTCCTGCGCCAGGCTGATCTGGAAATGATGCCCCGGCACCGCCTCGTGCAGGTACAGCGTCTCCATGCCCCAGGTGTAGCGCACGGGCAGATCGTGCGTATTGTAGAAGAACACGCCGGGCCGTGAGCCGTCGGGCGTGCCCTGGACATAGCTGCCCGCCGCGTCACCCTCGGCGCGATAATCGGGCACTGGCCGGATCTCGAGCGGGGTCCTGGGGATCAGCGAGAATTGCTCGCGCACGCGCGCATCGACCCGCTTGCCGATCGCCTCATAGCCTTCGCGCAGTGCGTCGGCGCTCTTGGGCTGGAAGCGCATGTCGGTGCGCAGGAAAGTGAAGAATTCGGGCAAGGTGCCGGTGAAGCCGACGGCCTTCTTCTGCGCTTCCATCTCGGCGAGGATGCGCTTGACCTCGGACAGGCCCAGATTGTGGACGTAATCCGCGGTCAGCGGCAGCGTCGTATTGCTCTCGATCGCGTAATTGTACACCGCCGCGCCGCCCGGCAGGGCCGATGTCCCCACCGTATCGCGCGCGGCCGGAAGATACTCGTTCGCCAGGAAGTCGCGCATCTTCCGGTGCGCGGGGATCAGCACGTCCTTCACCTGCGCCGCATAGGCCGCGCGCAGCCGCGCCTGATCGGCTTCGCTCACCTCCTCGGGGAATTTCTTCACCGGCGCGTAGAACACCGAGTCCTCCACGCCCTGCGCGATCAGCTTGTCGAACTGGCCGATCATGTTGCGCACCACCAGCTTGGGCTGAACGATCTTGCGCTTCATGCCCTCGCGGAACAGACCGATGACCCGATCATAGGTGGCGGCATATTCGACGTTGCGCTTGAGGTTGTTGTCATAGTCCGCGACCGTCTTGAACGGCGCCGCCCCCTGCCCCGACGCGAAGTCGGGGTAGAAGGTCTGGAACCCGGTGAAATGGTCGATCGGCAGATATCTGGCCACGCCCAGGATTTCCGGCCGGAAGCCCTTGAGCGCCCGCTCCTGATCGGCCCTGAACACGTCATAGGCGATTTGATTGACCCGGCTCAGCTTCGCCCGGTCGATCCGCTTGAGCGCGGCGAGATCCGCCTCGCTCGCCGCCTTCTCCGCCGCGGTGAAGGCGTCCGTATAGTAATTGCCGAGGCGGCCGGCGTAACGCAGGTCGCCGCGGAAGATCGCCTGCAGCGGCTGGCGCTTGAGCAGCGCCTCGTCGCTGGCGTGGAACAGCGCCTTGAGCTTCGCGTCCTCCGCGCTCTCGCCGGGTTGGGCGGCGGGCGCCTGTTGCGCGATCGCGGGAGCGGAAGGAACGGCACTGCCGGCAAGCAAGCCGGCGAGCATCAGGCGGACGTAACGCATATGAGGAAATCCCCGGACAGGTGTGATAGCCAACCGCTACACCTGCCCATCTCGCCCGGCAAGGCTGCCCCGCAATCGCGCAGAATTCGGCGGCAACTGCTCAATTGTTAGGCAGCGGTTAACGCCCCAACTGCGCCGCACCGCAGAATCCCATGGGGCTGGCGCGACCGGGATTCTGGCACGCCTCGTGCAACCCGCGCGGCAAGGGGCGTCTCCGCTTGATCCGTTTCCGTGCCTCCGCCAAGCATCGGCGCGGGAATCAAGCGAAGCCGGGGCAAGCCCCGCTTGAAACGAAGGAATGACAGGCCGTGAAAAAGATCGAAGCCATCATCAAGCCGTTCAAGCTGGATGAGGTGAAGGAGGCGCTGCACGAAGTGGGGGTGTCCGGGATCACCGTGACCGAGGCCAAGGGCTTCGGTCGCCAGAAGGGCCATACCGAGCTCTATCGCGGCGCTGAGTACGTCGTCGACTTCCTGCCGAAGGTGAAGCTGGAGGTCGTGGTCGAGGATGCGCTGACCGACCGCGTGGTCGAGGCGATCGCCGCGGCCGCGCAGACCGGCCGCATCGGCGACGGCAAGATCTTCGTCACCGCGATCGAGACCGCGCTGCGCATCCGCACCGGGGAGCGCGACGACAACGCGATTTGATTTGGACGGTTTGACGCACCGCAAAAATTTCACGACACACCGCTGCAACGCAACATGATTCTCCGGCACCCGCCGGTTCCGACAAGCGAGAGAAAGGGCTTGGTTCCAATGGCTAATACCGCCGCCGACATTCTGAAGATGGTCAAGGATCAGGAGATCGAATGGATCGACCTGCGGTTCACCGACCCCAAGGGCAAGTGGCAGCATTTGACCATGGTCGCCGGCGTGATCGGCGAGGACGAGCTGACCGACGGCCTGATGTTCGACGGTTCGTCGATCGAGGGCTGGAAGGCGATCAACGAGTCGGACATGATCCTGAAGCCCGATCTCGACGCCGTGTGGGTCGACCCGTTCTCGGCTACCCCGATGCTGATCCTGGTGTGCGACATCGTCGAGCCCTCGACCGGCGAGCTCTATGCCCGCGACCCGCGCTCGACCGCCAAGCGCTCGGAAGCCTATCTCCAGTCGCTCGGCATCGGCGACACCGTTTATGTCGGCCCCGAGGCCGAGTTCTTCATGTTCGACGACGTCCGCTTCGAGAACACCTATTCCTCGAGCTACTACCAGCTCGACGATATCGAGCTGCCGGGCAACTCGTCCAAGGAATATGAGAGCGGCAACATGGGCCACCGCCCGCGCGCCAAGGGCGGTTACTTCCCGGTCGCGCCGGTCGACAGCGCCGTCGACATCCGCGGCGAGATGGTCTCGACCATGCTCGAAATGGGCCTGCCCTGCGACAAGCACCACCACGAGGTCGCCGCCGCGCAGCACGAGCTCGGCCTGACCTTCGGCACGCTGGTGCAGACCGCCGACCGCATGCAGATCTACAAATATGTCGTGCATCAGGTCGCCCATGCCTATGGCAAGACCGCGACCTTCATGCCCAAGCCGATCAAGGAAGATAACGGCTCGGGCATGCACACCCACATCTCGATCTGGGATCAGGGCAAGCCGCTGTTCGCGGGCAACGGCTATGCCGGCCTTTCCGAGATGTGCCTCTACTTCATCGGCGGCGTGATCAAGCACGCCAAGGCATTGAACGCCTTCACCAACCCGTCGACCAACAGCTACAAGCGGCTGGTCCCGGGTTATGAGGCGCCGGTGCTGCTCGCCTATTCGTCGCGCAACCGCTCGGCCTCGTGCCGCATCCCGTATGGCGCGGGCAGCAAGGCGAAGCGCGTCGAGTTCCGCTTCCCCGACGCGCTGGCCAACCCGTATCTCTGCTATGCGGCGCTGCTGATGGCCGGCCTCGACGGCATCCAGAACAAGATCCATCCGGGCGACCCGATGGACAAGAACCTCTACGACCTGCCGCCCGAAGAGCTGGCCGAAGTGCCGACCGTGTGCGGCTCGCTCCGCGAGGCGCTCGACAGCCTGGAGGCCGATATGGACTTCCTGCTCAAGGGCGACGTGTTCTCGAAGGACCAGATCGAGGCGTATGTCGAGATCAAGCGCAACGAGGTCGCGCGCTGGGAAATGACCCCCAGCCCCGTCGAGTTCGACATGTACTATTCGTCGTAAGGCGAACCGGTTCCCAAGCGCCGCCTCCGGGGGGAAGCGGCGCCGGACAGCGAGACGCCCGGGCCGAAAGGCCCGGGCGTTTTCGTTCTCGCGCTCCTCACCGTGTCGCCCGCGCAACGTCACGCAATCGTCATCGTTGCGCAATCGAAGTGAAACCGGAATCGCACCGGAGTGACATGCGCCGGGCCTAGGCGCGCCCTCGACTCAATCGGGGGATCCCATGAACTGCAAATCGATCGTCGCCACCCTTGCGGGTGCCAGCCTGCCTGTTCTCGCGCTGTCGCTCGCCGCGCCTGCCGCCGCGCAGACCGTGGAAACCGCGCAAGCCGCCGCTCAGCAGGAGATCGAAACCGCCGCCGACGTCGTCGTCAACGGCACCATCGCCTATCGCAATCGCACCGAGGGCGCCGAGCCCGAGCTGGTCTATGACCAGGAATTCTTCCAGCGCTTCGAGCCGCTCACCGCCGGCGATGCGCTCAAGCGCGTTCCCTCGGTGACTTTCCTGTCCGACGTGATCGAGAGCGACGGCGCCCGCCTGCGCGGCCTCGATCCCGGCTACACCCAGATCCTGATCAACGGCGAGAGGGTGCCCGGCACCAACGCCGACCGCAGCTTCTTCCTCGACCGCATCCCGGCCGAGCTGATCAAGCAGGTCGAGATCGTGCGCTCCTCCTCGGCGCGCCGCACCGGCGATGCAGTCGCCGGCACGCTCAACATCGTGCTGCGCGACGGCTACCAGCTCGACGGCGGCTATATCCGCGGCGGCCTGCTCCGCTTCGACGATGGCGAGGTGAAGCCGAGCCTCGGCGCGGTGTTCGGCGGCCAGGTCGGCCCGGGCCGCATCCTGCTCGGCGCCAACCTGCAGGGCCGTTACAACCCCAAGAAGAAGTACAGCCTGCGCTATGACGAGCCGGGCGCCGCGCTCAACAATCGCGAGGACCAGTCTGACGTCCGCGATGGCACCGACTACGCCTTCAACGCGAGCTACACGATCGATACCGACACCACCGACTTCGAGCTGTCGGGCTTCTACGTCCGCACCGATCGCACCGAGACCGAGCGCTCGTTCGAATACAGCACCGCGACCGGATCGGGCGGTTCGATCCGCAACGGCGCGGGCGGCAACCTGCTGGTCGATAATTCCAACATCAACGGGATCGAGCAGGACAATTTCAGCATCAACGGCAAGCTCGGCCAGAAATGGAGCCTGGGCGAGACCAAGCTGAAGGTCGGCTTCGCCAAGTTCATCGACAATCAGTGGGAAACGGAGAACGAGATCGAGTTCGATCGCGCGGCGCCGCGCTTCACCGGCGACCGGTTCGACACGCATATCGTCGACAAGGAATTCTCGGCCGGACTCGAGCATGAAGCGCCGCTCGGCAGCGGCATCGATCTCGTGTTCGGCGGCTTCTACCAGAACAAGGTCCGCGACACCGATATCCAGGAAGCGGCGCGCCAGCGCTTCAACCTCGCGACCAGCTTCCACGCCGCCTACAGCCAGTTCGCGCTGACGCCCGACACCAATGCGCAAGGCTTCACCGGCTTCACGCCAATCGCGGGCGGGCTCAGCAAGATCAAGGAGGAGCGCAAGGACTTGTTCGGCCTGATCGAGGGCGAGACCGGCGCGGTGAAGTGGGAAGTCGGCCTGCGCTGGGAAAATACCAATGTGCGCATCGACGACCTGACCGCCGCCGGCGGCGCGATCGAGCAGGACTACAACCAGCTCCTGCCCAGCGCCTCGGCCAAGATCAGCGTCGGCAATGGCGGCCGCATCACCATCTCGGGCGCGCGCACCGTTCGCCGCCCGCGCTTCGACTATATCACGCCGGTGCTGCTCGAAGCGGAGCTGGGCGACAACGACCTGCTCGGCAATCCGCTGCTGCGGCCCGAGACCGCCTGGGGCGCCGATCTCGGCTTCGAGCAGCGCATCGGGTCGACCGGAGTGATCGGCGTCAACTTCTTCTACCGCGACGTCAAGGACCTGGTCGAGGTGTACAACACCCAAGTCGAGGGTTCGGAGGGGCCAGGAACCTTCGTCTACCAGCCGCGCAACACCGGCGACGGACAGGTCTATGGCGTCGAGTTCGACGTTTCGACCAGCCTGGGCTTCCTCGGCCTTCCCGACACCGGCGTGTTCGGCAACCTGTCACTGCTCGAGAGCGACATCACCGACGAGCTGGGCGAGCGGCGCTTCAACGGCCAGTCGAACACCGTGTACAATTTCGGCTTCATCCAGAACTTCCCGAGCTTTGGCGCGGCGTTCGGCGCGACCTACCGCAAGCAGGGCGCGGCGATCGACCGCAACGTCGGCGAGGAAGTGCGCACCACCTATGGCGCGGACCTCGAGATCTTCGTCGAGAAGCGCTTCGGCAAGAGCTTTACGATCCGCGCCGTCGGCTCGAACCTGCTCGACAGCGAGAAGCGCGAGGCGTTCAACAAGTTCACGACGATCGAGGACCAGATCGACCGCAACTTCGACGAATATGAACTCGAGCGCGAGAATGCTGGCCCGGTCTTCCAGGTCATGGCACGTCTGGCCTTCTGATGCGCCGCGCCATTCTCTTCACGGGCCTGCTCCCGCTCGCCGCCTGTGCCGCATCGAAGACTGCGGTTCCGGTCGTACCCACCACCCCGGCGGCCAGCGTCCAGGCGCGCGGCGAGACCGAGGCGGTGGGCACGGCAAACGCCGATGCGGCGGACGATCCCGCGATCTGGCGCAACCCGGCCAACCCCGCCGCCAGCCTGATCGTCGGCACCGACAAGAAGGCCGGGCTGCACGTCTATGACCTGGCCGGCAAGGACCGGTTCTTCATCGACGCCGGCCAGGTCAACAATGTCGACCTTCGCGACATGGGCGACGCCGGGATCATCGTCGCGGCGAGCGACCGCAACGATCGCAAGAACGCCAAGCTCGCTTTGTTCCGGCTCGACACTACCGCCGCGAAGCTGATCCCGCTCGGCGCCGTCCCGGTCGGTGCGGGCGAGGCCTATGGGGCATGCCTCTACCGTAGCGGCGGCAAGCTCCACGCCTTCAACGTCATCAAGGACGGCACGATCCGTCAGCTCGAGCTCGACCTGACGGGCGCCGCGCCGGCGGGAAAGATCGTCCGCACGATGAAGCTCGCCACCCAGTCGGAAGGCTGCGTCGCCGACGAGCGCACGCACCGCCTCTATGTCGGCGAGGAGAATAGCGGCGTGTGGCGGTTCGATGCGCGCGCCGACGGCCCTGTCGCGGGAACGAGGATCGCGGCGGCCGACGGCCAAACCCTCGTCATCGATGTCGAGGGCGTCGCGATCGCCGCCGAGGGGGAGGGCAATGGCGGCTATCTGCTGGTCTCCAGCCAGGGCGACCATGCCTATGCCGTCTACCGGCTGTCGGACGAGGCCTATGTCGGCCGCTTCCGCATCACGCCCGGCACGTTCGGCTCCACCGAAGAGACCGACGGGATCGAGGTGATCACCGGCGACTTCGGCCCCGATTATCCCGGCGGGCTGTTCATCGCGCAGGACGGCTACAACCCGCCCAAGGCCCAGAACTTCAAGTTCGCGGCCTGGGCGGACATCAAGGCTGCGCTGAAGCTCGACTGAGCGGAAGACCGCGCGGCTCGCCCGGCCGCGCGGCACATGGTATAGCCGCGCTAACCACGACTCTTCGCTGCCCCGCGGGAACAAAGCCGCCTTCGCGCGTTTCGGACCTGTCACGACGGGAGGAAGCGATGCGGCTGGTCATTCTCGGCACGGTAGCGTTGCTCAGTGCTTGCAGCGGCGGAGGCGGTGGCGGCGGCGGTTCTCCGAGCCCGACGCCGACGCCTCCCCAAACCAACCGCGCGCCGGCCTTCACCTCCGCCACGACCGCATCGGTCGCGGAGAACACCGTTGCCGCCTATACCGCCACCGCCAGCGACCCGGACGGCAATCCGCTTACCTTCTCGATCGCCGGCGGCGCCGATGCCGCGCGCTTCACGATTACCCCCGTCGGCGCGCTCGCCTTCGCCCCTCCCCCCAATTTCGAGCTGCCCGCCGATGCCGATCGCGACAATGTCTATCAGGTGCAATTGCGCGTCAGCGACGGATCGCTCTCCGCGACGCAGGACGTCACCGTCACCGTCACCAACAGCCGTGAGGGGATCGCGGTGCGCCGTGTCGGCACCGGCTTCAGCCAGCCGCTCTACGTCGCCCCGATTCCGGGCTCGGCTCAAGTCTATGTGGTCGAGAAGGGCGGCGGCATCTGGCGGCTCGATCCGGCGACCGGAGCGAAGACGCTGATCCGCACGGTCACCAACCTCGCGACCGATGGCGAGCGCGGGCTGCTCGGGCTCGCCGTCAACACCAATGCCCCCGCCACCTATGGCGAAGCGCTGATAGTCGCGACGGCGACCGATGGCGCGGTCGAGGTCCGGGCGCTCTCGCTGAGCAGCCCCGCCACGCCCCATACGGTCGTCCTGCGCACGCCGCATCCGACCAACAACAACCACAATGGCGGCTGGCTCGGCTTCGGCCCGGACGGGCATCTCTATGTCGGCATCGGCGACGGCGGGGGCGGCGGCGATCCGGCCAACAATGCGCAGAACACCAATGTCCGCCTCGGCAAGATCCTCCGGCTCGCGCAGAGCGGCGGCAGCTATGTCCCCGCTCCGGGCAATCCGTATCTCATCGCCGGCGGCGATCCCTGGGTGTTCGCGATCGGCCTGCGCAACCCGTTCCGCGCCTCCTTCGCTCCCGACGGCCGCCTGCTCATCGGCGATGTCGGTCAGGGCGCGCGCGAAGAGATCGACGTTCTCCGCCCCGACCAGCCTGGACTCAATTTCGGCTGGCGCTTCCTCGAGGGGACGCAGCCCTTCAGCGGCACCGCGCCTGCCGGGCTGACCCCGCCGGTCACCGAATACAGCCACGGCACCGGCCCGCGTCAGGGCCGATCGGTGATCGGCGGCTATGTCTATCGCGGCCCGGTCGCTTCGCTGGCGGGTTCCTATGTGTTCGGCGATTTCATCAGCGGCAACCTCTGGAGCGTTCCCGCCGCCTCGCTCGTCGCGGGAAGCACGCTGGCATCAGCCAGCTATGAGCGCCGCAATCCCGATTTCGCGCCCGATACGGGGACGATCGACCAGCTCGCGTCGTTCGGCGAGGATGCGGCAGGGAATCTGTTCATCGTCGATCTCGACGGCGAGATCTTCATGGTGACGCCCGGCTGAGGGTTGCCGAGTGCGCAGGCAACAGCTTTAACCGCTGTCATGCATCGCGCCCTCGCCCCGCTCGCCCTGATCCTCGCCCTTCCCGCCGCCGCACAGAGCGGCGCGGAGCAGAAGATGGCATCCACCGTGAAGGCGGAGACCGAACGCCATGTCGCGCTGCTGGAGAAGCTGGTCAATCAGAACAGCGGCTCGCTCAACATCGACGGCGTGAGCAAGGTCGGCGCGATGGTGCGCGCCGAGCTCGAGCCGCTCGGTTTCAGGGTCGAGTGGATCGACATGAAGGAGACCGGCCGCGCCGGGCACCTGGTCGCGACGCACACGGGCAACGGGAAGGGCAAGCGCCTGCTGCTGATCGGCCATCTCGACACGGTGTTCGAGCCCGAATCCCCTTTCCAGAAGTTCGTGCGCACCGGTGATCGCGCGACCGGCCCGGGCATTGGCGACGACAAGGGCGGGATCGTCGTCATCATCGCCGCGCTGCGCGCGATGCAGGCGGCGGGCACGCTCAAGGGCGCGGACATCCGGATCGTGCTGACCGGCGACGAGGAACGCACGGGCGCGCCGCTGGAGATCGCCCGCCGCGACCTGATCGCCGCGGGCAAATGGGCCGATGTCGCGTTGGAGTACGAGAATCTCGCGCGAGAGGATGGCAGCGACAAGGGGACGATCGCGCGCCGCAGCTCGGCCAACTGGACACTCACGACGACCGGAAAGACGGGGCACAGCAGCGGCGTGTTCGGCGCGTCGCTCGGCTATGGCGCGGCCTATGAGCTTGTGCGCATCCTCGACGAGTTCCGGCGCACGCTGCCCGAGCAGAACCTCACCTACAATATCGGCGTGATGGCCGCCGGCACCCCGGCGACGCTCGCGCCCAACAACTATCAGGTCAGCGCGGGCGGCAAGACCAACATCGTTGCCGAGCAGGCGGTCGCGCGCGGCGACCTGCGCGCGCTCACTCCCGAGCAGGAGGCGAAGACCCGCGCCGCGATGCAGGCAATCGTCGCCAAGAACCTGCCCGGCACCAGCGCGAAGCTGGTCTTCCAGGACGGATATCCGCCGATGTCGCCGACTGCGGGCAACCGCGCGCTGCTGGCGAAGCTCAACGCGGTCAACCGCGACCTGAAGCTGCCCGAGATGGCCGAGATGGATCCCGCGAAGCGCGGCGCCGCCGACAGCGCCTTCGTCGCCGCGGATGTCGACACGCTCGCCGGCCTCGGCGTGGCAGGCGGCGGCGCGCATGCCGAGGGCGAATGGGTCGATCTCACCTCGATTCCGCTCCAGGCGCTGCGCAACGCGGTGTTCCTGACGCGACTGAGCCGCGAGAAGCGCTGAAGAGCGCGGCGTTCAGCTTCCAATCCTCCCCCGCCAGGGGGAGGATTGGAACCCTGATCAAGGCACCAGCAACGTCGCGCCCATCGTCTCGCCCGCCTCGATCGCGCGGTGGGCATCGGCGGCATCTTCCAGCGCGAACCGCTGCCCGATCTCGACGCTGAGCACGCCGCTCGCGACCAGCTCGAATACCCGTGCCACACCCGCCGCGCGTTCTGAGGGCGTCGCATAATAGTCGTAGAGGGTCGGCCGGGTGACATAGAGCGATCCGTGGCGGCTCAGGATGCCGAGGTTCACCCCCTCCACCGGCCCGCCCGCATTGCCGAAGCTGACGACCAGCCCGCGCCGCGCCGCCGACTTGAGCGACGCCTCCCAGGTGGATCCGCCCACACCGTCAAGCACCACCGGGACGCCTTCGCCGCCCGTGATCTCGCGCACCCGCACGGCGATATCCTCATTCCTGTATTCGATGACGTGATCGGCGCCGAGCGCCCGCGCGCGCTTGGCCTTGTCCGCCGATCCGGCGGTCCCGATCACCGTCGCGCCGAGATGCTTGAGCCATTGCACCAGCAATTGCCCGGTCCCGCCGGCCGCGGCATGGACAAGCACCGTCATCCCCGGCTGAACCCTCGCCGCGCGCTCGACCAGATATTCGGCCGTGCAGCCCTTGAGCATCACCGCCGCGGCGATTTCGTCCGAGATCGAATCGGGCAGCTTCGACAGGATGTCCGCGGGCACGTTGCGCTCGGTGGCATAGGCACCCAGCCCCGGCCCATAGGTCGCGACCCGATCGCCCGGCGCCAGCGCGGTCACGCCTTCGCCTACCGCCTCAACAATCCCGGCGGCCTCGCTCCCGAGTCCGCTCGGCAGCGGCACGGGATAGAGGCCCGAGCGGTGATAGGTGTCGATGAAGTTCAGCCCGACCGCGGTTTGCCGCACGCGCACCTCGCCCGATGCTGGCGGTGGCAGCTCGCGCTCGACCCATCCGATCACCTCGGGTCCGCCGGTCTGCTCGATCACCGCCACACGCGCCATGCACTCGCCTCCAGTTTCGGGTTGCAACCCTTGGCTCGCACCGCCATCTAGGCGCCATACCCGATGTTTGAAAACCGGAGGCCAGGATGCGGAGCTATCTCAAGCACTATATTGGTGGTGCGTGGATCGAAAGCGAGGGCGGCACCCGCCACGACGTGATCAACCCCGCCACCGAAGCTCCGGTCGCCGAAATCACGCTCGGTTCCGAGGCGGACGTGAACAAGGCAGTCGCCGCGGCGAAGGCGGCGTTCGAGAGCTTCGCGCGCACCAGCGTCGTGGAGCGGCTGGCGCTGCTCGAGGCGATCCTTGCCGAGTACAAGAATCGCGCGGGCGACCTTGCCGATGCGATCTCGGCCGAGATGGGCGCGCCGATGAGCCTCGCGAAGACCGCGCAGGTCGGCAGCGGCATCGGCCACCTCATGTCCACGATCAAGGCGCTCAAGGAATTCCAGTTCAGCGAGCAGATCGGCGCCAGTCTCGTCGTGCATGAACCGATCGGCGTCGTCGCGCTGATCACGCCGTGGAACTGGCCGCTGAACCAGATCGTCGCCAAGGTCGCCCCCGCGCTCGCCGCGGGCAACACGATGGTATTGAAGCCCAGCGAGGAGGCGCCGAGCTGCGCGGCGATCTTCGCCGAGATCATGGACAAGGCCGGCGTCCCCGCAGGCGTGTTCAACCTCGTCCAGGGCGACGGGCCGGGCGTCGGCACGGCGCTCAGCCGCCACAAGGACGTCGACATGGTGAGCTTCACCGGATCGACCCGCGCGGGCATCCAGGTCGCGAAGAACGCCGCCGACACGGTCAAGCGCGTTCATCAGGAGCTTGGCGGCAAGTCGCCCAACGTCATCCTTCCCGGCGCCGACCTGCCCAGGGCGGTGCAGACCGGGCTGATGAGCGTCATTATGAACTCGGGCCAGAGCTGCATCGCCCCCGCCCGCATGCTGGTTCACGAGAGCCAGGCCGACGAGGCCGCGCAAATCGCGAGCGGCGTGATGAAGGCGGTCGAGACCGGCGATCCTTCGCAGGAGGGCCGCCATATCGGCCCGGTGGTCAACAAGGCGCAGTGGGAGAAGATCCAGGGCCTGATCCGCAAGGGGCTGGAGGAGGGCGCCAAGCTTGAGACCGGCGGCCCCGGGCGCCCCGACGGCGTGGAGACCGGCTATTTCGTCAGGCCCACGCTCTTCTCCGGCGTGCGCAACGACATGACGATCGCGCGCGAGGAGATCTTCGGCCCGGTGATCGCGATCATCCCCTATAAGGACGAGGAAGAGGCCGTCCGCATCGCCAACGACACCGACTACGGCCTGTCCGCGGTGCTGTTCGGCACGCCCGAGGAGGTGAAGCGCGTCGCCCCGCGGCTGCGCGCCGGCATGGTCTACATCAATGGCGGCCAGCCCGATCCCGGCCTGCCCTTCGGCGGCTACAAGCAATCGGGCAACGGCCGCGAGCACGGCAAGTTCGGCCTCGCCGAATTCATGGAAGTGAAGGCGATGGTCGGCGCGATGGCTTGAACCCAGAAATCCTCCCCCGCCAGGGGGAGGTGGCGCGCGAAGCGCGACGGAGGGGGGAGGAAGCACGCCAGCGTTCTGGAATCCGCCCCCTCCGTCAGCCTGCGGCTGACACCTCCCCCTGGCGGGGGAGGATTAATACGCGAAACTACCGCTCCCTCAGTCGAACAGCTCCTCCAGGAAGCTCTTCTTGCGCTTGTGCTTGTAGCGCGGGTCGTAGCCGTAGCCGCGATCGCCATAGCCCTGTCGCGGATAGCCGCCGCCTTGCTGCCACGGCCCGCCTTGCGGCGGTGCCTGAGGCGCCGGAGGTGCCGGGGGCGCTTCCGCCGCGCCGCTGCGCTCGATGATCTTGTCGAGCTCGCCGCGGTCGAGCCAGATGCCGCGGCATTGCGGGCAGTAATCGATCTCGATCCCCTGCCGGTCGCTCATGTGGAGGCCCACCTTGCACACGGGGCACAGCATTCCGGCAACGGCTTCGGGGGTTCGCATCATCGGCTCCTGATCATGGTCGATGCACCCTAGCTAGGAAGCATCGCGACCCGCCGCAACGATGCGATCAGTGAACCGTGCCCACCGCGCGGTTGACGCTCATCAGCACGATCAGCCGCTCGATCTGGCGCCAGCGGCAGAAGTTGATGTGGTTGCCCAGGTCGCGATATCTGTCCGCGCGCGCCGCCGCCTCGAACCCGGCATCGTCACCGAACATCGCGATCAGTTCCGCCGCGTCGGTCACATGGGCACGATCGGCAAGATACGGGATGGTGGACATCGCAGGCGACATAAGCGGGGGGCGCTCCGGCTGGGGTATGCCGAGCGGGCACGCACCCCCCGTGCCATGATCGGCCAACCCCCGCTTTCCCGCGCTTCGCAAGGGTAAATCGATGGAAACCATAGGCTTTTGCGCCGTGCCGCGCGTTCCGCATCGGGACGGTGGCGTCCCGGCGCGGGACGTGGCAAGGGAACGGCATGGACCGCAAGCCCTCCCCTGCCCCGCGCGGCGGCGCCCCGATCGCGGGCGGCGCTTTGCTCGCGCTCAGCCTCGTCACCGGCTCGGTGATCGGCGTGCTCAAGGGGCAGCCCTCGCTCGGCTTCATCGGCGGGCTCGGCATCGGCCTCGCGCTGCTGCTGATCGTCGCGCTGATCGATCGCGCACGGCGTTAGATTCGTCCGCAATCACTCGGGGCGCGTTGCCCCGCGAAACGAGCGTCGATCCAGTCGAGCGTCGTCCGCGCGTCGGTCCGCGCGACCGTGGCATGCTCGCCGCCCGGGATCGAGAGATAGCGCACGGCCTTGCCGTTGCGGCACGCCCGCTGCGCGAAATCGCGCACCACGGCGGGCGCCACGATCACGTCCTTGCTTCCCGTGGCAACCAGCAGCGGCGAAGGGACCGCGGCGGGCGAGACGCTGTTCTCGCGCATCAGCCGGCCCCAGGGCTGCTGCTTGCCGAGATCGAGGTTGCGGATCGCGCGCTGCACGGTGACGATGCCCAGGATCGTGCCGAGCTTCGGCTTCTTGTGCGTCTCTATGCAGTAATTGTCGGCCAGCCGGGTCATCACATTCTGAGTCGCGCGGCTGCCGAACGCGGTCATCGGGATGCCATAGTGGCGCGACCAGCTCGTCCCGGTGTACGCCATCAGCAACGCGCGCGCCCGCGGGTCGCTGCCCTCCTTCATGTTGCGCGCCAGATCGGTGGGCGGCACGATCGCGGCGATCCCGACCAGATCGAGCTCCGGCGCATAGCTTCGCGCCAGCTGCCCGGTCCATAGCGCGGCATGCCCGCCCTGCGATTCGCCCCACACGGCGAACCGTAGCCCGGCATTGGCGCCGCGAATGTCGCGCGCCGCGCGCACCGCATCGAGCACCGACCGCCCCGTGCTGACCCCGACCAGCCCCGGATGAACCATAGCGGAGCCGAGCCCCGGATAGTCAGGCGCGACAACGGTATAGCCACGCCCGATCACATCCGCGAGCGAGGGGATCATGGTGAAGTTGAGGCCGCCCGACGAAGGAGCGCATTTCTGCGCGACGCCGATCATGCCGTGTGTCCAGGCGATCACCCGACCCGGTCCGGACGACGGACGTTCCGGCGCGATCACCATCCCCGTCACCTCGATCGGCTGGTTGCGATCGCTCATCGTGCGATAGCGCACTCGCCAGGCGCGCATCCCGGCGGGGGCGTCGGCCGCCGGCTCGGCGGAGACCAGCGTCCCGGCACGTTGCGCGGAGGCGGTGGCCGGCATGGTGAGCAGGGCCGCCGCAACGATGCTGGCCATACTGGCGCGTGCACGATGCATGGCTGTGAGATATCACAGCCGCGCCCGAAACGAAAAGCGCGGGGAAGGGTTCACGCGCGCTACACCAGGGCGCGGTGCAGCCACACCACCCGCCCGACCACATCGATCGCCCGGGCCGGAACCACCTCACGCCCAAAGGCGGGGTTGTCGCTCACCACCTCCACCTCGGCACCCATCGCCCGCAGCCGCTTGACCGCCACCAGCCCCTCACGCCGGAACACATAGATCGCCGGCCGAACGCCCAGCATCCGCCGCGCCCCATCGACCAGGATCTCGTCGCCGTCGCACAGGTTCGGCTCCATCGACGCGCCCTCGACCCGGATGGTCGAGGCCATGTCCGGCCGCACGCCCAGCCGCCGCAGCAGCGCCGGGTCGAGCAGCAGCTCGCTGCGCCGCTCGGTCTCGACCAGCCGCCCGCGCCCGGCCGCCGCCCCGGCATCGACCCGCGCCACGGGCACCAGCCCGTCGACCGCCGGCCCGCCCAGCGCCGCATCGCTCAACCCCAGATAGCGCGCCAGCTTGCGCCGGTCGGCTTCGGCCAGGCGGCGCGGCGACCCGCGCGTCACGAACTGCTGCAGATAGGCGGCATTGCGCCCGATCAGCCGCGACAATGCCGCCAGCGACTCCCCCCGCGCCGCCGCCGCGCGCTCCAGCGCCTCGCGTTGCTCGAAGGATTCCATGTTTTGAGCATAGCCGTAGGATTTTTCCTAGACAAGTTGGAAATGAGAACATTCAATGAACATCAACATGAGCGAGTCGGGAGAACAGGAGTGATCGATGGCGATTTTGCGAGAAGTGGAGCGGTATCTGCGCCAGCACGGAATCCCGGCCACCAAATTCGGACGGCTGGCGGTGCGCGATCCGCGGCTGGTGGGCGACCTGCGCAATGGCCGCGAGCTGCGCGCCAAGACGCGCGCGCGGGTCGAGGCCTTTCTGGCGGCACCGCCGCCGCCGGAGCTTCGTCCATGAGCCGCGGGCCCGATCTGGGCACGCAGCTCGAGCGCGCGCTGGTGCGCAGTGCCGCGGATGCGGGGATCGCGCTCTCCGTCGTCGCGATCACGGCAACGCCCTGGGCCAGCGTGACCTTTACCGGCGCGCGCCACCGGATCGTCGCCATAGCAACGCCCTGCCCTTTGCTGGATAGCTGGTTGGTGGGGCTTGGCGAGACCGAGTTCCGCCTGCGCGGGCATCTGGTCGCGGACCTCGCCGTGACGGGCTCGATTCACGCCGAAGAATCGGCCGAGGTCACGATCGAGGTGCTGACGGTGGAGGATTGCTAGAGTCGTTTTCAGCTTCGCTGAAACGGCGCTGGCCCGCTCCCCACCCGGCCACCCATCAAGATACG
>NZ_DASWTG010000041.1:0-67250 GCF_036402235.1 Sphingomonas sp. | reverse complement strand
GCGACACCTCCCCCTGGCGGGGGAGGATTGGGAGGTAGCGCCAGCCCCCCGCTTCCCCTATCTGCCCTTGCATGTCCGCGCGCTTCGATTCCGTCCCCAACCGCCGCGCGATCGTCGACCGCCGGGCGCTGGCGGACGAGCTGGCGGCGATCGCGGCGCCCGACGCGATGCGGCTGCGGCAGGCCGGAGCGCTTCGGCTGAAGGCCGCGCTGGAGATGGGCCGGGCGGAGATCGCCCGGCGGCTGACCGAGCACCCCGCGCGGGGCCATGAAAGCGCGGCGAGCGGCGCGTTCCTGATGGACCAGCTGCTGCGCGTGCTGTGGGACTTCACGCTGGCGCGGCTCTATCCCAACAGCAACCCGAGCGCGGCCGAGCGGATGGCACTGATCGCGGTCGGCGGATACGGCCGCGGCGAGATGGCGCCGTTCAGCGATGTCGATATCGCCTTCATCACCCCGTGGAAGCAGACCAGCTGGAGCGAGCAGGTGATCGAATCGATCCTCTATTCGCTATGGGACATGGGGCTGAAGGTCGGGCACAGCTCACGCTCGCTCGACGAGATGGTGCGCGAGGCGAAGGCGGACGTGACGATCCGCACCGCGCTGCTCGAGGGGCGCTATGTGTGGGGCGACACCGCGCTCTACGACGAGGCGGCGACGCGGTTCCGCGCCGAGGTGCAGAAGGACAGCGCGCGCGCCTTCATCGCGCAGAAGCTGGACGAGCGGAACGAGCGGCACCGCAAGATGGGCGACAGCCGCTACGTGGTCGAGCCCAACGTCAAGGAGGGCAAGGGCGGGCTGCGCGACCTGCACACCTTGTTCTGGATCGGGAAGTACGCGCATGGCGTGACCGAGCCGGCCGAGCTGGTCGGCGCGGGGCTGCTGACCAAGCTGGAGTACCGCCAGTTCCGCCGCGCCGAGAATTTCCTGTGGGCGGTGCGCTGCCACCTGCACAACATCGCCGGGCGCGCCGAGGACCGCCTGACCTTCGACTTCCAGCGCGAGATCGCCGAGCGCATGCGCTACGCCGACCGGCCGGGCAAGTCGAAGGTCGAGCGCTTCATGCACTTCTACTTCCTGCAGGCGAAGATGGTCGGCGACCTGACCGGCGTGTTCCTCGCCCATCTGGATGAGAAGTTCGCGGCGCGCGGGAGCCGGTTCGGGCTGCCGCGCATCCGCCGCTCGCCCGCCAAATTGAAGGGCTTCGTGTTGGACCGCGGAAGGCTGGCGCTGCCGCGCGACAGCTTCTTCGCCGAGGATCCGGTGCGGCTGCTGGAGGTGTTCCAGCTCGCCGACCTGCACAAGCTGGAGGTGCATCCGCTGACGATGCGCGCCGCCGCGCGCGACGCCAAGCTGATCGCCGACAAGCGCGACGATCCGCGCGCCAATGCGCTGTTCATGGACGTGCTGACGAGCCCGCGCGATCCCGAGACGGTGCTGCGCTGGATGAACGAGGCCAGCGTGTTCGGCCAGTTCGTGCCCGATTTCGGCCGCGTCGTCGCGCAGATGCAGTTCGACATGTACCACCATTATACGGTGGACGAGCATTCGATCCGCGCGATCGGGCTGCTCGCGAGCATCGAGAAAGGCGAGCGGCGGGAGGACCATCCGCTCGCCAGCGGCATCCTCGACCAGATCGCCTCGCGCCGCGCTCTCTATGTCGCGGTGCTGCTGCACGACATCGCCAAGGGGCGCGGCGGCGACCATAGCGTGCTGGGCGCGGAGGTGGCGCAACGGCTGTGCCCGCGGCTGGGGCTGACCCCGGCCGAGACCGAGACGGTGGCGTGGCTGGTGCGCTGGCACCTGCTGATGTCCGCCACCGCGTTCAAGCGCGACCTTTCCGACTTCAAGACGATCCTCGACTTCGCCGAGGTGGTGCAGTCGCCGCAGCGGCTGATGATGCTGCTCGTCCTCACCATCGTCGATATCCGCGCGGTCGGACCCGGCGTGTGGAACGGGTGGAAGCGCCAGCTGCTCACCAACCTGTTCGACAGCGCCGAGGAGGTGCTGCGGCTCGGCCACAAGCAGAAGGGCCGCGGCGAGCGGATCGCGGCGAAGCAGGAAGCGCTGTCCGCGGCGATCGGACGCGACATGAGCGCGCTGATCAAGCGACTGCCCGACCCCTATTGGGTCGCCGAGCCCGAGGACGTGATCGAGCGCAACGCCCGCTTCATCGAGCGGGTGGGCGAGGCGCAGCTGTCGGTCGAGGCGACGGTCTATCCCGATCGCGGCGCGACGCTGGTGACGGTTTATGCCGCCGACCATGCGGGCCTGTTCTACCGCATCGCCGGCGCGATCCATGCGGCGGGCGGCAACATCATCGACGCGCGCATCCACCCGACGCGCGACGGCATGGCGATCGACAACTTCCTGGTGCAGGACCCGCTCGGCCGCCCGTTCGACGATCCCGGCCAGCTCGGCCGGATCGAGACCGGCATCGCCGAGGCGCTGGCCAACCGCGCCAAGCTGACCGAGCGGCTCGCGGCCAAGCCCCTGCCCCGCCCGCGCGCCGACGCCTTCCCGATCGAGCCGGCGGTGCTGATCGACAACAAGGCGTCGAACCGCTTCACGGTGATCGAGGTGAATGCCCGCGACCGGCCGGCACTGCTCCACCACCTCGCCTATGCGCTGTTCCAGTCGAAGGTGACGATCCATTCGGCGCATGTCGCCACCTATGGCGAGCGCGCGGTCGACACCTTCTATGTGACCGACCTGACCGGCGACAAGATCACCGCAGTGCTGCGATTGAAGTCGCTCGAGCGGCGGATGCTCGATGCCGCCACGGGCCTTGGGGAATTCGCGACGGCGGCGTGAGCACGACGTTGCAATCCCGCTACTGGTGATTTAGTTAGTCAAGACACCGTTTCCGGAAGCGCTGCCATGCCAACCCACATTCTCGACGCATCCGAAACCCCTGCCCGTTCGGGGTGGCTGCACAGCTTCCGCAACCGCTGGGTCAGATGGGCAGCGGCGCTGGCGGTTATGGGGTTCGGTGTCTTCATCACGCTCAGCATCTGGGCTGAGCCGGGTTCGCCGGTCACCTTCCACGGCGGCACGCTGATGGCGAGCGGGCGACTCCAGCAGGTGCTGGACGACCCGTCGACCGGTGGTCGCGAGCACGGTCCGACCGTCGGCAAGGGCTTCACCGACAAGGCGGGGCGCAGCTGCCGCCCGTTCGCGCAGGGCGCGGTCGATGGCACAGCGTGCCGGATCGAGGGCGAATGGCGCGTGATCGAGATGCGCCAGCGCTGACGCTGGCCACCATTGCCGACAGCGCCTAAGCTGCCCCCTCAATCGCAAGGGAGCGGACGATGGGCGTACTCGGCATGGGCGGGTTCTTCTTTCGCGCGAAGGATCCCGACGCACTGACCGCATGGTATCGCGATCACCTGAACATCGGCGCGGAGTGCAATGCCGAGGGTGCGGGCGACCCCGACGACTGGTTCTGGCAGACGCAGGGCGGGCCGATGGTGTTCGCGCCGTTCAAGGCCGACACCGACTATTTCGCCGCCGACAAGCAGTTCCTGATCAATCTGCGCGTCAGTGACCTCGAGGGCATGCTCGAGCAGCTCAACGCGGCGGGCGTCGCGATCATCACCAAGGACGAATGGGATACGCCGGAGACCGGCAAGTTCGCGCGAATCCACGATCCCGAGGGCAATGCGATCGAATTGTGGGAGCCGCCGGCCGTCAGTTAAGCGATTCGCCTCGATCGCGACGCCGATCCCGCGCGAGCAGCACCAATCCTGCCGACACCGCGGCCAAGGCGAGGACTTCTCGCCGGCTGGTATCGGCGAGGCGCCAAAGCGAAGACCCGACGCCCCAGAGGCCAAGGAGCAGCCCGAGAATCGCCGCGACCTGATCGGCATTGGCACTGGCCAGCCATTCAATCATCGGCGATCTCCTCGAGGGTTTCGCGAATTCGCTTCGCCAGCGTCTCACGCTTCAACGCGCGCTTGCGCAATCGGTTCGACGTGTAGCCGCTGGCAGCCATCGCCACCAGACCGCCGCCGACCAAGATCACGGCGCCGGTCCCGCCGGTCGAAACAATCATTACGATCCCGGCACCGGCGCCGCCAATGCCTACCCGCCCGACATAACGCTCCACGCCATCGGCATCGATTCGCATCTCGGCCGCAATTTCCTCCTCCTTCGAGGCGATGCTTTGCAGATAGAGACGAATCAGCGTCCGCAACTCCTCACTCTGCGCTTCCTTGGCAAAGCGCAGAATGAACCGGGCACGGACCGCATTATTCGATACGATCTGGTAGATTTCCTCGGGAGTAAGGGAAATCTCGTCGCGGTCCCCGAACTGCACTTCGCGTGCCTGCGCGAAAAACTTGTCGAGAACGTCGCCCATCATCCCCCTCCTTCCGCCCTCCTATTTCGGCGCCAGCACCATCAGCATCTGGCGGCCTTCCATGCGCGGATAGGACTCGACCTTGGCATCCTCGGCGCAATCCTCCTGGACGCGCTTCAACAGGTTCATGCCGAGCTGGCCGTGCGACAGCTCACGACCGCGAAAG
Source organism: Sphingomonas sp. (assembly GCF_036402235.1). Taxonomy (GTDB): domain Bacteria; phylum Pseudomonadota; class Alphaproteobacteria; order Sphingomonadales; family Sphingomonadaceae; genus Sphingomonas. The sequence continues at coordinate 62,725 of NZ_DASWTG010000041.1, read as the reverse complement.
CGCAGGGTGATCTTCACCTTGTCGCCCTCACCGATGAACTTGTGGACCGCCTTCATCTTGGTGTCGTAGTCGTGGTCGTCGATGTTCGGACGCATCTTGATCTCCTTGATCTCCTGCGTCTTCTGCGACTTGCGCGCGAGGTTCGCCTTTTTCTGCGCCTCGTACTTGTACTTGCCGACATCGAGGAACTTGGCGACGGGTGGATCGGCGTTGGGCGACACCTCGACCAGGTCGAGGCCCAGTTCCTGCGCCTGCTCCATCGCCTCGCGGGTGTACATCACGCCCAGATTCTCGCCCTCATGGTCGATCACGCGGACCTTGGGCGACTGGATGAATTCGTTGAAGCGCGGGCCGGTAGGCACCGGGGGCGCGAACCCGCGCCGGGACATGGGAGGACGTATAGGAACAGCTCCTGTTACAGTTACAGATGCGCAGGATAGCGCAGGACGGCGCTGCGGGGTAGCCCCGCCGCACCAATCCTGACGAAATAGCCACACGCTGTGGCGCGGGCGCTACGCTGATATGGGCGGTCAGGCCGGCTCACGCAAGCGGCCAGAGGCGATCGACCGGCCGTTCGAGCACCCGCGCCGCGACCGGATGCAACACCCGCGGCGCGAGTCGGCCCGCGGCGACGGCTTTCGCGAGCCACTGCCCGATATCGCCGCCGGTCTCGGCCCATTTGTCCTGGCGGAGCAGGCCGTAAAGGCCGGCCGCAAGGACATGCATCCCGTCATCGGCCTTGCGCCAGCGGTCGGCGGGGTTGCGCGCGACGCCGAGCGCCTCGCTGATCAGCTGGTCGAGCGCCTCGCACAGATCCTCGTTCAGATAGCCTTCGAGCGTGGTGTAGCCCCAGCGCGGATCATGCTCGCGGACGATTCGCATCATCAGCGCATCACGCTCGAGCACGGCCATCGCCGCCTTGGCCGCCGCGCCGTCCATCGGCACCGGCGGGTGCAGCATCTCGTGCGCGGCGATGCGCACGGTGAGCGCGACGTCATAGTCGGCGGATTGAAGGAACGTCTGGCCCTGCACCTTGATGCCGTGCGGCTTGGAGAATTGCAGCAGCACGATCGCGATCTCCGTCTCGAAGGCGCGGCCGGTGAGCTTGCGCTGCCACTGCACGACATCGTAGCTGGCGAGCGCGCGGGCGATCTCTGCGGCGCGCATTTCGATCCCGGCGGTGCGTTCGGCGCGAAAGGCGGCGAAGCCGGCGTCGCGCATCGCCGCGAACACCGCGCCCAGGCGCGGGGCGTTGGCGGTGAGCCAGGCCCAGTCCTTGGCATCCCAATAAGGGCTCGCCTGATAGCGGGGACGCACGCGGCCCTCGAGATCGGCGAAGTTCGCGATCACCGCGTCGAGCGTGGCGACGTCCGCGCCGGAGCAGGTCGTCGACAGATTGGGACCGAGCAGGCCGTAATCCTTGCCCGCCTCCTTCCAAAGCTTCGGGATGTCGGCGCGAATCGCTTCGGGCAGCCTGGGCGCGAAGGCGGCGGCATCGGCGGCGTAGTAGCGCTGGTAGAGCGGTTCGCCCGAGAGCGGGCCGAGAAAGGCAAAGGCGTCATGCCCTTCCGACGTCCCGACTCTCCAGCGGGTGACGGGTGGCGCGGCCTGCGCGGCAGCGGGGCGAATGGCGCGGGCGGCGGCGAGCGAGCCCAGCGCGGCGGCGAGGAAGAGGCGGCGGTCCATGACTGTGTTGGTAGCCTATGGCACCGCCCCCGGCTTGAACGGACTTTGCCGCAGGGCGCCGGATTGGCGACCATCCCCACTTCGTCATCCCCGCGCAGGCGGGGATCCATTGAGGCTGATGTGACGGCTCGATCCGGTCGGCCAGCCAGAATGGATTCCCGCCTGCGCGGGGATGACGGATGAAGACAGGTGTCTTTGGGCCTAGCTCACCGCCCGCAGCTGCGACGGCGTGCGCCCCGTCATCGCCAGCGCAGCGCGGGCGAGATGCGCCTGATCGGCGAAGCCATGCTCGGCCGCCAGCGCGGCGAGCGTGCCGCGCCAGCCGACGAGCGCGCGAACCGCACCGCGGGTGCGCGACTCGAGCCGGAAGCGCTTGGGGCTTACGCCATAGGCGCGCGCGAAGCCGCGGCTCACCGAGGCGGGATCGAGACCCGCGGCCTCGGCCCATGTGGCAATCGGGAGCGAAGGATCGCGGTCCAGCGCCGCGGCGAGGAGATCGGGCCAATCGCCGGGAGTCGTCGTGACCGCGGTTGCGATATCGCGGACCAGCTCGGCCGCGGCCAGCGGATCGCGTTCGGCGAGGCGCGCGACCGCGTCCGGATCGGCGAGCCGCACCGGGCCCTCGGTGAGGCCAGCGGGCAGCGGCAGGTTGAGCACCTGCGCGCCCTTCGCGCCGAATCCGTCCTGATGCGCCGACCAGTCGTGATGGACCACCGCCATCCCCGCCTGCGCGCGAATACGGCCGCGCTCGCCTGCTTCGAGATAGCCGCCCGCCAGTACGACCGCGACATAGCCCTGCGCATGCCGGTGCCGCGCCAGCCGCTCGCCCGCACCGTGGCGGCCGATGGCAGCGTGGAAATTCATCCCCGCAGATCCGGCGGCGTGCCCTCGCCCTTGAGCCAGGCGATCGCCTCGGCGAGCGGGATCACGCGCTGGCCCTCGACGCCGAGGGTGCGGATGGCGACGGTGCCTTCCTCCGCCTCGCGCTTGCCGACCACCAGCAGGTGCGGGACCTTCGCCAGCGAATGCTCGCGCACCTTGTAGTTGATCTTCTCGTTGCGCAGATCGCTGTCGGCGCGGATGCCCGCGGCCTTGAGCTGCGCCACGGCATCCTTCGCATAGTCGTCGGCGTCGGAGACGATCGTCGCGACCACCGCCTGGGTCGGCGCGAGCCAGGCGGGCAGGCGGCCGGCGAAATGCTCGATCAGGATGCCGATGAAGCGCTCGTACGAGCCGAAGATCGCGCGGTGGAGCATCACCGGGCGGTGGCGCTCGCCATCCTCGCCGACATAGGTTGCGTCGAGCCGCTCGGGCAGCACGCGGTCCGACTGGATCGTGCCGACCTGCCAGGTGCGACCGATCGCGTCGGTGAGATGCCATTCGAGCTTGGGCGCGTAGAAAGCGCCCTCGCCCGGCAGTTCCTCCCAGCCATATTCTTGCGTAGCAAGGCCGGCGCGGACCACGGCGTCGCGCAACTCCGCCTCGGCCTGGTCCCACATCGCCTCGGTGCCGAAGCGCTTCTCCGGGCGCAGCGCGAGCTTGATCGAATAGGTGAAGCCGAAATCCTTGTAGATGCGGTCGGCGAGGCGGCAGAAGGCCTGGACCTCGTCGACGATCTGGTCCTCGCGGCAGAAGATGTGCGCATCGTCCTGGGTGAACTGGCGCACGCGCATCAGGCCGTGGAGCGCGCCGTGCGGCTCGTTGCGGTGGCAGCAGCCATTCTCGTAGAGGCGCAGCGGCAGGTCGCGGTACGACTTGATCCCCTGCTTGAAGATCAGGATGTGCGCCGGGCAGTTCATCGGCTTGAGCGCCATCCAGTCGGCGTCGTTCGAGACGAGGGGGCCCTCCTCTTCGACGTTCGGCACCTCGTCAGGGATGACGAACATATTCTCGCGATACTTGCCCCAATGGCCCGACGCCTCCCACTGGCGCGCGTCCATCACCTGCGGCGTCTTGACCTCGCGATAGCCCGCGCCATCGATCGCGCGGCGCATATAGGCCTCGAGCTCGCGCCAGATCATATAGCCCTTGGGGTGCCAGAAGACGCTGCCATGCGCCTCCGCCTGGAGGTGGAACAGGTCCATCTCCTGCCCGAGCTTGCGATGGTCGCGCTTGGCGGCTTCCTCGAGCTTGTGAAGATGCGCGTCGAGCTGCTTCTTGTTGAGCCAGCCGGTGCCGTAGATGCGCGTGAGCTGGGCGTTGCGCTGGTCGCCGCGCCAATAGGCGCCCGCGACGCGCATCAGCTTGAACGCCTGCGGATCGAGCTTGCCGGTCGAGGCGAGGTGCGGGCCGCGGCACATGTCGAGCCAATCGCTGCCCGACCAATAGACCGTCAGCTCCTCGCCCTCGGGCAGCTCCCTGGCCCATTCGGCCTTGAAGCTCTCGCCCTCGGTCTCCCACTTCTCGATCAGCGCCTGGCGGCTCCACACTTCGCGGCGGAGCGGCTTGTCGGCGCGGATGATCTCGCGCATCTTCTCCTCGATCGCGGGCAGATCGTCCATCGAGAAGGGCTCGCGCGAGGCCGGGGCCATCACGTCGTAATAGAAGCCGTCGTCGGTCGCCGGGCCGAAGGTGATCTGCGTGCCAGGCCACAGCGCCTGCACCGCCTCGGCGAGGACGTGCGCATAGTCGTGGCGGGCGAGCTCGAGCGCGTCGGCCTCGTCCCTGGACGTCACCAGCGCGAGATTGGAGTCGCCCTCCAGCGAGCGGGTGATGTCGCGCAGCTCGCCGTCGACGCGTGCAGCGATTGCGGCCTTGGCGAGGCCCGGACCGATCGCCGCGGCGATGTCCGCCGGGGTAGTCCCCGGGGCTACCTCGCGGACGGAACCGTCGGGCAGCGTAATTCGGAACATCTCGGACACGGGATCGGTGCTTTCTGCTAGGAGGTCGTCGGAGCGCGGCTTATGCCCGCGCGACAGCGATATAGGCAAGAAGGCAGACGAGACCATGGGCGAACACCGCGTCACCGCGATCCTGCCGTGCCAGGACCTCGACCGCAGCCAGGCCTTTTACGAGCGGCTCGGCCTGAGCCTGGAGAGCGACTATGGCGATTATCGCATCCTGACCGACGGCAAGGGCTGGGACCTGCATCTGCGCGCCGAGGACATGTCGAAGCTGCAAGCGCCGCACAATCCGTTCGGCCTGTACCTCTATGTAGACGATGTCGATGCGGTGGCGGACCGGGTGCGCGAAGCGATCATCGAGCCGGACGCACCGCACCTCAAGCCATGGGGATGCTATGAATTCGCGGTGAGCGATCCCGACGGGGTGCTGGTGCGCGTGGGGCGGGTGGCCGACTAGAACTGGACCAATCCTCCCCCACCGCTCGCTGGTCGCCGTCCGCCCCCTCCCGTCATGCTTCGCATGCCCCCCTGGCGGGGGAGGATTGATGGTCGTACTTCCCCCTACCCTGCCACGCGGCTAGAGGCGGTCGGATGGCCCTTGCCCGCCTTCTCCTCACCGATTTCCGCAATCACGCGGCCGCAGCGCTGACGCCCGGCGCGGGGTTCGTGGTGCTGACCGGGGACAATGGTGCGGGCAAGACCAATGTGCTGGAGGCGGTGTCGCTGCTCGCGCCCGGACGCGGATTGCGCCGCGCGCCGCTGCCCGAGATCGCACGGCAGGGCGGCAGCGGCGGGTTCGCGGTGGCGGCGACGCTGGCCGAGGGGATCGAGATCGGGACGGGCACGCAAGGCTCGGCGCCCGAGCGGCGCGTGGTGCGGGTCAACGGCGCGGCGGCGGCGGCGGCGAGCCTTGCCGAATGGCTCACCGTGCTGTGGCTGACCCCGGCGATGGACCGGCTGTTCGTCGAGCCGGCGAGCGAGCGGCGGCGCTTTCTCGACCGGCTGACGCTGGCGCTGGCGCCGGGCCACGCCCATCACAGCGCGCGCTACGAGGCGGCGATGCGCGAGCGCAACCGGCTGCTCGCGGCGGACGAGCCCGCCGATCCCGACTGGCTGACTGCGCTGGAGGCGCGCATGGCCGAGCATGGCGTAGCGATCGACGCGGCACGGCGGGGGGCGGTCGAGGCGCTGGCGGCGCGGCTGGCGGACCAGCCCGAGGGGCCGTTCGCGCGGGCGGGGTTGGCGCTGGAGGGCGAGACGGTGACCGATCTGGCGCAGGCGCTGCGCGCGGGCCGCGCACGCGATGCCGCTGCGGGGCGGACGCTGGTGGGGCCGCACCGGCAGGACCTCAACGTCACGCATCTGGGGAAGGATCAGCCCGCGCAGCTCTGCTCGACCGGCGAGCAGAAGGCGCTGCTGCTCGGCATCGTGCTCGCGCATGCCGAGCTGGTCGCCGACCGCACAGGCCGCGCGCCGATCCTGCTGCTCGACGAGGTCGCCGCGCATCTCGACCCCAGCCGCAGGCGCGCGCTGTTCGACCGGCTGGCGGGGCGGGGGCAAGTGTGGATGACGGGGACCGAGCCCGAGCTGTTCGACGGGATCGGCCAGGCAACGCGCTACGCGGTGCGCGACGGCGTCGTGACCGTCAGCTGACGCTCAGCTCGCCTGGCGCTCGACCGGTACCGGCGTCAGCTCGAGGATGTCGAGATCCTGCTCGCCCACCGGCATCACCATGCGCCAGCGAAACGGGCCGACCCGCTCGACCACTCCGGCGACGTCGCGCGCCTGATCGGCGCCATAGACCAGCGAATTGTCGCCCTCCGCGCGTTGCAGCGCGCCGACGAAGGTATAGCGCTTCCCGGTCTTGTAGAGCAGCCCCGCGGGCAGTTCGCTGCCGGTCTGCTTGGTGAAGTTGAGCACGCCGTCCGCCGCACCGACGTAACAGAAATGCGTGGGGAAGTTGCGCACGCGCCGCGTGCCGGCCCGGCCGCCGAGCCGGATCAGGCGGCAATTATAGGACCCGGGGCTGAGCTCGGGATGATCGAGCGCCGCTGCGGGTTCGAGCAGCGCACCCTCGCGCGAACGCGCGCGTCCGGGCGACTTGCCCCATGCGGCCTGCCAGATTGCGGGCAATGCGTCGATCTTCGCCTGGTCGGCCGGACGGATCACCTGCCCGGCGCCGCCATCGTCGACGATCTCGACTTGCGAAGCGCTGACCACCACGGTTTCGCGCCGCGCGGCGCAGCCGGCGAGGCCGCACGAGACAAGGACAGCGAGTATGACGCTACGCATATGGACGCCCCCCGGCATCGGGATAAGGTACAGTTAACGCACAGTCGCCAAAGTACGTTAGAAAATGGTTAACATCCGGCGTGCGCGGCGATGCATCCATAGCGCCCGTCTCGCCCCATTTTGCTTCCGTTTCGTGACTCGGGACCCTATATGCTCGGCATGGAATCGAACGATCAGAACACCCCCGAAAACACCCCGAACAGCAACAGCTACGGCGCCGAGAGCATCAAGGTCCTGAAAGGCCTGGACGCGGTGCGCAAGCGGCCCGGCATGTATATCGGCGACACCGACGACGGTTCGGGCCTGCACCACATGGTGTTCGAGGTCAGCGACAACGCGATCGACGAGGCGCTGGCGGGGCACTGCGACCGCATCATCATCCAGCTGAACGCCGACGGGTCGGTCTCGGTCGAGGACAATGGCCGGGGCATCCCGACCGGCATCCATCCCGAGGAAGGCGTGTCGGCGGCCGAGGTCATCATGACCCAGCTGCATGCCGGCGGGAAGTTCGAGAACACGTCCGACGACAATGCCTACAAGGTCTCCGGCGGCCTGCACGGCGTGGGCGTGTCGGTGGTCAACGCGCTCAGCGAATGGCTCGACCTCAATATCTGGCGCGACGGCGAGGAGCATTACATGCGCTTCGCCTATGGCGACGCCACCGCGCCCTTGAAGGTGATCGGCAAGGCGCCCGAGGGGAAGAAGGGCACGCGCGTGACCTTCCTCGCCTCGACCGAGAAGGTCCCGGGCGACGGCGGCACGTTCAAGAACCAGATCGAGTACGACTTCGAGAAGCTCGAGCATCGCTATCGCGAGCTGGCGTTCCTGAACTCGGGCGTTCGCCTGTTCCTGCGCGACGCGCGGCATGAGGAGGTCAAGGAAGTCGAGCTGTTCTACGAGGGCGGGATCGCCGCGTTCGTGAAGTGGCTCGACCGCAACAAGACCCCGCTGATGCCCGATCCGGTGGCGATCGCGGGCACGCGCGACGATGTGACGATCGATGTCGCGCTGGAGTGGAACGACTCCTATTACGAGAACGTCCTCTGCTTCACCAACAACATCCCGCAGCGCGACGGCGGCACCCACCTCGCCGCCTTCCGCGCAGCGCTGACGCGCACGATCAACAATTATGCCGACAAGTCGGGGCTGCTGAAGAAGGAGAAGGTCACCCTCACCGGCGACGACATGCGCGAAGGGCTCACCGCGATCGTCTCGGTCAAGCTGCCCGACCCCAAGTTCAGCTCGCAGACCAAGGACAAGCTGGTCAGCTCGGAAGTCCGTCAGCCGCTCGAGGCGCTGATGGCCGACAAGCTCGCCGAGTGGCTCGAGGAGAACCCGCAACATGCGCGCATGATCATCCAGAAGGTGATCGACGCCGCCGCCGCGCGCGAGGCCGCCAAGAAGGCGCGCGAGCTGACCCGGCGCAAGGGCGTGATGGACATCGCCAGCCTGCCCGGCAAACTCGCCGACTGCCAGGAGCGCGATCCCGCCAAGTCCGAGCTGTTCCTGGTCGAGGGTGACTCGGCCGGCGGATCGGCCAAGCAGGGCCGCGACCGGCATTTCCAGGCGATCCTTCCGCTGCGCGGCAAGATCCTCAACGTCGAGCGCGCGCGCTTCGACCGGATGCTGTCGTCCAAGGAGATCGGCACGCTGATCCAGGCGATGGGCACCGGCATCGGCCGCGACGACTTCAACCTCGAGAAATTGCGCTACCACAAGATCGTCATCATGACCGACGCCGACGTGGACGGCGCGCATATCCGCACGCTGCTGCTCACCTTCTTCTACCGCCAGATGCCCGAGATCATCGAGGCGGGGCACCTCTTCATCGCCCAGCCGCCGCTGTACAAGGCGACCAAGGGGCGGTCGGAAGTGTACCTCAAGGACGATGCCGCGCTCGACGACTATCTGGTCGAGGCCGGTGTGGGCAACAATCGCCTCGAAACCAGTGAAGGCCCGCGCTTCGGCGAGGACCTCGCCAAGCTGGTCGAGCATGCCCGGCGCATGAAGACGCTGATGCGCTATGTTCCGCGCCGCTACGATCCCTCGATCATCGAGGCGTTGGCGCTGGGCGGCGCACTCGATCCCGAAGCATCGCGCGCGCAGCGCGGCGAGCGGCTGGCCGCCGTCACGAAGCGGCTCGACCTGACCGACGAGGATGCGCGCTGGTCGGCGCGCGTCACCGAGGAAGGCGGCTTCCATTTCGAGCGGCTGTGGCGCGGGGTGACCGATCATCACATCGTCGAGGCGGCGTTCCTGGCGTCGGCCGAGGGCCGCAAGCTCCACGCGCTCGCCGCCGAGCAGGCCGAGAGCTATGCGGCGGTGTCCAAGCTGGTGTCGGTCAAGGCCGCGCAGGCCGAGGCCGAAGCTGCGCCCGCCGCCGAGGGCGAGGACGAGGAGCCCGTGGTCGCCGCCAAGGGCGAGACGCTGGTCGCGCGGCCAAGCGAGCTGCTCGATGCGGTCCTCGCCTCGGGCCGCAAGGGGCTGTCGATCCAGCGCTACAAGGGGCTGGGCGAGATGAACGCCGAGCAATTGTGGGAGACCACGCTCGATCCCCAGAACCGCTCGATGCTGGTGGTGGCGATCGATCAGGCCGATGTCGCCGACGAGATCTTCACCCGGCTGATGGGCGACGTGGTCGAGCCGCGCCGCGAGTTCATCCAGGAGAATGCGCTGAGCGTCGCCAACCTCGATGTCTGAGATGCAGCCGAGCGGCCGGGGCGGCTGGAACGCCATCCTTGGCCTGCTCGCGCTGTTCTTCACCGCTGCCCCTGCCGGTGCGCAGACCGGGGCGCCCGCTCCGCCCGGCGTGCAGGTTCCGTCCTTCGCCCTTCCGCCTTCCAGCCAGCTTTCGCCTGAGGCGCGGGCGGTGCTGGTGCGGATGAGAGCGGCGACCGCCCCCGCCGCGATCGCCGGCGACGTCGCGAAGCAGCGGGCCTTCTACCAGAAGTATAATGACGACCGGCTTGCCGAGATGCGCCGCCATTTCGCGACGCGCGAGCGGCGCACGACGCTGGGCGGCGTCGCGGTCGATGTGGTCGAGCCCGTAGCGGGCAGCGCACCCGGAAATGCCGCACGCGTCCTGATCAACGTCCATGGCGGCGCCTTCATGTGGGGAGCGGGCAGCGGCGCGCTGGTCGAGGCGATCCCGATCGCTGCGACGATGCGGGTCAAGGTCGTGACCGTCGACTATCGCCTCGCGCCCGAGCATCGCTACCCCGCGGCTTCCGAGGATTTGGCGGCGGTCTATCGCGCGCTGCTCGAACAGTACCGGCCCGAGAATATCGGGATCTATGGCTGCTCGGCCGGGGGCATCATCACGGCGCAGGCGACCGCATGGGTCGCGAAACAGGGCCTGCCGCGGCCGGGTGCGATCGGCACGCTGTGCGGCACCGGCGCGCCCTTCAGCGGCGACAGCCCCTATCTGGCCGACCCCATCACCGGCGGTGCGCCGCTTAACGCGCCCGCACTGCCGCCCGTCCTGCCGCTCGCCTATATGGAGGGCGTGCCGGCGACCGACCCGCTGGCATATCCGATCGTCTCGGATGCACAGGTCAAGGCGATGCCGCCGACGCTGCTGCTTGCCGGCGGGCGCGACTTCGCGGTGAGTGCGCTGACGCTGGCGCATCGCCGGCTCGCCGCGGCGGGTGTGGAAAGCGAGCTGCATCTGTTCGACGGGCTGCCGCACGCCTTCTTCGTCTGGCCCGACATGCCCGAATCGATCGAGACCTATCGGCTCATCGCCACCTTCTTCGACCGACATCTCGGCCGCGCGGGCCGCTGAGCCGGTTGCTCCAGCAACCGGTCGCGGATTTGGCGCGGGCGAGCGCTGTGGCGCTTGCCCGTCCGGGCGGGCGCTGGTTCATCCATGGCCGCAAAAGGGGACATGGGGATGCGGGGTCTATTCTTCGGCGCGCTGGCGCTGGCACTGGCGGCACCGACCGCGGCGGCGGAGGATGATGTCGCCGGCGCCGATCTCGGCAGCGGGATGGCGAGCTATTTCAGCCGCGAGATGGAGGGCAACCGCACAGCAAACGGCGAGCGCTGCGATCCCGACACGCTGACCGCGGCGCACCGCACCGCGCCCTTCGGCAGCCGCATCCGCGTCACCAGCCTGACCACCGGCAAGAGCGTCGTGGTGCGAGTCAACGACCGCGGCCCGTTTCGCGGCGGGCGGGTGATCGACCTCTCCCACGCCGCGGCGCGCGAGATTGGGATGCACCGCACGGGCACGGCGAAGGTAAGCCTGGCGCTGCTGGAGGATTGATCCTCATTCCTCCCCTCCCTTCGGAAGGAGAGAGGGACAAATTTCGCTGGTCCCCCGCTTCTGCGCGATTTCGGCCCTCGACGCAGACTGTAAAACCCGCCACCATTATGTAAGATAAATGGGAGGGCCTGAATGACCACAGCCGCAGTGACCGGCCGGAACGAACGCAAGGTGATCATCGCCTCGTCGCTCGGCACGGTGTTTGAGTGGTATGATTTCTATCTCTACGGGCTGCTGGCCACGGTCATCTCGGCCAAATTCTTCTCGGGCGTGAACGAGACCACCGCGTTCATCCTCGCGCTTGGCGCGTTCGCCGCGGGCTTCGCGGTGCGGCCGTTCGGCGCGCTGGTATTCGGCCGGCTCGGCGATGTCGTCGGGCGCAAATACACCTTCCTCGTGACGATGGGACTGATGGGCCTGTCGACCTTCGCGGTCGGCGTGCTGCCGAGCTATGCCAGCATCGGCGTCGCTGCGCCCGTGATCCTGGTGGCGCTGCGGCTCGTCCAGGGCCTCGCGCTCGGCGGCGAATATGGCGGCGCCGCGACCTATGTCGCCGAGCATGCGCCCGAGGGGAAGCGCGGGCTGTTCACCAGCTGGATCCAGACCACCGCGACGCTCGGCCTGTTCGCGGCGCTGTTGGTGGTGATCGGCATCCGCACCGTCATCGGTGAGGCGGCATTCACCGACTGGGGCTGGCGCCTGCCCTTCCTCGTCTCGATCCTGCTGCTCGGCGTGTCGCTGTGGATTCGCCTCCAGCTCGCCGAGAGCCCGGTGTTCCAGAAGATGAAGGAGGAAGGCACCACCTCCAAGGCGCCCTTCACCGAGGCGTTCGGCCAGTGGCGCAACCTGCGCACCGTGCTGATCGTGCTGCTCGGCGCGGTCGCGGGCCAGGCGGTGGTCTGGTATACGGGGCAATTCTATGCGCTGTTCTTCCTCGAGAAGACGCTGAAGGTCGATGGCGCCACCGCCAACATCCTGATCGCGATCGCGCTGGCGCTCGCCACGCCCTTCTTCGTCATCTTCGGCGCGCTCTCCGACAGGATCGGGCGCAAGAAGATCATCCTGACCGGCTGCGCACTGGCGGCGCTGACCTATTTCCCGACCTTCCATGCGCTGACCCAGGCGGCCAATCCGGCGCTGGCGGCGGCGCAGGCCAAGGCGCCGGTCAGCGTCATCGCCGATCCCGCCACCTGCTCGGTCCAGTTCGACCCGATCGGCGGCAACAAGTTCGACCGCACCGATTGCGACATCGCCAAGTCGCTACTCGCCAAATCGGGCATCCCCTACAGCTCGGCAGACGGGAGCAAGGAGCGCGCCGAGATCTTCGTCGGCGACCGCAAGATCGAGCAGGCCGGCGATGCCGCAGCGTTCCGCGCCGAAATCAACGCCGCGCTGAGCGCCGCCGGCTATCCCGCCAAGGCCGATCCGGCAGCGATGAACAAGCCGCTGATCGTCGCGCTGCTCTTCTGGCTCGTGCTGCTGGTGACGGCGGTCTATGGCCCGATCGCGGCACTGCTGGTCGAGATCTTCCCGAGCCGGATCCGCTACACCGCGATGTCGCTGCCCTATCATATCGGCAATGGCTGGTTCGGTGGCTTCCTGCCGACGATCGCCTTCGCGATGGTCGCGGCGACCGGGGATATCTATTACGGCCTGTGGTATCCGATCACCGTCGCGGTGCTGACGCTGATCATCGGCCTGCTGTTCCTGCCCGAAACCTTCCGGCGGCGGATCGATGATCATGCGACATAATCATTCGCGCTTGAGGTGGGTGAAGTAACGAACCGGTTGACGCTGGCCATGCCGCAGTGCAGCACGCGCGCATGGCCAGCGCTCCTCCCATCACCAACAATCCCGACATCCGCTATCTCGGCCGCGTCCTTGGCGACGTGATCCGCGCCTATGGCGGGGAGGCGCTGTTCCGGCGCATCGAATATATCCGCTCGGCATCGGTCGACCGGCATCGCGGCATCGCCGGCGCCGACAGCATCGACCCCGGCCTTGGCAGCCTGAACCTCGACGAGACGCTCGATTTCGTGCGCAGCTTCATGCTGTTCTCGATGCTCGCCAACCTGGCCGAGGACCGGCAGGGCATCGCCGCGGAGACCGGCGCCGATGTCGAGCACGCCATCGCGAGGCTGAAAGAGCACGGCATCGCCCCCGAGCGCGTCGCCGAGCTGCTCGAGCAGGCGCTGGTCGCGCCCGTGCTCACCGCGCACCCGACCGAGGTGCGCCGCAAGTCGATGATCGACCATCGCAACCGCATCGCCGAGCTGATGGCCCTCAAGGACAACGGCATCGCCGAGACGCAGGACGGCGATCTGGTCGACGAGGCGGTAGTGCGGCAGGTCGCCCTGCTGTGGCAGACGCGCGTGCTGCGGCCCGAGCGGCTCTATGTCGCGGACGAGGTCGAGACCGCGCTCTCCTATCTGCGCGACGTGTTCCTGCCGACCTTGCCCGCGCTCTACGCGCGCTGGGACCGCGCGCTGGGCAGCCGCGTGCCCGCCTTCCTGCGCCCCGGCAACTGGATCGGCGGCGACCGCGACGGCAACCCCTTCGTCACCGCCGATTCGCTGCGCCTGACGCTGTCGCGATCGGCCGAGACGGTGCTCAATCACTATCTCGACGCGGTTCACGCGCTCGGCGCCGAGCTGTCGATCTCGAGCCATCATGCCGACATCGATCCCGACGTGGCGGCGCTCGCCGACCGCAGCGGCGACGATGCCGCGAGCCGCGCCGACGAGCCCTATCGCCGGGCGCTCTCCGGCATCTATGCGCGCCTTGCCGCCACCTATCGCGACCTCACCGGCAAGCCGGCGCCGCGCCCCGGCCCGCTCACCGGCGAGCGCTATGCCGATCCCGCTGCCTTCCGCGCCGACCTCGCCACCGTCGCGCATGGCCTCGCCGCGCACGGCGCGGAGACGCTGGCGTCGAGCGGCGCGCTGGGGCGGCTGATCCGCTCGGTCGATATCTTCGGCTTCCACCTCGCCACGCTCGACATGCGCCAGAACAGCGCAGTGCACGAGCGCGTGATCGCCGAGCTGCTCAAGGTCGCCGGGATCGAGGCCGACTATGCCGCGCTCGGCGAGGAAGCACGGGTCGCGCTGTTGCGCCGCGAGCTGGCATCGCCCCGCCCGCTCACCAGCCGCTACGCGACCTATTCGGACGAGACCGCATCCGAGCTGGCGATCGTCAGCGCCGCGGCCGAGGCGCATGACCGCTACGGCCGCGCCGCGATCCGCCAGTATATCGTGTCGATGGCGCAATCGGTGTCCGACCTGCTTGAAGTCCATGTGCTGCTCAAGGAAGCAGGCCTCTACATTCCGGGCGAGGAACCGCAGGCGCATGTCATGGCGGTGCCGCTGTTCGAGACGATCGGCGATCTGGAAGCCGCGCCCGAGATCATGCGCGGCTGGTTCGCGCTGCCCGAGATCGCAGCGATCGCCCGCGCGCGCGGGCATCAGGAAGTGATGATCGGCTATTCGGACTCGAACAAGGACGGCGGCTACCTCACCTCGACCTGGGGGCTGTCCAAGGGCTCGACGGCTTTGAAGCCGGTGTTCGAGGAAGCCGGGATCGGGATGCAGCTGTTCCATGGCCGCGGCGGCGCGGTGGGGCGCGGCGGCGGCTCCTCCTTCCAGGCGATCCAGGCGCAGCCCGCGGGCACGGTGCAGGGCCGCATCCGCATCACCGAGCAGGGCGAGGTGATCGCCGCCAAGTACGGCACGCGCGAGAGCGCGCAGACCAACCTGGAAGCGATGGCCTCGGCCACCTTGCTCGCCAGCCTCGAGCCGCAGCAGCTCAGCGCCGCCGACGCGGCGCGGTTCGAGGCGGCGATGGAGGAATTGTCGGGCACCGCGTTCAAGGCTTATCGCGGCCTCGTCTATGGCACCGAGGGCTTCACCAGCTTCTTCCGCCAGATGACCCCGATCGCCGAGATCGCGGGCCTCAAGATCGGCAGCCGCCCGGCGAGCCGCAAGAAGAGCGACGCGATCGAGGATCTGCGCGCGATCCCCTGGGTGTTCAGCTGGGCGCAGGCGCGCGTGATGCTGCCGGGCTGGTACGGCGTCGGCGCGGCGCTGTCCGAATTCAAGGATCGCGGCCTGCTGCGCGAGATGGCGGCGGGCTGGCCGCTGTTCGCCTCGGCGCTGGCGAATATGGAGATGGTGCTGGCCAAGTCCGACATGGGCATCGCCGCACGCTACGCCGGGCTGGTCGAGGACCGCGCGCTCGGCGATGCGATCTTCGGGCGCATCCGCGACGGCTGGCAGGCGACGCACGACCAGCTGCTCGAAGTCACCCGCCAGACGCGGCTGCTGGAGAAGCACCCCGCGCTCGAAACCTCGATCAAGCTGCGCCTGCCCTATATCGAGCCGCTCAACCTGCTTCAGGTCGAGCTGCTCAAGCGCCACCGCGCGGGGGAAACCGATCCCAAGATCGAACAGGGCATCCTGCTGTCGATCAACGCGATCGCGACGGCATTGCGGAATTCGGGCTGAACCGCACGGCGCAAGCCGAGTGGGTTTGCGACGGTCGGTATCGGGACGCCGCCGGCTCTCCCGCGAAGTTGACGAAATTACGCGGAACGCGATTCATTCTGTCAACTTCGTCGCCCTTGTCCGGGGTGCGTGCGGCAGACCGATTCTGCCGGGTGGATCGACGAAATCAAAGGGCGGTGCCTGGCACCAAACGACGCAAGCAAATCAGTTCCAACATTGCAAGCGCGGTCGAGATTTGGGTGGGAAGCTGCCATCTTGGTCGGCTGCAAGGTCTGTTGGTTGGGATTAAACCATGGCCCAACTCGAGTATGCAATGACGAGAACCACGATCAACAATGGCACGGCCTGTACGTATTTGGCGGACCTGCCGCTTTTCGTAAGCCACACCAGGAATGGCAGGGCTATGAATCCAACAAATGCAGCCCAGCCACCTGCGCCCCTCGGACCGCCCATAGATAAACCGTCGAACGCCATTGTCGCGAGGAGGACGGAAACGGTCATGGCAGCTGCGAATCTTATCGAAGGCCATCGTATCAGCATCGTGGCGAGAATGGCGATCGAACCGAACGTCCGCAATGGGGTCGACAGCGGTCCTCGCACCTCCCCGCTCACCCCTCCAGAAACGGTGCCGCGATCTCGTCGCGTACGCGCACCAGCCGGCCGGTGGCGCGGTCGAGCATCGCCCAGGTCGAGACCGCCTCGACCTTCACCTTGCCGTCGTCGCCGGTGAAGCGCATGTGGCGGTCGAAGCGCGCGCCGCGCGGCGGATGGGGCACCCAGGTTTCGGCGGTCACCGTCTCGCCCTCGGACACATTGCCGCGATAGTCGATCTCGTGCCGGGTCACGACCCAGATATAGGCATCGCGATGCTCGGGCGGCGCGACTGCGTGCCAGTGCGCCACCGCTACGTCCTGGATCCAGCGGACCCAGACCGCATTGTTGACATGGCCGAGCTCGTCGATGTCGTCCGGCCCGGCGGTGATCGTCCGTGTGAAGCGCGCCATAGCGCTTGACGTTTACGGCAACTATGGCGCGCGGGAAAGCTCAGTCGAACGCCATCGCCTCGTTGCCGACAAAGCCCAGCCGGGTGACGCCCGAGCGCTTGACGGCGCTCAGCACCGTGGCGAAGCGCTCGTAGCGCGCGGCCTGATCCGCCTTGAAGTGCAGCACGCCGTTCGCCGCGAGGGTCGAGGCGAGCAGCGCGGGAAGCTCGGCATCGGCGATCGTCCGCCCGTCCCAGGCAAGCTGGCCTGCCGCGGAGATATCGAGCCGGTGGGGAAGGTCGACCGACGGCTCCCCGATCCCCTGCGGCAGATCGACCGGCAATTTGTGAGTCGCCGCGGGGATGGTGACGATGAGCATGATCAACAGCACCAGCAGCACATCGATCAATGGGGTGGTGTTGAGCGCGGAGATCGACTCGGGCTCACGATATGCAACGGAACGACGCATAGGGCACCTCCTATCGCAAGAGATGTTGCATCATCACATAAATGTCGCCGAACGCAAGCCCTTCAGCAGCTTTCATATTTCCAGTGGCGCTTCTTGCCCTCGCGGATCCAGGTGATCGCGTCGGTGAGGCGCCGATCCCGCGTCGCCTCCTGCCTGGCGCCGGCGATCCATTCGCAATAGTCGCGTCGCGCGCTCGGCGGAAATGCGTCGAACGCCGCCGCTGCCGCGGGATCGCGCGCGAGCGCTTCGGCCAATGCCTCGGGCACCTCGGCCTCGGGCTTGGGCGGCCTGACGGCGCGCCTGGGGAGAGCGCCCGAATCGGTGAGCGCCATCGCCGCGCGCACCTGTGCTTCCATCGCGGCGTCATCGGGCAGATCGGCGCGCGATTCGATGCGGCCGAACTGGCCCATCGCCTCCCCCTCCTTGCCCGTGGCGAGCTGGTCGCGATACCAGAAGCCGAAGCTGGCATGCGCCTTGAACGCGGCCATGCTGGCGAGCGGACGGCCGCGATAGGAGAAGGCCGGCATCCCCCATTTGATGCCTTCCACCACATCGGGGCAAGCGGCGTGGACGCGCGCGCGCAGCCAGATCAGGATCGGGCGGGCGAAATCGGCCTGCCGCTGGATATAGGCATCCACGCGCGGATCGGTGGTCATGGCGCTCCCTTCGCTGGCGATGCTCCGCCCGAAGCGCCCCCCGGTCAAGGGTGCCGATCAAGGGTTCAGGGCAACCGCATCGCCATCGTCGAGATCATCCGCGTCGAGCGTGCCGGCGTCGAAGTCGCCCTGAAGATCGTCTTCGTCGTCATCGGCGGCGTCGCTCTCCGCGACCTCCTCCTCCCCGACCTCGTCGGCGACCATCAGCAGCTCGTCCTCCTCCGCGTCGGCGTCAAGCTCCTCGCCGAGGTCGGGATCGAGATCGGTCAGGACCGTGCCGTCGCCCGGGCCGTCGCGCGTCGCCTCGAGGATTTCGGCGCGCTGGCTCTCGTCATAGCCGTCCTCGTCATATCCGTCGTCGCCGGGTCCGCGCCCTGGAACCTGATGACCGCCCATCGCAGCCCTCCTTGCTTCTCCTGAAGCGCGAACGGCGAAGAGGGGCTGACGGTTCCCTGCCGCACGGTCAGTTGCGGCGGAACAGCTTGCCGCGTTCGGTGACGAAGACGATGACGAGTGCGGTCACGCCCAGCACGGTGAAACCAAGGTACAGCGGCACCGTCGTCCCGTCGAACGACTGGCCGATCACCGCGCCGAGCACCGCCGCGCCCATCGTCGCGATGAAGCCCTGCAGGCTCGACGCGGTGCCCGCGATCTCACCCATATTCTCCATCGCCATCGCTGAAAAATTCGAGTTGGCGAGGCCCATCGCGGCCATCATCGGCGCCTGAAGCGCGATGAACACCCACAGATTCTCGCCGCCCAGCAGGATCACCGTCAGGTGGATCACGGCGAGCACAGTGGTCGTCACCAGCGCGAGATGCGAGAGAAAGCGCATGCCGAAGCGCATCACCAGGCGCGAATTGAGGAACGACCCCAGCGCCATCAGCCCGGCGACCGAGGCGAACACCAATGTCAGCAGCTCGGGCCGCTTGAACACGTCATAGACGATCTGCTGGATCGACCCGATGAACGAGAAGAAGCAGCCCGAGATCGCGGTGGTGGCCAAGGTGTAGCCGACCGCCCAGCGATCGCGGAACATCTTGCCATAGCCGCGCCAGATTTCGCTCAGGTCGAGCGGGTGCACGGTATCGCGCGCCAGCGTCTCGGGCATGCGAAGCGTGAACCAGATCAGCACCAGCGCCGCGACGATCGCGATCCCGCCGAAGATCAGCCGCCACGAGCCGAAGATAATCACCATCAGCTGGCCCCAGGCGGGCGCGAGCACGGGCACGATCATGAAGGTCATGAAGGCGAGGCTCATCACCCGCGCCATCGCCCGCCCCTGGAAACAGTCG
The DNA here is from genome assembly GCF_036402235.1 of Sphingomonas sp. Taxonomy (GTDB): domain Bacteria; phylum Pseudomonadota; class Alphaproteobacteria; order Sphingomonadales; family Sphingomonadaceae; genus Sphingomonas. The sequence continues at coordinate 43,735 of NZ_DASWTG010000041.1, read as the reverse complement.
CGCACCAGCGCCACCGTCACCACGCGCCCCGCGGCGACCGCAGCGCCGCTCGCCGCGCGCGCGAGCAGCAGCAGCTCGAAGCTGCCCGAAAAGGCCGCGACCGCATTGGTGGCCACGTAGAAGGCAAGCGCCGCCATGATCACCGGCTTGCGCCCGAAGCGGTCGGCGAGCGGGCCGTGGAACAGCTGCGCGACCGCGAAGCCGAGCATGAAGGCGGTGATGACATACTGGCGATGGTTGGGCTGGCTGACGCCGAGCTCGTCGCTGATCGCGGGCAGCGCCGGCAGCATCGAATCGATGCCGAGCGCAGTCAGCGCCATGATCGACGCGATCAGCGCGACGAACTCGCCCATCGGAATGGGCGACCGGTTCGCCGCTTCGCCGGGTTGGTGGGGAGTCTGCGCGTCCATGCCGCGCCCAATGCCGCATCGCACCGGGCACGTCACCCCGCGGCTTGATCTTTTTTGCGGCGCGGGCTAGTGTGTTGCCCAACTAATACGGTGGAGCTTGCATATGACCCGGAACTGGCTTGCCCTCCCCCTGGTGCTGGCGCTCGCGGCGTGCGGCGATGGCTCGGGCGAGGGCAATGGCGCGAGCATCTCGGTTAACAGCGGCGAGGGCAACGCATCGATCAAGGCCGACAAGGACGGGCGTGTCGCGGTCAAGGTGCCGGGGTTTGAAGGGTCGATCAAGCTGCCCAAATTCGATCTGAAGGCCGAGAATTTCGAGGTCGACGGCCTCAAGCTCTATCCCGGATCGACGATCGCCAGCCTGAATGTCGATGCCAATCGCGACGCGGGCGGTGAGGATAGGGTGCGCGTGCAGTTCGAGGCGCCCGCCGCCGCCGGCCAGGTCCGCAGCTGGTTCGAGGAGCAGATGCAGGCGGCCGGCTTCACCGTCGCGGCCAAGGACGGCCAGTTCAGCGGCAAGACCAGCGAAGGCAGCGATTTCACGCTCAAGCTCGATCCCACGGGCGATTCGAAGAGCCGCGGCACGCTCACCGTTCTCGGCAAATAATGGCTGTAACCCGTTCCGGCGCTGCGTAGGCGCGGGCTGCGGGAGGGGCGCGCGGCACCGCGCCTCTCCCGCCTCTGTTCGCGGGCCGCATGAAGGTCTATTTCCGGGAGAATCGTTTCCGGAGTTACCTTGAATGCCCGACACCGTTCTTGCCGAAGTCCCGCTGGTCAGCCTCGCCGATCAGGCGCGCGACCCGGACGGGTTCGCCGCCGCGCTGGGCGGATCGTTCGAGCGGTTCGGCTTCGCGATGGTGTCCGACCATGGCGTGCCGCAGGACCTGATCGACCGTGCCTGGGCGGCGACCAAGGCGTTCTTCGACCTGCCGGAGGAAGAGAAGCGCGGCTATTTCGTCGCGGGCGGCGGCGGCGCGCGCGGCTACACGCCGTTCAAGACCGAGATCGCCAAGGGCGCGGAATATGTCGACCTCAAGGAATTCTGGCATATCGGCCGCGAGCTGCCCGCCGGGCACCGGTTCGAGGCGAACATGGCGCCCAACATCTGGCCCGACCGGCCCGAGGGATTCCGCGAGACCTTCCTCGAGCTGTTCGCGGCGTTCGACACGGCGGGCGACAAGCTGCTTTCGGCGATCGCGCGGCATCTGGGACTGGAACCGAACTGGTTCGACCATGCGGTGAAGGACGGCAACTCGGTGCTGCGCCTGCTCCACTATCCGCCAGTGACCGAGGATGCGCCCAACGTGCGTGCCGGGGCGCATGAGGACATCAACCTCATCACGCTCCTGCTCGGCGCCGAGGAAGCAGGGCTCGAGCTGCTCGACAAGGACGGCGAGTGGCTGCCGGTGCGGCCGCCCGAGGGCGCGATGGTGGTCAATGTCGGCGACATGCTGCAGCGGCTGACCAACCATGTCCTGCCCTCGACCACCCACCGCGTGGTCAACCCGCCGGTCGAGCGCCGCGGCACGCCGCGCTATTCGATGCCGTTCTTCCTGCATCCCGCGCCCGATTTCCTGATCAAGGCGCTGCCGCAATGCGTGAGCGCGGAGAATCCCGAGCGCGAGCCGCCGATCACCGCGCATGATTATCTGGCGGAACGGCTGCGCGAGATCGGGCTGACGAAGAAGTAGCCGCGGCGAAGAAGTAACCCCGGCAAAACTATTCCTCCGTCACCCCGGACTTGTTCCGGGGTCCACCGTGCCGCAAAGAGCCGCACGGGCGATTCTTGCCGCCCGCTGGACCCCGGCACGAGGCCGGGGTGACGAAAGCGTTGAGGAAGAAGCTTTGACCGAACCGTTGCGCGTTGCTCTTGCCGGCCTTGGCACCGTGGGTGCGGGCGTCATTCGCCTGATCGACGCCAATGCCGAGCTGATCGCGCGCCGGGCGGGCCGGCCGATCGAGATCGTCGCGGTCTCCGCGCGCGACCGCGCCAAGGACCGCGGCGTCGACATCGCGCGCTTCGACTGGGTCGACGACATGACCGAGCTGGCGCGTCACCCCAAGGCGGACGTGGTGGTCGAGCTGATCGGCGGGTCCGACGGCCCCGCCCTCGCGCTTGCCCGCGCGACGCTGGCGGCGGGCAAGGGCCTCGTCACCGCCAACAAGGCGATGATCGCGCATCATGGCCTCGAGCTCGCCGGTGTCGCCGAGAAGAGCGACACGCCGATGAAGTTCGAGGCGGCAGTCGCGGGCGGGGTGCCGGTGATCAAGGGGCTGCGCGAAGGCGCCGCGGCCAACCAGATCGACCGCGTCTATGGCATCCTCAACGGCACCTGCAATTTCATCCTGTCCAAGATGGAGGCCGAAGGCCGCGACTTCGCCGAGGTGCTGGCCGAGGCGCAGGCGGCGGGCTTCGCCGAGGCGGACCCGAGCTTCGACATCGACGGCGTCGACGCCGCGCACAAGCTGTCGATCCTGGCGAGCATCGCGTTCGGCACCCAGCCCGCGTTCGGCGACGTCGCGATCGGCGGCATCCGCCATCTGCTCGCCGCCGACATCGCGGAGGCGGCGGCGCTGGGCTATCGCGTGCGACTGCTCGGCATCGCTGATCTCAATGGCAACGGGCTGTTCCAGCGTGTCCACCCGCACCTCGTGCCGCTCGCGCATCCGCTGGCGCATGTCCTTGGCCCGACCAACGCGGTCGTCGCCGAGGGCAATTTCGTCGGCCGGCTGCTGTTCCAGGGCGCGGGCGCGGGCGACGGCCCGACCGCATCGGCGGTGGTCGCCGACCTGATCGACATCGCGCGCACCGAATTCGGCCCGCCCTATGCGATGCCCGCCGCGAGCCTGACCGCCGAACCCGCCGCGCCGACCGGAGAGCGCCGCGGCCGCGCCTATCTGCGCTTCACCGTCGCCGACAAGGTCGGCGTGCTGGCCGAGATCGCCGCGGCGATGCGCGACGCGGGCGTCTCGATCGAATCGCTGATTCAGCGCGGCGCGATGGCCGATGGCAGCGTGCTCGTCGCGATCGTGACGCACGAAGTGCCCGAACGCTCGATCGCGCAGGCGCTGGAGAAGCTGCGCGGTTCGCCCAGCCTTGCGGGCGAACCGATGTGGATGCACATATTGGGGGAGTGAGGGCCGACGGGCGTTCAATCCTCCCCCGCTAGGGGGAGGGGGAGGACTCCCCGACCGGCGTTTCGCGTCCTCCCCCTCCGTCAGCTTCGCTGACACCTCCCCCTGGCGGGGGAGGATTCGGGGGGGCGTGCTAGGGCGCGGGTTCGCGCTTGCGCATCACCTTGCCGTCGAACCCGACGCCCACCGTCACCCCGACCATCCCGCCGCATTGCGTCAGGAACGGGCCGCTGACGCCGCACTGGAACATCGTGTCCTCAAGCACGCGCTCGGTCTGATAGGGCACATTGTCGCGAGCATTGGTGGTGACGAAGGGCACGCGGTACTTCTTGTCCGCCTCACGCAGCGCGCAGATCGTCACCTCGTCGGGATCTCCGGTGGTCTTGCACGGGATGACGGCGCGGGTCTTGTCGCGATAGGCCTGCATCGCGGCATCGTCGCCGCCGGCCTGGAGCATCAACGCGAATACGAGCAGCGCGGACATGGGCTACACCCTCCCCTCGTTGCGTTAGCACAACGAGGTCCGCGCCGGAACATGGCTAGTCGATGCGCGTGCTCAGCAGCTCCTGGCCCTTTTTCGGGCAGACCGGCGCGCCCTGCACGCCGCACGGCATGCCGGTCGACCGGACCACATCCATCTTCCCGCTGCGCTCGGGCGCGGTCGGCCCGGTCAACCGATCGCCGGGCGCGGCGGACCGGGTACAGGTGCCGGTCAGGCACAATGTGGCCGGCTGCGGCAGCGGCCGGCGCACCGGCTTGCGCGCGGCGCGCTTGCGGACGACCGCGGCAGGACGGGCACGCCGGGGCAGGGTGACGATCCTGGGCGGCTCACCCGCGACGCTCAACGCCAGCAGCAGACTCAGCATGTCACGCGCCTTTGATCCCTTGTTACGCACCGAACGCCGCGAACCGGCCCCGGTTTCGCGGCCGTTGCCGGCTTTTGAGGGAATGACAGCGTTGGCCCCCATCGACAAGCCTCGCGCGCACTCCTATCGCGCTCCGAAACGTCGATCTTTAGAGGGGCTTCGCCGATCATGCAGACCGCCAGCAAGGTGCTCGACCGCGTCCTGGTGCTTGAAATGGTGCGCGTCACCGAAGCTGCGGCGATCGCCGCGTCGACGCTGGTCGGCCGCGGCGACGAGAAGGCGGCCGACGCCGCCGCCGTGGAAGCGATGCGCGCCGCGCTCAACTCGCTCTACATGGACGGCACCGTCGTGATCGGCGAGGGCGAGCGCGACGAGGCGCCGATGCTGTTCATCGGCGAGAAGGTCGGCAGCGCGCCGGGCAAGGGGCCGAAGATCGACATCGCGCTCGACCCGCTCGAGGGCACCACGATCTGCGCCAAGGCGGGGCCGAACAGCCTTGCCGTGCTCGCCATCGCCGAGGAAGGCAATCTGCTCAACGCGCCCGACGTCTATATGGACAAGATCGCGGTCGGCCCCGGCTATCCGGCGGACGTGATCGACCTCGACAAGTCCCCGACCCAGAATATCGAGGCGATCGCCGCGGCGAAGGGCGTCAAGCCCAACGAGATCATCGCCTGCGTGCTCGATCGCCCGCGCCACGAGAAGCTGATCGCCGAGCTGCGCGCGATCGGCTGCGGCGTGGTGCTGATCGGCGACGGCGATGTCGCAGGGGTGATCGCGACCACCGATCCCGACACGACGATCGACGTCTATATGGGCCAGGGCGGCGCGCCCGAGGGCGTGCTCGCCTGCGCCGCGCTGCGCTGCGTCGGCGGCCAGTTCAAGGGCCGGCTGCTGTTCCGCAATGAGGACGAGCGCGCCCGCGCCCGCAAATGGGGCATCGAGGATCTCGACAAGCAATATGACCTGACCGAGCTGGCCAAGGGCGACTGCATCTTCGCCGCGACCGGCGTGACCGACGGCTCGCTGCTCGAGGGCGTCAAGCGCAAGCCGGGCAAGATGACCACCGAGAGCGTCGTCATGCGCTCGAGCTCGGGCACCGTCCGCTGGGTGCGGGGCGAGCACCGCAACGCCTGATCAGGCGGAGGTGATGGCAGAGCGCGAACCTTTCCCGCCGTCATTCCCGCGCAGGCGGGAATCCATTCTTTCTGCCGTCGAGGATCGATCCGCATCGTCGCGGCGAATGGATTCCCGCCTGCGCGAAAATGACGGAACGAAGAGAGGGATTCAAACGATGTCGCCACCTCCGAGGCGGCACGGTTGACGCACTGGCTGCTGCTGGCGGCTCTCATTGCCGCCTATGCCTGGTATCTCCGGGGCGGCGGGGTGCCGCCGGGCACCGGGCGGATCGCCCGATACCGCCGCTGGATGCGCCGCGCGCCGCTCGCGTTTGGGGCGAGCGCGCTCGTCGTACTGGCGATCGGCGGACGGCTTGACGCGCTTGCCCGCCTGCCCGTCGAGTTCGCCGCGCTGGCGATGACGGCACGCGACTTTGCCGGGTTTGGCGGGGCGGCGTTCAAGGTGGCCGTGCTTGCGGGCCTCTGCGGAGGAGCGCTGATCGGCCTTCTCCTTGCGCGCTGGCAGCTACGGCGCGGACGGCGGCCGTTCAGCGCCGGGGATATCGACCGCATCCTGCCCCGCCGCCGCGGCGAATTCGGCTGGACCGCCGCGCTGGGCATCGCGGCGGGGATTGTGGAGGAACTGTTCTTCCGCCTCGCCTTGCCGTTGTTCGCGGCGCTGGCGACGGGCAGCGCACCGCTCGGCTTCGCGCTCGCCACGCTGCTCTTCGCCGGGGCGCACCGCTATCAGGGCTGGGCGGGGATGATCTTCTCGGCAGTCGCGGGCACCTTGCTCGCGACGCTCTACCTGGCCACGGGCGAGCTGTGGTTCGCGATGCTGGTGCACGCGCTGCTCAACCTCAACGGCCTCGTCCTGCGCCCGGCGCTGCTGCGTCCGCAGGCCGATTGACAGCGGCAGGCGCCGCGCCTCTATTCCCGCCTGACAACGGGGAGACATGAGTTGATGTACCGCCGCTTTCTTGCCGCCGCCCTCGCAACTGCGCTGACTGCCCCCGCCCCGGCACATCAGGCAACGACGGCGCAGGCCCCGGCCGCCGCCTTCACCTTTCAGGAGGTGATGATCCCGATGCGCGACGGCACCAGGCTGCAGACGGTGATCCTGCGCCCCGCGGGCAAGCCCGGCAAGCTGCCCATGATCCTCCAGCGCACCCCCTATGGCGTGCCGGGCGCAGCGCCCAGGGCGGTGCCGGCGTCGATCAAGTACATGATGGAGGACGGCTATATCCTCGTCTTCCAGAACATGCGCGGGCGCTACAAGTCGGAGGGCGTGTTCGCCATGTCGATGGCGCTGTCCCCCGCTGGCTCGAACGCGCCCGACGAGGCGAGCGACGCCTATGACACGATCGACTGGCTGGTGAAGAACGTCGCCGACAACAACGGCCGCGTCGGCATGACCGGCGGCTCCTATCCCGGCTATGCCGCGGCGGTGGCGCTCGCCCGGCCGCATCCCGCGTTGAAAGCGGTGAGCCCGCAGGCGGCGTGGAACGACTGGTGGATGAACGACGACCTCCACCGCTACGGCGCGTTCCGCCTCTCCTACCTCACCGACTGGACCTATGGCCTCCAGAACAACAAGGACGGCGAGGATTTCGATTACAATCCCGGCGGGCCGCCGCCGGTCGATATGTACGACTGGTTCCTGAAGCTCGGCCCGGTCGAGAATCTCGACAAGCTGCACTTCAAGGGCAGCGTGCCGATGCTGACCCAGATCATCGAGCATCCCGATTACGACGATCACTGGAAGCGGCAGGTGTGGACCGACCGGCTCGGCCGCACCACCGTGCCGACGCTGCATGTGGTCGGCTTCTGGGACCAGGAGGACCCGCTCGGCGGCTGGAAGATCTACGAGCGGATGGAGAAGGACGATCCCAAGGGGCTGAGCATGATCGTCGCCGGGCCATGGAACCACGGCAGCTGGAAGAGCGCGGGCGACAATCTCGGCTACGTCAACTTCGGCAAGCCCAGCGGCACCGAGTTCATGCGCGATATCGAGGCGCCGTTCTTTGCATACTGGCTGCACGGCAAGGGCACGCAGCCCAGGGGCGAGGCCAAGGTCTTCCAGAGCGGGTCGTGGCAGTGGAAGAACTACGCCAAATGGCCGCCGGCAGGGACGAAGGCGACCAGCCTCTATCTCCATGCCGACGGATCGCTGTCCTTCACCGCGCCCGCGGGCGAAGGATGCCGTGAATATGTCTCCGATCCGGCCAACCCGGTGCCGTACCGCGAGCGGCCGATCTCGGTCACCTATCCCTCGCAGGAATGGCGCTGGTGGGAGGCGGCGGACCAGCGCTTCGTGAACGGGCGGCAGGACGTCCTCACCTATGTCAGCGCGCCGCTCGACAAGGATCTGACCGTCAGCGGCGCGATCAGCGCGACGCTGCAGGCATCGACCTCGGGCACCGACAGCGACATGGTGGTCAAGCTGATCGACGTGCTGCCCGACGATTATGATTTGACGACCAAGTCCAGCGCGCTCGGCGACTACCCGAAGACGCTCAACGGCTACCAGCTGCCGATCGCGATGGAGGTGCGCCGCGGGCGCTGGCTCGAGAGCTTCGAGACGGCAAAGCCACTGGTGCCGAACAAGGTGGTCGCGTGGAACGTGCCGCTGCGCGACCATGATCATGTGTTCCGCAAGGGCCACCGCATCATGGTGCAGGTCCAGTCGAGCTGGTTCCCGGTGATCGACCGCAACCCGCAAACGTTCGTGCCCAACATCTACAAGGCGAAGCCGGGGGACTTCGTGAAGGCGACCCAGCGGGTGTGTGCCGGATCGATGATCACGCTGCCGGTGGCGGGGTGAACTAAATCCTCCCCGGCACGGGGAGGTGGCAGCGCGAAGCGCTGACGGAGGGGGTCCGAGGCGAGGGATTCCATTGCCTCGGACCCCCTCCACCACCGCCTTCGGCGGCGGTCCCCCTCCCCGTTCCGGGGAGGATTTTTACCTCAGTTCTTCAGCCGCCAGCCGGTCTTGAAGATCCAGCCGATCACGCCGAGGCATACCGCCAGGAACGCCGCGGTGAAGCCCAGGCTGACCCCGATCGACACGTCGCCGGTGCCGAAGAAGCTCCAGCGGAAGCCGCTGACCAGATAGACCACCGGATTGGCCAGGCTGATCGTCCGCCACGGCTCCGCCAGCATGTTGATCGTGTAGAAGGCGCCGCCGAGGAAGGTCAGCGGCGTCACGATCAGCGCCGGGACGAAGGAGAGCTGCTCGAAGCCCTTGGCCCAGATGCCGATGATGAAGCCGAGCATGCTGAACGTCACCGACGTCAGCACTAGCATCGCGATCATCACGAACGGATGCCGGATCGGCACGTCGACGAACAGCATCGCGGTGAACAGGATGACGAGGCCGATCGCGATCGACTTGGTCGTCGCGGCGCCGACATAGCCGATCACCATCTCCATGGCGGAGACGGGCGCGGAGAGCAGCTCATACACCGTGCCGGTGAACTTGGGGAAATAGATGCCGATCGACGCGTTGGAGATCGACAGCTGCAACAGGTTCATCATGATCAGGCCGGGCACGATGAAGCTGCCATAGGCGACGCCGTCCAGCTCCTGCATGCGGCTGCCGATCGCGCCGCCGAACACGACGAAATAGAGCGCGGTGGTGATCACCGGGGTGACCAGGCTCTGCCACAAGGTGCGCAGCGCGCGCGCCATCTCGAATCGGTAGATCGCCCAGACGCCGTGATGGTTGAAGCCCCTCATGCCGCCTTCTCCTCGTCCCGGCGCTCGACAAGGTCGACGAAGATGTCCTCGAGGCTCGACTTGGAGGTATCGAGATCCTTGAACGCGATGCCGAGGTCGCCGAGCTTGCGCAGCAGCGAGGGGATGCCGGTGCGCTCGGCCTGCGCGTCGAAGGTGTAGCGCAGTCGCGTGCCCTCATCCTCGAGCGCAAGATGCCACTCGTCCAGCTCGGCCGGGATCGCCGCCATCGGCTCGACCAGCGCGATGTCCATCTCGCGCTTGCCGAGCTTCTTCATCAGCTCGGCCTTGCCTTCGACCAGCAGCAGCTCTCCCTTGTTGATCACGCCCACCCGGTCGGCCATCTCCTCGGCCTCCTCGATATAATGGGTGGTGAGGATGATGGTGGTGCCGCGCTCGCGTAAGCTGCCGATCAGCTTCCACATGTCGCGGCGCAGCGAGACGTCGACTCCAGCGGTGGGTTCGTCGAGGAAGAGGATGTCGGGCTCGTGCGCCAGCGCCTTGGCGATCAGCACGCGGCGCTTCATCCCGCCCGACAGCTCCATCACCTTGCTGTGGCGCTTGTCGTAGAGCGACAGGTCCTTGAGCACCTGATCGACATAGTCGTCATGCCCCGCGCGGCCGAACAGGCGGCGGCTGTAGCGCGTGGTCGCCTGAACCGTCTCGAACATGTCGACCGACAGTTCCTGCGGCACGAGCCCGATCTTCATCCGTGCCGCGCGCGGCTCCGACAAGGCGTCATGCCCGTCGACGACGATCGTGCCGGAGCTCGGCGTGACGATGCCGCAGATGATGCTGATCAGCGTGGTCTTGCCCGCGCCGTTCGGGCCGAGCAACGCGAAGATCTCGCCCTTGTTGATGTCGAGATCGACCGATCCCAACGCCTTGTGCCCCGAGGCATAGGTCTTGCTGACACCGCGAACGGAGAGGATCGGCTGCATGGAAGGCCCCCTGATTTGCGCGCGATGTAGGGACGGATGCGCCTCGCGCAACCCGCAATGTTCGTTCTTCGTTCGATTTTTTACCGGGCGGCTCCGCTCGCGCCCGTACGGACGCGGGTCAGCCCTTCTTGCGCGCGGCCTGCACCGTCTGCTGCAGCACCTCATAGGGCACCATGCCCGAGATGACGCGATCGCCGATCACCCAGCTGGGCGTGCCGGTGATGCCGAGCTTGCCGCCGATCTCGAGGTTGCGGGCGATCTCGCCTTCCACCTGCGGCGAAGCGAGCGCTGCCTGTGCCTTCGCGGTATCGAGCCCGGCCGCTGCCGCCGCGGCGCGGATCGACCCCTCGCTCAGCTGCCCCGCCGAATAAAGCGCGGTGTGGAACGGCTTGAACTTGCCCTGCTCGGCCGCCGCCAGGCCCCAGCGCGCCGCGGTGCGGCTGACCTCGCTCAGCACGGGCAGCTCGCGATAGACGATGCGGACATTGGCATCCTCCGCCACCAGCCGCGCGATCATCGGCAGGCTGGCGCGGCAATAGCCGCAGGCATAGTCCATATAGACCGCGACGGTGACGTCGCCCTTGGGGTTGCCTTCCCAGGCGCTGGCATAGGGCTGGGTGATCGCGGGGCGGCTCGACGCGACCGCCTTGCCCGTCTCGCGCTCCTGCAGGCGCTTCATCGCCTCGGGCAGGATCTCCGGATTCTCGAGCACATAGTCGCGCACCACCTCGCCGATCCGCGCCTTGTCCGCGTTCCCGGCACTGGCGGGCACGAGCGCCTGCGCCCCGAGGACGATCCCGCCACCGAGCGCCGCGGACAGCGCCATCAGGCCGACGAGCGCCAGCGGACTCTTCACCATGGAATCGGTCACCTTCTCTTCCTGTCCTGCATCGCGGCTTGCGCGGCCATGACGATGTCCTGCGCGCGGATCCAGTCGGGCGAGCCCTGCGGCAGCCCCGCCATTGCCGCCTGCGCGCTGGGCAGCGCGCGGCCCATATCGCCGATCATGCTCGATCGCTCGGCGGTCGCGAGCGCGGCGCGCGCGCTGTCGCCCTTGCGCTCATAGACCATGCCGAGCTGATACCAGGCGAAGGGGTTCTCGCGGTCGCGCACCACCGACTGGCGCAACACCTTCTCGGCCTCGGGCAGCAGCGCGGGGTCCTCGACCGCGAGCAAAGCGTGGCCGAAGGTGGTGGCGATCAGCGGCTGGAAGTTGGTCTTCTCGGTCGCCTCGCGCAGCGGCGCGATCGCTTCCTTTGGCTTGCCCGATTCGAGCAGGATCTGCCCTTCGAGCTCGAGGAAATAGGGATTGTGCGGCTCGGCCCGGACCAGCGCCGCCGCCTCCGCGGCCGCCTGCTGCGGATAGCCCGATTTGTGATAGGCATAGGCGCGGGCGTAGCGCGCCGGCACGGTCACATCGGTCTCGGGATAGCGGCGCAGCGTGTCCTTGGGATCGGAGACATAGCCGCGCAGCTTGGCCTGCATGCGGCGGAAGCGCTCCTCCAGCGCCGCGTCGCTGGGCTTGCTCCATGCCGGGTCGGCCTGGAGATCGGCGGTCAGCGTCGCGATGCGGTCGCCCGACATCGGGTGGCTCATCACATAGCTCTGCTCGCCGCCGCGCTTGAGGCCCCAGCGATATTCCTGCTGCTGCAGCTTCTTGAAGAAATCGAGCATCCCGCGCCCGCTGACCCCGGCGCCGGAGAGATATTTGACGCCCGCGGCATCGGTGGTGGCCTCCTGCGCACGGCTGAAGGCGAGGAAATTGCCGAGCGCGGCGCGCTGGCCCATCTGCATCAGCCCCATGCCCGCGTCCGCCGAGCCGGCGGCCATCGCCGCGGCGCCGAGCAACAGGCTGAGGATGGTGATGCCGGTCGCGCCCTTGGCCATGCGGTCGCCCAGCGGAACGTGCCCGCCGGTGACATGGCCGAGCTCGTGCGCGATCACGCCCTGCACCTCGTTGGCGCTGCTGGCGGCGTCGATCAGGCCCGAATGGATATAGACCGCCTGCCCGCCGGCGACGAAGGCGTTGATCGACGGATCGTTGATCAGGATGATGCGGACGTTGTTGGGCTGAAGATTGGCGGCCTTGATCAGGTCGCGCGACATGTCCGCGAGCAGCGCCTCGCTCTCGGCATCGCGCAGGATCGACTGGGCGAAAGCCGGGCTCGTGACGCAGACGAGCAGCAGGAGCGCGAAGAGCGATACGAAGCGCTGCATGGCCGGCATCATGGCGGATTATCCCCTGCGATCAACCGGCCGTCACTGCCGCACGCCCCGGAGCGGGATGGGGCGAGCCGCATGAACGATGCGTGAGCGGCGGGAATGGAGCCATCCCCGCCGCTCGACACATCACGCTCCGAAGGTGCGCTGCCACCAGCCGCGGCGCGGCTCGCCGCCTTCGCCCTCGCCGGCTTCCGCTTCGCCATCGGCCGGGGCTGTAACGGCAGCTGCCGGCTCCAGGTCCTGCGCGACCGGCGCGGCCGCCTTGGCGCGGCTGCGGCGCTTGGGCTTGGCCGGTGCTTCCTCCGCAACCGGCTCGGCGGCAGCCTCAGCTGCGGGTGCAGCCTCGGCGGCGGGGGCTTGCGCTTCCGCCTCGACATCGGCCTTCTTGCGGCGCGCGCGCTTGGGCTTGGCCGGCGCTTCCTCGGCAACCACGGGCTGCGGCTCGGCGGCGATGCCTGCCGCAGCGGTCGCCTCGTCGATCGCGGCGACCGGGGGCCCGGCGGCCTCGGCATCAGCCTTCTTGCGGCGCGTACGCTTGGGCTTGACCGGCGCTTCCTCGGCAACCGGCTCGGGCTCGGCTTCCACCGTCACCGGTTCGGCAGCCGCTTCCTCGGCCGTCTCGCCGGCTTCGGCCTCGGCACCTTCGCCGCCCTCGCCCGCGGCACCGCGGCGGCCACCGCGGCGGCCGCGACGGCGACGCTTGCGCGGCTCGCCCTCGTCGCCGGCAGCTTCAGCGGGCGCTTCTGCCTCATCGGCCTCTTCCGGCTCGCCCTCGCTCTCGTCGGCGGCATCCTCCGCCTCCTGGCGCTCGCCATTCTCCTCGTCGCGGCGACCACGGCGGCCACGACGACGACGGCGGCGCTTGCGACCCTCACCTTCGCCCTCGCCCCGGTCGCTGCGCTCGCGGCGCGGCTCGCGGGCCTCGACTTCCTCTTCGTCCTCTTCCTCGTCGATCTCCTCGACGACGTCCTCCTCGATCTCCTCGATCGCGGCGGCGAACTTCGGCGCATGCGCGGGGGGCGGCCCGCTGGCCTCGACCGACATGCGCGCGCCTTCGAGCTCGCCGTCCGAAAGGATCTCGACGGTCACGCCATAGCGGTCCTCGATCTCGGCGATGTCCGCACGCTTCTTGTTGAGCACGTAGAAGGCCGCTTCCTGGCTGCAGCGCAGCGTGAGCAGCGAGCCGCGGCCGCGCGCGGCCTCGTCCTCGATCAGGCGCAGCGCGGAGAGGCCCGCCGACGAAGCCGTGCGGACCAGGCCCGTGCCTTCGCAATGCGGGCAGGTCACGGTCGACGCCTCGAGCACGCCGGTGCGCAGGCGCTGGCGGCTCATCTCCATCAGGCCGAACGCGCTGATGCGGCCGACCTGGATGCGCGCGCGATCGTTCTTGAGCGCTTCCTTCATCGCCTTCTCGACCTTCCGGACATTCGATCCGTGGTCCATGTCGATGAAGTCGATGACGACGAGCCCGGCCATGTCGCGCAGGCGCAGCTGGCGCGCGATCTCCTGCGCCGCCTCGAGGTTGGTCGCGGTCGCGGTCTGCTCGATATTATGCTCGCGCGTCGAGCGGCCCGAGTTGATGTCGATCGAGACCAGCGCCTCGGTCGGGTTGATCACGAGATAGCCGCCGCTCTTGAGCTGCACCACCGGGTGGTACATCGCCGCAAGCTGGTCCTCGACATGCGCGCGCTGGAACAGCGGCACCGCGTCGCTGTAGTGCTTCACCTTCTTGGCGTGGCTCGGCATCAGCAGCTTCATGAAGTCCTTGGCGTGGCGATAGCCCTCCTCGCCCTCGACGATCACTTCCTCGATGTCGCGATTGTAGATGTCGCGGATCGCGCGCTTAATCAGGTCGCTGTCGCCATAGACCAGCGCGGGCGCTGACGACTGCAGCGTCTTCTCGCGGATCTCGTCCCACAGCCGGGCGAGATAGTCGAAGTCACGCTTGATCTCGGTCTTGGTGCGCTGGAGCCCCGCAGTGCGGACGATGCAGCCCATCGTCGGCGGGAGCTTGAGGTCCGACATGATCGATTTCAGGCGCTTGCGGTCGGCCGCCGAGCTGATCTTGCGGCTGATCCCGCCGCCATGCGCGGTGTTGGGCATCAGCACGCAATAGCGGCCGGCGAGCGACAGATAGGTGGTCAGCGCCGCGCCCTTGTTGCCGCGCTCTTCCTTGACGACCTGGACCAGCAGCACTTGGCGGCGGCGGATCACGTCCTGGATCTTGTAGCGGCGGCGCAGGCTCATGCGGCGCTGGCGCAGCGCCTCGACCTGATCGTCGCTGCCCTTGCGGCCGCGGCGGCGGCGCCCGCCACTATTGGCTCCGCCGTCCTCGCCTTCACCATCGGCTCCCTCGGCGGCTTCCTCATCCTCCTCGGCGGGCCGCTCGACGACCTCGACGTCGCCGCCTTCCTCGTCGTCATGATCCTGGTCGTCGTCGCCATCGGCCTCTTCGCGCAGCGCCGCTTCCTCGGCGGCATGCTCGGCCTCCTCGCGAAGCAGCGCCTCGCGGTCCTCCTTGGGGATCTGGTAGTAATCGGGGTGGATTTCGCTGAAGGCCAGGAAGCCGTGGCGGTTGCCGCCATATTCGACGAACGCCGCCTGGAGCGAGGGCTCCACGCGGGTCACCTTGGCCAGATAGATATTGCCCTTGAGCTGCTTGCGCTCGGCGGACTCGAAATCAAACTCCTCGATTCGGTTCCCTTTGACGACGGCCACGCGGGTCTCTTCCCGGTGGCGTGCGTCGATCAGCATACGCATGGTCATTTATTGTTCTCCGGGCGCGCCGAGCGGTTGTCAGCCGCGGCACGCGGTCAATGATGCCGACCGCGCTGCCCAGGGCGGCGCGGTCGAAACTGGTTTGAAGATTTGCGTCTGCTGTGGGCGCACGTCCGAGCCCGCGGCCCGGATGCTCCGCCGTCGCACACCGGCCGGCCGCAGGGGCCTGGCGATCGGAGCGACGGGGAAATTGCGACATCACAGCATCAACCTGAATTACCGCCGAAACAGGGTGGCGGCGAACGGCCGGCACAAGCCGGTCGGGCGATGCGTAGCACCCTGCAACCGGGCGCGCAACGGATCAGCCCGCCGCGCGCCGACCGGCAAGGCCTTGCCACCCATTTCGGCAAAAACATGCCGAATTGTCGATTAACCGCGTTGCTTCACCCTGTTTGAAGGCGCAGCGCCCTAGTCCCGCTCGGGTCAGGGAATTGATCATGTGAGTAAAGTGCATGCTTTTGGGCTGGACCCCCCCCAGCCCGGCGCGGCATATCGCCCGGGTGTCCTTCTTCCTCGCCCTCCTCGCCGGCTGGCTCAGCGGCGCGCCGAGTTGGGCAGGCACGATCCGCGATATCGACGTCCAGTCGAACCGCATCGTCATCCGCTTCGATGAGCGGGTGGCGGCGGCGAGCAGCTTCGTGCTCGCGGGTCCCAATCGCATCGCGCTCGACCTGACGGGCGCGATGCCGGGCGCGCGCGCCGAGGCCGGCGGTCCGGTCAGCAGCGTGCGCCAGGCATCGCGCGGCGACGGCTCGCGCGTGGTGTTCGACCTCGCCCGCCCCGCGATCGTGACGGAGGGCCGCTTCTCCGCCGACGGCACCGCACTCACGCTAGAGCTGCGCACGGTCGATGATTCGCGCTTCGCCCGTGCTGCCGCCGAGGGGCGGATGAGCTTCCTGCCTCCGTTCAGCTTCACTCGGGCGTCGAGCCGCCACAGCTACAGCGTCTCGGTGCCCGTGCCCGCGCGCGCCGCCGCATTCAAGCTGCCGCGGATCCAGGGCAGCGACGACAGCCGCCCGCTGGTGGTGATCGACGCCGGTCATGGCGGGCACGACCCCGGCGCGATCTCGGCCGAAGGGCTGCAGGAGAAGGACCTGACGCTCAAGACCGCGCGCGCCATCCGTGACGAACTGCTGTCGTCGGGCCGCGTCCGGGTCGCGATGACGCGTGAGGACGATCGCTACCTCCTCCACCGCGACCGGTTCGAGATCGCGCGCAAGCTGGGCGCCGCGCTGTTCATCTCGGTCCATTGCGACGCCGCGCACAATGCGGAGGCGAGCGGCGCGACCGTCTACACTCTGTCCGAGGTCGCTTCCGACAAGGAGGCCGCACGCCTCGCCGCGCGCGAGAACAAGTCCGACCTGCTCTCCGGCTTCGACCTTGCCGGCCAGAATCGCGAGGTCTCCTCGATCCTGATCGACCTCACGCAGCGCGAGACGATGAACGCTTCCGCCAAGTTCGCCCGCCTGCTGGGGCGCGAGGCGCAGGGACTGATGCCGGTCAAGGACAATTACCACCGCATGGCATCGCTGCTGGTGCTCAAGGCGCCCGACGTGCCGTCGATCCTGTTCGAGACCGGCTATATCTCCAACGCCAAGGACGCCGCCTTCCTCAATTCGGCAGATGGCCGCCGCCGCGTGGCGGAGAGCGTAAGCCGCGCGGTGGCGATCCATTTCGCGACCCGGATGGCGGCGCGGTAGATCCCCATATCCTCGCCCGCCAAGGGGAGGTGGCGCCGAAGGCGACGGAGGGAGAGGACACCCGACGGGCGTGATCGCGTCCGCCCCCTCCGTCAGGCTGCGCCTGCCACCTCCCCCTGGCGGGGGAGGATTTTCTCATCCCGAACGCCCCGCCGCATCCCCGGCTGGCAAGCCCGCTCAATCCTGCTAAACCCCGCCCCGATGGCGGAAGCGACCCAACCCGATTTCAGGCTGAAGTTCATGCGCGGGAATGCCGGAGGCCGGTTCGCGGCGCTCCGCCAGCGCTGGTGGTTCCGCGTGCTCGCCTGGCTGGCGCTGCTCTCGGGCGTCGGCACCGTGCTGCTGTGGGCGCTGTTCCTGCGCGATCTGCCCTCAGTCGACATGCTGCGCGCCTATGAGCCGCCCTTGCCCACCAATGTCCGTCAGGGCGACGGCACGCCGCTGCGCAGCTATGCGCGCGAGCGCCGCGTCGAGCTGTCCTATGACGAATATCCCAAGCTGCTGGTCGGCGCGTTCCTGTCGGCGGAGGACAAGACCTTCTTCGACCATGGCGGCGTCGACTATCCCGGCCTGGTCCGCGCGGCATGGCAGGGGCTGACCAGCGGCGAGACGCCGCGCGGCACCTCGACCATCACCCAGCAGGTCGCCAAGAACCTGCTGCTCAACAACGAGGTCAGCTACGTCCGCAAGGCGCGCGAGGCGATCCTCGCCTTCCGCATCGAGAATACGTTGAGCAAGGAGCAGATCCTCGAGCTCTACCTCAACCAGATCGCATTGGGCCGCAACGCCTTCGGGGTCGAGGCGGCGGCGCACGCCTATTTCGACCGCGACCTCTCGCAGCTGACCCTCCCGCAATTCGCCTATCTCGCGATCCTGCCCAAGGGTCCCTCCAACTATATGCCCGAGCGGCATGCCGACCGCGCGATCGAGCGGCGCAACTGGGTGCTCGGGCAGATGCTGGCGAACGGCTATATCGATCAGGCCGCGCATGACGAGGCCGTCGCCGCACCGCTCGGTGCGGTGCCGCGCAAGTCGCCCAGCACCGACCCGCTCGGCGGCTATTTCATCGAGGAAGTTCGTCGTCTGCTGCTCGATCGCTTCGGCGAAACCGAGAAGGCCGGCCCCTACAGCGTCTATGCCGGCGGCCTGTGGGTTCGCACTTCGTTCGATCCCGAGATCCAGAAGGCGGCGCAAAAGGCACTGCGCGACGGCCTGCTGCGCTATGATCGCGGCCGCGGCTGGTCCGGCCCGATGCGTGAAGTGGCGTTCGAGGGCGACAATTGGCGCGCGGCACTGCTCAATACCAACATCAACCTCGATTACGAGGACTGGCGCCCCGCGATCGTCATCTCCAAGAGCGGCGGCAGCGCCGAGATCGGCTTCGGTGACGGGCGCACCGGCACGCTCCCCGCGTCCGGCGCGCAGATGCCGGTGCGCGGCCAGGGCGGCGCGGCGTTCAATGCGCTGAAGCGCGGCGACGTGATCGCAGTCGCGCCCGAGGGTGGCGTATTCGCGCTGCGCTCGATCCCCAAGGTTTCGGGCGGCATGGTCGTTCAGGACCCCAATACCGGCCGCGTCCTTGCCATGCAGGGCGGGTTCGACGCCACGGTGCAGGCATTCAACCGCGCGACCCAGGCGCAGCGCCAGCCGGGCTCGACGATCAAGCCGATCGTCTACGCCGCTGCGCTCGAGAACGGGATGACCCCCGCCTCGATCATCGTCGACGGGCCGTTCTGCGTCTATCAGGGCGCCGCGCTCGGCCAGAAATGCTTCCGCAACTTCGGCGGCACGCGCGGCGCGGGGCCCAAGACGATGCGCTGGGGCATCGAGCAGTCGCGCAACCTGATGACCGTGCAGGCGGCGAACGCCACCGGCATGGAGAAGGTGGTCGATCTGATGCAGCGCATGGGCGTCAGCGCGCAGAAATATCCGCCCTACCTCTCCTATTCCCTCGGCGCGGGCGAGACGACCGTGATGCGGATGGTCAACGCCTATTCGATCCTGGTCAATCACGGCCGCGCGCTGACCCCCTCGCTGATCGACTTCGCGCAGGACCGCCACGGCAAGGTGATCTGGCCGCAGAACTGGCGCGCGTGCGACCGCTGCAACATGCCCGACTGGGATGGCAAGCCGATGCCGCGCCCCGTCATCCGCTCGCGCCAGGTGATCGACGCGATGAGCGCCTATCAGATGGTCCACATCACCGAAGGCGTGATCCAGCGCGGCACCGCGACGATCCTGCGCGACTTGAACCGCCCGATCATGGGCAAGACCGGCACCTCGAACGGCCCGCGCGACGTGTGGTTCATCGGCGGCACGCCGCAGATGATCGCCGGCGTCTATATCGGCTACGACACGCCCACCAACCTGGGCGGCTATGCGCAGGGCGGCACGCTGGCCGCGCCGATCTTCAAGCAGTTCGCGCAAAAGGCCTATGAGGGGCTCGATGTGCTGCCCTTCACCGCGCCAGCCGGCATCCGCATGGTCCGCATCGACCGCGCCAGCGGACGCCGCGTCTATGGCGCCTGGCCGGGCACCGATCCCAAGGCGGGGGTGATCTGGGAGGCGTTCAAGCCCGAGAGCGAGCCGCGCCGCCGCGCCCGCCGCAGCGAGGAAGAGGCCGCGCCCAAGGCCGAGGCGACCAAGAAGGCGGTGCGCCGCGAAGGCCCGCGCGACAGCGACTTCTTGCAACGCGAGGGCGGAATCTACTAGCGGGCGTTTTTAATCTGCGTCGCCCCAGCGAAAGCTGGGGCCTCGTGCCTCAGGCCGCTCGCTTGCGGCTTGAGATCCCAGCTTTCGCTGGGATGACGGCCAAGTTTTGAAAGGTTCGATACGATGCGCGCCGAAGCGCAGGCACATGCCGACAAGATCAACGAAGCGCTCGCGCTGCTGCGCCGCTTCCTCGACTGGGACAAGGCGCTGCGCCGGCTCGACGAGCTCAATGCGCGCGTCGAGGACCCGACCTTGTGGGAGAATCCCAGGGAAGCGCAGGACGTGATGCGCGAGCGCCGCCGGCTCGACGAATCGATCGCCGCGACGCGCGCGATCGAGCGCGAGCTTGCCGACACGTCCGAGCTGATCGAGATGGCCGAGGCCGAGGGCGACGAGGCGATGGCGGTCGAGGGCACGCAGGCGCTCGCCGCGCTCGCCGAGCGGGCCGAACAGGACAAGGTCAAGGCGCTGCTCTCGGGCGAGGCCGACGCCAACGACACCTATCTCGAGGTCCATTCGGGCGCCGGCGGCACCGAGAGCCAGGACTGGGCCGAGATGCTCCAGCGCATGTACACGCGCTGGGCCGAACGCCACGGCTTCAAGGTCGAGCTGATGGACTATCACGCCGGCGAGCAGGCCGGGATCAAGTCCGCGACGCTGCTGATCAAAGGCGAGAACGCCTATGGCTATGCCAAGACCGAGAGCGGCGTGCACCGCCTGGTCCGCATCTCGCCCTACGACAGCTCGGCGCGCCGCCACACCAGCTTCTCGTCGGTCTGGGTCTATCCGGTGATCGACGATTCGATCGACATCGAGATCAACGAGAGCGACCTCAAGATCGACACCTACCGGGCTTCCGGTGCCGGTGGCCAGCACGTCAACACCACCGATTCGGCGGTGCGCATCACCCACGTTCCCTCCGGCATCATCGTCGCGAGCCAGCAGGACCGTTCGCAGCACAAGAACCGCGCGACCGCGATGGGGATGCTCAAGGCCCGCCTCTACGAGGCTGAGCTCGCCAAGCGCGAGGCCGCGGCGATGGGCGAGTACAGCGCCAAGACCGAGATCGGCTGGGGCCACCAGATCCGCTCCTACGTCCTCCAGCCCTATCAGCTGGTGAAGGACCTGCGCACCGGAACCACTTCCACCGCGCCCGCAGATGTGCTCGACGGGGCACTCGACCCGTTCATGGCAGCTGCGCTATCACAGCGCGTGACCGGCGAGACGGTCGAGGTGGAGGACGTGGATTGAGGCCAAGGGGCGCCTCGCTGCTGTTGCTGGGTGCCCTTGCCATCGCAGGGTGCGACGCCACGCAGCCGCGCCCGACGCCCAAGCCCGAGCCGGAAGAGGAACTCAATTTCCCCGCCGCCGACCGTCCGGTCGCGACGATCGTCTCCGCCCGCTGGTCGACCGAGGAAGCGCGCGACCGCCTGAACGAAGCCGATACGGTGATGGACCTGGCCGAGATCAGGCCCGGCACCACCGTCGCCGATATCGGCGCGGGCGAGGGCTATTACACGATCCGCCTCGCCCAGCGCGTCGGGAAGAAGGGCCGGGTGCTCGCCGAGGACATCATTCCCGGGGTGGTCGAGGGACTCGCCCAGCGCGTGTCGCGCGAGCGGCTCGACAATGTCAGCGTGCGCCTGGGCGAGTCCGAAGACCCCAAGCTGCCGGGCAACAGCTTTGACCGAATCCTGATGGTTCACATGTACCA
Organism: Sphingomonas sp.; assembly: GCF_036402235.1. GTDB lineage: Bacteria > Pseudomonadota > Alphaproteobacteria > Sphingomonadales > Sphingomonadaceae > Sphingomonas. Next base: position 22,403 of record NZ_DASWTG010000041.1, on the reverse strand, counting down.
TGAGATCGAGGCGCCGTACGAGTTCCTGTGGCGCATGCGCCCCTCGCTGCGCCCCGACGGCCTTGTCGTGGTGGTCGATGCCGATCGCGAGACGCAGAACCACGGCACCCCGCCCGAGCTGCTCAAATGCGAGTTCGCCGCGGTCGGCTACAAACTGGTCACGATGCGCGACATGCCCTCGGCCGGCGGCTACCTCGCCACCTTCAAGGCGGAGGGTCCGCGCCCCGAGCCCGAAGCCATTCGCGCCTGCCGTTTCAGCCCCGCGCCGAAGAAGGCCGGCGCTCCCAAGCCCAAATCGACCACTGACGAATAAGATCCAATCCTCCCCGCCAGGGGAAGGTGGCGCCGAAGGCGACGGAGGGGGAGGACGCGCACCGCTGGCGGTCTGGCATCCGCCCCCTCCGTCAGCCTTGCTGACACCTCCCCACCTGGCGGGGGAGGATTAATTTGTGCTTTAAAGCAACCCCGCCGCGCGGAAGCTCCACGCCTCGCCCGCGCCCACCACCAGATGCTCGTGCAGCCGCACGCCGAGCGTGCGCAGCGCATCGGCCAGCCGCCGCGTCGCTTCGCGATCCGCCTGGCTCGGCCAGGCTTCGCCGCGGGGATGGTTGTGCGCCATCACCACCACCGCCGCGTCGAGGCTGAGCGCATCGATCGCAACCCGCCGCACCGGCAGATCGACCGCGTCCGCCGCGTCGCTGCGGGCGTGGCGGATACCGAGCATGCGCCCGGCATCGTCGCAATAGGCGAAGGCGGCCACCTCCACCCTTTCCCCGGCGACGCTGTCCGCGACAAGCCTGCCGATCGCTTCGAACGGCGTACCGGGGGATGGGAGAGACGCTTGCAACGCCATGACGCCATCGTTCCGGAACCCGCGGAATCCGTCGAGCCGAGGCGTCTCCGCGACGGACCAGTCTGACTCGGTTGACGGAGCACTTTGCTCCATATCGGATGCAAGACGATCCACAGCTTGGCCCGCGCCCATGCTTGGCGGCGCATCACCGCTCGGCTAGGCTCAAGCGATGCGGCAGTATCTCGATCTCATGGAGCGGGCATTGGCCCATGGCGCGGTGCAGATGGACCGCACCGGCGTCGGCACGCGCAGCGTGTTCGGCCACCAGATGCGCTTCGATCTGTCCGAAGGCTTCCCGGTCCTCACCACCAAGAAGCTGCATCTGCGCTCGATCATCGTCGAGCTGCTGTGGTTCCTGCGCGGCGACACCAATGTGAAGTGGCTGCAGGAGCGCAAGGTCAGCATCTGGGACGAATGGGCCGATGACGCAGGCGATCTCGGTCCGGTCTATGGCAAGCAGTGGCGCGACTGGCAGGCGCCCGACGGCAGCCATATCGATCAGATCAAGGGGCTGATCGAACAGCTCAAGACCAATCCCGCCTCGCGCCGCATGATCGTGTCGGCGTGGAACCCGGGTGAGCTGGGCGCGATGGCGCTGGCGCCGTGCCATTGCCTGTTCCAGTGCCATGTCGCGGGCGGCAAGCTCTCGCTCCAGCTCTACCAGCGCTCGGCCGATATCTTCCTCGGCGTGCCGTTCAACATCGCCAGCTACGCGTTGCTCACCCACATGCTCGCGCAGCAATGCGATCTCGAGCCGGGCGAGTTCATCTGGACCGGCGGCGACTGCCACCTCTATTCCAACCATCTCGAGCAGGCCGAGCTGCAGCTCTCCCGCGCCCCCGGCCCGCTCCCGCGGCTGGAGATCCTGCGCAAGCCGACCTCGATCGACGCCTACGAATATGAGGATTTCGTCCTCCACGACTATGTCGCCCAGCCGCACATCAAGGCCGAGGTCGCGGTCTGATCAGCTTCCATCTCGCGCGAGCCGACAACGGCGTGATCGGGGTTGACGGCAAGCTGCCCTGGCACCTGCCCGCCGACCTCAAGCGCTTCAAGGCGCAGACCATGGGCAAGCCAATGGTCATGGGCCGCAAGACGTTCGAGAGCTTTCCCTCGCCGCTGCCCGGCCGCCGCCACATCGTGCTGACCCGCGATCCGTCGTGGCAGCGCGAGGGGGCGGAGGTGGCGAGCTCGGTCGAGGCGGCGCTGCGCCTTGCGGGAGATGGCGACGTCGCGGTGATCGGCGGCGCGGAGATCTTCGCGCTGTTCCTCGACCGTGCGGAGCGGATCGAGCTGACCGAGGTGCATGTGTCGCCCGCAGGTGACGCCGTCGTCCCGCCCTTCGGCCCCGAATGGCGCGAGACCGCGCGCGAGGATCGTCCCGCCGAGGAAGGCCGCCCCGCGCACAGCTTCGTCACGCTCGAACGCCTGACGTGATCGTCACCCCGGCCTTGTGCCGGGGTCCACCGTGTCGCACACATGCACCGACTGGATGCGCGGCACCGTGGATGCCGGAACGAGTCCGGCATGACGACCAGGGGGAGCGGCAATGAAGCGGAAATGGATTCTCTGGCTCGTCGCCCTGCTGATGGTCGCCGTGCTCGCTTTCTTCGCGATCGCGCCCGGCATCGTCGAGCGCGGCATGAACAAGGTCGTCGCGACCAAGCTTCCCGCCGTCACGCCCGAGACGCGGAAGCTCCACGCCAGCCTCCAGATCGCCGACCTCCACGAAGACACGCTGCTGTGGAAGCGCAGCCTTAACGATCGGTCGGAGCGCGGCCAGGTCGACCTGCCGCGGCTGATCGAGGGCAATGTCGCCCTCCAGGTCTTCTCCTCGGTCACCAAGACGCCGAAGAACCAGAATTACGACGCCAACGGCGCCGACACCGACAACATCACCATGCTCGCGGTGGCGCAGCTCCAGCCGCCGCGCACCTGGACGTCCTTGCTCGAGCGCTCTCTGTTCCACGCGCAGAAGCTCGGCCGCGCCGCCGCGGCGTCGGAGGGCAAGCTGCGCGTGATCCGCACCCCCGCCGATCTCGACGCGCTGCTCGCCGCTCGCGCGAAGGGCAGCAAGACGGTCGGCGGGCTGCTGTCGATCGAGGGCCTGCAGAACATGGAGGGCAAGCTCGCCAATCTCGACCGGCTCCACGCCGCGGGCTTCCGCATGGCGGGCCTCACCCACTTCTTCGACAATGAGCTGGCGGGATCGATGCACGGCATCGCCAAGGGCGGCCTCACCCCACTGGGCCGCGCGACGATCCGCCGCATGGAACAACTCGGCATGGTCGTCGACATCGCGCATGCCAGCCACAAGTCGGTCGCCGAGATCCTCGCGATGGCCAAACGCCCCGTCGTCTCCAGCCATGGCGGGGTGCAAGCGGTGTGCAAGGTCAACCGCAACCTCTCCGACGACGAGATTCGCGGGGTCGCGAAGACCGGCGGGGTGATCGGCATCGGCTATTGGGACGCCGCGATCTGCGGCACCGAGCCGGAGAAGGTCGCCGCCGCGATCGCGCATGTCCGCGATCTGGTCGGCATCGACCATGTCGGCCTCGGCTCCGACTTCGACGGCGCGGTCACCACCGGCTTCGATACGGCGCAGCTGGTGTTCGTGACTCAGGCACTGGTCGATCGCGGCTTCACGCCTGAGGAAATCCGCAAGGTGATGGGTGGCAATGTGCTTCGCGTGTTGCGCGCGGGGATCGCTTCTGCACAGTAAGTTGGCACTTGCGGAAGGCACCTCTATAGGCGCGCGCATGGAGCGGCTGGACGGAGCGGTCGCGGTTCCGGCGCATCTGCGCGGCGGGATCGTGGCGCTCGGCAATTTCGACGGATTTCATCGCGGGCACCAAGCGGTGGTGGGCCGCGCGGTCGAGCGCGCGCGCGCCGAGGGAAGACCGGCGATCGTCGCCACCTTCGATCCGCACCCGATGCGCTATTTCCGGCCGCAGACGCCCTCCTTCCGCCTGACCACGCTCGACCAGCGCCAGCGGCTGTTCGGCGAGGCCGGCGCCGACGCGATGCTGGTGTTCGGGTTCGACGCCGCGCTCGCCGGGCTGCCAGCGCGCGCCTTTGCCGAGCAGCGCCTCGTCGAGCTGATCGGCGCGGGCGGGGTCGTCACCGGCGCCGACTTCACCTTCGGCAAGGGCCGCGACGGCGATGTCGGCGTGCTGCATGCGCTCGGCCAAGAGCTCGGCTTCAGCGTCGATACCGTCGCCCCGGTCGAGGATGGCGACGAGGTCATCTCATCGAGCCGCATCCGCGAGGCGCTGCAGGCCGGCAAGCCGCGCGACGCCGCCGCTTTGCTCACCCGCCCCTTCGCGATCGAGGGCGTGGTCGAGCCGGGCGCGAAGCTCGGGCGCGAGCTCGGCTATCCCACCGCCAACCTCCAGCTCGGCAATTATCTCCGGCCGCGCTACGGCATCTATGCGGTGCGGGGACGCCTCTCGGACGGTCGCGTCCTAGAGGGAGCCGCCAATCTCGGCATCCGCCCGAGTATCGAGCCGCCAGTCGAGCTGCTCGAGCCCTATTTCTTCGACTTTTCGGGCGACCTCTACGGCCAGACCATCGAGGTCGAGCTGATCGAATACCTCCGCGACGAGGCGAAGTTCGATTCGCTCGATGCGCTGAAGGCCCAGATCGCCGCCGATTGCGACGCGGCGCGCAACGCGCTGCGGAAGTATACACTTGGTTGACACTATCAGCGCCGTTTTCACGCGCTCGCGGCAACCCTGACGGTGAATTTCAAAGAGCGGCGGCGCGATGCCGCCGAACGAGCCAAGCAGGCGAAATCCAACATTGCAAGCACGTTCCGCGCCCTGCTGAACCAATCTTCTTCCCCCGCCGCCCCACACAAGCTAATCCCCGCCCCCAAATGACCGAAACCACCGATTCCGCCCGCGACTGGCGCGACACCGTCTTCCTGCCGAAGACCGACTTCCCGATGAAGGCGGGCCTTGCCGCCAAGGAGCCCGCGATCCTCGAACGCTGGGCGAAGATCGGCGTCTATGACCGGCTGCGCGAGCAGCGGAAGGGGCGCGAGCGCTTCATCCTTCACGATGGCCCGCCCTACGCCAATGGCGACCTGCACATGGGGCACGCCATGAACAAGATCCTCAAGGACATCGTGGTCCGCAGCCAGAGCCTGATGGGCAAGGACGCGCCCTATGTCCCCGGCTGGGACTGCCACGGCCTGCCGATCGAGTGGAAGATCGAGGAGCAGTATCGCGCCAAGAAGCAGAGCAAGGACGAGGTCCCTCCGGCCGAGTTCCGCGCCGAATGCCGCGCCTATGCGGAGAAGTGGGTCGGCATCCAGCGCGAGCAGTTCAAGCGGCTCGGCGTGATCGGCGACTGGGACGATCCGTACCTCACGATGAAGTCCGACGCCGAGGCGACGATCGCGGGCGAGCTTCTGAAGTTCGCGACCAGCGGCCAGCTCTATCGCGGCGCCAAGCCGGTGATGTGGTCGCCAGTCGAAAAGACCGCGCTGGCCGAGGCCGAGGTCGAATATGAGGACGTCGTCTCGACCCAGATCGACGTCGCGTTCGAGATCACGGAGGCGCCGAACGCGCCCGAGCTGGTCGGCGCGCATGCCGTGATCTGGACGACCACGCCGTGGACGATCCCGGTGAACCAGGCGCTCGCCTATGGGGAGGAGGTCGAGTACCGTCTCTTGACGCTCGACCCGACCGCCGTCGGGTTGTCTGGGACGGACGCAGGCGCCGTCTCGATTGAAGAGGTCGAAGCCGCACTTCGCACCATCGGCTTTCCCGTAGGCGCCCGAGTCTTGATCGCCGATGAGTTGATCGAAGCATTTGGTGACCGGCTCAGTCGTGCGCTTAAGTTGGCTGGCTTGGATGCGGCTCGCTATTCGGGTATCCGCTTCTTCTTCGACGATGCGATTGATCCGAAGGCAGCTTCGCCAGCCTTGACCATCAAGGGCATCCAACTTGCCGGCGCCGCTGCCCGCCACCCGATGCACCATCTCGGCGGCTTCTTCGCCAAGCCGCGTCCGTTCCTGCCCGGCGACTTCGTCACCACCGATGCCGGTACCGGCCTCGTCCATATGTCGCCCGATCATGGCGAGGACGATTTCCTGCTGTGCAAGGCGCACGGCATCGATCCGGTGTTCGCGGTCGACGATGCGGGCTTCTACCGCCCCGACTGGCTGTGGCTCGGCGGGCAGGGATCGGTCATCAACAAGAAGTTCGTCGCCAGCGACGGGCCGATCTGCACCGACCTGCGTGAAGCCGGCGCGCTGCTCGCCGCGTCGGACGATTTCGCGCACAGCTATCCGCATTCGTGGCGCTCCAAGGCGAAGATCATCTTCCGCTGCACGCCGCAGTGGTTCATCCCGATGGACGGCGCTCGCCACAACATCGTCGCCCCAGCGGAAGCTGGGGCCTCTGGCCGTGGGGCGGGGCAGGAGCCGCAGGAGACCCCAGCTTTCGCTGGGGTGACGGGAAGAGCTGGGACGACGGGAAGAATCGCAGGTTCCGTCCCCCACGAACTCCCCGCCTTCGCCGCCGATGCCGGCTTCGGCCCGATCGTCAACCCGACCAATTCCCCCACCCTCCGCCACCTCGCGCTCGATGCGATCGAGCGGACGCGGTGGGTGCCGGAGCGTTCGATCAACCGCATCCGATCGATGGTCGAAGGCCGTCCGGACTGGGTGATCAGCCGCCAGCGCGCCTGGGGCGTGCCGATCCCGCTCTATGTCCACCGCCAGACCGGCGACTATCTGCGCGACGAAGCGGTCAACGCGCGCATCCTCGACGCCTTCCGTCAGGGCGGCGCCGACGCGTGGTTCGGCGCGGACCATCAGGCGCTGCTCGGGTCAAACTATGCGCTCGCAGACTATGAGGTGGTCAACGACATCCTCGACGTGTGGTTCGACAGCGGCTCGACCCACAGCTTCGTGATCGAGGCGCGTTACGGGGAAGGAACCCGCGCGAACCTCTATCTCGAAGGCTCCGACCAGCATCGCGGCTGGTTCCAGTCGTCGCTGCTGGAAAGCGCCGGCACGCGCGGCCGCGCGCCGTACGACGCCGTGCTCACCCATGGCTTCGCGCTCGACGGGCAGGGCCGCAAGATGTCGAAGAGCCTCGGCAACGTCGTCGATCCGCTCAAGATCATCGGCGAGAGCGGCGCCGACATCCTGCGCCTGTGGGTCGCGCAGACCGACTATTTCGAGGACGTCCGCATCGGCAAGGAAGTGCTCGCCGGCACCGGCGACGCCTACCGCAAGATCCGCAACACCTTCCGCTATCTGCTCGGCGCGCTCGACGGCTTCACCGATGCCGAGAAGGTCGCGGTGGGCAAGATGCCCGAGCTCGAGCTCTACATCCTCCACAAGCTCGGCGCGCTCGACGTCGAGCTGCGCGCGGCGGCGGAAGCGTTCGAGTTCAACCGCTACGCCCGCGCCCTGTCGGACTTCATGAACGAGGACCTGTCGGCCTTCTTCTTCGATATCCGCAAGGACTGCCTCTATTGCGATGACCCGGACAGCCTCAAGCGCCGCGCCTATCGCACCGTGCTCGACCTGCTGTTCCACGCGCTGGTCCGCTACGCCGCGCCGATCCTCGCCTTCACCGCCGAGGAAGTGTGGCAGGCGCGCTATCCGAGCGAGGACGGGTCGGTCCATTTCCTCGAATGGCCCGAGCTGCCCGCGCTGCCCGGCGACGACGCGATCTCGACCGAGTGGGCCGACATCCGCGCGTTGCGCGAGAAGGTGACCGAGGCGATCGAGCCCTATCGCCGCGAGAAGACGATCCGGTCGAGCCTCGAGGCCGAGGTGACGGTGCCCGAGATGCTGCGCCCCGCCGCGGAGCTGGCCGAGGTGTTCATCGTGGCCGATGTGAAGCTTCAGGACGGCGACGTCACCGTCGCGCGCACGGACCATGAGAAGTGCGGCCGTTGCTGGCGGCTGCTGCCGGAGGTTGAAGCCGAGGGCGCGCTGTGCCACCGCTGCGCCCAGGTAGTTGGATGACGTTGGCCTCATGAATCGCAATCGTACGCTTGGCTTCGCGCTGGCCGCGCTGATCTTCGTCGCCGATCAGGCGATGAAGGCGTTCGTGGTCGAGGGCCTCGGCATTGCCTACCCCGGCGCGGTCCGGGAGATCCTGCCGTTCTTCGACCTGCGCTTCGTCGCCAACAACGGCGTGTCGCTCGGGATGCTGGCGGCGGAGACCGAATGGATGCGCTGGGCGCTGGTCGCGATGACCGCGCTGATCGCCGCGGGCGTCGGCTGGTGGATGCTGCGCGAGAAGAACCGCGGCGACCTGTTCGCGCTGGCGCTGGTGCTGGGCGGCGCGCTCGGCAACATCGTCGATCGCGTGCGCTTCGGCTATGTCGTCGATTATGCCGATCTGCACGTGTGGACGCCGTGGAATCCCGAATGGCGCCCTTTTTTGGTCTTCAATGTCGCCGATGCTGCGATTACCATCGGCGTCGTGATCCTGCTCATCCGGGCGCTGTTCGTGCGTGAGAAACCCAAGGCCGATGAACCCGGCGCCCCTGTGGAGAATGCCAATGCGTAAGTCTGTCCTCATCGCCGCCGTCGGCGGATCGGCGATGCTGCTCGTGAGCTGCGGCAGCGGCGGGATGCTCAACCGCAAGCGGCCCGACGAATTCGCCGTGGCACGTCAGGCGCCGCTGGTGATCCCGCCCGATTTCGCGCTGCGCCCGCCCCAGCCCGGCGCACCGCGCCCGCAGGATTCGGGCGGCCCGTCGCAGCAGGCGCTCGACGCGCTGTTCGGCGGATCGGCCCAGCGCAGCGCATCCGAGCAGGCGGCGATCCAGGCCGCGGGCGGCAACAGCGCCGCCGATGTCGGCGTGCGCTCGTCCGTAGGCAGCCCCGGCACCAATGTGATCGACAAGGGCAGCACCACCCGCGACATCGTCGCCGCCCCGCAGGGCGACGGCCGCGACGCGCGTGCCGCAACCGGCGCGACCCCGGCAGCTCCGGCCCCGGCGCCTACGCCCACGCCGACCCCGAACTGATCCGCCCAGCAGCCGATACGAAGAAGGGCGCCGGAAGCGATTCCGGCGCCCTTCTCGTTTGCCTTGCCCGCGGCGATCAGAAAGCGGCGGTCAGCGACACGACGACCGTCGACCCTGCGATGTCGCCGCCGGTGGTCTTGGAGAAGTTCGGCATCAGATAGGCGCTGTCCGCCGCGCTGATGTCGGTGTCGATGTACGACACGCCCAGCGTCAGGCCCTTGAAGGTCAGGTCCGCGCCCAGCGCCCAGTCCAGATACTTGCCGGTCGGGGCAAGGCTGGTGCCGTTGGGGCCGAGGCCGTCATTGCCGTCCGAATAGCCGAGATGCGCGCGCAGGCTGAGCGGCGTGTTCGGCACGGCCAGAACCGCGTCGCCCGACACATAGATATTGTCCTCCTTGTCGCCCGGGAAGCTCGGCGTGCCCGCCGCGGCCGCAGCGGCATCGGGATAGACCCGGCCCAGCGCTTCCTGCTTCGGCGCATAGGCGACGCCACCGGTCAGCGTGACCGGGCCGACGGTGCCCGACAGCTTGACATAGGGCTCGAAGAAGTCGGTTTTGTCGAGGCCGCCCGGATACATGTAGTAAGTCACGCCGACATCGAGCGTGGCGCCTTCGGCGACGGGGAATTTGTAGCCCGCGATGACGTCCAGCTCCATGTTCGCGCCCAGGAAGGTGCCCCAGCCGGCGAGGTTCGAGCCCCAGAAGCCGATATAGGCGCCGCTTTCGTGCGCGATGGTGACGCCGCCCTGCAGCGCGACTTCCTTGTCGGTCTGTGAGACGCCGCGGAAGCGATAGTCCGACGCCAGCGTCACGCTGCCCGATACGGTGATCGGCTCAGGCGCTTCGGTGGCCTCTTCCTGCGCGAAGGCGGGGGTTGCGGTGGCGGCGAGCAGCAGCGCGCCGAGCGTGAGTTTGGTGAAACGCATGGGATCCCTTTCGTTGAATCACGATTCGGTCCCAACCTGCAGTCGGCCAGTCCGCCATGTTGCTCTAAGACCTGAAAGGTCCCGGCATGGCTGGTCCTGCCCGATGTGGATAAAGCTGCACCAATCCGCCGCAACGCACAATTCCCTTTTGCGCTGCGGCATGCATTGCGCCGCCGCTGTGGCGGCGGCGCAACAGAGTTGTCACAGTTGAAACGGCTCAGCGAACCGCGACGATCGCGTCGACCTCGACCGCCGCGCCGCGCGGCAGCGCCGCGACGCCGACCGCGGCGCGGGCGTGGCGCCCCGCTTCGCCGAACAGCTTCTCCATCAACTCCGACGCGCCGTTGCCGACCTGGGGCTGCTCAGTGAAGCCGGGCGCCGAGTTGACGAAGACACCGAGCTTGACGATGCGCTCGACCCGATCGAACCCGCCCAGCGCCTTGCCGATCTGCGCGACGAGCATCAGGCCGCAGCGCTCGGCCGCCTCCTGGCCATAGGCGACGTCGCGATCCTCACCGAGGCGGCCGGTCATCACCGCCCCGTCCTTGAACGGAAGCTGGCCCGAGATGTGGAGCAGCCCGCTCGCCAGCACGGTCGGCACATAGGCGGCGACCGGCGCGGCGGCCTCGGGCAGGGTCAGGCCGAGTTCGGCGAGCTTGGCGTGGACGTCAGTCATCTAGCATCTCCCAGGGTTGCGAGTTCGGTTGCGGGCTGGCCGGCGGAAAAGCGCGCAGCGATCCAGCGCTGCGCCTCGCGCCAGTCGTCGATCCGGGCATGGGCGTGCGGCGCAGCAGGCACGAACGCGGCCATCTGCGGCTCCGACACCATGTGCAGCCGGAACACATGCGGCGCGGCACGCGCGACCGATTCGTGGTGCTGGGCAAGATCGTCGACGAACACCGCGACCCCCGCGCCATGCTCCTCGACCAGCTGCGCCACGGGACGGCCCTTGCCGCCCTGGTTGCACTCCACGCGATGGACGATGCCATGCGTATCGAGCTGCGCGATGCGGTGCTCGCGGCAATGGTCCTTCAAATTGGTGAGGATGACGATGTCGGCGGCCTCCGCCAGCGCCGCCAGCGCCTCGCGCGCATGCGGCACCAGGGTCTGCCGCGCCATCTGCCCCGGGAAGAAGCCGTCGAGATAGCCCCACATCGCCTCGGCCGTCAGCGCGGCGCCGTCACGGCGCCTCATGGCGTTGGCCCAGTCGTGGTTCGACACGTCGAAGTCGACGTCGTGCGCCTCGTCGAGCCAGGCGCTGAAATGCCGCACCATGTGCAGCAGCACCTCGTCGCAATCGCAGATCAGCAACGGCCTCATGCGCGCTCCAGCCTTTCGCGCGCCGCCACCAGCGCCGCCGGCCGCGAACCGATCGCCTCGGCGCAGGCGACCAGGTCGGGCTCATAGGCTTCGAGGAACCCCAGCACCGCGGCGAGCACCGAAGGCTCGCCCGCCCGCGCACGCAGGTCGGCAGGTGTCAGGCCGGTCATGTCGAGCAGCCGATGCGCGCGTGCGGCGTCGGATACCGTCCAGCCGAGCGCGGCGAGTGCCAGCGCGGTTGCATCCTCATTTGTCTCGCCAGCGCGCATCGCCTAGAGCTTGCCCGATCTCTTTGATGGATAGATTGCGCGTGGCAAAAAGGGTGCTGGTTGTCGAGGACAACGAACTCAACCTCAAACTTTTCTGCGACCTGCTACGCGCGCACGGCTTCGAGACCTCGCCGGTGCGCGACGGGCGCGAGGCGGTGGCGACCGCGCGCGCGTTCAACCCCGATCTGGTGGTGATGGACATCCAGCTGCCGCATATCTCCGGCCTCGACATCATCGGGCGGATGCGCGGGGACCCGGCGCTCAAGGGCATCCCGGTGATGGCGGTCACCGCCTATGCCGGGCAGGAGGACGAGGCGCGGATCCGCGCTGCCGGCGCCAACGCCTATGTCACCAAGCCGATCTCGGTGATGCGCTTCGTCGAGGAAGTGCGGGCGCTTTTGTGATGTCACTCCTCCCTGAAGGGGAGGAGTTCAAACGGAAAAGGCCGCCGGGCGATTCGCCCGCGGCCTTCAGCCCCGTCCGTGCGGGGCAGTGCGATCCGGCCGGGGGCCGGATTACTTGATCTTCGCTTCCTTGAACTCGACGTGCTTGCGCACGACGGGATCATACTTGCGGAAGCTCAGCTTCTCGGTCTGGGTGCGCGGGTTCTTCTTGGTCACATAGAAGAAGCCGGTGTCAGCCGTGCTGACGAGCTTGATCTTGACGGTTGTCGGCTTGGCCATCGCCCGAATCCTGCAGTCTGGTTCAAAAGAATAAAGCGGCCGCGCGCTGGCAGGCCGCTGTCAGGGGTGGGCGCATGCCCCGTGAGGCGCGCAATGTCAAGCGCGCGGTCGCTTTGGCGGCGGATTAGCTCGGTGTTAACCATATCAGGCGCACCGTCCCCTTCACGGGATCGCAGGGGGAGAACCGCATGTGACCGATGCACGCAACCGGGTGCTGGCGATCGAGCTTGGCCAGCGAATCGATTCGATCGGCGCGCGCGCGGCGCGAGCCGCAACTGCGGAGCTTGCCGCCGACCTCGATGCGATCCGCCGGATCGCGCTCGCCAACGGCATCACCCCGGCGCTCCCGGTGGTGCACGCGCTCGAAGCGGCGCTCGCCGCAGGGCAGCGCGGGCCGATGATCGCGGACGGGCTTGCGCTGCTGCGCGATGCCGTCAGCTGCGGGCGCGACGATCCGCGCACCGCCGCTGCCTTCACCGCCGCCTGCGCGATCCGCCTTGGTGCCTGATCTGGTATATCGGGCCTGATGGATTCGCTGGTTCCCGCCTTCGTCGCCGTGCTGCTGGCTCAGGCGGGGGACCGCTCGCCCTGGCTGGTCGCGATCCTGGCCGACCGCTTCGGCAAGCCCTTCACCGTCGCCCTCGCCGCCTTCCTCGCGCATGCGGCGGGCAATGCCGTGGCGGCCATAGGCGGCGCGCTGATCGCGCCGCTGCTCACGCCCGATGCGCGGCAGCTGCTGGTCGCGCTGGCGCTGCTGTTCGCGTCGATGGGCGCGCTGTGGCGACAGAAGCCCCCCGAGCGGCTCGACGGTTGGAAGCTCGGCGCCTTCGCGACATCGCTGTTCGGCGTCTTCATCCTCGCCGCGGGCGATACGACGCAATTCCTTACCTTCGCCTTCGCCGCGCATGGCCCCTCGCCGGTGCTGGCGGCGATCGGGGCCACGATCGCGGTGCTGGCGGTCAACACCGCCGCGGCGCTGCTGGGCGAGAAGGCGTGGCGCAAGCTGCCGATCCGCGCCTACCGCATCGGATTCGGCCTGCTGTGCCTCACCACCGGCCTGATCCTCGCCGCGGGCGCCTTGCGGCTGATCTAGCCGCTCGATTACCCTGATCACCCTTTTCGCAGCGCAGCAGCGGACCCTATATGGCAAGGGATCGTTTCATTGCCGACTCAACCGATCAGGAGTGAATCATGGCCGACCCGAACGCCGCGCTGAAGACGCCGACCGACCTCAACCGCAACGACACCAAGACCGTGGCGCAAGCGCTGAACGGCATCCTGGCGGACAGCTATGCGCTGTACTTCAAGACCAAGAATTTCCACTGGCACGTCTCCGGCCCGCATTTCCGCGACTATCACCTGATGCTCGACGACCAGGCGGCGCAGATCCTCGCCAGCACCGACGTGATCGCGGAGCGCGTGCGCAAGACCGGCAATGCCACGCTGCGCTCGGTCGGCGACATCTCGCGCCATCAGACGATCGAGGACAATGACAAGGATTTCGTCGCGCCCGAGGCGATGCTCGCCGAGCTGCGCGAGGACAATCTCAAGCTGATCGCGCTGCTGCGCGAGGCCAAGGAGATCGTCGACGAGGCCAAGGACAATGCCACGAGCGGCATCCTCGACGAATGGACCGATCAGGCCGAGGAGCGCGCCTGGTTCCTGTTCGAGGCCAGCCGGAAGGGGTGATGCACGATAACTCCTCCCCCGGAGGGGGAGGTGGCACCGCGCAGCGGTGACGGAGGGGTATTCTCCACCAGTGGTGACGCCAGTGGTGAGCTACCCCTCCACCAGCTTCGCTGGTCCCCCTCCCCCTCCGGGGAGGAATGGAGTTAGCGGGGCGTGGGCGCGTCCCGGCGGATCAGCCCTGCCTCCTTGAGCTCCGCCCACAAGTCCGCCGGGATCGGCTGCGCCATCAGCGCCAGCGCATCCTCGACCTGCCGGACCGAGCCCATGCCCGGCACCACCGACGCCACCTGCGGATGCGCGAGCGGGAATTGCAGCGCGGCGGCGGCGAGCGGCACGCCGTGGCGTGCGCAGAGATCCTCGATCGCCCCCACCCGCGCGACGATCTCCGCCGGGGCGGGCTCGTAGTTGAAGTTGGGGATCGCCCCGCCATGGCGCACGCCCTTGGCGAGGATGCCCGAGTTGTACGGCCCCGCGATCACCAGCCGCACCCCGCGCTCGGCGCAGAGCGGCAGCAGGTCGTCGAGCGGGTCCTGCTCGAGCAGCGTATAGCGCCCGGCGAGCATGATCAGGTCGACCTCGCCTTCGCCCAGCATCTCGACGCACACCGCGGTCTCGTTGACCCCCAGCCCGATCGCGCCGACCGCCCCGGAGTCGCGCAGCTCGCGCATCGCGCGATAGCCGCCGTCGAGGAACTCGCGGAACAGCCGGGGATGCGCATCGCCATGCGCGAAGCTGCCGATGTCGTGCGCATAGAGGATGTCGATGCGGTCGCGCCGCAGCCGTGCGAGGCTGCCCTCGTACGAGCGCATCACCGCGCCGTAGCTGTAGTCGAACATGCTCTCGTACGGCTCAGGCGAGACGAACGCCTGGCGCACCGCCGACAGATCGGCGTCGGGCCGCGGATCGAGCCGCCGCCCGACCTTGGTCGAGACGATCGCGCTCTGCCCGGGATCGAGCTCTGCCAGCGCCGCGCCCAGCCGCTTCTCGCTGAGGCCGAAGCCGTAATGCGGCGCGGTGTCGAAATAGCGGATGCCGGCGTTCCACGCGCGCGCCACGACCTCGCGCGCCTGATCCTCAGGCACTGCGCGATAGAGGTTGCCGATCGACGCCGCGCCGAAGGCGAGATCGCCCAAATTCGTTAGGCGCTCGATCATGCGAACGTCCGCACGTCGCCGGTCGCGATCCCGCTGCTGTCCTTGGCCGACACCGCGCTCTCGCGCGGCTTGTCGGAGACCAGCCCGTCGATGATCGCGCCCTCGACATTGCGCAGCGCCACCGTCGGCCGCGCATCAGGCTTCTCGACGCTGAAGCGGCAGTCCTTGATCGTCAGGCGCCTGGCATGCCGCGCCCAGAAGCCGGAGGCGGGCAGCGTCTTGAGGTAGCTCACCTCGAGGCTGGTCTCGCGGCGATATTCGGGCTCGCGCGCCGCATCGGCCGCGGTGCCGCCGCCCGGCGAGTGCACCTCGACGCCATGGAAGGTCACGTCCTCGATCGGGCCGTCGGCGAAGCCCTCGACGCCGCACGGCTCGCGCCAGTCGCCGCCAGAGACCTGCACGTCCTCGAAGCGGATGCGGCGGATCTTGCCGACCGGCGTGCCCTTGGGCGCGCGCATGCGGGCGCCGTGGTGAACGAACAGCGGGTGGTTGACCGGATC
The DNA here is from genome assembly GCF_036402235.1 of Sphingomonas sp. GTDB lineage: Bacteria > Pseudomonadota > Alphaproteobacteria > Sphingomonadales > Sphingomonadaceae > Sphingomonas. The sequence goes on along the minus strand of NZ_DASWTG010000041.1, from coordinate 7,006 downwards.
GCGCAAGGTGATCCCGCTCACCGACACATCCTCCATCGTGCCCCCGTCGACGATGCCGATCAGGATGCCGCGGCTGTTGGTGCAGATGCAATCGGCGATGCGCACGTTGCGGAAGCCGCCGATCGTCTCGGTCCCCATCTTGATCCGTCCGAGTACGCCATTGCCGTCGGGCGAGCCGTAATCGGACAGGCGGTAAGTGCCGTCGAGCAGCGAACCCATCAGATAGCCGCTGGTCTTGCAGCCCTGGACCAGGATGTCCTCGCACACCACCTTGCGGCCCAGCGCGCCGCTGCTCTTGAGCACGATCGCATCGTCCTTGGGCGCGTTGACGGTGCAGTTGACGACGCGCACGTCGCGGCAGCAGTCGATATCGATCCCGTCGCGGTCGGTGTCGATGACGATGCCCTCGACGCCCATGTTGGTGCAGCCATGCGCGATGATGCCGAAATGCCCGGCCTGGAGGATGGTGAAATCCTGAAGCCGCACGTTGCGGCAGTTCATCAGGCCGACCGTCTTGTTCGCGCGCCCGACCTGCGCCGCCTCCTTGAGATCGCGCAGCATCTGTTCCTTCGGCGTGATGCCCAGCGCCTTGGACGAGCGCCAGTGCGCGCGCTGCCACCAATGATCCCCCGGCCCCTCGCGGTCGAGGCCCAGGCCGTGGAGCATGCCCGGGCCGACCACGCCGATGTTCGACGCGCCATCGGCATAGATCAGGCTGTTGTGGACATGGGTGATCCCGAAATCCTGGAACTGCTCCTCCAGATAATTTTCGGGGGGATCGTAGTTGCGGCCGTGGATGTCGGGGTTCGCCGCCTCGATCACCGCGCCGGCGGACAGCACCAGCGTGACATTGTCGAGCAGCCGGATCGAGAAGCTGAGATACCGGCCCGGCGGCACCAGCACCACGCCCCCGCCGCGCTTCGCCGCCGCCTGCACCGCGCGGTTGATCGCCGGGCTGTCGATCGCGCGCCCGTCGCCCCGCGCGCCGTGCTTTCGGATGTCCTCCACGCCATGGCCGTCGAGGGCGACCTGCGCCGCGGCGGGCGTGCCGAAGATGAGGGCCAGCAGCCCGAGGGTCGAGCGGCGATCGATGCTTGCATGATGCTCAAACATAATTCATCATACGAATACAGAGGGCATTGTCCACGCCGCAATCTACCCATTGGAGAGTTTATGGGCCGTCTCGAAGGCAAGATCGCACTGGTGACCGCAGCGGGCCAGGGCATCGGCCGGGCCACCGTCGAAGCGTTCGTGCGCGAAGGCGCACGGGTGATCGCCACCGACGTCCGCGCCGAGGCGCTAGACGGGCTCCAGGGCGCGGAGACGCGCCAGCTCGACGTGACCAGCAAGGAGGCCGTGCAGGCGATCGCCGCCGAATTTCCCGAGCTGAACGTCCTCTACAATTGCGCGGGCTTCGTCCATGCCGGCACGATCCTCGATTGCGACGAGGATGCGTGGGATTTCTCCCAGTCGCTCAACGTGACGGCACAGTACCGGATGATCCGGGCGGTGCTGCCCAACATGATCGCGCGCGGTGGCGGCTCGATCATCAACATGTCGTCGGTCTGCTCGAGCATCAAGGCGGTGCCCAACCGCTTCGCCTATGGCGCGACCAAGGCGGCGGTGATCGGCCTCACCAAGTCGGTCGCGATCGACTATGTGACCCAGGGCATCCGCTGCAACGCGATCTGCCCGGGCACGGTCGAGACGCCCTCGCTGATCCAGCGCCTGCACGATACCGGCGATTTCGAGAAAGCCTATGCCGAGTTCACCGCGCGCCAGGCGATGGGCCGGTTCGGCCGGACGAGCGAGCTGGCGGCGCTGGCCGTCTACCTCGCCAGCGACGAGAGCGCCTTCACCACCGGCACGGTCAATGTGATCGACGGCGGCTGGGTGAACTGAAAAAAAGACAGGAGAGGTTCCCGATGATTGCACGGACGCTGGCGCTGGCCGCCGCGCTACTTTCCGCTTCGACCGCACTGGCGCAGGTGACGGTGCATGTCGCGCCTGGGGGCAACGACCGCAATCCGGGGACCGAGGCGAAGCCGGTCCGCAGCCTCGAACGCGCGCAGGCGCTGGTGCGTGCGAGCAATGCCAAGGATGACGTTACGGTCATCCTCGCCGACGGCACCTACAAGCTCACCAAGCCTTTGGTGTTCCGCCGCGTCGATGGCGGCCTCAACGGCAAGAGCGTCGAGTGGCGCGCCGCGGACGGCGCCAAGCCGGTCATCTCCTCGGGCATCGAGGTCACGGGCTTCGCCTCATACAACGAAGAGCGCCGCATCTATGTCGCCGCGACCCCCAAGGGGCTCGACACGCGCCAGATCTGGGTCAACGGCACCACCGCAGAGCGGCCCTGGGTCGAGCTCAAGGCCTCCGACGTCAAGTTCAGCGCGAACGGCTTCGAGATCACCAACCCGAAATACGCCTATATCGGCAAGCTCGCCCGCCCGGACCGGCTGGAGCTGGAGGCGACCGGCTTCTTCACCGATCGCTATTCGCCGGTGAAGTCGATCAGCGGCACCACCGTGACGATGCAGCAGCCCGCCTGGGACAACAACAGCTGGGGCTATGACACGGTCACCAAGCCGATCTTCCCCGATGATTCGCGGCTGTTCCTGGTCAATGCGCTGGAGTTCATCGGCAAGACCAACGACTGGCATGCGCGCTATCACCAATGGGTGATCGACCCTGAGGCGGGCAAGCTCTACCTGCGCACCGGGATCGACGAGGATATCAAGGATTTGAAGGTGGTCGTCCCCACGCTGGAGACCCTAGTGTCGATCAGCGGCACCCCCGCGGCGCCGGTCGAGCGCCTCGCCTTCCGCGGGCTCACCTTCGCCCACACGTCGTGGATGGGGCCGAGCAAGCCGACCGGCTACGCCAACCAGCAGAGCGGCGCCTATTTGAGCGACGTCTCGCCGATCCGGCCGAAGGACGCGTGGGAGAAGTGCGGCTGGGGCTGCGTCGAGTTCGAATCGATGCGCCTCAAATGGCACCAGATGCCCGCCGCGGTGCAGGTTTCGGCAGCGCGCGACGTGACGTTCGAGGGCAACCACTTCACCCAGCTCGGCCAGATCGCGCTCGGCATCGGCAACGAGCCGGTGGCGCATCTGACTGGCGTGGGTTTAGCGACCGACGGCATCCGCGTATCGCGCAACCGCTTCTCGGTCCTCGCCGGCGGCGCGATCATGGCGGGCGGGGTGCGCACCGACGCGCATCACCCGACCGACCCCAACCTGATCAACCGCAACCTCGTGATCGAGGACAACACGGTCGTCACCGTCAGCCAGGACTATAAGGACAATGCCGCGATCCTGACGACGTACATCGACGGCGCGACGATCCGCCACAACGACATCTCGGACGCGCCATACGATGCGATCGCGGTCGGCTGGGGCTGGGGCTATAACGACGCGGGCGGCAACCCGAATTACGACGAGAACCAGAAGGGCTATGTCCACAACCCCAAGTTCACGACGCCGACCACGCTCAAGAACACCCTGGTCGAGGGCAACCGCATCCATGGCGTGAAGCTGTGGTACGAGGATGGCGGGGCGATCTACAACCTCTCGGCCAACCCCAATTCGGTGATCCGCAACAACCACATCTTCGACATCTCGAACCGCATCGGCATCTATCTCGACGAGGGCAGCAAGCACTTCACCGTGACCGGCAACGTCGTCGAGACCGGCGGCAAGTGGCTCAACATCAACACCGCCGGCAAGATGTACCGCCGCAAGATCTCGACCGACAACCGCGCCTCGGGAAACTGGCACAATTCGATGTCGACCGGCGGGCGCTGGTTGCCTGAGATCGGCAACGACGCGCGCGGCAACTTCCTCGTCCCCGACCGCGACTGGCCGGCCGAGGCGCGCAAGGTGATCGAGGCGGCGGGCCCGCGGGATTAGTTCTCGCGAGGAGCGGCTTTACTTCCAGTCCGCATCACGCGCGGCCTTCTCGGCGGCGGCGTCGAGCGGGTCGCCGGCCATCATCGCCTGCGCATCGGCCATCATCGCCGCGGCGGGGGAACCGGCCTGCCGATAGGCCGCGTCCCGCTGCGACACGCCGCCATAGAGCCGCTCGATCCGCCAGTCCTCGCCCTGCGCGCAGGCGATGCCGCCGGTCGCGCCGGATTCGAAGGTCCTGCACCAGCGTTGCGCGCCGTCGCGGAAGGTGACACCGACGCGCACCGGCGCATCGGGCGCCTGCGCCGATGCGAGCTGGGTGGCGAGCGCCTTCGCGACCTCGCCGCTCGCGATCGCGGTCCCGTCGCGCATCGCGACGCCGCCGGGATCGCGCGGGAGGACGAGCGGCCCCGCGAGAAGTCCCGCGACCAGGCTCGCGGCGACCGCACCCATCCAGAAGGGGCGCTCGCGGCGGGCCGGCCTGGGAGCGAGCGGGACGACCTTGGCGGACGCGCTCAGCATGGCCTCTACCGAAGACGGGACGGATGCGGCGGCGACCGGCTCGAACGCAGCGCGGAGCGATGCGGTGAGCTTGCGATGCTGCTCGACCTGAGCGGCGAGCGCGGGGTCGGCGGCGATCGCCGTCTCGACGCGCCTGGCCGCGATCGGGTCCAGCTCGCCATCGGCATAGGCCATCAGCATTTCGGGACCGATCGTCATGCCGCTTCTCCCAGCCGTGCCATCAACGCCTCCCGCCCGCGCACCAGGCGCGAGGTGAGCGTGCCCATCGGGATGTCGAGGATCGCGGCGGCCTCCTTGTACGCAAAGCCCTCGATCACCACGAGTGCCACCGCCTCGCGCTGCTCGGGGGGCAGGGTACGCATCGCCTGGGCGACCTTGCCCAGCTCGACCGCCATTTCCTGTTCGCCCGCGGCGCCGACGCGTTCCCCGGCTTCGGGGGGGACGAAGGTCTCGCCGCGGCGGGTTTCGGCGCGGACGGTGTCGATCCAGAGGTTGCGCATCAGTCGGTACATCCAGTTATCCAGTCGCGTTCCCGGCTCCCACTGGTCGCGTTTGAGAAGCGCGCGCTCGACCGATGCCTGAAGCAGGTCGTCGGCATCCGCCGCGCTGCGGGCGAGCGCATGCGCGAAGCGGCGCAACCGCGGCAGATGGCCCAGCAATTCGTCCTCAAAGCGCAATCCGTGAAGCCTTTTCGCTTGCCGGGATGAAACGGATGCCGCCGCACGTTTCATCCAGCATGACGCGGAAAATTCGCAAGTCTAGGATGCAGGGCATGTGGCTGGCACGGATCGTCACCGGAGGGTTGCTGCTCCTCGCATTGCCGGGGAGCGCGCAGCTGCTGCCGCAATTGCCTTCGGTGCCCCCGCTCGGCGGTGCGGTGGATCGCGTGAGGGGCGGGATCGGCGATCTCGACCGCGCGCTCGACGACGCGCAATCGCTGGCCCGAGCGCAGGTCGAGCGGACGCGCGCGCTGGTCCGCCGCCATCCCGACCGCATCACGCTCGATCCCGAGGGCAATGCAGTCCGCGCACGCGAGCTGGTGATGCTCGATGCTGATCGCCCGGTGATCGACTCGGCAGCGGGGCGGGGATTCCGGTTGATCGAGCGCGTCGAGCTGGACGAGCTGGGCATCGCCTATGCGCGGTTCGAGACGCCGCGCGGCATGGCGATCGGGCGGGCACTGCGCGAACTGCGCAAGGTGGCGGGCGGGCGCGAGGTCAGCGCCGATCCGCTGTATTTCGCAAGCGGCGGCGCAACGATGCCAGCCACATCCGCGGCGGCTCCGCCACAGGCGAGCGCGGCGGGGCGGATCGGGATCATCGACGGCGGCGTGCGCGCGGGGACGGCGGCGCTTGCCGCGCAACAGGGATTCGCCGCTGGCGCGCCGCGCGCGAACGATCACGCCGCGGCGATCGCCTCGCTGCTTGCAGGAGGAAGTGGCATCCGCGCGAGCGCGCCGGGAACGCAGCTCCTTGTCGCCGATATCTATGGCACCGATCCGGCGGGCGGCAACGCTGCGGCGATCGGCCAGGCGGTCGCCTGGATGGTGCGCCAGAAAGTCCCGGTGGTGGTGGTCAGCCTGACGGGCCCGCCCAACGCGCTGCTCGCGCGGGTGGTCGCCGCGGCACGGCGGCTGGGGACGATAGTGGTCGCGGCGGTGGGCAATGACGGTCCCGCCGCCCCGCCCGCTTACCCCGCGTCCTACCCGCAGGCGATCGCCGTTACGGGCGTGGATGCCCGCGGGCGCCCGCTGATCGAGGCGGGTCGTGCGCTCAAGATCGACTATGCCGCGCCGGGCGCGGACCTGCTGGCGGCGGATGCGGGCGGACGGGCGCGGCGAGTGCGCGGCACCTCCTATGCCGCGCCCTTCGTCGCGGCACGGCTTTCGGCGCATCTCGGCAGCGGCGGGATCGACGCGGCGATCCGCAGGCTCGACGGCGAGGCGAAGGATCTCGGCAAGCGCGGCGCCGACAAGCAGTTCGGTCGAGGGCTGATCTGCGGCGATTGCGCCACCCGCCCGCGCTGAAACTTTCTTCGGATTAAACCCGCAGCCGCATCCGTTCCCCATGTGAAGCGCGCCGCAAAGCCCGGCGCGCGGACGATGGAGGAAGCGATGAAAACCCTGTTCCTTTCGGCCGCCGCGGTCGCGGCCCTCACCCTTTCGGCGCCCGCTTCGGCTCAGCTGCTGGGCGGCAATGGCGGCGGCCTGACCGGCGGCCTCGGCGGTCAGATCGGCGGCACGCTGGGCGGCACGCTCAGCCGACCTGGCGGGAGCATGCTCGATCGCCCGATCAGCCGCCCGCTGGAGCGCGTACCGCTCGACCGGCTCGACGCACCCGTCGAATCCACCACCCGCGCCGCCAAGCGCGCCCGCGGATCGGCCGAGGTCGACCGCAGCATCGACCGCCGCAGCGGCAAGGCAAGCGCGAGCGGCCGGGCCGATGGCAGCATCGGCGGCACGCTCGACAACCAGACCAGCGCGCTCGGCCGTCGCGCCGGGCTGTCGGGCAGCGGCGCGGCATCGGGCAGCGCGTCGGGCGGGGCATCCGCCGACCTGATCGGCACCGATGACCTCC
>NZ_DASWTG010000040.1:0-57242 GCF_036402235.1 Sphingomonas sp. | reverse complement strand
GACCTCAATCTCGGCGGCGCTCGGTTTCGCGGTCGCGAACAAGCTCGCCGGCACGCCCGGCCGCGGCAGCGCGGTGATCGGCGACGGGGCGATGAGCGCAGGCATGGCCTATGAGGCGATGAACAATGCCGAACAGGCGGGCAATCGCCTGTTCGTCATCCTCAACGACAACGACATGTCGATCGCGCCGCCGGTGGGCGGGCTTTCGGCCTATCTCGCGCGCGTCGTGTCCTCGTCCGAATATCTGGGACTGCGCAGCCTCGCCAAGAAGATCACGCGCCGCATCTCGCGCCGCCTGACCAACGCGGCGTCGAAGACCGAGGAATATGCCCGCGGCATGGTCACCGGCGGCACGCTGTTCGAGGAGCTGGGCTTCTATTATGTCGGCCCGATCGACGGCCACAATCTCGATCACCTGATCCCGGTGCTCGAGAATGTCCGCGACAGCGAGCAGGGCCCGATCCTGGTCCATGTCGTGACCAAGAAGGGCAAGGGCTATGCCCCGGCCGAGGCCGCGGCGGACAAATATCATGGCGTCCAGAAGTTCGACGTCATCACCGGCGCGCAGGCCAAGGCGCCGCCGGGGCCGCCCGCCTATCAGAACGTGTTCGGCGAGACGCTCGCCAAGCTCGCCGAGACCGATCCCAGGATCTGCGCGATCACCGCGGCGATGCCGTCCGGCACCGGCGTGGACAAGTTCGCCAGGGCGCATCCCGACCGCGCCTTCGACGTCGGCATCGCCGAGCAGCACGCCGTCACCTTCGCCGCGGGCCTCGCCGCGCAGGGCATGCGGCCCTTCTGCGCCATCTATTCGACCTTTTTGCAGCGCGCCTACGATCAGGTCGTCCACGACGTCGCCATCCAGAACTTACCGGTGCGCTTCGCGATCGATCGCGCCGGCCTCGTCGGCGCCGACGGTGCGACGCACGCCGGCAGCTTCGACGTCACCTATCTCGCGACGCTGCCCAACTTCGTGGTGATGGCGGCCGCCGACGAGGCGGAGCTGGTCCACATGACCCGGACCGCCGCCGAGTATGACGCCGGCCCGATCGCGGTGCGCTATCCGCGCGGCAACGGCACCGGCGTGCCGCTGCCCGAGCCGCAGCTGCTCGAGATCGGCAAGGGCCGCATCGTGCGTGAAGGCAAGAAGGTCGCGATCCTCTCGCTCGGCACGCGCCTCGCCGAGGCGCTCAAGGCTGCTGAGATGCTCGAGGCCAAGGGCCTCTCCACCACCGTCGCCGATCTGCGTTTCGCCAAGCCGCTCGACGAAGCGCTGATCCGTCGCCTGTTGACGACGCATGAGGTGGCGGTGACGATCGAGGAGAACGCCATCGGCGGTCTTGGCGCGCATGTGCTGACGATGGCGAGCGACGCAGGACTGATCGACAACGGCCTCAAGCTGCGCACGATGCGCCTGCCCGACATCTTCCAAGATCAGGACAAGCCCGAGCTGCAATATGACGAGGCCGGCCTCAACGCCCCGCACATCGTCGATACCGTGCTGAAGGCGCTGCGCTGGAACGAGGCGCCGGCCGAGGGCGGGGCGCGGGCCTGATTCCCCTCCACTGAATTGCGAGGGCGCGCAGCCCGGACGCGCTTGGGTGCGCCCGGACCGCGCTGCGGGAGAGGTTAGCCCAGATAGTGGCGCTGCGCTGCGTCGGTCGCGTTGACCGCCAGCACGGTGTGCTGCTCCACCCGCCGCGAGCGTCCGCGCCGGTCGCTCGCGGCATCCAGCACGCGGTCGAGCAGCACCTGGCCCTCCTGCCACCAGCCGAGATCGCTGTCGGCGTTGAGATGGCCCTGCGCGCCCGCGTCCACGAACACGCTGCCCCAGTTGGCGGCGAGATTGCGGGCGTGGTCGATATGCACCCACGGATCGTCGGTGCTCGCTACCAGGATCGAGGGGAAGGGCAGCGGCCTGGATGGGGAGGGCGCAAAGGCGCGTAGGGCCGGATGCTCCCCGCCATCCACATCGGCCGGCGCCACCAGCAGCGCACCCGCCACCGGCCAGCCATAGGGTTGCCCCGCCAGCTCCGCCCACCAGGCGACCGCCAGGCAGCCCAGGCTGTGCGCGGCGAGCACCACGGGCGCCTGCGCCTCGCGGATCGCCTGATCGAGCTTGGTCACCCAGCTGTTGCGGTGCGGCGTGCTCCACATGCCGAGCTCCACCCGGCGAGTATCCGGACGCGATTCCTCCCACAGGCTCTGCCAGTGCGAAGGCCCCGATCCGCCGAGACCCGGCACGGTGAGGACGATCGGCGAATTCACGTCATGGGGCGAGAAAATGGACATGCCCGTTTCTCCAAAATGACGACTCCATGCGACGATCCTATTCCTATCTGATAAGTAGGCAATAAACATTGCGTTGAGCGGCGCCAAGGATGCGGCGGTGCGAAGAAGGCTCGCGGACGCTGACCGGCCGGCGTCCCCACACGCGGAGCCTCTGCCTGAATATGGTGCCGGAAGGAGGGCTGGCGCGCCCGGCAGGATTCGAACCTGCGGCCCCAAGCTTAGAAGGCTCGTGCTCTATCCAGCTGAGCTACGGGCGCGCGCTGGCCGTGCGTTAGCGCGGATTGCGCGGCGCGTGAACCGCCATATAGTCCGCCGCACCATGCGAAGGGGCGGGCAATGAACGACGAAGCGGCGCCGGTACGGATCAATGCAGGCCAGGTCGCGGGCGGGCATTTCCGCTATTATGATTTCGTGATGGCGGCGTTCTGCGTCGTGCTGGTCCTCTCCAACGTGGTCGGCGCGGCCAAGGTCGCGACGCTCGGCGGGCTGACCTTCGGCGCCGGCATCCTGTTCTTTCCGCTCTCCTACGTCCTCGGCGACGTGCTGACCGAGATCTACGGCTATGCCCGTGCCCGCCGCGTGATCTGGGCGGGGTTCGGCGCGACGGTGTTCGCCGCCGTCATGTGCTGGGTGATCGTCGTGATGCCGCCGGCGCCGGGCTGGGGCGGGCAGGAGGTGTATGAGGCCGCGTTCGGGCAGGTGTGGCGCATCGTCGGCGCGTCGGTGATCGCCTTCTGGGCGGGCGAGTTCGTCAATTCCTACGTCCTCGCGCGGATGAAGATCCTGACCGCGGGCAGGCATCTGTGGAGCCGCACCATCGGATCGACGGTGTTCGGCCAGGGCGTCGACAGCCTGATCTTCTACCCGCTCGCCTTTCTCGGCGAGTGGACGACCGGGCAGGTGGTGACGGTGATGCTCACCAACTGGGGCCTCAAGGTGCTGTGGGAAGTCGTGCTCACCCCGGTCACCTATGCCGTGGTCGGCTTCCTCAAGCGGCGCGAGGGCGTGGACGTGTTCGACGAGGGCACCAACTTCACGCCCTTCCGCACCCGCGTCTGAATGAAGGCTTGAATGAAGGACAGCGTTTTCCAGGCGGCCAAGTTCTGGCTGGTCGATGCCACCGGCCTCGCCAAGGATGCGTTGCACATCCATGTCGGGCTGATCGTCTTCTTCGCCGCGGCGCTGGCCTTTCGCTGGCCGCTCAGAAGCTGGAAGCCATGGGCGGCGGCGCTCGCCGCCGCGCTGGCGGGCGAGGCGTGGGACCTTTGGGATTCGGTCGCCGAAGGGCGCCGAATCGTTCCTTCCGGCAATTGGAAGGACATTTGGAATACGATGCTCTGGCCGAGCGCGATCCTGCTGCTCGCCCGTGCCACCAGATTGTTCCAGAATCGCATATCACGATAACCATATAGGTTATTTTTGCGTCGGAGTCAAGGGGCTTTGGCGCGCCCGGCGGTGCGGGCGCACGGTGGGGAAAGTGGAACAAGTCGGTGACGAAGTTTGCTTTTGCCGGAATCGCGTTTCCGCGTTGCGGTGGGGAAGGTGGAGCATCGCCACGCCCGATGCGCTGCGGTGCCGCCGATGCGAGTCCGCGTCGCGGAGGGCGAAGCGGGGCCGGCCGAACCGCCGTGCCGGCGGGCGGTCAGGCGACCGCTTCGAGCAGCCCCTCGAACAGGCGGCGGCCGTCGGTGCCGCCATGCGCGGCCTCGATCTTGCGCTCCGGGTGCGGCATCATGCCGAGCACGTTGCCGCCTGCGTTGACGATGCCCGCGATCTGGCGTGCCGAGCCGTTGACGTCGCCGGCATAGCGGAAGGCGACGCGGCCTTCGCCCTCGAGCCGGTCGAGCGTCTCCTTGTCGGCGAAATAGTTGCCGTCGTGATGCGCGACCGGGACCGACAGCGTCTCGCCCGCGGCATAGCGGCTGGTGAAGATCGTCTGGCTGTTATCGACCGTCAAATCCACGTCGCGGCACACGAAGTTGAGGCCTTCGTTGCGCATCAGCGCGCCGGGCAGCAGCCCGGTCTCGGTCAGCACCTGGAAGCCGTTGCAGATGCCGATCACCGGCGTGCCGCGCCCGGCCGCGGCGACCACCGCCTTCACCACCGGCGAGCGCGCCGCGATCGCGCCGCAGCGCAGATAGTCGCCATAGGAGAAGCCGCCGGGTAGCGCGATCAGGCCGAGGCCTTGCGGAAGCTCGCTCTCGCCGTGCCATACCATGTACGGCTTGACCCCCGTGACGCTCTCCATCGCGACGGCGAGATCGCGGTCGCAGTTGGAGCCGGGGAAGACGATGACCGCGGTCTTCATGGCTTTTCCACCCGGTAATTCTCGATCACGGTGTTGGCGAGCAGCTTCTGGCACATCGCGTCGATGTCCGCATCGCTGGTGCCGTCCGCCACGTCGAGCTCGATCAGCTTGCCGACGCGAACCTCGCCCACGCCCGAGAAGCCGAGCGAGCCGAGCGCATGCTCGATCGCCTTGCCCTGCGGGTCGAGCACGCCGTTCTTGAGGGTGACGACGATGCGCAGCTTCATGGATTTGCCTCCGGGGATTTGCCGCGCCCTATGGGCCGGGTAGCGCGCAGGTTCAAGCCCGGTGTTCGGCGTTGCCGAACGGCACCACCCTCCGCAGCCATTCCACCGATGCTTCGCATCGCCGGAACCTTGGGCTGCTCCGCCCGCTCCCCCACCCGGCCACCCAACGGCAGTATCATATGGGAGTGTGGGGCCGGTCATGCCCCCAGCATGACCTGAACAGCGCGGGGCGCTGTTCACCCCACACTGGTGGGGGAGCGGGCCGGTGCCGCACTCAGGCGGGAACGCAAGGGGCTTCACCAGTCGTTTACCGGCCGCGGCGACACTCGGCGCTGCCGAGTCGCGCCCGCGGGGGCGCGACCGGGGGAGTGCGTGCAATGGCGTTTCTGGCAATCGCGCTGTTCGTGGCGCTGATGGCGTTCGGCCGCGGCTATTTCGGCTGGACCGACCCGGGCGGGATGACGACGATCGCGCTGATCTGTTCGTTCATCTTCGGGATCATCGCCGGGATGAAGGCGCAGGGGTAGGGCGGATCGATATCTAGTGTTCAATCCTCCCCAGGGGGTATCGACCGCAGGCTGACGGAGGGAGCGGGCAGCGGAACATCAGCGGTTCGCTTCCTCCCCCTCCGTCGCCTTCGGCGAGTGTCAGGTCGGATCGTCCCCCGGACGATCCTTGACCGTGCGGGGCACGGTCAACCTGACACTCCCCCTGGCGGGGGAGGACTGGTGTCCAAATGCCGATCCGCCCCAGGCGGGCAGGCCGGGGCTTACTTGCCCCGGCGCTTGCGGTGGCTTTCGAGGTCGAGCACCGCCGAATCGGCGCCTTCGGGCAGCAGGCCGAGGCGGCGGGCGACTTCCTGATAGGCTTCGACCTCGCCGCCCAGATCGCGGCGGAAGCGATCCTTGTCGAGCTTCTCGCCGCTGACCATGTCCCACAGGCGGCAGCCGTCGGGGCTGATCTCGTCGGCGAGGATGATGCGGCTGTAGTCGTTGTCCCAGATGCGGCCGAATTCGAGCTTGAAGTCGACCAGCCGGATGCCGATGCCGGCGAACAGGCCCGACATGAAATCGTTCACGCGGATCGCCATGTCGGCCATGTCGTGCAGCTCTTCCTGGCTGGCCCAGCCGAAGCACAGGATATGCTCGTCGGTGACCATCGGGTCGCCCAGCGCATCGTCCTTGAAATAATATTCGACGATGGTGCGCGGGAGCTGCGTGCCTTCCTCAATCCCGAGCTTCTTCGACAGCGAGCCGGCGGCGACGTTGCGCACGACGACCTCGATCGGGACGATCTCGACCTGGCGGATCAGCTGCTCGCGCATGTTGAGGCGGCGGATGAAGTGCGTCGGGATGCCGATGCTGCCCAGCAGCGTGAAGATATGCTCGCTGATGCGGTTGTTGAGCACGCCCTTGCCGCTGATCGTGCCCTTTTTCTGGGCGTTGAACGCGGTGGCGTCGTCCTTGAAATACTGGATCAGCGTGCCGGGTTCGGGGCCTTCGTAGAGGATCTTGGCCTTGCCCTCGTAGATCTGGCGGCGGCGTGCCATCGGTGCTGCGGTCCTTCAGAAACACGGTGCCCCGGCGGCGCTTGGGTTTCGCGCGGACGCCGGGGCTTGGCGTGGGCCTATATCGGAAGCAGGCCCTGGGTGCAATTGGAGGTTGGGCCGAGAGGCCCGTTTCGATCCTCCCCCGCCAGGGGGAGGTGTCAGCCAGAGGCTGACGGAGGGGGCGGACGCGATAACGTTGGTTGGGAGTCCTCCCCCTCCGTCGCCTTCGGCGCCACCTCCCCCTGGCGGGGGAGGATTATTCCAGCCGCCGTGCCCGCCTTAGTCACTGGCCTCAACCTCCGCCGCTTTGGGGCGGCGCACGCGCGGGCGGAAGCGGCGCCAGACGAGCAGGCCGAGCAGCGCCACCAGCGCGGGCGGGCCGAGCACCGCGATCGCGCCGAGCACGAAGGCGAGCGTCGCCTGCGCCGAGGCGGCGAGCAGGTCGAGCGAGCTGGTGAGCGGCGCGCCGGCATCGAAGCCGCGGACGGCGCGGCCCGAGCGATAGTCAAAGGTCATCGGCGTGTTGGCGAGCGATTCGCGCTGCTCGCTGCTGGCGCTGCGCGCGCCCTCGATCCGCTGGGCGATCTCGGCGCGCTGGCGTTGCAGCTCGGCGCGCTCGCTGGCGGGCAGGCCGGAGCGGGCGAGCTCGCGGTCGATCCGCGCGAGTTCCTCCTGCGCGCGCGCCCGCTCGGCGGCGAGGCGGGTGATCTCCGCGCCGGCATCGGTGCCGGTGATCTCGGCATCGATCAGCGTGCCTTCGGCCTTCTGGATCGCGGCGATGCCTTCCTTGCCGAATTGCCGGGCGAGGGTGGGATCGAGCTTGAACGCCAGCATCGCCTCGACCCGGTCCTCGCCGAGCAGCTGGTAGCGCATGCCCGTGATGCGGCAGCGGGCGATGCCGAGCTTCTCGCACGCCGCGGCATGCCCCTCCTGCGCGGCGGAGATCCGGGCGGCGGGGAGCGAGAAGGCGTAGTGATAGTTGAAGGCGACGCCGGGAGCCGCGGTGACGGCGATGCCGGCGGGTCCAGAAGCGACGTCGGCCACGACTTCCCGCGCCGGTTCGGCGGCTGGCCGTTCCTGCGCCGTCAACCCTTCCGATCCCGACCGGCTCTCGCCCTGCGGGGCCGGGCCGCAGCCTGCGGTCGCCAATGCCAGAACCAGAAGTGCCGAACCCGAAGTCCATCGCATGGCCGTACTCCCTCTCCGATAATGCTCGTTTCATCGCTCACAAGGCACGACTCGTCGTGCAGTGATAGAACATCACATTGGAGGGTGTTCGGCAATGCCCTTTTTTCGCCACATTTGATCGATGACCAATCGCTATGGATCGGCACCACGTCTTGCGCCCTGCCTCGGCTCAGCCGATGCAATAGGTCCGCTTGCGCGCCGCCTCGCTCGCGTCGGGCGGCACCACGCGGCCGATGAGGCGGCGAAGCGCCTTGCCGATCTGCGAGAAACCGCGGTCTATCCCGTCGCTCAGCACCTGATGGTTCTCCGCCCAGAAGCGGTCTGCATAGGGTTCGTGCATCGTCTTGCTCCCAATGTTCGAGGGGCCTGTTCCCGAGCGCTGAAATGGCGGCTTCCGTTGCGCAGGACCAACAAAAGGATCGACGCGAACCATCATTGGAGATTATGAATCGGCGATGCGCCAGCTTCCGCCACTTGCCGCCGTCCGGGTTTTCGAGGCCGCGGCGCGGCGGGGCAACTTTACCCGGGCCGCCGAGGAGCTGGGGATGACCCAGGCGGCGGTGAGCAATCAGGTGAAGCTGCTGGAGGAACGGCTGGGGATCGCGCTGTTCCGCAAGAGCGGGCGCGGGGTGGTGCTGACGCCCGCCGGGGAGCGCATCGCGCCGCAGGTGAGCGCGGCGCTGGACGGCCTGTCAGAAGCCTTTGCCAGCGCGCGCGCCGAGGACGAGGCGGTGATGACGATCTCCGCACCCGGCACCTTCTCGACCAACTGGCTGGCGCGGCGGCTGGGCAGCTTCCAGGTCGCCCGGCCCGAGCTCGCGGTGCGGGTGCTGGTGTCGGACGAGATCATCGACCTTGCCGCGAGCGATGCCGATGTCGCGATCCGCGGCGCGCATGGGCCGTGGCCGGGGCTGGTCTCGCATTTCCTGATGCGCATGCCGTTCACGGTGATGGCGAGCCCGGAGTTTCTCGCGGCGCATCCGCCGATCCGCTCGCCCGCCGACCTGCTCGGCCTGCCGCGCGTGTCGCCCGACGACAGCTGGTGGGATCTGTGGTTCCGATCGGTGTTCGGCGATGCGGTGGTGGCGTCGCAGCCGGGCGTCGATTTCCAGTCGCAGGTGCATATCGGCAACGCCGCGGTTGCCGGGCATGGCCTTGCGATGCTGTCCCCGCCGATGTGGCTGTCGACGATCGCAGAGGGGCGGCTGGTGCAGGTGCTGCCGGAAATGGTGTACTACAAGAACAGCTTCTGGCTGGTCTATCCGGAGCACAAGCGCAACCTGCCCAAGATCCGCGCCTTTCGCGACTGGCTGCTCGCCGATGTGCGCGCGTCGCTGGGGGACGATCCCTATGGCGCGCTGGTGCCGCCGGGATGAGCGGCGGTTGGCGATCGGCGGAGAGGGTTTGGAGAAGGTTGGTTCACGCGAAGGCGCGAAGGCGCGAAGGCGCGAAGAGAAGTAAGAGGAGGAATTTTTTTCGCACAAAGACACGAAGATGTCTTCTCGCGGCGCGAAGCGCCCCATGTTTCCCCGCCTTCGCGCCATGCTGGATCGATCGGGGAATGAAGGCCACTGCGCGGCAGCACAACATCTTCGCGCCTTCGCGCCTTCGCGCCTTCGCGTGAACCGAATTCCTAACCCGCCGGCGCGTGGCGCCCCCTCGCAAGGCTGCAATCGCCCTGCTATCGACCCCGGATGTCCACCGACCTTTCCGACCCGTTTGACCAGATCGTCGATGCCCCGTTCGATAGCGCGCTGAGCGAGCGCTACCTCGTCTATGCGATGTCGACGATCACCGCGCGCTCGCTCCCCGACGTGCGCGACGGCCTGAAGCCGGTGCACCGGCGGCTGTTGTGGGCGATGCGGCTGCTGCGGCTCGATCCGAGCCAGGGCTACAAGAAATGCGCGCGCGTCGTGGGCGACGTGATCGGCAAATACCATCCGCATGGCGACCAGTCGGTGTACGACGCGATGGTGCGGCTCGCGCAGACCTTCGCGCTGCGCTACCCGCTGGTCGACGGGCAGGGCAATTTCGGCAATATCGACGGCGATAATGCGGCCGCCTATCGCTATACCGAGGCGCGGCTGACCCAGGTCGCGATCGACCTGATGGACGGGCTCGACGAGGACGCGGTCGAGTTCAAGCCGACCTATAATGGCGAGGAGAACGAGCCCGAGCTGTTCCCGGGCCTGTTCCCCAACCTGCTCGCCAACGGCGCCAGCGGCATCGCGGTGGGCATGGCGACGAGCATCCCGCCGCACAACGCCGCCGAGCTGATCGACGCCGCGATCCTGCTGATCGACCAGCCCAGGGCGGAGGACGCGCAGATCCTGGAGCTGGTGCGCGGGCCGGACTTCCCGACCGGCGGCATCGTCGTCGATAGCCCCGCGGCGATCGCCGAGGCCTATGCCACCGGCCGCGGCGGCTTCCGCGTCCGCGCCAAATGGGCGCTGGAGGACCAGGGGCGCGGCACCTGGCAGATCGTCGTCACCGAGATCCCCTACGGCATCCAGAAGGGCAAGCTGATCGAGCAGATCGCGGCGCTGATCAACGACAAGAAGCTGCCGATCCTGGCCGATGTGCGCGACGAATCCGATGCCGAGATCCGCATCGTGCTGGAGCCGCGCGCGCGCACCGTCGATCCCGACACGCTGATCGAGAGCCTGTTCCGCCTGTCCGACCTCGAAGTGCGGGTGCCGCTCAACCTCAACGTGCTCGATCATACGCGCACGCCGCGGGTGATGAGCCTCAGACAGGCGCTGTCCGCCTGGGTCGACCACCAGTTCATCGTGCTGCGCCGCCGGTCCGAGCATCGCCTGGCCAAGATCGCCGACCGGATGGAGCTGCTCGACGGCTATATCATCGCCTATCTCAACCTCGACCGGGTGATCCAGATCATCCGCACCGAGGACGAGCCCAAGCCGGTGATGATGGCCGAGTTCGAGCTGACCGACCGCCAGGCCGAGGCGATCCTCAACATGCGGCTGCGCGCACTGCGCAAGCTCGAGGAGATGGAGCTGCGCAAGGAGCGCGAGGCGCTGGCCAAGGAGCAGGCCGAGCTGGAGGCGCTGCTGTCGAGCGACGCGCGCCAGCGGACGCGGATGAAGCGCGACCTCACCAGGATCCGCGACCGCTACGGCCCGGAGACCGCGCTGGGCGCGCGGCGGACGCTGGTCGCCGAGGCAGCGCCGGCGCGCGAGATCCCGCTGGAGGCGATGATCGAGCGCGAGCCGATCACCGTGATCCTGTCGCAGCGCGGCTGGATCCGCGCGATGAAGGGGCATGCCGAGCTGGCCAGCGCCGACGCCGCCAAGTTCAAGGAAGGCGACGGCCCGTTCATCGCCTTTCACGCGCAGACGACGGACAAGCTGCTGCTCGCGGCGGAGAATGGCCGCTTCTACACGCTGGCGGCGGACAAGCTGCCCGGCGGGCGCGGGTTCGGCGAGCCGGTGCGGCTGATGATCGACCTTGACGGCGGCACCGGCATCGCCGGGCTGCTGCCCGCGAGCGCGGCGGCGAAATTGCTGGTCGCGGCGAGCGACGGGCGCGGCTTCCTGGTCAAGACCGAGGACGTGATCGCCGAGACGCGCAAGGGCAAGCAGGTGGTGACGCCGCGCACCGGCGCGGTGCTCAAGCTGGTCAAGCCGGTCAGGCCCGAGGACGATTATGTCGCGGCGATCGGCGACAACCGGAAATTGGTGGTGTTCCCGATGACCGAGCTGGCCGAGCTGGCGCGGGGGCAGGGGGTGCAGCTGCAGCGCTATCGCGACGGCGGGCTCAGCGACGCGGTCACCTTCCGCTTTGCCGACGGCCTGTCCTGGCGGATGGGCGGCGAGCAGGGGCGGACGCGCAGCGAGACCGACCTGGCGCCGTGGCGCGCCGCGCGCGGCGCTGCGGGACGGATGCCGCCGATGGGCTTCCCGCGCGATAACCGCTTCTGAATCGGGTGCTTTTGCCGCTTCGCCTTTAGCCGCTCTTAACCAAATCGCGGTAGCACCCCTCAGTGATGCTGCTGTCCCGCCGAAGCAAGGACAAGACCGTGCGCCCCTCCATCCCGGTCGAGGGCGAGGACGCGCGCCTGCTTGGCCCGAGCGGCGCGGCGCAGATCCTCAACATGCTTCCGGTTGCCGCCGCGGTGGTCGAATGGAAGGAAGGCCGCTTCGCCTTCGAGACGGTGAACCGCCCCTTCCGCCTCGCCGGGCTGGGCACGATCGCCGACCAGTCGCCCCTGATCCGCCTGCTCGGCGCCCGGATCGCGGATTTCATCGATTCGGACGCGACCGAGCAGGAGCTGGATTGGGAGCTGGGTGAAGCGGTCGATTGCCGGCGCTTCCGGGTCAAGCTGGCGCGGCGTGCATCGAACAAGGCGAACGGGCGCTGCCTCGTCACGCTGATCGATCGGACCTCCGAGCTGCGCACCGAGCGCAGCCTGCGCCGCGAGATGCTGAGCGACAGCCTGACCGGCCTGCCCAACCGCGCCGGCTTCGCCGAGCGGCTGGAGGAGGAGATCGAGCGCGGCGGGATGAGCGAATTCGCGGTGCTCATCATCAACCTCGACCGGTTCAGCCGCGTGAACGCGTGCATGGGCGGGCTTTCGGGCGACGAATTGCTGATTTCGGTCGCGCGGCGCGTCAAGGGGGCGTTGCGCGCGCATGACGTGCTGGCGCGAACGGGAGGCGACGAATTCGCGATCCAACTCGCGCTGGACGAGGGGACGAGCGATGCCTTCCATGTCGCCAAGCGCATCCAGAACGCGCTGACCACGCCGTTCCGCCTCTCCGACTTCGAGATCCGCGTCGACTGCTCGATCGGCATCGCGGTGGGCGACGAGTCGGTGGCGGATGCCGAGGAGCTGATCCGCCACGCCCAGTTCGCGATGAAGCGCGCCAAGAAGAGCGGGCGCACCGAGATCTACCAGACGCTCGCGCTCGACCTTGCGCGCCAGCAGTTCAGCATCGAGACCGAGCTTCGCCGCGCTATCGACAATGGCGGGCTGTCATTGAGCTTCCAGCCGATCTGCGACCTTGCCACCGGCCGGATCGTCTCGTTCGAGGCGCTCGCGCGCTGGACCACCGAAAGCGGGAAGGTGGTGCCGCCGGGCGACTTCATCCCGGTCGCCGAGGAATCCGGGCTGATCGTCCCGCTCGGCCGCTGGGCGATGCACGAGGCGGCGCGCACCGTCGCGCTATGGGATGCGGCCGCGGGCGGCGATTGCGGGGTCAATGTCGCGGTCAACCTCTCGGCGATCCAGCTGCAGCGCGACCAGATCGCGCCGATGGTCGAAGCGGCGCTTGCCGCCAATGACGTGGACGGCCGCCGCATCACGCTCGAGCTGACCGAAAGCGCGCTGGTCACCGATCCCGACCATATCGCGCGGACGATGCACGCGCTGAAGGCGCTCGGCACGACGCTGGCGATGGACGATTTCGGCACGGGCTATTCGAACCTTGCCTATCTGCAGCGGCTGCCGATCGACGTGCTCAAGATCGACCGCAGCTTCGTGACCGGCATGCTCGCCGACCGCGACAAGATCGCGATCGTGCGCGCGATCCTGAGCCTGGCGCAGGCGCTGGGGATGCGGACCACCGCGGAGGGCGTCGAGACCAACGAGCTTGCCCAGACGCTCGCGGCGCTCGGCTGCACCTATGGCCAGGGCTATCTCTATGCGCGCCCGCTGGCGGCGGCGGATGCCTATGCGCTGCTGTCGCGCGACAGCAGCAGCGCCGCTTGAGAGACGGCTCTCCGCCATCATCCCTGCTCTCTGTTGTCATCCAAATGCGGAACACCGTTTCAGACGGCGATCTCACCCGCGCGACAGCAGTTCGGCGACCACTGCGTCGGCGATCTGACCCGCGCGCTCGGCGCCGGGGAAGCCTTCCGCGATCCAGCGATCCTCGATCCGGCGGAGTGCCTTCGCGACGTCCGGCCCCTTGGACAGGCCGCGCCCGATCAACGCGCCGCCGCTGAGCGGGAGGCGCGGCGGGACCCAGCCTGCGGCCTGACGTGCCCCCGCCGCATCGCCTGCGAGCAGCAGCCGGTCCGCCGCGCGATCGGGGCCGATGCGATAGGCGAGCGCGAGCGGGCCTTCGGCGAAATCGGCGCGGATCGCGCTCGCCAGTGCCTGCCGCTCGGCGTTGGAGAGCTTGAGCCGCGCGCCGACCGCTTCGTTGGCCGCGGCGTCTGCCGGAAGGACCGCGGCGAGGCGGCGGACGGGTTCCGGGGGGAGATCTGCCGCAGCCTCATATCCCGCAAGCGCTGCGAGCCGGTCGACGCCCGCCCTATCGATCTCCGGCACCACCGGCTTGAGGATGTCGCGCTCGACCATCAGCCGCAACACGCGCACGGCATCGGGCGCGACCAAGAGCTTCAGCAGCTCGTCGCGGATCCGCTCGCGCGAGAGCGCCATCAGGTCGTTCGCGCGCGCGGTGCAGGCGTCGAGCGCGGCCTGGTCGGGCGCATCGCCGAAGCGCGCGAGGAAGCGGAAGAAGCGCAGGATACGCAGGTGATCCTCGGCAATGCGCTGGAGCGGGTCGCCGATGAAGCGGATGTGGCGCGCCTCGAGATCGGCGAGGCCGCCGAAATAGTCGAAGATCTCGCCCGTGTGCGGATCGGCGTAGAGCGCGTTGATCGTGAAGTCGCGCCGCGCCGCGTCCTCGCGCCAGTCGCCGGTGAAGGCGACGGTGGCGCGGCGGCCGTCGGTCGAGACGTCGCGGCGCAAGGTCGTCACCTCGATCACCGTGCCGCTGCTGACCGCGGTGATCGTGCCGTGCGCGATGCCGGTGGGGACGGCCTTGATCCCGGCGCGCTCGAGCAGCGCGACGACGTCCTCCGGCGCAAGCGGGGTCGCGACGTCGACATCGGTGACGGGCAGGCCGAGCAGCGTGTCGCGCACCGCCCCGCCGACGAAGCGGGCATTGCCGGGGCCGAGCGTCGCGGCGAGACGATCGAGGCCGGGCTGGCGGCGCCAGGCTGCGTCGGGGAGGATCATCGCGCCCACCTCAGGCGCCGCGAGAGGTTGACCAGCATCGCCGCGGTCGCCCCCCAGATGCGATGGTCGCGCCACGCGATCTCATAATAATGCCGGTCCCGCCCCTGCCATTCGACGCTGGTCTCGACATGGTTCGCGGGGTCGAGGACGAAGTCCAGCGGAACCTCGAACACCGCGGCGACCTCGTCGGGCTGGGGGGTGAAGATCAGGTCGGGCGCGATCACGCCGACCACCGGCTGCACCTCGAACCCGGTGACGGTGTGATAGCGGTCGGCTTCGCCCACCAGCTCGACGGCGTGCGGGGGCAGGCCGATCTCCTCCTGCGCCTCGCGCAGCGCCGCGGCGGCGGCATCGGCATCGCCGGGATCGATGCGGCCGCCGGGAAAGGCGATCTGCCCGGCATGACGGCGCAGCGAATCGGTGCGCTGGGTCAGGATCACGCCGGGCGCGGGCCGGTCGGTGACGGCGACCAGCACGGCGGCGGGGGTCGGCACGCCGTCGCTCTCCGCGGCCACGTCGCGCAGGTCGCCCGACAAGAGGACGGGAGCATGCTCATGTTCTGCGGCGAGCGCGGCGCGCAGGCGATCTGCCAGTGAATTGACGGGCAGCGTCATGCCGGCTCGATCGGGAAGAAGGCGCTGCGGCTCCAGATGCCGGGCGGGTTGGAGCCGTTGTCGAGCGCGAGCGCGGCGATCTCGTAATAGACCGGGCGCGCGATCAGCGCCTCGAGCCCCGCGCGGACGTGGAGATAGGGGTGGGGGCCGTCCTCGCGCTCCTCGAACCGTATGGCATGGTCGGGGCCGGCGGGGACGAGATCGCCGGTGTTGAGGCGGAAGGCGATCTCGGCATCCGCGCCGACGCCCTCGACCTTCATCTCGACCGCGACGAAGGGGGCGTCCTCGACATCGATGTCGAGCTTCTCGACCGGGGTGACCAGCACATGCCGGCCGTCCGGCTCACGCCGCAGGATGGTGGAGAAGAGCCGGACCATCGCGGGGCGGCCGATCGGCGACCCCTGGTGGAACCAGGTGCCGTCGCGCGCGATGCGCATGTCGCTGTGCCCGCAATGCGCCGGGTCCCAGCTGGCGACCGGAGGCAGCTTCTGCTCGTCCGCCAGCCTTGCGATCTCCGCAAGGGAGAGGCTGGCGAGATCGGGTTGGGCGGGCATCGGCATTGCCAAGCCGTTAGGCTGATTTGCGTGTTCCGGTAAAGGGCGGGCGACGAAGAGGGGGTTGTTCACGCCAAGGCGCGAAGGCGCGAAGGAGGAAGAGAAAGCTGGTTCACGCAGAGACGCAGAGATGTCGTTCTGCCGCTTCAGCGGCCCGCATTGTTCGACGGCAGCGCGTGCTGCAACGGCAGAGTAGGGGGGCGCTGCGCGCGTCCGGGCATGCCAGCTTTGCGCTCTCTGCGCCTCTGCGCCTTCGCGTGAACCAAACCTCCCGCCGCGATGCGCGCTAGCGCGGGCCGACCATGCCGGCACGGTCCGGCGCGCGGTCGCGCGCGAGCAGGCGGCGCTGCTCGAACGGGCCGGGCAGGCGCCACTGACCGGTCGCCTCCGCATCGAAGCCGAATTGGGCGTAATATTCGGGATCGCCGATCAGCATGAGCGGCTCGCCGCGTGGCTGGGCGACCTCGATCGCCTTCCACATCAGCGCGCGGCCGATGCCGACATTCTGCCGCGCCGGCGAGACCGCGACCGGGCCGACCATCACCATCGGCACGCGGCTGCCGTCGTCGCAGGCGAGCGCGACCGGCCAGCACTGGATGCTGCCGACCAGCGTGCCGCCTTCGACCGCAGCGAAGCTCAGCTCGGGAATCGCGCGCATGCCCGCGCGCACGCGATAGGCAGTGCGGCCATGACGATCCGTGCCGAACGCAGCGTCGAGCAGCGATTCGACTTCCCCGGCGGGCATATCGGCAAGCGGCACCAGATCGAACAATCGCGTCTCCCGCCCGCCGGGGGTGGACGCCGGGGGCGCGCGCCTTTAGCCGTCATCGGGATGGACTCAAAGCGATTCCGCAAGGAGGCCCGCGATGAAGCTCTATGACGCACCCTGGGCGCCCAGCCCGCGCCGCGTGCGCATCTTCCTTGCCGAGAAGGGCATCGACGTGCCGTGCGAGGCGATCGACCTGCGCGGCGGCGAGCATCTGGGCGACGCCTATCTGCGCATCAACCCGCGCGGCGCGGTTCCCGCGCTCGAGCTCGACGATGGCGAGGTGCTGTGCGAATCGGCCGCGATCTGCCGCTATTTCGAGGCACTGCATCCCGAGCCGCCCTTGTTCGGGACGACGCCGATCGAGATCGGCCGGATCGAAAGCTGGACCCGGCGGATCGAGGCGGACGGCTATGCCGCCGCGGTCTATGTGCTGCGCAACACCGTGCCCGCGTTCAAGGATCGCGCGATCCCCGGCGCGGGCCTGACGGTCGCGCAGATCCCCGAACTCGCGGCGCGCGGCGCGGTGATGTGGGAAGGGTTCGCGCAAGCGCTCGACGCGCGCCTTGCGGACCGCGAATGGATCGCGGGCGACGGCTACAGCTTCGCCGACATCACCGCGCTGGTGACGATCGATTTCGCGCGCGCCGCCAAGCTCGTCGTGCCCGAGCGGCTGGCGCAGCTGCGCCGCTGGCATGCGGCGGCGGCGGCGAGGCCCAGCGCGGGGGCTTAGTGTCTGGTTCAGCGCTGCTGAATCCAACCAGCCTAGAGGCTTTCCGCCGCCGCGCGTTCTGCTATGGGCGCGGCATCCTTCCGGAAGGCATGGTTTCTTGCACGATCTTCTCCAGCTTCAGGTCCGCGACTTCGAGGTTCAGGTTCTCACCGGCGTCTATTCCGAGGAGACCCATTTGCCGCAGCCGCTGCGCATCTCGATCACCGTCGACATGGTGCCGCCCGCGCATTTCGAGCCCGATACGCCGCTGAGCGCGTCGAAAAGCTATCTCGACCTCAAGCACGCCGCCTCGACCGCGCTGCCGCAGGGCGTGCATTTCACGCTGATCGAGGGCGTGGCGGATCATATCGCCGAGACGCTGTTCGCCGGCGACCAGCGGGTGCAGCGCGTGCAGGTCGAGATCGTCAAGCTCGCCATTGCCGAGGCGGACGAGAGGATCGGCATCACCATGGTGCGCCACCGGCGTTAGTTCGCGTTTGAGCGGGTCGGTGCCACGCGCCGTAAGGGCACCAACAAATGCTATCGCCGGACCTGCACCAGCCGGAGCTCGATCGGCTGGCCCGGCGGGGGCAGCGGATTGCGCTTGTCGGTGATCCAGGCGAGCTCGCCCCGGCCATCGAGAATGCGCGCCGCCACCGCGTAGCTGCGCCGCGGCTCGATCCGTGCCGGGTGATAGCTGAGCGCGAAGGGGAGCGGCACCTGCCGGCCTTCGGTCTTCACCTCGGTCTGCGCGATGGTGACCGAGGGCGCGTCGGCGAGCGACACATCGCTGACGGTGACGATCAGCCGCGCATCGGGCGGCAGCGCGATGCGTTCGCGATAGCTCGCGGTGCCGTTCAGCGTCACCATGCCGGCGCCGGGGCCCGGCTGCGGCGTGGCGCAGGCGGCCAGGCTCACGAACAGCGGAACCAGCGGCAAGGATCGCATCGGCCTTCTCCCATGATCTGCACGGGCCTAACGGCGGCAGGCCCCGAGCTGCTGTAGCACGAATGCGTAATCCTCGCGCGCCAGCGCGGCGTTGGCCGGATCCTCGTTCGCGGTGCTCGCCTGGGGCAACGCACGCGGCAGGCCGCAGGCGAGGCGATACCACAATAGCGTGTCGCGCGGCGGCGGCGCGGCGGCATCGTCGACCACCTCGCCCAGCGCCACCGCCCAGCGGCGCTGCTCGCCCGGGCGGCGCAGGATCGACAGCGAGATCGGCGCGCCGGTCGCGGTCTGGACGAAGATCTGCGTCTCCCCCTCGCCCGGCAGCGTGCCGGGGACATGGAACGCATTGCCGAGCCCGGTGATCGCGGGCGGCGCGCCAGGGGCGACGACTTCCTGCGCGACGCGGCGTACCAGGGCGTCGAGATCCGCCGACCAGTCGCGCTGCGAATCGAGCGTGGTGAGCTGCACCATCGTCGCCTGCCCCGTAACGGGACGCGCGAACAGCAGCACGCGCCGCTTGTTGAGCTTGGGCGCCTTGCCGCGGCTATCCAACGGGACGTCGACGACATAGCCGACCCGCGTCGGCATCGCGCCGGGCGCGCGAATCAGCGCCAGCACATCGGCCTCGACATAGTAGCGCACGCGCCCTGCGGCGACGTTAGCGGCCTCCGCGCCCTTGATTCGCGCGGCGCTGCGCACCTGCGCATCGAGCACGACGGGGGAGTCGAGGATCAGATCGGCGACTTCTGCATAGGGGGGGACGATCGTTGCGGGTTGCGCAACGGCCTGCGCAGAGGCGGACGTTAACAATTGCGGCGAAGTTGCGGCAATCGCGGCGGAAAGCAAAACGAAACGGGTCCGGAACATGGCCACCAGCCTAGGCGAATGTGCTTGCGGCATACAGAAATATTTCTGCCATGGGCGGATTATACGTTTATTGCGTCCGACAAAGCGTTTGCGTCACGCAAATCGCCGCGATAGGACTCGCGCCTCTGCCGACAGTCGCGCGACGACTGCACGGTCGAGCCACGCCGATAAAGATGCCAAGGTGCCGGGCAACGGCGCGGCCGAATGAAGGAGTTAA
This sequence comes from Sphingomonas sp., assembly GCF_036402235.1. Classification (GTDB taxonomy): domain Bacteria; phylum Pseudomonadota; class Alphaproteobacteria; order Sphingomonadales; family Sphingomonadaceae; genus Sphingomonas. The sequence goes on along the minus strand of NZ_DASWTG010000040.1, from coordinate 38,012 downwards.
GTTGCTGAATGGCCTACGCAGATCGTGATGTAGGAGGCAGCCGTATCGTCGCGAGCGTGATCGTGGCGGTGATTCTGGCGGCATTGGGTTACGTGTTCGTAACCGGCCTCGCTTACCAATATATCAAGAAGAAGGCGGAACAGATGGACGTCTTCGACATCGAAGAGCCGCCGCCTCCGCCGGAGGAGGTGCCGCCTCCGCCGCCGCCGCCCGACACGCCGGTTCCGCCGCCGCCGACCACGGTCGTCGTGCCGCCGTCCGTCGTTCCGGTGCCGAGCGTGGCACCGCCGATCGCGACCACCACGGTGATCCCGCCGAGCCAGCCGCCGACGCCGCCCGCGCCGCCGGCTCCGCCTGCACCGCCGCCCCCGCCGCCTCCGCCGGCGATCAGCAAGGCCGCGGCTGCCAAGGGCAATCCGGCGAGCTGGGTGACCAACGACGACTATCCGCCGTCCGCACTGCGCGCCGGCGAGCAGGGTTCGGTCGGCATCTCGTTCAACGTGAATGCGCAAGGCCGAATCGAGGGCTGCACCGTCAGTTCGTCGTCGGGCTCGTCCGCACTGGATCAGGCGACCTGTCGTCTGGTGGAGCGCCGCGGCCGTTATTCGCCCGCGCTCGACGCGGCCGGAAATCCCACCAATGGCGGGCGCAAGTCACTCCGCTTCCGGTGGCAGATCCAAGAGTAGTTGAACGTGAATCCGGTCCGCCGCCCCCGCGCTGACCAACATTCTTGCAAGGGAAAGAACTGAACATGCTGACGACCATCCTCGCCGCCGGAGCCGCTGCCGGAGCCCCGCCGCCCACCAACTTCGACATCCTGCACGCGATGAACGAAGGCGGCGTGATCGCCTGGGGCACCGCCACCATCCTGACGGTGATGCTCTTCTTCTCGCTCTACATCCTGTTCACCAAGGTGTTCGAGCAGCAGAAGATCCTCAACCAGTACAAGCGCGTCCGCGCGTCGTTCTGGAGCAACAACAGCCTGCGCGAAGGCGCTGCCAAGCTCGAGAAGGACTCGGCCTATCGCCAGCTGGTCGATGACGCGCTGACCGCGCAGGACCAGTACAAGGAACTGACCGATCCGATCGAAGCGCATGACTGGCTGCACGGCTCGCTCAAGCGCTCGGAAGACTCGATCAACTCGCAGCTCAACGGCGGCCTCGCGTTCCTCGCGACCGTGGGTTCGACCGCGCCGTTCATCGGCCTGTTCGGCACCGTCGTCGGCATCTTCCGCGCGCTGATCAAGATCGGTGCGGCGGGTGACGCGTCGATCGGCACCGTCGCCGGCCCGGTCGGTGAGGCGCTCATCATGACCGCGCTCGGCCTCGTCGTCGCCGTTCCGGCCGTGCTTGCCTACAACTGGCTGCAGCGCCGCAACAAGGCGATCCAGGAGCAGATGAGCGGCTTCGCGAACGACGTGCTCGGCTACCTGGCTTCGGACGGCCGCGTGCGCCCGTCGACGGGCAAGAAGGCCCCGGCCGCTGCGCCCAAGGCGCCCCCGGTCGCGACCACCACTGCCAAGGCCTGACATTCGACTTGACGGCCGCGCGGCGCCAGCCGCACCGCGCGGCCGCCTTCCGGACCCCAGGTCCGGGGACAGGATGCGAAAGATAGGATTGCGCCAATGGCGATGAGTGTAGGCGGAGACTCCGCCGAAGAAAAACCGATGTCGGACATCAACACGACGCCCCTCGTGGACGTCATGCTGGTGCTCCTTATTATCTTCCTGATCGCGATTCCGGTGGCTATCCAGTCGGTCGAGCTGGAACTGCCCAAGGTGCAGTTCGAGCCGAACGAGACCAAGCCGGAGAACGTGCTGCTCGCGGTGCGCGGAAGCCCGACCGACAATAGCTGCCAGGTATTCTGGGGCATGTCGCCGATCAACAGCGCAGACCTGCTCAAGAAGAGCTCGGACAAGCTGAAGGCGGTGGTCGATCGTCTTGGCGACAAGATCACGCCGGACGATATTCCGGAAGTGCATATCCGCGGTGACGTGAACACGCCCTACCGTTGCGTGGGCGGCGTGATCTACACGATGCAGACGGCGGGCTTCGTCAAGGTCGGGTTCGTTTCGCAGCCCACCCCTGGCGTCCAGGCGCAATAAGGTTCAGGAGTACACGTCATGGGAATGAGCGCCGGAGGTCAGGACGATGGCCAGCCGATGATGGAAATGAACACGACGCCGCTGATCGACGTCATGCTCGTGCTCCTCATCATGCTGATCGTCACCATCCCCGCACAGACGCACGCGGTGAAGGTCGACCTGCCTCAGAACAACCAGCCTTCGACTCCACCCCCGGTGGAGCCGCAGAAGAACAAGATCACGATCGACCCCCAGGGCAACATGTTCTGGAACGGCAGCCCGATCGATCTGCTCACGATGCGCCAGTATCTGGACCAGAGCCTTCAGATGAAGCCTGAGCCCGAACTGCACTTCCAGCCCGATCCGCAGGCGCGGTACGAGGTGGTCGATGAAGCGCTCGCCGTGATCAAGCGGTCCGGCGTGACGAAGCTCGGCTTCGTCGGGAACGAGCAGTATCGCAACGACTTCTGACCGCGCGAAGCGCATCCGAACTCGATCAGAGGGGGCGGCCTGGGCCGCCCCTTTTTTGTGCCGTCAACTTGCGCATGCGCGATCCGCAATCGATGCCCCGCACAAGCGTCGTCATAAAAGTGCAACATACGCACTTGCCGGTTTGCAACATCAGTGACACGTTTGTGTCATTGAATTGTAACAAACAGGAGAAGATGTCGTGCGTATTGCTCTTGCCTCAATTGTCCTTGCGGCGCCGCTGGCGCTGAGCCCGGCGGCGCAGGCGCAGGTTCGCGCCGATCCCTATGCCAAGGTCGCGATCCAGAATGGCGACTATGCAACCGCCGAGCGCAAGCTGCTGGCGGAGCGCAAGATTTTCCCGGCGCGTCCTGAGGTGCTGCTCAACCTTGCGGCGGTCTATTCCAAGACGGGCCGTCATGCGGAGGCGCGGGCGATCTATGATCGCGTGCTGACGCTCGATCCGGTGGCGATGGATGTGGCGGACGGCCAGGTCGCGCCGTCGCATCTGGTGGCCCATCGCGGCCTGCGGCTGCTCGACAACGCCGCGCGCCAGGCGTCGCGCTGAACGAAGGGGCGGGCGCGAGCCCGCCCGTCAGGTCCCTCAGGGCGAATGAAACTTGCCCGTTCGGATCAGAGCCGGGGCAGGGTGACCCCGCGCTGCCCCATATATTTGCCCGCGCGATCGGCATAGCTGGTCTCGCACGGCTCGTTCCCCTTGAGGAACAGGAACTGGCACGCGCCCTCGTTCGCGTAGATCTTTGCGGGCAGCGGCGTGGTGTTGGAGAATTCCAGCGTGACATGCCCCTCCCATTCGGGCTCGAGCGGGGTCACGTTCACGATGATCCCGCAACGCGCATAGGTCGATTTGCCGAGGCAGATCACCAGCACGTCGCGCGGCACCCGGAAATACTCGACCGTCCGCGCCAGTGCGAAGCTGTTGGGCGGGATGATGCAGACATCGGTCTGGCGATCGACGAAGCTGTTGCCGGCGAAGTCCTTGGGGTCCACCACCGCGCTGTCGATATTGGTGAAGATCTTGAACTCGTCGGCGACGCGCGCGTCATAGCCGTAGGAGGAGAGGCCGTAGCTGATGCACCCCTCGCGCCGCTGTGCCTCGACGAACGGCTCGATCATGCCGTGGTTCTGGGCCTGTTCGCGAATCCAGCGGTCGGAAAGAATGCTCATTCGGTCCTCGTAGGTCAGGCTTGGACGATGTGCCAGAGCTCGCCGCCCGGCCCGATCAGATGGATCTCGCGCAGCCCCCAGGGCATCATCTCCGGCGCGCGCGGCGGGCGCACGCCGAAGCGGCCGGGCAGGTCGAGCGTCTCGATATGCCGCCACCAGGCGTCGAGATCCGCGACGATCAGCTGCATCATGAAGTTGTTGGCGTATTCCTCGCTCCAGAAGTCCTGGAGCAGGAACTCGTGCGCGCCGTGACGGAAGCCGACCACGTCGCCTGCGTCGAAGATCTGCTCGAGACCGAGTGCGCTGTAGAACGCCTCCGACGCGGCGAAATCCTTGCCGCCGGGCACGAAGGTGCGGATCATCGAGCTGGCGAGCGTCATCGGATGCCCAGATCCCCGGGGCCGAATGCGTGGGGGAGCAGGTCGGACAGGCGGTGCGCCTCGACCGCCCCGCCCTCCGCCCCGGCGCAATAGACGGCGAGATCGCGTCCGCCCATCTGCGCGGCTTCGTTGAGCACCTGGCGGCAGCGCCCGCACGGGCGGATCGGGTCCGTGCCGTGCGCGACGCCGCCGCGCATCATCCCGCCGACGATCCCCACCGCGACGATCTGACGCAGCTTCCCTTCCGCATTGGCACGCGCCACAGCGACCGTCTCGGCGCAGAGCGACAGGCCGTAGCTCGCATTCTCGAAATTGGTGCCGGTGACGATCTCGCCGTTGGTCAGCAGCAACGCGGCGCCGACCGCGAAGTTGGAATAGGGAGCGTGCGCGTTGCGCGCAGCCTCGCGCGCGGCGGCGATCAGGGTGTCGGCAATCTCGTCGCTGATCTCGTCACTCATGATGCCACCACATTCCAGTTCACCGGCCGTTCGATGCCCTCGATACGGCGGATCGTGCTGCTCTGCCACATCGCCCAGGGTCGGGCGAGATAGTCGGGCTTGCGGAACAGGCCGATGCTCCACAGCGGACGCGGGATCGCGGCGCTCACCTGATACTGCGCCTCGAACGCTGGCGCGATGCGCAGGATCGCGGGCTTGCCGCTATGCGTCTCGATCACCGCGGCGAGGCGGCGGATCTCGGTCAGCACCACTTCACGCGAGGGGCGGGCGGGGCAGGTCTCGTGGAAGCTGAGGTCGATCGTGGCGGGCAGCGCGCCGGGGTCGCGCGGCACGGTCGCGACGAAGGCGCCCGCTTGCGCCTCGGCGGGATTGCAGAGGGAGAAGACATGGATCGCGCCGCGGCGCAGCCCCGCGTCCTCGATCCCCGCCCAGTTCTGCGCAAAGCGCGCGTCGCGGGCCGCCGCGCCCTCGGTCGCGCGGGCATAGGCGAAATCGACGTCCTTCGCCTTGACGGTCGCCCAATCGACCTCGCCGCTGGCTTCCGAAACATCGATTCCCTGCACGGCATAGTCGGTCCGCGCCGGCGCCCAGTTCACCGCGAACCGCCAGCCGAACAGACCCGCCGCCGCCAGGATCATGAAGATGATCCCGGCCCAAATCAGCCCCCGCCGCACCTTCCGTCTTCCCCCTGGTTCAAGCCTTGATATGCAGCACGCAGATCAGCGTGAACAGCCGCCGCGCGGTCGCGAAATCGATCTCGATCTTGCCCTCCAGCCGCTCGATCAGCGTGCGTGCGGCATCGTCATGGATGCCGCGGCGCGCCATGTCGATCGTTTCGATCTGGGCCGGCGTGGAATGGCGGATCGCCTGGAAATAGCTGTCGCAGATCGCGAAATAGTCGCGGATCGGGCGGCGAAAGCGCGCCAGGCCGAGGATCAGCGTCTCCAGCAGGCTGTCGTCGTCGCGCTTGATGTCGAGCTGAAGCCGCCCTTCCTGCACCGACAGGGCGATGCGGTAGGGTCCGGCATAGCCATCGGGATAGGCGCGCTGCGGGGCGAAGCTGTTCTCCTCGATCAGGTCGAAGATCGCGATGCGGCGCTCCTGCTCGATATCCGCCGAGCGCCACAGGATCGTGCGCTCGTCCAGCGTGACGTCGATGATCCGCGGGTCGCTCATGCTGTGCCATCTAGGGTCGGTGCCGGTCACTCGTCCACATGTTAAACAGCCGCGTGGCGCTTGAGCGCCGGGCCGCGGGGGTGGATAAGCGGGCATGGCCACGCTTGCATCGATTCCACCCGCTCCGGCGGATGCCGCCCCGCGGCTGCCCCAGAATGTCGAGGCCGAGGCGGCGCTGCTCGGCGCGATGATGATCGACAACCGGCTGGCCGACGACATCGTCGAGGTGATCCAGGACCAGCACTTCTTCGAGCCGGTGCACGGGCGCATCTTCAAGGCGATCAAGACGCTGCGCAAAAGCGACATGCTGGCGACGCCGGTGACGCTGCGGCCGCTGTTCGAGAAGGACGAGGGCATGGCGACGCTGGGCGGGCCGGCCTATCTCGCTCAGCTCACCGGATCGGGCGCGGGGCTGATCGGCGCGCGGCAGTTCGCGCGGCAGATCTATGACCTCGCCTTGCTGCGCGAGCTGGTCACGGTCGGGCGCAACATGGTCGAGAAGGCGCTCGACACCAGCGAGGACGTCAACCCGCGCGAGCAGATCGACAAGGCCGAGGAGGCGCTGTTCAAGGTCGCGGCGGACGGCGGGACGGCGAACACCGTCAAGACGTTCAACGAGGCGACCAAGATCGCGCTGGAGAACGCCAAGAAGGCGCAAAGCGCGGGCGGCGGCGTGGCGGGCGTCACCACCGGCTTCGATTCGGTCAACAGCCGGATCGGCGGCTTGCACCATTCGGACCTGATCATCCTCGCCGGGCGCCCGGGCATGGGCAAGACCTCGCTCGTGACGAACATCGCCTACAACGCCGCGCGGCGGCTGATGGACGACATCCGGCTGGGAATCCCGCCGAAGCAGTCGATCGGGGCGAAGGTGGCGTTCTTCAGCCTCGAAATGTCGGCGGACCAGCTGGCGCTGCGCATCCTGTCCGAGCAATCGAAGATCGCCTCCGAAGCGCTGCGCATGGGCAATATCAGCAAGGCGGAGTTCGCGCAGCTGGCAGCGGCGGCGGCGGATCTGGAGCAGCTGCCGCTCTATATCGACGATACCGCCGGCCTGACGATCAGCGCGCTGCACAGCCGCGTGCGCCGACTCCAGTCCAAGCATGACGGCGAGCTGGGCATGGTGATCGTCGATTATCTCCAGCTGCTGCAGGGCAGCGGCAACAATCGCGACGGCAACCGCGTGCAGGAGATTTCGGAGATCAGCCGCGGCCTCAAGACGCTGGCCAAGGACATCAACGTGCCGGTGATCGCGCTGTCGCAGCTGAGCCGTGCCGTTGAGTCGCGCGAGGACAAAAGACCGATGCTGTCGGACCTGCGCGAATCGGGCTCAATCGAGCAGGACGCCGACATGGTGTGGTTCGTGTTCCGCGAGGATTACTACGTGGCGGCGCGCGAGCCCAAAAGGCCGCGCGAGGGCGACGATCCCAAGACGTTTGAGGACCACGCGAAATGGGCGCTAGAGATGGAGCGCGTGTTCGGCCTGGCCGAGTTGATCATCGCCAAGCAGCGCCACGGCGCGACCGGCAAGGTGACGCTCAAATTCGAGCCGAACATCACCCGGTTCAGCGACTATGCGGGCGATGTCAGCAGCCCGTACGGGGATTGAGAAAGCCCTATCCTCCCCTTGGCGGGGAGCGCGAGGTTGGATTGCCCCCGGCAATCCAAGGTCGTGCTGGGGGCACGACCGACCTCGCACGGTGTCAGCGCAACTGACGGAGGGAGCGGATGCCAGCATGCTCGAGTGTCGTGATTCCTCCCCCTCCGTCGCGCTACGCGCGTCACCTCCCCCTGGCGAGGGAGGATTGGGAGGCTTCAGCCGTCGCGGCCATAGACGTCCTTGCGGAAGCCGATGCCCTTCTTAGTCGGGGTGGCGGTGAGATAGGTTAGGTAGACCGGGACCTGAACCGGCAGCGCCACGGCCTGCTCGGGTGCCTTTGACGGCGCGCGTAGCGGCCTTTGCAGCAGCCAGCGGCCGAGTGTCGCCGCATCCTCCAGCCGGATGCAGCCATTGCTGAAATGGCGGTTTTCCTTCTTGAGCAGATCGCGTTTGGGCGTGTCGTGCAGGTAGATGCCGAGCTTGTTGGGGAACAGGAACTTGGCCTTGCCCATCGAATTGCCCGCCCAGGGCAGCTCGCGCACGCGGGGGATCCTGCGGCCGGCGGCAACGGCACTCCAGTCGATGCTGGCGGAGGGAATCTTCGCGGCATTGCTGCCCCAGCCGTCGAGCGCCTCCATCTTGAGCGAGGAGAGCGAGCGCCCGGCCAGCACCTTGGGCGCGACATCGTCGCGGACGAGATAGTCGGGCACGTTCCAATAGGGGTTGAGGACCGCCCATTGCAGCATACCGGCGAGCATCGGCGTCTGCGTTTCGGGCGCGCCGACCACGACGCGCATCGTGCCGACCTGCTTGCCCGCCTGATAGTACCAGAGGCGCCCGGAGGAGGCGTCGACAACGATGTGGCGCACCGCGGGGCCGGGTAGCAGGCGCGCGCGATCGAGGTTGAGCGCGAGCCGGTCGAGCGTCGCGCGCGTCGCACCGTCGTCGCGGGCGCGCTTCATCAGCGCGCGGAGGCGGACATAATGCTCGCTCATCCAGCCCATGCCGGCGACATAGGCGGTGAAATTCTTCGGGAAGGCAGCGGCGCGCAGCACGGTCTCTTCCGAGAGCTTGCCCGGGCGCAGCTTCTTGTCCGCGAAGGTCATCTCCGCGTCGCCCGGCTCGCGCTGATCGCGGACGTAGCGGGCGAAGGCGGCGGACAAAGCGAGCTCGGCGCGGGCGATCTGCTGCGGAGTCCGCGCCGCGGCGATCGACTGGCGGAGGCCATCGACGTCATAGTCCGCGGGATCGAGGCCATCGAGCCGCGCCGAGCGGAGATAGCCGAGCAAGGTCGCGGCCTCAGGACCGATCCGGCCCGTGGCGGCCCAGAGCGGACGATAGTTGCGCGCGGCGTAGAATTTCCGGAGATCGCCGCCGGCTTCGGCCCGGATCGCCGTGGCGACCGGTCCCATCCGGGCGTCTGCCACCCGTGCGCGTTGCGCCGTGGCAGCGCCGCCCGCGGCGGCGCAAAGCAGGACGGCGGCGAAAGCGACGGGAATGCGGGCGTGCCGCATCCCCCGAAGCATGACGATCAGCCCCGTTCTCCCCGCCGGGTCGGCGCCGGCGGCGGAGGCGGCGGAAGCGCGGGTGCGTTGGGGTGATAGATGCCATCGGCGGTGTAATAGCCGTCGATGATGCCGTCCCCGTCGCGGTCGGCGGCGACCGATCCGGCGACCGCGCCGGGCGGGGGCGGCGGCGCGGAGGCGACGGCCTCGTCATTCTTCGAGCAGGCGGCGAGCGTGAGCGCGGCCAGGCCCGTCAGCACCAGGGTGGTTTTACGCATAGAAGGCATCCCTTTTTCCGGCGCACGGGAGATTCCCGCGCGCTTCGGCGGCCTCCCAACGGACAAGGGGCGATTTGGCGGCAGGACCGGCCGATGGCCCGCGACCAACGGTGCGCGGAGCGCGGCGACCGGCGGAAACCGGGTCAGAAACGCTGGTGGCGCGCGCCGTCGATCGTGTCGCAGCTGCCGTTGAAACCGTAGTTGTAGATGCCCTGGATGCGGATTCGCCCGCTGCGCCGGTCGATCGTCACGCGCGGCCTGTTGGGACCATTCAGGCGATAGGTGGCACGGATCTGGCCGCGGTCCTGAGAGACATCGTACAGGTCCCACCAGCCGTCGCGCGTGCTGCCGCCCGAATGGATCGGCGGGATCAGCGCGCGCGGCAGGCGGATGCGGCCGCCGCCGTCCCACAGCTGGATCATCACCGACGCATCGAATTGTTGCGTCGTGAGCTGGGTGCGGTTGCCGAAGTCGTAGCGGCCGCTGTCCCAATTCCACTGCCATCCCCAGCGATTGGCCGCGCCGGGCTTCTGTCCCTCGCCGAAGCAGACGAGGCCGAGCGAGATCGGCCGCCCGCCGGGCCAGTTGGGGCCGCCGCCCCAGCCCGGGCGATCGGGACGGCCGGGCCGGTTGCCGCCGCGGCAATCGGCTGCGGGCGCGGTGACGATCGAATCGTAGCGGCCGTTGCGCGTCACGATCGAGACGCACTGGCGGCGATCGGCGTTCCACCAATTGGTCCAGATGCGGTCGCTGCCCGTCTCGGAGCGCACGGCGACATAGCCGCGCCGCTGCAATTCGGCTTCGGCCTGCCCAGCGCGGGCATAGACCATGTCGCGAAGGTCATAAGGCGTGTCCTGCGCCGCCGCGGCGGCGGGCAAGCCCGTCCCCGCGAGCGCTGCTGCGGCAAGGAAAGGATATCCGGTCTTCATCAATGTGCTCCCTGTCGTTGCAGCAGCGATACGGCACTTGCCGAGTCGCGGTTCCGCAGCCCATGAATGAGGAATAGAAGCGCTGCTCCCGGCACGAAAGGGTTCGTCGCAATGCATTTCGCGCAATTGCTGAAGTCGCTCGACGAACTCCTCTACGAAGTCATGTCGTGGCTGATCTTCTATCCGGTCACGCTGTGGCGCGCGCTGACCCGGCCGGTCCGGATGATGGACTATTCGGACCATGAGCTCGGACAGGCCGAGGCGGAGCAATATGTCGATACGCTGCGTCCGCCGCTCTTCCTGCTGGTTTCGCTTCTTCTCGCGCATGCGCTCGAGCTGCTCGTGGTGGGGGACAGCCCGCTGATCGCCAGCCACCAGCGGCTGGCCGCTCTGGTGGACGATGACACCAGCTTGCTACTGATGCGCCTTGTGGTCTTCAGCGTCTTCCCGCTCGTGTTCGCGACCGAGATGGTGCGGGCCCAGCACCGCGGGCTGACCCGCGATACGCTGCGCCGCCCCTTCTATGCGCAATGCTATGCCGCTGCGCCGTTCGCGCTGATGATGAGCGTGGCGGGGATATTGATCCAGATCGACTGGTTCGAGGTCCAGCTTGCCGGTCTGGCGCTTGGCGCGATTACGCTGCTCATCTTCGGATCGGTGCAGGCGCGCTGGTTCGCGCAACATCTCGATCGCGGTCTCGCCGCCGGCTTCGGGCATGCGTCGATCGCGATGATCGGAAGCCTGCTGCTGATGCTGGTGAGCGCGCCGCTGTTCGCGTGACCGATCAGAATACCGGCTGGTCGGGATCGCCGTCCGCGACGGGGGTGTGGATGCCGCATTCGGTCTTGTCCCAGCCGACCCAGCGGCCCGAGCGCGGGTCTTCGCCCGGCTTCACCTTGCTGGTGCAGGGCGCGCAGCCGATCGAGAGATAGCCTTCGGCCACCAGCGGATGCGGCGGCAGATCGTGCTCGACGAAATAGGCGTCGAGATCGGCCTTGGTCCAGTCGGCGAGCGGGTTGATCTTGAGCTTGCCCGCCGCGTCCACCTCGAACCGGGGAAGGGCATTGCGGGTCGATGCCTGGAACGCCTTGCGCCCGGTGATGCTGGCGTCGAAGCCGGCCATCGCCTTGTCGAGCGGGATCACCTTGCGGATCTCGCAGCAGCCATCGGGATCGTAGGACCAGCGCAGGCCGGTCTCGTCCCTCTTCGCGATCGTCTCGGCATCGGGCGTGACGATGCGCAGATCGGTGAGGCCGAGGCGCGCGACCAGTTCATCGCGATAGGCGAGCGTTTCTGGGAAATGCTTGCCGGTATCGAGAAAGATCACCGGCACCGACGGATCGATCGAGGCGACGAGGTGGAGGAGGACGGCCGATTCCGCGCCGAAAGAGGAGACGATCGCGACCTCGCCGACCATCTGCTCGGCGAGCACGGTGCGCAGCATCTCGACCGTGGGCACCCCGCGGAAGAGGTTGTTGAGACGCAGGGCGTCGCGCTCCGTGAAGGCCGGAGCCGTATCGATGCGGTCGATCTTGCGGGCGGTCACGCTAGCCATGCCGCCGTTTCCAGACCGGCACGGCGAGGTCGGCCGCGCCCTGATAGACATAGTCGTAGCGCGCGAGGCTGGCGGCGAGCGTCGCTTCGTCGACCGGCGCTTCAGGCGCAAAGCTGTCGAAGCCGCAGCGGCGCATCAGCGGGATCTGGTCGACCAGCACATCGCCCTGCGCGCGCAACTCGCCGGTATAGCCAGCCTCGCGCAGGATGCGCGCGGAGCTGTAGCCGCGGCCGTCGCGGAACTTGGGGAAGCTGACTTCCACCAGCGACAGCCGGTCGAGGTGGGGCAGGAGCGCGCGCGCATCCTCACCGCTTTCGATGCGGACCGCGGTGGCGTTGGATTGGCCGAGGAACGAGTCGAGCGTCACCGCCGGCTCGTCATGCGCGTCGTCGGTACGGAAGCGCAGATGCGGATCAGCCATAGATGGCCTCCTTGAACGGGGCCATGCCGATGCGGCGATAGGTGTCGACGAAGCGCTCGCCCTGCTGACGCTGCGCGAGATAGACGTTGGTCGCCTTCTCGACCGCATCGACGATGCCGTCCTCGCTGAAGCCCGGGCCGGTGATCTGGCCAAGCGACACGTCTTCTGCGCCCGAGCCGCCGAGCGAGAGCTGGTAGTTCTCGACGCCCTTCCGGTCGACGCCGAGGATGCCGATATGCCCGGCATGGTGGTGGCCGCAGGCGTTGATGCAGCCGCTGATCTTGAGCTTCAATTCGCCGATGTCGCGCTGGCGGTCGAGATCGGCGAAGCGGGTCGCGATCTTTTGCGCCACCGGGATCGAGCGGGCGTTGGCGAGGCTGCAATAATCGAGGCCGGGGCAGGCGATGATGTCGGTGACGAGGCCGAGGTTCGCCTCGGCCAGGCCGGCTTCGCGCAGCTGCTGCCAGATGGTGTAGAGATCGGCCTTCTTCACATGCGGCAGCACGATGTTCTGGGCGTGGGTGACGCGCAGTTCGTCGAAGCTGTGCTTCTCGGCGAGGTCGGCCATCAGGTCGATCTGCGCGGAGGAAGCGTCGCCGGGAATGCCGCCGGTGGGCTTCAGGCTGATGTTGACGATGGCGTAGCCGGGCTGCTTGTGCGCGGCGACATTCTGGTCGAGCCAGACGGCGAAGTCGGGATCGCTGCGGTCGATGTCGTCGGACAGGCCGGTCTGGAACGCAGGGTCGGCGAAATGCGCGGCGATGCGGTCGAACTCCGCGCGGGGCGGATCGATGTCGAGCTTCCTGACCTGCGCATGCTCGGCCTCGACCTCGGCGGCATATTTCTCCGCGCCAATCTCGTGGACGAGGATCTTGATCCGCGCCTTGTAGATATTGTCGCGGCGGCCATAGCGATTGTAGACGCGCAGGCACGCCTCGAGATAGCTGACGAACTCCTCGAACGGCACGAAATCCTTGATCAGCGGCGCGATCATCGGGGTGCGGCCCATGCCGCCGCCGACATAGACGGCGACGCCGTGGCGGCCATCCTTCTCGACGATCTGGAGGCCGATATCGTGGAGGCGCATCGCGGCGCGATCCTCCTCCGCGGCGATCACCGCGATCTTGAACTTGCGCGGGAGGTAGCTGAATTCGGGGTGGAAAGTGCTCCACTGGCGCAGGAGCTCGGCCCAAGGGCGCGGATCGGTTAGCTCGTCTGCAGCGGCACCGGCGTACTGGTCCGAACTGATATTGCGGATGCAATTGCCGGAGGTTTGGATGGCATGCATCTCGACTGTCGCCAGCTCGGCGAGGATGTCGGGCGCGTCCTCGAGCTTGATCCAGTTGTACTGGATGTTCTGGCGCGTGGTGAAATGGCCGTAGTCGCGGTCGTACTTGCGCGCGATGTGGGCGAGCATACGCATCTGGCGGCTGTCGAGCGTGCCATAGGGCACCGCGACGCGAAGCATATAGGCGTGGAGCTGGAGGTAGAGGCCGTTCATCAGCCGGAGCGGCTTGAACTGGTCCTCGGTGATCTGGCCGGCGAGGCGGCGATTCACCTGGTCGCGGAACTCCTCGACGCGCGAGGCCACGATCGAGTGGTCATATTCGTCGTATTTGTACATCGCTTACCTCGTCACCCCAGCGAAAGCTGGGGTCTCGCGCCGCGAACGCATCGCTTGGGGAGGGAGGCCCCAGCTTCCGCTGGGGCGACGGATCTGGATCATATCACCCAGCTCCCCGCATTCGGATCCGCGGGCTTCAAGGTGAGGTCCGGGCGCACGGTGGGGCCGAGCGCGCGGATGCGGTCCTTGATGTGCGCGGGGCGCGGGCCCTTGGGGGTTTGCGTGGCGTCGATCACGTAGGGGCCGTTGACGCGGCGCGCGCCTTCCTCGGCATGGGCGATCGCCTCGCCCTGGTCGCCGACATCGACGGCGTCCTCGACATGGCGCGACCAGCCGGTGCCGGTCCACCAAGTGACGTCGCCCGTGGGCAGGTCGTTTCCGGTGAGGATCTTCACAAGTCGAATCCGTGCATCAGTTCGGCCTTCTTCGCCCAGTTGGCGAGCTTGTCCTGCGCGTCGGAGAGCGCGACGACCTCGCCGACGACGATGATCGCGGGGCTCTGGACCTTCTCGCGCTCGACCATCGGGCCGAGATCGGCGAGCAGCGTCTTCATCGCGCGGCTGCCGTCGAGCGTGGCGCGCTCGAGCACCGCCACCGGCATGTCGGGGGCGACGCCGTCGCGCATCAGTTTCTCGGCGATGTCAGGACAGGTCTGCACGCCCATGTAGATGACCAGGGTACGACCCTTGCCGGCGAGGCCCGACCAGTCCTGATCGGTCAGCCCCTTGCACTGGCCCGCGACGAAGGTGACCGCGCTCGACCAGTCGCGATGGGTGAGCGGGAGCATCGCTTCGGCCGCGCCGCCGAGCGCGGCGCTGACGCCGGGGATGACCTCGACGGGCAGGCCGGCGGCGCGCACCGCCTCGACCTCTTCGCCGCCGCGGCCGAAGATGAAGGGGTCGCCGCCCTTGAGGCGAACGACGATCGCACCGGTCTTCACATGCGCGATGATCAGCGCGTTGATCCCGTCCTGCGGCACGGTGTGCTTCGAGCGGCGCTTGGCGACCGAGATGCGGTGCGCCTGGGGCGCGAGGTCGAGCACGCGCGGATCGACCAGCCCATCATGGACGAGCAAGTCGGCCGCCTTCAGCGCCTCGACGGCGCGCACGGTGAGCAGGCCCGGATCGCCCGGGCCAGCACCGACCAGAATCACGCGCCCGCGCGCGGAAGGATCGAGCAGGGAAGCCATGGGTGGCAGATGGGCCGCGGTGACGTTCGCGGCAACCGATGGTTGCTTGGGGCTAGCCTAGGGAATCTTTGGGAACCCTAGGCGGCAAGCTCGCGGGCGCGCCGGGTAAGGCGCATCGCTTCGTCGATCAGCTCGCCCGCGAAGGCGAGGTCCTTCTGCGCCACGGCAAGCGCCAGGCAGTTGGCGGCTTCGCGGTGGAGGCGTCGGGCACGGGTGAAACGGGGAGATGCGTCGGGCAGGAAGGTCACGCGGCGCATAATTCATTTGCGGGGGGCATGGTTCCGCGGTTCGTCGCAGGGCAGTGGATACACTAGCGGCCGCCGCCGATATCGAGGAAGGAGCCGGTCACATAGGAAGCCTCCTCGCCGAGCAGCCAGAGGATCGCATCGGCGACTTCCTGCGCGGTGCCGGGGCGACCGATCGGCGTCTGCGCGCCCAGCTCTCCGGCGCGGCCGGGCCGTCCGCCGCTGGCGTGGATATCGGTCTCGATCAGGCCGGGGCGCACCGCGTTGACGCGCACCCCATGGGGAGCAAGTTCCTTCGACAAGCCGACGGTGAGCGTGTCGACCGCGCCCTTGGTCGCGGCATAGTCGACATATTCGAAGGGTGCGCCGAGGCGCGAGGCGATCGACGAGACCAGCACGATCGCGCCGCCGCGCCCGCCCCGGTCTAGCGGCATCCGCCGTGCCGCCTCGCGTGCGGTGAGCAGCGCACCGATCAGGTTGATGTCGATCATCCGGCGCCACCGGTCGAGCGTCATGTCGGCGAGCGGCGCGGCCTGATCGACGATGCCGGCATTGGCCGCCACGCCGTCGATCCCGCCGAAGCGAGCGGAAGCGGCGTCGAACAGGGCGATCACCTCACCTTCGTCGCGGACATCGGCGCGCAGCGCCTGCGCGGCGCCACCTTTGGCCTCGATCTCGGCAACGGTCGCCTGCGCCGCCTGCGCGTCCGACACATGGCTGAGCGTCACCGCCCAGCCCGCGCTCGCCGCGGCGAGCGCGGTGGCGCGCCCAATGCCACGGCCGCCCCCGGTGACGATCAGCGACTTTGCCCGTGCGCTCACCCCTCGCGCAGGCCGATGCCGATGCTGACGCGCGCCTGCTCCGCTTCGGACGACACGACCGGGTAGGCGCAATAGTCGGCGGCGTAGAAGGCGCTCGGGCGGTGATTGCCCGACCAGCCGATCCCGCCAAAGGGCGCCGCCGAGCTGGCGCCGTTGGTCGGCCGGTTCCAGTTGACGATGCCGGCGCGGATATTTGCCCAGAACTGGTCGTAGAGCTTGGGATCCTGGCTCACCAGCGATGCGGAAAGGCCGTAGCGGGTGTTGTTCGCCTCGGCGATCGCGTCCTCGAAGGTCCTGGCGCGGATCACCTGAAGGATCGGCCCGAACAGCTCGACGTCCGGCTTCTCCTTCGCCTCGGTCATGTCGATCAGCGCCGGAGTCACGAAGGGGCGGCCGTCGACCGGGCGCTCCATGTGGCGCAGCGGCCGGCCGCCGCGGAAGGACAGCTCGAGGAAGCTTTCGGTGAGCAGGTCGGCGGTGTCGTTGTCGATCACCGGGCCCATGAACGGCGCGGGATCGGCGTGCGGCTCGCCGACGATGAGGCGGCCGATCAGCTTGTTCACCTCCTCGAGGAGCGGGTCGTAGAGCTTCTCGTCGACGATCAGCCGCCGCGCGGCGGTGCAGCGCTGGCCGGCGGAGGTGAAGGCCGACTGGATGACGAGCACCGCGGCGGAATAGATGTCCGGCGTCGACCAGACGAGGATCGGGTTGTTGCCGCCCATCTCCAGCGCAAGGATCTTCTCGGGCTTCGAGGCGAAGGCGCGGTTGAGCGCGATGCCGGTGCGCGCCGAGCCGGTGAAGAGCAGCCCGTCGATCCCGTCATGCCCGGCGAGCGCCTTGCCCTCGTCCGGCCCGCCGATCAGGAGGCGGACGCAGCCTTCGGGAATGCCCGCGGCGTGGAAGCACTCGACCAGGAAGGCGCCGCTTGCCGGGGTCTTCTCGGAGGGCTTGAACACCACCGCATTGCCCGCAAGCAGCGCCGGGACGATGTGGCCGTTGGGGAGGTGCGCCGGGAAGTTATAGGGGCCGAGCACGGCGAGCACGCCATGCGGCTTGTGCCGCAATGCGAGGCGGGTGTTCATCGGCGCATCGATCCGCCGCTGGCCGGTGCGTTCCGAGAAGGCGGTGACCGAGATGTCGACCTTGGCGATCACGGTCTCGACCTCGGTCCGCGCTTCCCAGATCGGCTTGCCGGTCTCGCGCGCGATCAGGTCGGTGAAGGCGTCGGACTTCTGCCGGACGACGTTGGCGAAGCGGCGCAGCGCCTCGATCCGGTAGGCGAGCGGGCGTGCGGCCCAATCGGCCCAGCTGGCCCGCGCCGCGGCGACCTCGGCATCGACGTCGCCGATCTGGCGGCGCCAGAGGACCGCGCCCGTCGCAGGTTCGGTCGAGATGATTTCGGATCCGGACATTTGTTCTTTCTTCGGATTGGACCCCTGAGGATGAGGCCGCTCTAGCACCAAGTGACGGCGCGATTCCACCTCACCGATGCGCTGTCCGACTGCCCAGTGCCTCACCCAGGCGGCGGATCGCCGCGACCTTGGCGTGGAGCGGACTCCAGTTGTCGTCGCGATCGATTGCGGACCAGATCGTCTCTACCTCGTCGATCAGCATCGAGCATGGCTCGGCATCGGAGAAATAGGGATGCGCGCGGCCGCTGGGAAGGGGAGGGAAGCCGGCGAGTGCTGTGCGAACCCTGTCCCACTCGGCGCCGTAGCCGGCGGGCAGCGCGCCGCCAAAACCATCGAAGAAGAAGCGGTCGATCGGCCATTGCGTCGCGATCAGCGTCTCGTCGATCGCGTCCTTGAGCTGCCAGGCGCGATCCGCATCCGCCTCACCGCCGGCGAGGCCGAGGCGACGCAGGAGCGGGGCGGCATAGTGGCGGCGGTAGAGCGGCTCGAACCGCTCGAGCCGCTCGATCAGCGGCGGCGCCTCGCTGATCAGGCGCAGCGAGACGGCAAGCTGCGCCACGTTCCACAGGATCGCGTCGGGCTGGCGGCCGAAGGCGTAGAGCCCGGCATGGTCGAAATAGGCGGCGGTGAAGCCGGGGTCGAAGGTCGGAGCGAAGCGCCATGGGCCATAGTCGAAGCTCTCGCCCATCACGTTGATATTGTCGGTGTTGAGCACGCCATGGACGAAGCCGGCGACCATGTAGCTCGCCGCCAGCGCGGCGGTGGACTCGACCACCAGCTCGAAGAATTGCGCGACAGGATCCTCGCCCGGCTCGACGCCGTACATCTCCGCCAGGCAATAATCGACCAGCCGCCGCATATTCTCGGTGTCGCCGAAATAGGCGAGACGCTGGAAGGTGCCGATGCGGATATGGCCGAGGCTCATGCGCACCAGCACCGCCGAGCGGGTGGGCGAGGGCTCGTCGTTGCGCTGAAGCGCCTCACCGGTCTCGATGAGCGAGAAGCTGCGCGACGTCTTGACACCCAGCGCCTCGAGCATCTCGGTCGCCAGCACCTCGCGCACGCCGCCCTTGAGCGTGAGGCGGCCATCGCCGAAGCGGCTCCATGGCGTGTGGCCGGAGCCCTTGGTGCCGAGTTCGAGCAGTGCACCGTCAAGCCGGCGCATCTGCGCGAAGGTGAAGCCGCGGCCGTCGCCCAGCTCGGGATTGTAGGTGCGGAACTGGTGGCCGTGATAGCGCAGCGCCAGCGGGCGGGGCAGGTTGCCGGGGAGCGGCCGGAAGCGGGCGAAATGATCGAGCCACTGGCGGTCGCTCAGCCCTGCAAGCCCGATCTCGGCTGCCGCGCGATCGTTGCGGAAGCGGAGGATGGCCCGGGGGAAGTCGGCCGCCTCCACCGCGTCGTAGAAGGCGTCGCCGAGCTTGAGGATCGCGGGATCGGCAACGTAGCTCGGCGCTTGCGGGAAATCGGCCATGCGGCGATATGGGGCGCGATGGCGACTGCGCGCAACCTTGCTCCCTATACCGACGGCTATTGGTGGTCGGGTGACGGCCTGAGGCTGCACTATCGCGACTATCCGGGGCCGGACGGCAAGCCGCCCTTGCTGTGCATTCCGGGCCTGACGCGCAATGCGCGCGACTATGAGGCGCTCGCGGCGCGGCTGGCGGGGCAATGGCGGGTGATCGCGGTCGAGCTGCGCGGGCGGGGCGAGAGCGCCTATGCCAAGGACCCGATGAGCTATGTGCCGCTGACCTATCTCCAGGACATCGAGGCGCTGATCACCGAGCTGAAGCTCGAGCGGTTCGTCGCGGTCGGCACCTCGCTCGGCGGGATCCTGACGATGCTGATGGCATCGACCCATCCCGAGCGGATCGCGGGCGCGGTGCTGAACGACGTCGGCCCGGAGATCGATGCGGCGGGTCTGGGCCGGATTCGCGGCTATGTCGGCAAGGCCAACTGGCATCCGACCTGGATCCACGCGGCGCGCGCGCTCGCCGAGGCCAATGGCGACGTCTATCCGGCGTACGGGATCGAGGACTGGCTGGCGATGGCCAAGCGGCTCTACCGGCTCAACAGCGCGGGCCGGATCGTCCTCGACTATGACATGAAGATCGCCGAGCCGTTCCGCGTACCGGGCAACGAGGCGGGGCCGGACATGTGGCGCGCCTTCGATGGCCTCAGGGACAAGCCGCTGCTGGTGGTGCGCGGCGCCAATTCGGACATTCTCGCCCCTGCCACCGCGGAGGCGATGCGCGAACGGGCCAGGGGGTGCGATCTGGTGACGGTGCCCGGCACCGGCCATGCCCCGACGCTCGACGAGCCCGAGGCCGTCGCGGGGATCGAGCGGCTGCTGGCGCGGGTCGCCTGACCGGCAGGGCGGGACGCGAGCCCGCCCCGTCCGGCATCAATCGCCGAGCGCGGCGCGGCGCTTGAGTTCGGCCTCGGTCGGCTCGGGCAGCTCGAACGACCCGACCTCGACATCGCCCGCGCGGCGATAGCTGGCGATGACGACGCCGCTGGGCGAGACCTGCGATTCGACCATCTCGAAGCTGGCCGGGATCGTGCCGGCGCCGAACAGGCGCTTGCCCTTGCCGAGCGTCACCGGGAAGATGAACAGCCGCAGCTCGTCGATCAGATCCGCCGCCCACAAGGTCTGGAGCAGGTCGCTCGATCCCTGGGTGAGCAGATCAGGCCCGTCGCTTTGCTTGAGGCTGCGCAGGGCATCGACGACATCGCCCTGAAGCTGTTCGCTATTCTCCCACTGGAGATCGAGCGGCGAGCGGCTGGCGACATATTTGGTGATGCGGCGGAACAACGTGGCGATCCTGGCGTGATCCTCGACATAGCCTTCGGCAGCGGGATCGGTCGGGATATACGGCCAGTGCGCGGCGAAGATGTCGTAGGTCTTGCGGCCGAGCAGCAGGTCGATCGGGCGGGTGAACACGCCGTCGATCGCGCGCCACAGCATTTCGTCCCGACCCCAATAGCTGGCGGTCCAGCCGCCGAATGCGAAGCCGCCGGTGGGGTCTTCCTCCGGGCCGCCGGGTGCCTGCATCACGCCGTCGAGGCTGACAAAGGCGGTCGCGTTGATCTTGCGCATGATGGTCTCCTTCGTTGGCCAGCGCGGGATCGCGCTGTCATCTTCCCGACGAGCGAAGGATGGCGGAATCGACGGGCGCGCAGATTTTTTTTCGCAAGGCACGGGATTGGGCGTTAAGCAGCACGCCCAGCATGGCTCTCAACATCCTCCATCTGCATTCGAGCTTCGACCTGGGCGGCAAGGAAGCGCGCGCCGTCCGCCTGATGAACGCGTTCGGCGACCGGGCGAAGCATGTCATCGTCTCGGGCGTCGAGGGCGCCTATGGCGCGCACGACGCGATCGCCAGGGGCATCCGCTACGAGATCGCGCAGAACCCGCCGCCGCTGACGGGCAAGCCTTCGGTCGCGCGCTATGAGGCGATCGCCAGGTTCATGGCGCGGTTCGACCTCGTGCTCACCTATAATTGGGGTGCGATCGACGGGGTGATGGCGAAGCGGGTGTTCGCGAAGAACGTGCCGCCGGTGATCCATCACGAGGACGGCTTCAACGCCGACGAGGCGGCGCGGCTCAATCCGGTGCGCAACATGTACCGCCGCATCGCGCTGCCCGCGGCGCATGGCCTGGTGGTGCCCTCGCACCTGCTCGAGCGCGTGGCGCAGAAGGCATGGAAGCAGCCTGCGGCGCGCGTCCATCGCATCTCCAACGGCATCGACGTCGCGGCTTATGCGCGCAAGCCCGACGCGCGGGCGATCCCCGGCTTCAAGCGGCTGCCCGGTCATGTCGTGGTCGGCACCGTGGCGGGGCTGCGCGAGGTCAAGGATCTGCCGATGCTGGTGCGTGCGATGGGCGGGATGAAGAGCCGCGCGCAGCTTGTGATCGTCGGCGAGGGGCCGGAGCGCGAGGCGATCCAGGATGCGATCGACAATATGGGGCTGGAGAAGACCGTGCTGCTGCCCGGCTTCGTGCCCGAGCCGCATCGCTATATGGGGCTGTTCGACATCTTCGCGCTCTCGTCCAAGAGCGAGCAGCAGCCGATCGCGGTGATGGAAGCGATGGCGGCGGGCCTGCCGGTCGCGTCGACCCCGGTGGGTGACGTCGCGCAGATGATCGCGCCGGAGAACCAGATCCTGATCTCCGAGGACTGGAGCGCGGTGCAGTTGCGCGACCGGATCGAGACGCTGGCATCGATGCCCGAAGTGCGCGCATCACTGGGCAAGGCGAACCAGGCGCGCGCCCGTGCGTTGTTCGACGAGAAGGCGATGATCGCCGCCTATGCCGCGCTCTATGCGGAGGCCGTGGGGCGCCCCGGGGCCTTGGGATAAGGTCTCCTGATTCCCCTCGCTAAGCGGGGCGATCGCGGCTAGAGTCGCGCGAATTTTTCCGGAGGGTCTTCGTTGTTCAAGGGTTTGAAGCCGATCATCTACAATGGTCAGGAAGTCTGGCCTCTCGTGGAGGGCGGCAAGGGGGTTGCGGCGACCAATCATGCCTCGGCGGGGGCCTGGGCAGCGGCGGGCGGGATCGGCACGGTGAGCGCGGTCAACGCCGACAGCTACGACGCCGAAGGCAAGATCATCCCGCAGGTCTATAACGCGCTGACCCGCCGCGAGCGGCATGAGGAGCTGATCGCCTACGCCATCGAGGGCGCGGTGCAGCAGGTGAAGCGCGCGTTCGAGATCGCCGGGGGCAAGGGTGCCATCAACATCAACGTGCTGTGGGAGATGGGCGGCGCGCAGCGGGTGCTGCACGGCGTGCTCGAGCGCACGCGCGGCATGGTCGCGGGCGTCACCTGCGGTGCGGGCATGCCCTACAAGTTGAGCGAGATCGCGGCGTCCTATGGCGTCAACTATCTGCCGATCGTCTCCTCGGGCCGTGCGTTCCGCGCGCTGTGGAAGCGCGCCTATTCCAAGGCGTCGGAATGGCTGGCGGCGGTGGTCTACGAGGATCCGTGGCTGGCCGGCGGGCACAATGGCCTGTCCAACGCCGAGGACCCGCGCGCGCCGCAGGATCCTTACCCCCGCGTGAAAGAGCTGCGCGCGGTGATGCGCGAGGGCGGCATTTCGGACGACGTGCCGATCGTGATGGCGGGCGGCGTCTGGTATCTGCGCGACTGGAACGACTGGATCGACAATCCCGAGCTGGGCACGATCGCCTTCCAGTTCGGCACGCGCCCGCTGCTGACTCAGGAAAGCCCGATTCCCGAGGGGTGGAAGGCCAAGCTGATGGAGATCGAGGAGGGCGACGTGCTGCTCCACCGCTTCTCCCCCACCGGATTCTATTCATCGGCGGTGCGCAACCCGTTCCTGCGCAACCTCGAGGCGCGCTCGGAGCGCCAGATCCCCTATTCGACCGAAGAGGCGGGCGACCACACCTTCCAGCTCGACGCGGGGGTCAAGGGCAAGAATTTCTGGGTGACGCGGGGCGACCTGCTGCGCGCGCGTGAATGGGTTGGGCTGGGCTTCACCGACGCGCTCAAGACCCCCGACAACACGCTGATCTTCGTCGATACGGCGGAGAAGCAGACGATCCGCAAGGATCAGGCCGACTGCATGGGCTGCCTCAGCCAGTGCAGCTTCTCGTCCTGGGCGGATACCGAGACCAATTCGACCGGGCGCCTGGCCGATCCGCGCAGCTTCTGCATCCAAAAGACGCTGCAGGACATCGCGCATGGCGGCGACACTGACCAGAATCTGATGTTCGCCGGCCACGCCGCGTATAATTTCAAGCGCGACCCCTTCTATTCAAACGGGTTCGTGCCGACGGTGAAGCAGCTGGTCGACCGTATCCTGACCGGGGATTGATCGCGCGACCCCGTTCGCCCTGAGCCTGTCGAAGGGTCTGTCCGCGTCCGGCAGGAAGAAGGCAGTGCTTCGACAAGCTCAGCACGAACCGGGGAAATGAACGCTTGTTTCGAGCGGAGCTGCAATCTGGTTACGTTGGCGGCATGAAGAAGGGTCTGATCATCCGCCACACGCCCTATGAGGGCATCGCCGGGTTCCGCCAGCCGGTGGAGGAAGCGGGCTATGCGCTCGACCGGATCGACGTGACCGACCCGGAGTTCGCGCGGGTCAACTTCAACGCGCCCGACCTGCTGATCCTGATGGGCGGGCCGATGGGCGTGTACGAGCGCGACGCCAACCCGTGGATCGATTGCGAGATCGACCGGCTGGCGAGCCGCATCTCGCTCGGCCTGCCGACGCTGGGCGTATGCCTGGGCGCGCAGATGATCGCCGCGGCGATGGGGGCGAAGGTCTATCCGGGGCCGGTCAAGGAAGTGGGCTTCGCGCCGGTCGCGCTGAATGCGGCGGGGGCGGAGTCGCCGTTGCGGCATGTCGCGGGCGTGCCGGTGCTGCACTGGCATGGCGACACCTTCCCGCTGCCCGAGAATGTCGAGCTGCTTGCTTCGACCGACGCCTATCGCCATCAGGCGTTCCGCCGGGGTCCGGAGCTGCTGGCGCTGCAGTTCCATGCCGAGATGGGCGAGGATCGGCGCTTCGAGGAGTGGCTCGACGGGGCCGAGGACTATGTCGGGGAGGCCGGGCTGACGCTCGATCAATTGCGCGCCCAGCATGAGCGGCACGGGCCGGATGCGGTCGCGGCGGGGCGGGCGATGATCGCGGAGTGGCTGCGGGGGTTTTAGAGAACCTGCTTCGATCCTCCCCCGCCAGGGGGAGGTGGCGCGCAGCGACGGAGTGGGCGGACGGCCGCCGCTATCGCTGTGCTTCCTCCCCCTTCGTCAGCCTTCGGCTGCCACCTCCCCCTGGCGGGGGAGGATGAGAAGAATACCCACTCTATCTTAGCCGAGCTGCCGCCTGATCGCGGCGTCGGTCTTCCTGCCATAGGGCGGCTTGAGGCCGCCCAGACCGGCGACGTCGAGCCGCGACTGCTTGAACACTGACTTGGCGTGGCTGAAGGTGCGGAAGCCCGGCTCGCCATTATAGGCGCCCATGCCCGAGGGGCCGATGCCGCCGAAGGGCAGTTCCTCCATCGAGACGTGGAAGATCGTGTCGTCGAGGCTGACACCGCCCGAGATCGTCCGGTCGAGCACGCGGCGGCGCTCGGCTTCGTCCGCGCCGAAATAATAGAGGGCGAGGGGGCGGTCGCGGCGGTTCACCTCGGCGATCGCGCCGTCGATGCTGTCATATTTGCGGACGGGCAGGACCGGGCCGAAGATCTCCTCCTGCATCACCGTCATGTCGTCGGTCGCGTTGCGGATGATGTGGAGCGGGAGCTTGCGCGCGTTGGACGCGGCGAAGTCCTCGTTCGCCGGGTTGACCGCGATCACTTCGGCGCCCTTGGCGCGGGCGTCGTCGATCGCCGCGGTGAGGCGGGCGAAATGCCGGTCGTTGATGATCGCGGTGTAATCGGGGTTGTAGAGCAGCGCCGGGTACATCGCGGACGCGGCGCGGACCAGACCGTCGACCGCTTCGGCCTCCTGCTCGGCGGCGACCATCAGATAGTCGGGTGCGATGCAGATCTGCCCAGCGTTGAGCATCTTGCCCATCGCCACCCGCTCGGTCGCCTGGGCGAGATTGGCCGAGCGGCCGAGGATTGCGGGGGACTTGCCGCCGAGCTCGAGCGTCACCGGGGTGAGATTGTCGGCGGCGGCGTGGAGGATGTGGCGGCCGATGCCGGTGGCCCCGGTGAACAGCAGGTGATCGAAGGGCAGGGCGGAGAAGGCCTGCCCGACATCGGGGCCACCGCTGACGAAGGCGAGCTCGGCCGGGTCGAAATAGCGGGGGCAGAGCTCCTCGAACAATGCGGCGGTGGCGGGGGTGAACTCGCTGGTCTTGACCATCGCGCGGTTGCCCGCGGCGAACACCCCGGCGAGCGGCGACATGACCAGGTTCACCGGGAAGTTCCACGGCGCGATGATGCCGACCACGCCCTTGGGCTGGTACTCGACCCAGGCGCGGGCGCCGAGCAGGCCGAGCGGGAACATCACCGGCTTCTTCTCGCGCCGCGCCCAGCGCACGACATTCTTTTCGGCGTGTTTGAGCGGGGAGACCGAGGCGACGATATCGGTGATCATCGACTGGCGCGGGCTGCGATGGCCGAAATCCTCGCTCAGCGCGTCGCAGAAGCGGGCGGCATTATCCTTCACCATCGCGGCGGCGCGGCGGAGGCGGTTGCGCCGGACCTCGATCGAGACGGGCAGCTCGGCCATGAACGCCGCGCGCTGGCGGTCGAGTATCTCGCGCATCTTCTCTAGATTCCCGTCGAATAGAGCCACGCCGGAAAGGCGGCGACAGCCAGCAATGTGCCGAGCGGGAGGCGGCTCGTCATCTCCATTTTGCGGCCCGAGATGCGTATGGCGAGCGCAGCCGCGAGGCCGATGAGGCTGGCCGCGAGCAACACCGGCGCGAGCATGGTCGCACCGAGCCACAGGCCGATGCCGCCGAACATCTTGGGATCGCCGCCGCCCAACCCTTCGCGTCCGCGGACATGGGCGTAGGTGAAGGCGACGAGGTAGAGCAGGCCGAAGCCGAGCAGGCCGCCGAGGATGCGGTCGGGCCAGCCGGGGTCGAAGAACAGGCCGTCGACGATCCCCGTCACGGCCAGAAGGCCGGTCAGGATGTTCGGAAGCCAGAAGGCAGCGAGGTCGAGCGCGGCGAGCGCGAGCAGCAGCCAGCCGAACACCGCGCCCGCGACGCCTTCCCAGCCCGGCGCGACGAGGCCGGCGGCGACTCCGACGAGCGCGCCCGCGATCTCGACGCCCGGATGGCCGGGATGGATCGCTCCGCCGCAAGCCCGGCAGCGGCCGCGCTGCAGCGCGTAGCTGAAGAGCGGCACCAGCTCGTGCGCGCGCAGCACTCGGTGGCACGAATCGCATTCGGAGCGGCCGCGCAGCGCGCTCCGCCCCTCCGGCCAGCGCAGCGCGACCGTGGCGATGAAGCTGCCGAAGATCAGGCCGAGCACGCCGAGCGCGGCGGGCCACATCCAGGGTTCAATCAACGGGTTTCTTCCGGATCAGGTAGCGATAGACGCCGAAGATGTTGATGCCGAACATGACGAGGTTCTGCGACAGCAGCGGCTCGTCGTCTCTCAGCAGAGCGCCGCCGATCCAGGCGATGCTGGACAGGACGAACAGCGCGAACCCCCAGCCGGTGACGCGGCGCCCGTTGTCGAGCGAGACCATGAACGCGGCGATGATGCCGCTGATCGAGGCGAACCAGCTGAGGATCTCGTGTAGCGGCATGTCGCCTCCTTTTTGCATTTGCGGTATCCCGCGCCTAGATCGCGGCCAACGTCAAACTCGCGGAGAGGCTTTCATGTCCACCGACCCCGTCGTCATCGTCTCCTATGCCCGCACCCCGATGGGCAGCATGCAGGGCGCGCTGGCCGATGCGACCGCGACCGAGCTCGGCGCCACGGCGGTCGGTGCGGCGGTCGAGCGTGCGGGGCTGAAGGGCGAGGCGGTCGAGCGCATCTATATGGGCTGCGTGCTGCCCGCGGGCCTGGGCCAGGCGCCGGCTCGGCAGGCGGCGCGCAAGGCAGGCCTTCCCGACCATGTCGAGGCGACCACGGTCAACAAGATGTGCGGTTCGGGCATGCAAGCCGCGATCATGGGCGCCGAGGCGCTGGCGGCGGGATCGGTCGACCTGCTCGTCGCGGGGGGGCTCGAGAGCATGACCAACGCGCCGTATCTGTCGATGAAGCATCGCGGCGGTGCGAGGATCGGGCACGACCGGCTGTTCGATCACATGTTCCTCGACGGGCTCGAGGACGCGTACGAGCCGGGCCGCGCGATGGGCACCTATGCCGAGGAGATCGCGACCGAATACCAGTTCACGCGCGAGGCGCAGGACGCGTTCGCGATCGCCAGCCTGACGCGCGCGCAGAAGGCGCAGCAGTCGGGCGGGTTCGACCGCGAGATCGTGCCGGTCGAGATTTCGACCCGCAAGGGCGTGGTCACGGTGGACAAGGACGAGCAGCCAGCCAAGGGCGATCCCACCAAGATCCCGACGCTCAAGCCCGCCTTCGCCAAGGACGGCACGATCACCGCGGCCAACGCCTCGTCGATCTCGGACGGTGCCGCGGCGCTGGTGCTGACGCGTGCGTCGGTCGCCGAGAAGCTGGGTCTCGACCCGGTCGCGCGGATCGTGTCGCATGCGGCGCACGCGCACTTGCCTGCGCGCTTCACCACCGCGCCGGTGTTCGCGATGCAGAAGGCGCTCGACAAGGCGGGCTGGGGGATCGGCGACGTCGATCTGTTCGAGGTGAACGAGGCTTTCGCGGTGGTCGCGATGATCGCGATGCGCGACCTCGGAATCGCGCACGACGTGCTCAACGTCAATGGCGGGGCGTGCGCGCTGGGCCACCCGATCGGGGCGAGCGGCGCGCGCATCCTGGCGACGCTGCTCGCGGCGCTGCAGAACAACGGGCAGAAGCGGGGGCTGGCCTCGCTGTGCATCGGCGGCGGCGAGGCGACGGCGATGGCGGTGGAGCTGCTGAACTAGCCCGGATCGACCGCGCGCAGCAGGCGGACGCTATAGACTTCGGCCTGGTCCCTGGAGTCGGTCTCGAATCGCACGCGCAGCTTCGGCTTGCCGCGCACGAGGTCTGCGGGCAGGGGATAGGTCTTGAGGTTGCGCGCGACGGTCGGCTGGCCGGGCAACCGCTCGTTCGCGAGCAGATGGCCGTCGACCAGGATGCGGAAATCCTTGTCGCGCTGGCGTCCGCCATAGGAGACCTGAAGCGCGAGCGGCCCCGGCCCGGTCGTAAGGTCGAACTCGAACCAGCCCTTGTTTACCCGCCGGTGGCGCTCGGTGATGTGGGGCACGGTCGCCGATGCCCCGCTGTCAGCAAAGCCATGGTCGACCTCGGGCTGCTGTTCTCCGAGCCGGATGAGATCGACCGTCCGCGCCGCGAGATCGGCGCGCTCGCGTGCGGCGCGCTCCCACGCGGCCGCCTGCGCAGGCCATTCGGCGGTGGCGAAGCGGCGGAAATAGACCGCGGTGCGATTGCGGTGCTGCGCGAAGAAGGGCGCGAGCGCGAGATCGCCGGGGCGGCCCTGACTGCCCAGCCGGTAGCGGTGCAGGGTGCCGGCGGGCACCAGCGTCGGTGCCGCGCGATCGGTGACCAGCGCCGGGTCCGTTCCCTCCCAGGGTGAAGCGGCGGGGCCGAGGTCGCCCGCGAGCACCAGCGGGCCGCTCAGGAAGGCGACGAGATCGGCATCGTCGGGCATGGCCTCGACCCGAAGCGGCATCGGCAGCAACAGCGTGATCCGGTCGCCGGGCTTGAGGCCGGTGAGCATCAGATAATTGCCCTCGCGCGTGCCCGCGGTGCGGCCGTTGACGCGGCAAAGCGGCGCGGCGCACCAGCCCGGCACGCGCAACGCCAGCGTGCGCGGCGGTTTCGCCACGGCGATCCGCACCGCGTCGCCGAGGGGAAAATCGGTATCGATGTCGATCTGCGCCTCGGGCGCGTGCAGGGTCGAGGCATAATAGAGGTTGATCGCGACGGCATCGCCACGCTTCCAATAGATGCTCTCGCCATGCTTGGCGTGGCTTTCCATGCCCGAGCCGACGCAGCACCAGAAATCCTCGGTCGGGCTGGAATGGACTCGCCCCATTCCCGGCGCGAGCGCGGTGAAATAGGTGAACATGCCCGTCGCCGGGTCCTGCTGGCTCATGATGTGGTTGAGATGCGCGCGCTCGTAGAAGTCGAAATAGGCGGCGTCGCCGTTCCAGCCATAAAGGTGCCGGGTGAGGCGCAGCATGTTGTAGCTGTTGCACGCCTCGCAGGTCTGCTGGTCGAGGCGGCCGGCAAGCTGGCGCGGCGGGCCGAAATGCTCGTGGTCCGAATTGCCGCCGATGACGTAGCTGTGGTCGCGCGTCACGATCGTCCAGAAGAACCGCGCGGTGCGCGCATAAGCGGGGTTGCCGGTGAGCTCGTGCAGCCGCGCGTCGCCGACGATCTTGGGTATCTGCGTATTGGCGTGCTTGCCGGCGAGCTCGTCGCGGCCCGCCTCAAGCGGATCGACGATCGCGCGGTGCCGCAACCGCTCCGCCAGCCCCAGCCAGCGGCGGTCGCGGGTCCGCGCATGCAGCTCGGCATAGGATTCGCTGAGGCCGCCATGCTCAGTGTGCAGGATCTGCTGGATCTGGGCGTCGCTGAGCCCTTCGAGGATCGTGCCGAGATAGTCGCCAAGGCCGGTGGCGACGGCCAGTGCGCCGGCGATTCCGGCATGAAGGTGCGCGTCGAGCGCGCCCGCGAACACCTTGTGATAGGCGTAGAGCGGGACCCAGCCGCCGTTCAGCGCGAAGCCGGTCGAGTTGATCTCGCTGCGGCGCAGTTCCTCATAGACGATCTTGCCGTCGACGGTCTTGCCGCCGCGCTCGACCGTCGTGCCGCCGGCATAGCCGTCCCCCTGTTTCGCCTGGATCGCTGCCAGCTCGGCGATGAGATACGCCGCGCACTCCTTGAGCGCGGGGTCGCCGGTCTGCGCATGCATCAGCGACAGGGCGCTGAGATAATGGCCGAGCGAATGGCCGGCGATGCCGCGTGCCTCCCACCCGCCATAGGCGGCGCCCTTCGGTTCCATTCCGGCGCCGGCGCGGAAATTATGCAGGAAGCGGTCGGCGTCGAGCGAGAGGAGATAGCGGCGGTTTGCCTCGACCGCGGTCAGGAAGATCGAGGGCTTGAGGCGGACCTGGCGAAGCGGGAAGGGTTCCGCGTGAACCCCCTGGCGTTCCGCGCCCCGCGCAACTGCGGGCACGAGGCCCAGCGCGGCGCCGGCGCGGAGCGCGCGCCGCCGAGTCCAGCCATCGGACATATCCATCCTGCTCCCATCGCGCACGACGCGCTGGGAGCACGCTAGCTGTAGCGGAAGGCTGCCGCAACTATTTGTCGGAGTAAACCTGTCCCGAGCAATTGGGGATCATCTGGCACCGGTTGCCGGCCTGCCGGCCATTTGAAGTAATCCCGATAGCCGTTTTTGCCGGTCCCACCCCAGCCCTAGGATGCGAGTGGAGATCGGCATCATGATTCGGCGAATTTCGCGGTATTCCGCCAGCTATATTCATCGTGCGAGGGAGCTGTCCCGGATAAGGCGGGGCGGCGTCACCCTGCTCGCCTCCTACCCCAAATGCGGAAGGACCTGGTATCGGTTCATCCTTGCTTCCTACCTCAGCAGTCTGCGGCAGCACAGCCAGATCGACCTGACGAGCATGTTCGGGCTGGTTCCGAACTACGACCTCGATCCCGTGCGGGGCATTCCCGCATTCCATCGCCGGGAAAGGGATGCACGGCTTCCACTCATCGCGGCGACGCATCTGATGCCGCAGCAACTCGCCGCGGATGGCTGTCCCGTACTGTTCATGGTCCGCAATCCGCACGATGTGGTCGTCTCCTCCTATTTTCATCTCAAGCACCACAAGCAGGACTATGCCGGCGAGATCGAGGATTTCGTGCGGGATAGCCGCCATGGCCTGCCCGGCTTTGTGCGCTACCTGAACAACTGGGGTCTGGCGATGCATTGGCGGCCGCATCAGGTGGTCGCATATGAACGGCTGAGCGCCGCGCCGGTCGAGGAGACGATCGCGACGCTTCGTTTTCTCGATCTTCCGGTGGCGCGCGAGCTGGTCGAACGGGCGGTCGATGCGGCCAGCTTCGAGAAGCTCCGGCGGATGGAGCAGGCCCAGGGCGTGCCGGGGCGGGCCTATGACCGATCCAATGCCGATGCCTCGCGCATGCGGCGCGGCAAGGTCGGCGGGTTCGCGGACTATCTCGACGCCGGGACGATCGCGTGGATCGACGGCTATTGCGCCGAGCGTCTGAACCCGGATGCGCGGCGTTTGCTCGCCGGGGAGCCGTTGCACCAGGCCTCTCCGCGATCGATTCAAGCTGCGAAAGGTGACAGCGCGGCCTTGCAGCGCGACGTTGCGGGATCGGGTCGTTCGCGTCTACGGCAGCTGGCCGCCGAAGCCCTGGTCAGCGTGGGATTGGTCGCGGCGCTCGCGGCTCCGGGAATCCTGCTGATCGAATTCTGGGAATGGAGGACGGGCGGCGAGTGGCCGGGCTGGTCGGTCGAGGACGGCCTCAGCCTGTTCGGGATCGATCGCGGCGAGCGCGCGGAAAATTCGGCTCAGCGGCTGACCGATGTCCTCCTGGCGCTTCCGCTGACCTTCGCATTGTTCGTGACGGGCGTGCTGGCCTTTCTCAGCGGCGTCCGCCTGGGCGACTGGATACCGGTCCGCTTCCGCGCGCTGCCCGACGCTGAAAACCAGTCGTGATCGGCCGGGGCGACCGATCCCTCAGGGCACTTCCTCGCCCGGTTCGGTGCCCCAGATGCGGTTCTGCTCGACATAGCCGCCGCGGCCTTTGACGTCGAACCAGCACCAGCCGCGTTGGCATTTGCTGATGCGGCCGACCACGCCGGGCGCCGCGCGCCAGTTGACCCGGGCGTTGAGGCGCGGGTTGTCGCGCATCTCGACGATCGTTCCGACGACCACCGCGGTCCGCTGGGCGGAGAGCAGGCCGACGAGCATCCAGCCCTGGGTGCCGTCCGGATCCTCGACCTTGCGCCAGTCATTGTAGATTTCGACCACCTTCACCGGCAGGTCCGCGCGCTGATAGAGCCAGCTGGTGGGATAGTTGCGCCCGGGGCCGGTGCGCATGTTCGCCTTGCCCGCGCTGATCGACGCATAATAGGGCGGCTTGCGCTGCTGCGCCCATGCTTGCGTGACTGCGCCGGCGCCGAGGGCGATCGCCACCAAAATCCCGAGCAACGTCCGCAACATTCCAAACCCCCAAAAGCCTAGGCTCCGTTTACGTCGAGGGTGCGCACCGCATCAACCGTTGACTGGCGGCGGCGGGAGGGCCATCCGGGCCGGGATGGTACAATCGCCCCGACCCGCCCGGCCCCGCGTGGCCGTGACGCGCGAGCTGCCCGACGCGATCGCGGCGCGGATGGGCGAGCTGTTCGATGCCAGCCTCAACCAGTCCGATGCGGCGATGGACCGCGCGGCGCTCGCGAAAGCGATGGCGGATTGCGATGTGCTGGTGCCGACCGTGACCGACACGATCGATGCCGAGCTGATCGGGCAAGCGGGCGAGCGGTTGAAGCTGATCGCCAATTTCGGCGCGGGCGTGAACCATATCGACCTCAAAGCGGCGCGGGCGCGCGGGATCGTGGTCACCAATACGCCGGGCGTGCTGACCGAAGACACTGCCGACATGGTGATGGCGCTGATCGTCTCGGTCACGCGGAGGCTGGCCGAGGGCGAGAAATTGGTGCGATCGGGCCATTGGAAGGGCTGGTCGCCTGGGGGAATGCTGGGGCATCGGATCGGCGGCAAGAAGCTGGGCATCGTCGGCATGGGCCGGATCGGCCAGGCGGTGGCGCGGCGTGCGCGGGCGTTCGGCCTGTCGATCCACTATCACAACCGGCATCGGCTTCCGCAAGTGGTCGAGGCCGAGTTCGGGGCGACCTGGCACGCCGATCTCGACGCGATGCTGGGCGCGATCGATATCCTGACGATCCATACGCCGCTCAACGACGACAGCCGCGAGCTGATCGATGCGCGGCGGATCGGGTTGCTCGGGCCGCAGGTCTATCTGATCAACGCCTCGCGTGGCGGGATCGTCGACGAGGAGGCGATGGTCGACGCGCTGGAGGCGGGGCGGCTGGCCGGGGCGGGACTCGACGTGTGGCGCTTCGAGCCGCAGATCGACCCGCGGCTGCTGGCGCTGCCCAATGTCGTGATGACCCCGCATATGGGCAGCGCGACGTTCGAGGGGCGGCACGCGACGGGCGAGAAGGTGATCGCCAATATCCGCTTCTGGGCCGATGGCCACCGCCCGCCCGATCAGGTGCTGGAAGGATGGATGTGATGACCACCCCGCTGTTCCACCTCGCGATCCCGGTCGACGATCTGGAGGCGGGGCGGGCCTTCTATGGCGGGCTGCTCGGCTGCCCGCAGGGGCGCGAGGATCCGGGGCACTGGATCGACTTCGACTTTCGCGGGCACCAGCTGGTGCTGCACAAGGGCGAAGGCGCCGGGGTGCGGCTGCGCAATGCGGTGGACGGCGATGCGGTGCCGGTGCCGCATTTCGGGCTGGTGCTCGACTGGGACGAATGGCACGCGCTCGCCGAGCGGCTGCGCGGGGCGGGAACCGAGTTCGTGATCGAGCCGCATATCCGCTTTGCCGGCAAGCCGGGCGAGCAGGCGACGATGTTCTTCCATGACCCGGCGGGCAATGCGCTGGAGTTCAAGGCGTTCAGGGATATCGGGCAGCTGTTTGCGGTATAGGCTCCGGACGGAGCGCCGACCTCAATCCTCCCCTTTGCGGGCTGGGCTATCGCATATGGTATTTTGGCCGGGCGGCGGGGCCAGGGGAAGCGATCGAGACGTTCGCGGGCTGAAACTTTACACTAGCTTTACACTATCGCGAGCGCCGGCGGGTTGACGAAGTTGACAGATTCAACGGGTTCGCACGGCGGGTGATCCACGGATCAAAGAGCGGCCGGGACATGGCCCGGCAGCCGAAGTGCAGCAGGCGAATTCCAACATTGCAAGGGAAAAGGGAGCTTCCGATCCTCCCCTGGCAGGAAGGGTTTATGGGGCCGCATCTTTCGCCTCGCGCCGCTTCTTCAACGCACGCGCGATCAGCAGGCCGCCAAGGATGAAGCCGCCGGGCGCGAGCAGCACAGCAGCGGCGATGGCCGCGTTGCGAGCTGCATTCGACTTGGGCGCTTCGTCAGACAGTGAAGCTCTCGCCGCAGCCGCACGCGCCCTTGGCGTTGGGGTTGATGAACACGAAGCCGGCGGTGAAGTCGTCCTCGACCCAATCCATCGTCGAGCCGATCAGGTAGAGCACCGAGCCGCCATCGACGAACAGCGTACCGCCGGGGGTGTCGATGCGCTCGTCCATCGGATTCGCGGCCGTCACGTAATCGACCGAATAGGCGAGGCCCGAACAGCCGCGGCGAGGGGTCGAGAGCTTGACGCCGATCGCCCCCTCGGGCGCGCGCGACATGAGGTCGGCGATGCGCGCCTCAGCCGCGGGAGTCAGCAGGATCGCGGCGGGGCGGGCGCGGGTCTTCACCTCGGTCATCACAGCATCCCCAGTTCGAGCCGGGCCTCGTCGCTCATCTTCTGCGGATCCCAGGGCGGATCCCAGACGAGGTTGACCTCGGCATGGCCGACGCCGGGGACGGCGCCGACGCGCAGCTCGACCTCGCCCGGCATCGATTCGGCGACCGGGCAATGCGGGGTGGTGAGCGTCATCGTCACCACGGCATGGCCGTCGGTGGTCACCTCGACATTGTAGATGAGGCCTAGGTCGTAGATGTTCACCGGGATCTCGGGATCGTAGATCTCCTTGAGCGCGTCGATGATCGCGTCATACGTCGCGCCGCCGGGCTCGCCGGCGGGGAGGTCGCTCGGCTTCTGCGAGAGGAAGCCTTCGAGATAGTCGCGCTTGCGCTCGAAGGTGTCGCGCGGGGTTTCGGCATCCTCGACGCGCGCGCGGGGCGGCGGCGTCACCGCGGACACTTCCTCGACCTCGATCTTGCCTGCCTCGTTCACCCGAAGATCCTCGTCACTCGTTCGATACCCTTGACCAATGCCTCGATGTCCGCCGCGCCGTTATAGACCCCGAAGCTCGCGCGGGCGGTGGCCGTCACGCCCAGCGAGTCCATCAGCGGCTGCGCGCAGTGATGGCCCGCGCGGATCGCGACAGCGGCTTCGTCCAATATGGTGGCGACATCGTGCGGATGCACCCCCTCGACCGCGAAGCTGACGATGCCCGCGCTGTCGGCAGGACCGAAGACGCGCACGCTGTTGAGTCCAGCCAGCGCCTCGCGCGCCTGGGTGACGAGCGCGGTCTCGTGCGCGTGGATGCGGTCGAGGCCGATGCCGTCGACATAGTCGATCGCGGCATGGAGGCCGATCACGCCGGTGATATGCGGCGTGCCCGCCTCGAACCGGCCCGGCGGCGGGGCGTAGGTCGTTTTCGCGAAGGTCACGCGGTCGATCATCGATCCGCCGCCCTGATAGGGCGGCATCGCATCGAGCAGCGCGTAGCGCCCCCACAGCACGCCGATGCCGGTCGGGCCGTAGAGCTTGTGGCCCGAGAAGACGTAGAAGTCGCAGT
This sequence comes from Sphingomonas sp., assembly GCF_036402235.1. Taxonomy (GTDB): domain Bacteria; phylum Pseudomonadota; class Alphaproteobacteria; order Sphingomonadales; family Sphingomonadaceae; genus Sphingomonas. The sequence continues at coordinate 2,544 of NZ_DASWTG010000040.1, read as the reverse complement.
CGAGATCGGCGACGTTCACCGGCAGGCGCGGGACCGCCTGGCAGCCGTCGAGCAGCAGCTTGGCGCCGACCGAATGGGCGAGCGCGGCGGCGCGCCTGGCGTCGAGGACCGAGCCGAGCACGTTCGAGACATGGGCGAGCGCGACCAGCTTGTGGGCCGGGGTCAGCATCCGCTCCATCGCGTCGAGATCGATGCGATGGTCTTCGGTCAGCGGGATCACATCGATTGCCGCCCCGGTATGCTCGGCGACCATCTGCCAGGGGACGATGTTGCTGTGATGCTCGAGCTGGCTGAGCAGGATGCGGTCGCCGGGCTTGAGGACCGTGCCGGCCCAGCATTGCGCGACAAGGTTGATGCCTTCCGTGGCGCCGCGGACGAAGACGATCTCGTTCTCTTGGCCCCCGATGAAGCGCGCGACGCGGCGGCGCGCGGCCTCGAACGCCAGGGTCATGTCGGCCGAGCGCTGGTACACGCCGCGATGCACCGTCGCATAGTCGCGGTCATAGGCACGGGTGATCGCGTCGATGACGGGGCGCGGCTTTTGCGAGGTCGCGGCGGTATCGAGATAGGCCCAGCCGGGGAGGATATTATCGATGCCACTCACAGCGCGGCCTCCAGCCATTTCCCGGCGTCGGCTGCGAAGGCTTCGCGCACGGCCTCGTCGCCGATCCGGTCGAGCGCGTCGGCGACGAAGGCGCGGGTGAGCAGCGCCTTGGCCTGCGGCTCCGGGATGCCGCGCGACTGCATGTAGAACAGCGCCCTGGCGTCGAGCTCGCCGACGGTGGCGCCATGCGCGCACTTCACGTCGTCGGCGAAGATCTCGAGCTCGGGCTTCAAGTTCACCGTCGCAGTGCGCTTCAAGAGCAGGCCGCGCAGCGACTGCTCGCCATCGGTCTTCTGCGCGTGACGCGCGACCTCGGCACGGGCGGCGAGGCTGGCGGTCGAGGCGTCGGCGGCGACCGCGCGCCATATCTGGCGGCTGGTGCCCTCGATTTCGGCGTGGTGGACCGCGACCGCGGCTTCCTGGCGTTGCTCGGCGCGGGTGAGAAGCGCGCCGCCCATCTCGGCATAGGCGCCGGCGCCGTCGAGGCGGAGGAAGCCGTCGATGCGGCTGCCGCTGCCGCCGGCGCCGAGGAAGGTGGCGACATAGCTCGCCGCTTCGCCGGTCTGCGCCTCGTCGCGGAGCGAGACGAAGCCCTCGTCCTGCAGCAGGCGGACGGCGCGCTGGAGGCGTGCGCCCTTGCCCAGCGAGGCGTGGAGCAGGCGGTTGGCCCAGCCGCGGCCGGCATAGGTCTCGATCACCGTGGCGACGGCATCGTCGGCCATATCGATGTGGGCGGGGAGGTGGCTCTCGCCGCCGGTGCCGAGATGGACGATCTGGATCGGATCGGTTGCGGCCGCGGCGTCGAGGCGCAGTACCCAGCCCTCGCCCTGCGCGAAGCGGCCCAGCGGGTGGTCGCCGGCCATTTCCAGAGCGGTCAGCTGGACGGGGCCGGGTCGCGAATGTGCCGGCTCGAACGCGCCGTCGACGAACAGCAGGCGCGGGCCGGTGATGTCGAGAAACAGCGTCGCGGGATCGATCCCCGTCGTGGTGGGTGTGGTTTCGGCAGCAGCGCGGAGCGTGTCGAGGTCGCTCCAGCGCCACGCTTCCTCGCGCGGGGAGGGGAGCGTGAGGGCGGCGTTCATGCGGCGACGCTCGCGAAGATTGGTTCACGCGAAGGCGCGAAGGCGCGAAGAGAAGAAGTGGGTTCGCGCAGAGGCGCAGAGAGCGCAGAGGTGTGTGGATTTGCGCGAAGCGCCCGCACATTACGGGCGTGGCGGCAAGCGGAACCGGCGAGAGGTTGAGAGCCGCTGACGCGGCGCGACCACATCTCTGCGCCTCTGCGTTTCTCCGCGCCTCTGCGTGAACAAACCTTCTTCGCGCCTTCGCGCCTTCGCGTGAACAAAATCATGCCGCCACCTGCGCGTAACCCTCGCGCTCCAGCTCGTGCGCGAGTTCGGGGCCGCCGGTCTTCACGATGCGGCCGTCGGCGAGGATATGGACTGCGTCGGGCTTCACATAGTCGAGCAGGCGCTGGTAATGGGTGATGAGCAGCACCGCCTTGTCGGGCGCGCGCATGATGCGGTTGATGCCCTCGCCGACGATGCGCAGCGCGTCGATGTCGAGGCCGGAATCGGTCTCGTCCAGCACCGCGAACTTCGGGTTCAGGATGCCCATCTGCACCATCTCGTTGCGCTTCTTCTCGCCGCCCGAGAAGCCGACGTTCACGTTGCGCTTGAGCATGTCCATCGAAATGCCGAGCGCGTCCGCCTGCTGGCGGCTGATGCGCAGGAAGTCGCCGGCCGAGACCTCGGGCTCGCCGCGCGCGCGGCGCTGCGCGTTCAGTGCGGTGCGCAGGAACTGGACGTTCGAGATGCCGGGGATCTCGACCGGATATTGGAAGCCGAGGAACAGACCGGCCGCCGCGCGCTCGTGCGGCTCGAGGGCGAGGAGGTCGAGCTCACCATCGTCATTGCGAGCGAAGCGCGGCAATCCAGTTTCGT
>NZ_DASWTG010000039.1:0-16467 GCF_036402235.1 Sphingomonas sp. | reverse complement strand
CGGCCATCCCCCCGGCCGGGCGCGCTTTTCATCATATGGCGCCGCTATGCCGCGCAGTGACCCAGATCAGACCGCTGCCCCCGAGAATGTCCGGACCGACCCGATCGCGATGTTGCGGCTGCCCGCGCCAGCGCGCACCACAGCGTCGCGCGGCTTGGGCGAGGCGAGGCCCTCGATCACGGCGCCATTCACATTCTCCAGCACCACCGTCGGCCGCGCGTCAGGTGCAGCGATATCGAACCCGCAATCGACGACGCTCAAATTACGCACATGCCGCGCATAAAGGCCGTGCGCGGGCAGAATGCCCATGAAGCTCGGCTCGAGGCTGGAATTGCGCCGCTCGGGCACCTGCCGGCTCGCATCCGCTTCGGAGCCACCGCCCGCAGCGGTCACATGGACGCCGCGAAAGCTCACATCCTCGATGATCCCGTCGGGGATGCCGACCACGCCGCACGGATATTCCATGCGCGCGCCCGAGACCTGGATGCCAGTGAAGCGCACGCGGCGCACCCTCGCCACGCCAGCCCCCTTGGGCGCGCGATTGCGGGCGGAGAGGCGGAGGAAGATCGGGTGGTTGACCGGGTTGACCAGGTTGATGTCGCGGAAGGTGACGTCCTCAAGCACACCGCCATCGATCGCGCCGAGCTGCAGCCCGCGCGAATTCTCGCAGATGCAATCGGCGATCAGGATGTTGCGGAAGCCGGCGATGCTGTCGGTGCCCAGCTTGATGCGGCCGAGCACGCCGACCTTGTCCGGAGCGATATAGGGCGACTTCTGGTAGGTGCCGTCGAGCAGGGTGCCGAGCAGATAGCCGCTGGTCTTGCAGCCGATCACCTGCACATCCTCGCAGAAGCGCGCTTCCTGCAGCCCGTAGCTGCTCTTGAGGCAGATCGCGTCGTCCTTGGGCGCGTTGACCACGCAATTGACGACGCGCGCGTCGCGGCAGCAATCGAGATCGATGCCGTCGCGGTCGGTGTCCACGGTCAGCCCGTCGATCCGGACATTGGTGCAGCCCATCACATAACAGGCGAAATGCCCGCCCTGCAGGATCGAGAAATCCTTGAGCAGCACGTTGCGGCAGCGGATCAGCCCGATCGCCTTGTTGCCGCGGCCCTCGTACTTCATCTCTTCGGGATTGGCGCGGCGGGCGGCGTCGGCGCTCAGCCCGCGCTCCTTCGGCGATTTCCAGCCCGGGATGCCGTGCCAGCCCTGCGGCGGCCCCTCGCGATCGAGGCCGAGGCCGTGGATCAGGCCATGGCCGATGATCGCGACGTCGCTGACCCCGTCGCCATAGATCAGGCTGTTGTGGAAATGCGCGAGGCCATAATCGACGAACTGCTCCTCCCACACGCCTTCGGGCAGGTCATATTGGCCCCTGTGCCGGTCGGGGCTGGCCGCCTCGATCACCGATCCGGGGCTGAGGACGAGCGTGATGTTGCTCTTCAGGCGGATCGAGAAGCAGAGATAGCGGCCCGGCGGCACCACGATCGTCCCGCCGCCCTTCGCGCTCGCCGCTTCGATCGCGCGGTTGAACGCGGGCGAATCGATCGCCTTGCCGTCACCCTTTGCGCCATAGTCGCGGACGTCGTGGAAGCCGCTCAGCGATCCGGTCGCGCGTACCGGCACCGCGCTCGCGGCCAACGCCGCCCCTGCCCCAAGCAATGCCGTCCTGCGGCTGAACTCGGCCCGTGCTTCGAGCAAATGACCTCTCCTGGCTCGTTTAAATCATATGATGAATTAGCGAGCAGGTGATCGCAAGCTGTAAGTCAGGTTTTGTCGATCACGTGGCGCTCGGGGTCGAGATTGATCGTCAGATCGGCGCGTCCCGGCATCTCGGCGAGAATCGCGCGGGTGATGCGCTCATAGTGCTGGATGAAGCGCGCGACCTGCGCATCGGTCATCGCCAGCGCAGGATCGCGCCCCTGCCCGGCGAGGGTGACGCGAAGCTCCGCTTCCTGCTGCGTGCGCCAGCCCTGCACGACCTCGAACCCGGGCGCCGCGAGCAATGCCAGCCGGTCGATACGGGCGAACAGCGCCTGATAGGGACCGGCCAGCGCGTCGTTGACGGCGCGGCGCCAGATGCCGCCGGGATCCTCGGCGCGTTCGAGATCATTGACCGGCGCATCGAGATCGGCATCGGCCTGGGCGGCGGCACCGACGCACCAGCCCTCGAGGATCAGCAGGTCGAGCGGGGAGTCGACCACTTCCCATTGCGCTTCGGGAAGCGGCTCGTCGCTCGCCTTGTCGAACCGCGGCAGACGGATAGGCTTCCCCGCCTTCACCGCGTCGAGGATCGCGCACCCCAGCGCCACATCATGCGTCAGCGGCACGCCGCGCGTGGCGAGCAGCGGATGGATATCGCGCGCCAGCGCGGCGCGCGCCGCCTTGCCGAGATAGAGATCGTCGAGCGAAAGGATCGCGGCGCGCACGCCGAGCCGGGCGGCGAGGCCGCGCGCAAGGGTCGACTTGCCGCTGCCCTGCGACCCGCAGATGCCGAGGATCAGCGGCCGCGGGCCGGCCTCGAGCCAGCCCGCGGCGACCCGGGCGACGATCTCAAGCGATGCGGTCAAGCGGCTCACGCCCGTCGAAGAAGGCATCGAGATTGTCGGCGACCTTCATCCCCATCGCCTCGCGGGTCTCAAGCGTGGCGGACCCCAGATGCGGGAGCAGCACCGCGTTGGACAGGCCGGTCAACGCCGCCTCGACCGCAGGCTCGCGCTCGTACACGTCGAGACCGGCGGCGGCGATCGTACCCGCCCTCAGCGCCTCGGCGAGCGCAGTCTCGTCGACCAGCGTGCCGCGGCCGGTGTTCACCAGCACGGCATCGCGCTTCATCGCGCGAAGCGCTGCGGCATCGATCATATGCCGCGTCGCCGCTCCGCCCGGGGCGTGGAGCGATACGATATCGGCGACGCGCAACAGGCTGTCGAGCGAGGGGTGATAGGCCGCCTCGGGTACGTCGTGGGCACGGCTGCGGCTGTGGACAGCGATCTCCATCCCGAACGCCCTGGCCCGCTCCGCCACGGCGCGCGCGATGCGGCCATAGCCGACCAGCCCCAGCACCTTCCCGCGCAGCGATCGGCCGAGCAGATGCGTCGGCCGCCAGCCGGTCCATTCCCCGGCACGCAGCTCCCGCTCCCCCTCGCCCGCGCGGCGCGTCGCCATCAGGATCAGCGTCATCGCGATGTCGGCAGTGGCGTCGGTGAGCACATCCGGAGTGTTGGTCACCACGACCCCGGCCTCACGCGCGGCATCGAGATCGATATGCTCGAACCCGGCGCCGTAATTGCCGATGATCCGGGCACGGCGGCCTTCGGTCAGGATAACCTCCCGGGTGATCCGATCGGTGACGGTCGGGCAGAGCGCGTCATGCTCGCGCATCGCTGCGGCGAGCGCCGCGGCGTCCATCGGCACATCGGACTCGTTCAGCGTCACCTCGTAGCTCGCAGCCAGCCGCGCCTCGACCGCGTCGGGCCAGCGGCGGGTGAGCAGGATCCTGGGCTTGGTCATGCGTGGAGACTAGCGCCGCCGGAACACGGGCGCACGCCTCTCCGCGAACGCGGCGCGGCCTTCCTTCGCATCCTCGGTGGCGAAGCAGATCGCCTGCAGGTCGCGCTCATATTCGATCGCCTTTTCCCACGGCATGGTATGCGCGGCGCGCAGGTTGAGCTTGGCCGTCTCCGCCGCGATCGGCGCGCGCGAGGCGATGGTCACGGCGATCGCCTGCGCGCGGGCGAGCAGCGCCTCGGGCGCGACCACCTCGCTCACCAGCCCCCAGGCCAGTGCCTTCTCCGCATCGATCATGTCGCCGGTGAGCAGCATCAGCGCGGCGTTGGAGGCGCCCATCGAATAGGTCAGCCCCGCCGCCATCCCGCCGCCGCCGATCCAGCCGAGCTTGATCTCGGGCGCGGCGAACCTCGCATTGATCGAGGCGATGCGGATGTCCGCCGCCATCGCCGTCTCCAGCCCGCCGCCCAGCGCATAGCCGTTGACCGCGGCAACCACCGGCTTGCGGCAGGCGCGCAGCGCGTCGCAATAATCGTCGCGGTTGCGGAAATCCCACGGCGTCGCATAGCCGTCGAGCGTGGTGATGTCCGATCCGGCGGAGAAGGCCTTCTCGCCCGCGCCGGTGATCACGACGCAGCGCACCGCGTCGCTGGCGTTGCACTCGCTCACCGCGGCGATCAGCGCGGCGGCCATCTCGGGCGTCAGCGCATTGAGCTTGGCCGGGCGGTTGAAGGTGATGGTGGCGACATGGTCGGCCATGGTGAACAGGAGGTCGTCGGTCATGTCTCGGCTCCGGCCGGATGGTGCTTGCGGTAGAGGATATCGATCTGATCGAGCAGGGGATCGGCGGCATCGCCGTCGAGCAGCGCCGCGCGCAGCTGCGCCGATGCCGCGGTCTGGAAAGCGATCGCGCCGTCATGGCGCGGGCGCAGCAGCGCCGCATCCACCGTGGCGAGCGTGGCGGCGAAGAAGCCGCCAGTCGCCGCATTGACCGCCTCATTCTGCCATGCCGAGCGCAGCGCCGGCTGGCCGTCATGCTGCGGGATGAAGCCGCGCTGCACTGGTTCCGACATCAGCCAGCGCAGATGATCGAGCAGCTCGGGCGTGATCCGGCAGCGCTTCGACACGCCGATTCCCGTCCCCCCCAGCGTCGATCCGATCCGGCCCGAAGGTCCGGCAGGCGCATCGGCAAAGCCCACGCCGCGCGTCGCGTAGTTCACATAGCCGTAGATCAGCGGGCAAAGGTCGATCCCCTCGCCGCGCTCGATCGCGCGAAGCATCGCGATCGGGTTCAGCGCCTGCGCCCGCCGCGTAACTTCGCCCGTCAGCGCCGCCATCAGGGAAAAGGCCTCACGCGCGACGGCGCGGTCGACGAAGGTGTCGCGCGGCGCACCGGCCTCGAACCCCAGCGCGCCGCAGATCGACTGGAAGCTCAGGATCGCATGCGGGCCGGCGAGCGACAGCGCGACGGCATGGTCCTCGGCAAAGGCGGGAAGCTGCGCCCATTCGATCGGCGGCAGCGCGACGGTCTCGCGGCGATACGCCATCACCTGGGTCGCGGCGTCGAGCGGCAGCGCCCAGTGCCGCCCCGCATAATGATAGCTGGCGAGCGACGGCCCGGCGACCGCGCCACGCCAGCCCGCGATCTCGTCCGCGTCGAATATCGCCTCCAGCGGCACAAGGCAGTCCGCCGCGACTGCCTCGCCGACATGCGGGTGGTCGAGCACCACCAGATCGTAGCGCGCGCACAGCTCGCCGATCGGATGCGACTCGAACCCTTCCAGCGAATGCCTGTCCCAGCTCAGCGAAAACGCATCGGCCTGCGCCGTGGCGGCGGCCAGCGCGTTGTAGCCGCGCGGATGATCCCAGGTCAGGCCGCGATAGGTGGGAACGGTCATGCGTGCTGGCGAACCACGCCCGATTCGATCAGCGCCTCGATCGCCTGGTCGTCCAGCCCGGCCTCGCGCAGCAGCTCACGGCTATGCTCGCCGACCAGAGGCGCGCCGCGTTCGACGGTCGAAGGGGTCTTCGAGAAGCGGATCGGGAAGCCCGGCGCCTTCACCCGGCCCTCGGTCGGATGGTCGTACTCGACGAAGGTGCCGTTGTGCTTGATCTGGGGATCATCGACGAGGTCTGCATAGCCATAGACCGGCCCCGCCCAGATATCGCGCGCGCGCATCGCCTCCAGCCATTCCGCGCTGGTGCGCGCGGGCAGGTGCTCCTTCACCTTGGCGAAGATCTGGTCGCGCAGCGCCCAGCTGTCGCGCTCGTCATCGAGCCCGTCGAAGAAGGAATCCCCGAACAGCTCGCCGAGCTTCTTGAGCGAGGCCATCGCCACGGTGATGTAGCCGTCCTTGGTCGCGAACACGCCATAGGGCGCGCGGATATAGCTGTGCGCATGCGGCTCGGCCGATCGCGCCTGCGGCTTGTTGCCGACGGTGAACACCGACAGCTCCTGCATCTGGATCGTGGTGATCGCGTCGAGCATGTTGACCTGCACCAGCTGCCCCTCGCCGGTGCGCTCGCGATGGAACAGCGCCGCGAGCGCGCCCTCGAACGCCGAATAGGCGGTGATCGCATCGACCAGATATTGCCCCGCGGCGGATGGCGGCGCGCCCTCCGCCCCGGTCGACATCATCGCGCCCGACATGCCCTGCAGCAGCAGGTCCTGCCCGGGATAGTTGCGGTACGGCCCGTCCTCGCCATAGCCCGACATCGAGACATAGATCAGCCGCGGATTGATCGCCGACAGCGTCGCATAGTCCACGCCCAGCCGCTCGGCGACGCCGGGCCGGTAGTTCTGCAGGAACACGTCGGCGTCCTTGACCAGCTCGAGCAGCAGCGCCTTGCCCTCGGGCGCCTTGAGGTCGACCGCGAGGCTGCGCTTGTTGCGGTTGAGCGAGAGGAACGAGACGTTGATCTTGTTGCCGTTGGCGCCGCCCGCGCTGGCGTGGCGCTGCCACTCGCCGCTGGTCGGCTCGACCTTGACCACATCGGCGCCCATGTCGCCCATGCGCTGCGCCGCGAACGGCCCGGCCATCGCGATCGAGCAGTCGAGCACGCGGATGCCGCTCAGGATATTGGTCACTTGGTGTTCCTCAGTTCATGGTCCAGCCGCCGTTCACGTGCAGCGTCTGGCCGGTGACGAAGCCGGACTCGTCGCTCGCGAAGAAGGCGATGGCGTTGGCGATGTCTTGGGCGGTGCCGCGGCGCTTGATCGCCTGCGCGTCGAGCACCATGCGGTTATAGCCTTCGGGATCGGGATGGATCTTCTCGGCGTCGGTCGGAAAGGCGCCCGGCGCGATCGCGTTGACCGTGATGCCATAGGGGCCGAACTCGCGCGCCCAGGCGCGGGTCAGCCCGACCAGCGCCATCTTCGACGCGACATAAGGCGAAAGGTTCGCCCAGCCGCCCGAGATGGTGATGCTGGAGACGTTGATGATCCGCCCGAAGCCCTTGTCGCGCATCCCTGGCAGCGCGGCCTGCACCGCGACGATCCCGGCATCGACATTGACGCGCTGGACCGCCTGATGCTCCTCGATCGTGTATTCCTCGAACGGCCTGGACGGGTAGATCGCGGCATTGTTGATCACCACGTCGAACCCGCCGATGTGCCGCGCCAGCTGGTCGAGCGTCGCGCGGAAGCCGGCGAGGTCGGAGAGGTCGGCGGTCGAGACGACCAGCTCGCCCGGCCCCTTGCCTTCCGCCGCGGCCTTGAGCGCGTCGACCTTGGCCAGGTCGTTGTCGATCGCCACCACCGTGGCGCCGCGCTCGATCAGCAGCAGCGTGGTGTCGAGCCCCAGCCCGCCCGCCGCGCCGGTGTAAAGGACGACACGGCCCTTCACTTCGCGCCTCCGATCGGCGGGAAATTGCCCGAGGGTTCGGGATATTCGTCAGCAGGCTGAAGCGCGACGCCCTCGATCCGCTTCACCGCATCGGCCACGGCACCGGCATCGGGCAGGATGCGGAACACGCTGTCGTAGCGCCGCTCCTCGCCATGCTCGAGCCAGATCAGCTCGCCGCGCTCGCGCGCGAAATCCTTGCCCATGACATGGTTGGTCGACGGCTCGATCCCCACGGCATAATGGCCGGCATGCAGGTTCTGCCACTCGTACATCGCCGGGAACTGGTCTTTCCGCGTTTCGACCTCGAAGCCGAAGCCGAGTCTCTCATTGACCACCGCGACATTGACTTTGCCCGCGGCATCGGCCGCCATGTCGTGCTGCCACACCTGCTCGTGGAAATTGACGATCGGCGCGGGGAAGGTGCGGTAGCCGGTCCCCTGGTCGCGATACTTGTCGTGATGCGCCGCCCAGATCACGTCGCGGATCGGCGCGACATAGCGCGAGCCCTCGGCCACCACCGGATGGCTGACGTTGATATGATAGCAGTACATGTGCGGCGTCCGGTAGAAGCCGTGATTGACCACGCGGTCGATCAACCGGATCTCGTCCCCGCCGACATCGGCCTCGATCCGCCGGATGAGGTGAAGGTCCTCCCCGAACACGGTCGATTGCTGGACGATGCCCTCGGCCCACAGCACGCATTCGTCGCCGTTCCAGGTCTCGCCATAGCCGGTCAGCCGCGCCGGGATCGTGCCGATCCGCCCGTGGAGCGAGGACGACACCTTCTCGCGCGGGCCGTAGAAATAATGGCCGGCGGGATCGTCGTGCATGAACAGCACATGGTCGAGGCCGCAAGTGATCAGCAGGCCCGACATCGAGCGGAACCAGCCCAGCCCCCCCTCGCCCTCATAATCGTGCAGGCCAGGATGGCGGAAGCCCGAGGGCGAGTGCCAGCCCACCGCACGGCCGTTATGCTCGCACTCGGCGATGTCCATCGCGCGGTCGACGAGGACGGTGAAGCGCAGGCCCGAGCCGGTGCGGAATTCGAGGCTACGCACGCCGCGCTCGACCCCGTCGCCCAGCGTCGACAGCCGCACGCCGGCGAATTGCGAGAGCGAACCCGATCGCGCCGCCAGCTCGCGCCGGTTAAGGGTCTTGCCATAGAGCCTCGGCACATCCCGCTCCATCATGATGTTGTAAGACGTATGATGTTTAGGGCAAGATGGCGCAATGCGTCAATCGACGTGCCGGAGAATTCGCTCATGTCCGCAAATCCTCGTCGCCTGGTCCGCCGCTGCTTCGCCGTCGATCTGCACGACGATCCGGGGCTGATCGCCGCCTATCGCCGCTGGCACGCGCCGGGCGGCCCGCCGGCGGCGGTGAGTGCCGCGATCCGCGCCGACGGGGTCGAGTCGCTCGAGATCTGGCTGGTCGGCGACCGGATGTTCATGGTGATGGAGCAGGACACGGAGCGCGCGCCGGATCCGGAGACCAAGCGCGCAAGGGACGTCGCGAACCCCGAGGTCGCGGCGTGGGACAAGCTCATGGCGAGTTTTCAGAAATCCCTGCCGTTCGCACCGGAGCAGACTTGGGTGGAGATGGAGCGGATCTACTCGCTGGATGAGCAGCCGAACTAATCCTCCCCCGCCAGGGGGAGGTGGCGCGCGCAGCGCGACGGAGGGGAGGACTCCCTAACGCACGTTCTGGCAGCCGCCCCCTCCGTCAGCTCCGCGGACACCTCCCCCTGGCGGGGGAGGATCAGAAAGATTTACCCCCGCGGCTGCGCCCGGCGCTTTTCCCACGACCCCGCGATATGCTCGCGCATCGCATTCGACGCGCGGTCGGGATCGCGCGCGGCGATCGCCTCATAGACCTTGCGGTGCGCGGCGTGGGTCAGCTTGACATGCTCGACGCTGAGCTTGCCCGAATAGCCATGGGTGCGCAGCGCCTCCGACTGGATGCCGTCGATGATCGCCTTGCTCAGCCGATCGCCCGACATGTCCATGATGATGTCGTGGAAGCGCAGATCCTCGACGACATAGGCCGAGGGCATCGTCACCAGCCCCTCGAGCTTGTCGATCTGCCCGGCGAGCTCGGCGATCGATTCGGGCGTGGCGTTGGCCGCGGCCTTGGCCGCCATCGCCGATTCGAGCAGCGTGCGCACCTCCGACAGATTGTCGAGATAACGCAGGCCATCCTCGCCCTGGAACAGGGCGGAGAGGATCATCGGATCGAGCATGTTCCAGGCGCGGCTGCCGCGGACGATGGTCCCGCGGCCCTGCTGCGAGACGACCAGCCCCTTCTCGGTCAGCGCGGTCGTCGCCTCGCGCACCACGGTGCGGCTGACGTCGTACATCTCGCACAGCATGTTCTCCGGCGGCAGCGCGGTGCCGACCGGATAGGTGCCCATGACGATCGCGTTGACCAGATCCTCGACCACCGCGGTCGACAGGCGCGGACGGCGGCGGACCCGCTGATGCGCGGCCGTGGCTTCGCTGTTCATGTGCCTGTCTCGCTCACGCCGTTCGGTTCCCTGTTCATATTGTACGCCATCGTCCCAAGAGGGTGAAGCCGCAACGCCCGATACGCAAGAGCTTGTAGTTCCGGGGGCTTGCAGTTTCCGGGGGGCTTGCAGATTTGGAAAGATAATACATACTATGTTTCGACAGCGGGCAGCAGCGATGCCCGGCATAGGGGCGCCGCTTACGTATGAAGATCACCGGATACCGCAGCCTGACGACCACCCATGACTGGGGCCGCCCGGTGGGCGACGTCAACGGCGTGGTCGAAAGCGGGGTGACCGAGGTGCCGATCCTGCTGATCGAGACCGATGGCGGGCTGACCGGCATCGGACTGGGCCAGCATGCCGATATCGCCCGCGTCTTCCCCGCAGTCGAGGGGCAGGATCCGCGCGCGGTGACCGCGCTCTACGATTCGATGCTCGCTCATGTCTTCAAGAGCGGCCATGCCGGCGCGACCTATGGCGCGATCGCGGCGGTCGACATGGCGCTGTGGGATCTGAAGGCCAAGATGGCGGACGAGCCGCTGTGGCGCACGCTCGGCGCGCTTGACCGGTTCGTGCCCGGCTATGCCTCCGGCCTGTGCTACGGGCTGCCGGACGACGCCTTTGCCGCACATTATCGCGACTGGGCGCAGCGCGGCTTCACCTCGGCCAAGATCAAGGGCGGGCGCGATATCGCGCGCGACATCGACCGGCTGCTCGCCGCGCGCGACATCCTGTCCGCCAATACGGCGCGGCCAGCGATGATGCTCGACGTCAACGAGGCGTGGAACGTCAAGCAGGCGGTGCGCCACCTGGCCGAGATCGAGGCGAAGCTCGACCTCACCTGGATCGAGGAGCCGGTGCGCCGCTGGGACGCCGAAGGCCATGCGCGCATCTCGCGCGCCTGCCGCGCGGCGGTGGCGACGGGCGAGAATTTGACCGGGCTCGACCAGTTCGCGCCGCTGTTCGACGCGCGCGCCGCCGATGTCGTGCAGACCGGCAGCGTCTGGGGCATCACCCATTTCCTGCGCGTCGCGACCGCGGCGCTCGCGCATAATCTGCCGGTCTCGCCGGTCGCCTACAACGCCAATCCGGTGGCGCATGCCGCCGCGGCGCTGCCCAACATGATCGGGATCGAGGTGCAGGACTGGAACGTGCCCGCGGGGCTGAGCGTCGACCAGACGATCGCCGATGGCGGCATCCGGCTGGGCGATGCGCCGGGCCTCGGCATCGAAGTCGACGAGGCGGCGCTTGCCAACGGCGCCGCGCCCGGCTGGAACGGCGCCGGCGGCCCGCACCGCAGGCCGCGCCAGGCCGGGCTGCGGCTGGTGCCCGACGGGCCGCAGGCCGCCGAGTAACGACGAAGCAAGAGACGAGATCACCGGAGAGACCATGGCCAGCGCCGCCGACACCGCCCCCAATCCATCCTATGTGCTGGGGCCGCAGCGGGCGAAGCTCCAGCTGTCGCTGATGGTCAATTTCTTCCTGCTGATGGCACTCTACAGCGGCGTGCTCGGCGTGCTGCTGCCCAATCAGATTGCCGAGCTGGACGAGGGGTCGAAGGCCAACAACCTCGCGCTGATCTTCTTCATCACCTCGATCTTCTCGACGCTGACCACTCCGATCGCGGGCGCGCTGTCGGACCGCACGCGCAGCCGCTGGGGCCGCCGCTCGCCCTGGATCGCGATCGCATCACTGATCGGATCGGCCGCGCTGTTCGGCGTATCGTGGATGACCAGCTTCTGGTCGCTGATGGTGCTCTGGGTGATGGCGGCGGTGGCCTACAACTCGATGCAGCCGGCGATGACCACGCTGATCGCCGACCGCTTCGCCCCCGAGACGCGCGGCGCGGTCAGCGGCATCGTCGGCGCGGGCATGACCGCGGGGCTAACCGCGGGGACCGTCGTCGCAGGCTACCTCGCAGGCGACCGCGCGCTGGCCTATGGGCTGTTCGCCGCCGCAGTCGCCGCCTCGTGCATCGCCTTCGTCGTCATCAACCGCGAGCCGCCGAGCGACACGATGCCGCGCCGTCCGATGCGCTGGGGAGAGTTCCTCAAGGGGTTCTGGATCAGCCCTCGCGAGCATCCGGACTTCGCCTGGGCGTTCGCCAGCCGCTTCTTCATCTATATGGGCTATCAGGCGGTCGCGGCCTATCTGCTCTACATCCTGCGCGACTATATCGGCCTCGGCAACGACGCCTCGAACATCGCCATCGCCAACATGGCGATCGTCACCCTGATCTGCCTCGTCGCCTCCTCGCTCGTCTCGGGCTGGCTCTCGGACAGATATCAGGCGCGCAAGCCGTTCGTGATCCTGGGCAGCCTGATCATGGGCTGCGCGATGGTGGCCCCGCTCGCCGCGCCGGAAATGAACGGCATGTGGGCCTATGCCGCGATCATCGGCGTCGGATACGGCATGTTCATGTCGATCGACATGGCGCTGATGACTCAGGTGCTGCCCAAGAGCGCGCTGGGCGACGAGGGCAAGGACCTCGGCATCCTCACCACCGCGGTGAACATCCCCCAGATCATCAGCCCGGTGATGGCGGCGGGGCTGCTCGCCTTGTTCGCCAACGACTATCGCGCGATCTTCTGGGCGGCGGTGATCTTCGTATTCGGCTCGGCGCTGTGCGTCCTGCCGATCCGGGGCGTGCGCTAGCCCGATATTTATAATACATATTATGATAATTTGACATACGGGTTGGCTTGCGCCATTCTGCCGTCAAAGAATTGCTCTCAGGAGGGGAAGATGAAGTTCCGCCGTGCCCTATTGCTCTGCGCTGCCGCAGGAAGCGCGCTGACGCTCGCGCAGCCGGCCCTTGCACAGGACGCGCCCGCCGCGGAGCCGCAGGCGGACGAGGCCGCCCCGGCCGAAGAAGAGATCCTGGTCACCGGCATCCGCGCGTCCGAGCGCGCCGCGATCGACATCAAGCGCAACGCGGTCGCCGTGGTCGACTCGATCGTCGCCGAGGACCTCGGCAAGCTGCCCGACCAGAATGTCGCGGAGTCGCTTCAGCGCGTCGCCGGCGTGACGATCGAGCGCAATCGCGGCGAGGGCCGCTACGTCACCGTCCGCGGCTTCGGCCCCAAGTTCAACGCCGTCACCGTCAACGGCCGCACGCTCGCGACCGACAATAACGGCCGCGAATTCTCGTTCGACGTGATCCCGTCGGAGATCATCTCGGGCGCCGATGTGTACAAGTCGCCCCAGGCGAACCTCAACGGCTCGTCGATCGGCGCGACGATCAACGTCAAGACGCTGCGTCCGCTCGACCAGAAGGCCGGGTTCAAGTTCGCCGGTGCCGCGACCGGCATGTGGTCGGAGATCGCCGACAGCTGGAACCCCGAATTCTCGGGCGTGGCGAGCTGGAAGAACGATTCCGGCACGTTCGGCGTGGCGTTGGCCGGCGTGTGGGCCAAGCAGGATAACCGCATCGACGAATTCACGATCGGTGCGGGCCATGTCCGCCGCTCCTCGACCGACGGCTACTACACCGCCGGCGGCGTGCCCGGCGCGCGCGTCGGGCCCGGCGTCACGCCGTTCTCGGGCGTGTCGATGCCGTCCAATCTCTCGCCCTTCTTCTTCGAGCGCGAGATGACGCGCTGGGGCGTCAATGCCGCGGTGCAGATGCGCCCGAGCGACAAGCTGACCGTGACGATCGACGCGCTGGTCTCGAAGGCGCGCTTCATCGAGCAGCAGACCGGCCTCGCCTATGACTTTTCCGGCGGCACGCTGGTCGAGCAGGTCGTGCAGGGCGGCAGCGTCGTCAACGGCGTCCAGACCGGCGGCGAAGCGGTGTATCAGCGCTATGTCGGCGGCTTCGTCGACCAGATCATCCAGTATGACGACCGCAACGTCACGACCAGCCAGTTCGGCATCAATATCGACTGGCGGCCGACCGACGATCTCAAGGTCGGGTTCGACATGTCGCTGTCCGACGCGCGCAAGCGCGGGCGCGAGAACAACCTGTTCACCACCATCCGCCGCAAGAATATCGATCACTGGTTCGATCGCCGAAGCGGCAGCCCGATCTACGACTATGGCTTCACCAGCCCCAATTACGCCAATGCCGCGACCAATCCGCAGGGCATCACCGCGCATTATTACATCTGGGGCGGCGGCAACAACGGCGATGACGAGATCGAGGAATATCGCGGCGACATCGAATGGGAGCCGGGCGGCGGCAACCTGACGCTGGCCGCCGGCGTGATGGCGTCGAGCCGCATCAAGTCGATCGACGGCTATGAAACGCCGTTCGACCAGCAGTGCCGTTATTGCGGGTCCAACCGGGCGCTCTCCCCGTCGTTGTTCGAATCGACCAATCGCAACTTCTTCTCGAGCCATGACGGCAACATTCTGCGCGACTGGCTGATCTACGACCCGCATGCGCTGGTCAACCAGATCGACCAGTTCGCCACGCAGGACGGGCTCGTCTTCGATCCCGCCGTCCGCTCGGCCACCGCCTCCTCGGTGATCGACGAGAAGGTGAAGTCGGCCTATCTCATGGGCACGCTCGACACCGAAGTCGCCGGCATGCCGCTCGTGATCAACGCCGGGCTGCGCTACGAGAACACGGACTACACGTCCACGGGCGCTTCGCGCACGATCGTCAGCGCGCGGCCGCGGCTCGATGCGAACGGCAATCCGACGGGCCAGAACGATATCGTGCTGACGCCCACGCCCGTGCCGGTCAACTTCCGCGGCAAGTATGAGGACTGGCTGCCTTCGCTGAACATGCGGCTGTCGGTCGCCGACGATTTCATCCTGCGCTTCGCCGCATCGAAGGTGATGACGCGCCCGACGCTGACCGATCTGTCGCCGCGCATGTCGATCCAGACCAACCCGGGCAACGAGACGATCCGCCGCGGCAACCCCGATCTGCAGCCGTTCCGGGCCGACCAGGTCGAGCTCGGGGCCGAATGGTATTTCGCGCGGGATTCGCTGCTCAACGTCGCCGCCTTCTACAAGAAGATCGGCTCGTTCGTGACCACCGTCACGACTGACGAGACCGTCGACCAGATCAAGTTCGCCGTGACCGTGCCGGCCAATGGCAAGGGCGCGACCGTCAAGGGCTTCGAGGTCGGCTATCGCCAGTCGTTCGGCAACTGGCTGCCGGCCCCGTTCGACGGCTTCGGCGTCCAGACCAGCTTCAACTACACCGAGTCGGACGCGCGATATCCCAGCGTGGTGCCGGGCCGGAGCTACAGCCTCGAAGGCCTGTCGGAATATTCGTACAGCCTGGTCGGCTTCTACGAAAAATACGGGATCGCCGCCCGCGTCGCCTATACCTATCGCGACGACTTCCTCCAGACGGCGATCGGCCGCAACTCCGAGCAGGAATATTTCCGGGGCTACGGCCAGCTCGACGTGAGCCTCAGCTATGATGTCACGCCGAATTTCACCGTGTTCGCCGACGCGGTGAACCTGAACAACGCCAAGGAGTTCCTCTACTCGATGAGCGAGGACCGCACCAAGGAATACCGCACCACCGGCCGCCGCGTTTCCGCGGGCGTCCGCGTCCGCTTCTGACAGCCGCCTGCCACCCCTCCCCGGCACGGCTCAGGGGTGCTCCGTCACGGTCCACCGGACCCTGGCGGAGCACCCCGCTTCATTTGGTGGGACACATTGCCATTAAATGGCGGATGGAATTATGCTGCGCTTCGCCCCATACAGGGGAATTGACCGCGGAGCCACCGGGCCGCGGCGGCTGAAACGGGGGCAGGAATCGGGTGCAACGGGTGAACCAGCAGGCAGCGACCGACAAGGACGAACCCCGCTTCGGCCGGTTCGCGCGCAACATTCGCTCCAGCCACGATCAGGTGGCGCAGGTGCTGGGCAACGAGATCCTGTCCGGCGTCATCGCGCCCGGCGAGAAGCTGCCGCAGGAGGCGGAGATCCTGGCGCGCTTCGGCATCTCGCGCACCGTGCTGCGCGAAGTGTTCAAGACGCTGACCGCCAAGGGGCTGATCGTCTCCAAGACGCGCGTCGGCACCACCGTGCTCGACAGCGCGCACTGGAACTATTTCGACGCCGACATCCTGGCGTGGAAGGCGAACCAGGGGTTCGACATGACCTTCCTGCGCGACCTGGCCGAGATCCGCGTCGCGATCGAATCCGCCGCCGCGCGCGCCGCCGCCGAACGCCGCACCGACGAGGATATCGCCGAGATGCGCCGCCACCTTGCCGGGATGCGCGACGCCACCGACAGCGCGCGCGACTTCGCCGAGGCCGACCTGCAATTCCACAAGGCGATCGGCCAGGCCTCCGACAATGCGCTGATGCGCTCGCTCTCCGCAGTGATCGAGACTGCGCTGATGGCGTCGTTCCGGATGAGCTCGCCGGTGAACGAGGCCGAGGAGCACCAGACCAGCGTGCGCGGCCATGCTCAGATCGTCGATGCGATCGAGGCGCGCGACGGCGAGCGCGCCGCGCGGGCGATGCGCGACATCATCGGCCATGGCGTCTCGCGGATCGAGAAGAGCACCGCGCCGGGCAAGCGCGGCAAATAGAGTCGTTTAGGCTTCCCTAAGACAGCCTCGTCGGCCTGTGGAGATTCGGCAGTCCAATCCTCCCCCGCCAGGGGGGAGGTGTCAGCTGCAAGCTGACGGAGGG
>NZ_DASWTG010000038.1:0-31521 GCF_036402235.1 Sphingomonas sp. | reverse complement strand
CGCGCCATGGCGATCGCCGCCGAGGTCTGCGTGTTCACCAACGACCAGCTAACTGTCGAGACGATTGAAGGCTGACCATCGCCGCGGCTAGGCTGCGGCCATGTTCGATCGGCGCGCATTCGTCGGCGGCTCGGCCGCGCTTGCTCTGTCGGGCTGCGTCACGGTGCCGCGCGGCACCGGGTGCAGCCCGCTGCCGCCGGTGCTGGTCGACGAAGCGCGGGTGATCCGCACCGTCGCCGGCCTCAGGCCATATCGTGCGTCGGGCTTCGTCGTCCGCGCCGAGCCGCTCGGCGACAAGCGGCTGATCCACAAGTACGGTCACGGTGGCGCGGGGATCACCTTGAGCTGGGGCAGCTCGCGGCTGGCGGTCGACCTTGGGCTGCAAGGCCATTCCGGCCCGGTCGCGGTGATCGGCAGCGGCGTGATGGGCCTGACTACCGCCCGGCTGGTGCAGGAGGCCGGCTTCCCGGTCAGCATCTACACCGCGGCCCTGCCGCCCGACACGACGTCGGCGGTCGCGGGAGGTCAGATCTCACCCTTCGGCCATTATCGCGAGAGCGAGGTGACTCCGGCCTGGATGGCGCAGTTCCAGGCGGCGATGGCCTACAGTTGGCAGCGGTTCCAGACCTTGGTCGGCGAGCGGTACGGCATCCGCTGGCAACGTACCTATGAGGAAACGCGCGACACAGTTTACCCGAACGACTGGATGAATCCCTATTATCCGAACGGCAAGCTGTTGGGGCCCAATGAACATCCCTTCCCGGTCGAGCGGATGGTCGCGTTCGACACCATGTACGTCGAAACGCCGCGGTTCATGGCCCAGCTGATGAGCGAGGTGCTCGGCGCGGGTGGGACGATCCGCATGCGCAGGTTCGGAAATCTGGCCGAGGTCGCGACCCTCTCGGAGCAGCTCATATTCAACTGCACCGGCATCGGCGCCAAGGCCCTGGTGGGCGACGAGGTGCTGACTCCGGTGCGCGGGCAACTGGCCGTGCTCCGGCCGCAGCATGAAGTGCGCTACGCCTTCTCCGGCGACGCCGGCTACATGTTCCCTCGCGGCGACGGCATCCTGCTCGGCGGGACGTTCGAGCGCGGCGAATGGGACGCGACTCCGCAGCCCGATGACATCGCCCGCATCCTCCGCTCGCACCGGCGGCTGTTCGCCGGCCTGCGCTGCGCCGCTTGATTTGGGGCTGGCGCGCCCAATCTAGCGCGCCATGAATGACAACCTGACCCCCAAGGCAATCGTCGCAGCGCTCGACGAGCATATCATTGGCCAGACCGACGCGAAGAAGGCGGTCGCGGTCGCGCTGCGCAACCGCTGGCGGCGGCAGCGGCTGAAGCCCGAGCTGCGCGAGGAAGTGACGCCCAAGAACATCCTGATGATCGGGCCGACCGGCTGCGGCAAGACCGAGATCAGCCGCCGTCTCGCCAAGCTGGCCGACGCGCCGTTCGTCAAGGTCGAGGCGACGAAGTTCACCGAAGTCGGCTATGTCGGCCGCGACGTCGAGCAGATCGCCCGCGACCTGGTCGAGGAAGCGATCCGGCTCGAGAAGGAGCGCCGCCGCACCGCAGTCAAGGACAAGGCCGAGGCCGCAGCGATGACCCGGCTGCTCGACGCCCTCACTGGCAAGGACAGCAGCCAGGCGACGCGCGAAGCATTCCGCGAGCGCCTCAACCAGGGCCATCTCGACAATACCGAGATCGAGATCGAGGTCGAAGCCGCGCAAGGCATGCCCTTCGAGATCCCCGGCGCCGGCCCGCAGATGATCAACCTCTCCGAGATGATGAAGGGCTTCGGCGGCCCGCAATTGAAGCGCCGCAAGATGAACGTCCATGCCGCCTGGGCCAAGCTGGTCGAGGAGGAAGCCGACAAGCGCCTCGACCAGGACGATGTCGCCCGCACCGCACTTGCCGACGCCGAAGCCAACGGCATCGTCTTCCTCGACGAGATCGACAAGATCGCGGTCAGCGACGTGCGCGGCGGATCGGTGAGCCGCGAGGGCGTGCAGCGCGACCTGCTGCCGTTGATCGAAGGCACCACCGTCTCGACCAAATACGGACCGATGAAGACCGACCATATCCTGTTCATCGCCTCGGGCGCGTTCCACGTCGCCAAGCCGAGCGACCTGCTGCCCGAGCTGCAGGGCCGCCTGCCGATCCGCGTCGAACTCAAGGGCCTGACCGAAGACGATTTCGTGTCGATCCTCTCCGACACCAAGGCCTCGCTGCCCGAGCAGTACAAGGCGCTGATCGGCACCGAGGGCGTCGACATCAGCTTCACCGACGATGGCATCCGCGCCATCGCCCGCATCGCCGCCGAAGTGAATGCCGAAGTCGAGAATATCGGCGCCCGCCGCCTCCAGACAGTGATGGAAAAACTGCTGGAGGAAGTGAGCTTCGACGCCGAGGACCGGGGCGGCGCCTCGCTGACGATCGACGCCGCCTATGTCGACGGCCAGCTCGCCAGCATCGCGCGCAACACGGACCTCAGCCGCTACGTGCTCTGACGAAACAATCCTCCCCCGCCAGGGGGAGGTGTCAGCGAAGCTGACGGAGGGGGAGGATGCCAGACCCTTAGCGGCTCGTGTCCTCCCCCTCCGTCGCCTCCGGCGCCACCTCCCCCTGGCGGGGGAGGATTTCACGCCACCCTTCGTCAGCCCGGGCTTGACCCGGGCCAGGGCTTCTTCTGAATTCGGTCGAGCAGGCCAGCCCAGCCCCGGCTCGAGGCCGGGGTGACGATAGGGGGATGAGGTGAAATACTGGATCGTCCTCGCGGCGCTGCTCCTCACCCTCCCCGCCGCCGCGCAGGACCGCCCGCCCTGCCGCGAAGTCGGCGACCTCCCGCACCTCACCATCGATCCGGAGGCGACCGCCCAACTTGCCCAGATCGGCCTCGACCGCGCCGGGATCTTCGCCCGGATGCGCGAGACCTCGATCCCCGAGACGATGGGCTGCTGGGCGATGCCGGTCGGCAATTTCGACAGCCAGCTGGTCTCGGTCGGCATGTCGCAATGGAATTACGGCACCGGCAGCCTCCAGCCGGTGCTCAAGGCGTGGCGCGACAGCTTCCGCTCGCGTCGCCGTTTCAAGCGCGAACTCAAGGCGCTCGCCCCGACCTACGGCAAGCTGTTCTTCTCGAAGGGCTGTCTCGACACCCCGATCCGCGACAAATGCCGCGCCGCGATCCTCGCCGCGCACGGCCCCGACGGCAAGCTGAACCCCGTAGCCCTCGCGGAACTGACCCGCATCTTCGAGCATGACGCGATGCTCCAGGTGCAGACCGACGCCTATGTCGCGCTCCTCCTCGAAGTCCGCGCCGAGCTGTTCCGCCTCTGGCCAACCGGCCCGGTCACGCCCCGGAAAGTCCGCTGGGCGATCGACACCCGCGTCCAGCAGAAGACGTTACCCAATGACGAGGACGCCGCACGCCTGCGCCGCAAGCTCGCCGCCCTACCCGCCGCCGAGCGTCCGGCGCGATTGAAGGCGATGCTCGCCTGGTACAAGGGCCTCAGCGAAGCGATCGACCAGGACGGCGTGTCGCGCGACTATGCGTGGAACGTCCAGCAATGGACCTGCCTGATCGACACCGGCCGGATCGACGACGAGCAGTTCGAGCTGCTCCACCTCACCTTCCTGCGCAGCCGCACCGCCACCGGCAATTCGGGCCGGTGGCAAGCGCTGACCTTCTCGCGCCGCGCCAAGATCATCCTCGGCACCGGCAGCGTCAGCGGAGTCAGGGACGGGGGTTGCAACTAATCCGTTCGCACCGAGCTTGTCGAAGTGCCTTCTTCGCGAGACGGTGCTTCGACAGGCTCAGCACGAACGGTTGAGCTCAGAAGCGCACGCGCACGCCCCCGAACAACGAGCGTCCCTCACCAGGATAGAACACTGCCTGATCCGCACCGTTGGCATTCACCACGGCTCCGAACTCGGGCAGATGCATCTTGTCGGTCAGGTTGCGCGCATCGGCGAACAACGTCACCCCGCCGGGCAGATCGATCCCGGCCGACAGGTGAACCAGCGCATAGCCCGGCGCCCTGAAGCTGTTGCGATAGTCGACCCACACGTCCTTGGGCCGCCAGTCGAGCATCGGCTCGATCCACGCACCGGCCGGATGCGCGTAGCGCAAGGAGGTCCGCAGCTGGTGCTCGGGCACCACGGGCAGCCGGTTGTCGCCATAGGTCATGTCATTCGCGAAGGTGAAATCGGACCATGCCCAGGTCTGCCGCAGCCGCAGCAGCGTGCCGCCGGTATCGACGATCCGCCAGTCGAGGCTCGCCTCGATCCCCTGATGCCGCGTGCGATCCGCGTTGAACGTCGCGGCGGGAATATCCGGCGAGACGGTGAAGTTGAGCATCTCGCCCCGCACCGCCGCGCGATAGGCGGCCACGTCCCACGAGAATGCCCCGCTGCGCCCGCGCGTCCCGATCTCGACCGTCCAGGCGCGCTGCGCATCGACCGGCACGAAGCTGAAGCCGGAATAGCCCGACTGCACCAGCGCCCCGAACGCAGGCGGCTCGACCGATTTGGTGACGTTGAAATAGACCTGAGTCCCGTCGCGCTCCCACAGCACGCCGAAGCGCGGCGCGAGCCACTCGAAATCGGTCTCGTCGCCGCGGTTCGCCAGCCGGTTGAGATAGTCGCGGCTGGCATGGCCCCAGCTGGCACCCGCGACCAGCGCCAGCTCGGGCGTGACGAAGAAGCGCCCCTCGGCGAACAGGTCCAGCCCGGTCGCCTTCTGCAGCGCGTCGCCCATCTTCATGCCGTTCTGGCCGGCATTGTTGGCGTAGGTCTGCTGATCGACCGCACCGGTGCGGAAGCTCGCGCCGAAGAACAGGTCGGCCTTGTGCCCGCCGATCTCACCCGACAGGTCGAAGCGGCCGAACGCCCCCTCGGTATGGATGTCCTGCTCGATCACGATGGGGATCGGGTGGCGCAGGTCGGTGCCGGTGGCATAGACCCCGCCCTCGAACACCAGCCCCCCGGACAGTCGCAGCCGGGTCTGCAGCGTCACGCGCCGCACGTCCTGATCGCGCGCCCACCGGCCCGCCAGCGCCGCCGCGCTCGCCTGGCGCGGATTGGCGCGCGCCTGCGCGAGCGTCAGCGTGCCGGGCACGCCCTGGTCGATCGTAGCAGCAATGGCGATCAGCCGGACCTCGCTATCCTCGCCTAGTCGATAGCCAAGGTTGATCGTGCCGCGCAGCTGCTCGCTCGCCGAGTTCACGCGATAGCCGTCGGCCTTGTAGCCGTTGATCGAGCCATAAACGTCGAAGTCGCCGATCACCCCGCCCGCGGCCGCCTGTCCGCGCCAGCTGTCATAGCTTCCGCCCTCCGCGCGCAGCAGCAGGGTCGAGGGCGTCGTCCAGCCGTTGACGGTGACGAGGTTCACTGCCCCGCCCAGCTGCGCCCCGCCGAAGCGCAGCGCATTGCCGCCCTTGTACACCTCGATCAGCCGCGCGGTGAGCACGTCGACCTTCTGGAAGTCCGAAAAGCCGTCGGCATCGGCGAAGGACACGCCGTTCTCCGCGATCAGCACGCCGCGCTGGTGGAAGCCCTGCCCGA
The DNA here is from genome assembly GCF_036402235.1 of Sphingomonas sp. GTDB lineage: Bacteria > Pseudomonadota > Alphaproteobacteria > Sphingomonadales > Sphingomonadaceae > Sphingomonas. The sequence goes on along the minus strand of NZ_DASWTG010000038.1, from coordinate 25,956 downwards.
TGCCGGAGCCGCGGATCGACAGCCGCGATTCCTCGCCATAGCGCTTGTTGGAGAGCACGCCCGGCACGTCGCGCAGCACATCGGGCATGCCGATCGCCAGCCGGTCCTCGAACGTCTCGGCGGCGACCACGGCGACCGCGCCCGGCGTGCGCGACAAGCGCTCGCGGGCCTCGGCGACGACGGGCGGGTCTTCGGGGTTGGCCTTGCCGGTCACGATGATCTCGGGCTCGCGCGCCTGCGGGTCCTCCGCAGCCCATGCGGGTGCGGCAAGGCAAGTGGCGGCGAGCAAAGCTGCCGCAGAACGGGTCTTCATGTCGAATAATCCTGATCGGCGCGCGGAATCCCCCGCACGCGCGTTTCGTCAAATGGGCGAAGGGATCAGGCGGTCAGCGGCGGCCCGCGCAATGGCGGCCTCAGATACGGCGCCCGGGCCAGCAGCGGCGTGGAGACCGCGACAAAGCCCAGCGCGAAGATGTAGCGCAGCGCCCCGGCCAGCAGCATCGGGTCCGTACCCGGCAGCCACCCCAGCCCCAGCCCGGCAAAGGCGCAGGGCTCGCTCATCTTGATGGCGTCGTCAGGCTTGGCCGGCATGCCGGGCACGTCGATCGCGACGCGCTGCGGGCCGAACTCAGTGCAGACCAGCACCATCATCTGCCCCGGCCCCGCCACCGGCATGAACCCCGCCGGCACCGCCAGCTTCATCGCCAGCGCCAGCGCGATCAGCGCGGCGGCGAGCTTGGGATGATCAAGGATGAAGCGCCGGAACACGGTTGCGCGGTTAGCGGCTGGCGCGCTGCCTGTCATCCGCTAAGGGGGTGGACAAATTGACCATGCCAGGGACATGCAATGACCGTCACGATCAAGGCCGCCGATCTGATCGACAGCGTCGCCGACGCGCTTCAGTTCATCAGCTACTATCACCCGATGGATTACATCCGCGCGCTGGGCGAGGCGTACAAGGCTGAGCAGTCGCCCGCCGCGAAGGATGCGATCGCGCAGATCCTGACCAACAGCCGCATGTGCGCCGAGGGGCATCGCCCGATCTGCCAGGACACCGGCATCGTCAACTTGTTCGTGAAATGGGGCATGGACTGCCGCCTCGACGACACCAGCCGCTCGCTCCAGGAAGTCGTCGACGAGGGCGTGCGCCGCGCGTACCTGAACCCCGAGAACAAGCTGCGCGCCTCGGTCCTCGCCGACCCCGCCTTCACCCGCCGCAACACCCGCGACAACACGCCGTGCGTGCTTCATGTCGAGATGGTCGCGGGCGATCATGTGCACATCGACGTTGCGGCCAAGGGCGGCGGGTCGGAGAACAAGTCCAAGTTCAAGATGATGAACCCCAGCGACTCGATCGTCGACTGGGTGATCGAGATGCTGCCCCAGATGGGCGCCGGCTGGTGCCCGCCGGGCATGCTCGGCATCGGCATCGGCGGCACCGCCGAGCATTGCGTGCTGCTCGCCAAGAAGGCGCTGATGGAGCAGATCGACATGGCGACGCTGAAACAGCGCGGCCCGCAAAACGATATCGAGGCGCTGCGCATCGAGATCTTCGACAAGGTCAACGCGCTCGGCATCGGCGCGCAGGGGCTGGGAGGTCTCGCCACCATTCTCGACGTCAAGATCATGGACGCGCCGTGCCACGCCGCGGGCAAGCCGGTGGCGATGATCCCCAACTGCGCCGCCACCCGCCACGCGCACTTCACCCTCGACGGCTCCGGCCCTGCCCATCTCGAGGCGCCCAAGCTCGACGAATGGCCCGACGTCGACTGGACGCCCGACAAGGCCGCGATCCGCGTGGACCTCGACTCGCTCACCCCCGAAGTCGTGCAGTCGTGGAAGCAGGGCGACCGCCTGCTGCTCAACGGCAAGATGCTCACCGGCCGCGACGCCGCGCACAAGCGCATCGCCGACATGTTGGCCAGGGGCGAGGAACTCCCCGTCGAGTTCAAGGGCCGCGTCATCTATTATGTCGGCCCGGTCGATCCGGTGGGCGAGGAAGTGGTCGGCCCCGCCGGCCCGACCACCGCGACGCGCATGGACAAGTTCATGCGCATGATGCTCGACCAGGGCCTGCTCGCCTGCGTCGGCAAGGCAGAGCGCGGCCCGGCGGCGACCGCGGCGATCAGGGACGCCAAGAGCGCCTATCTGATGGCCGTGGGCGGCGCCGCCTATCTCGTCGCGCGCGCGATTCGGGGCAGCAAGGTTGTCGGCTTCGAGGACCTCGGCATGGAAGCGATCTACGAGTTCGAGGTGCAGGACTTCCCGGTCACCGTCGCGGTGGATGCCGAAGGCAACAACGTCCACCAGCTCGCCCCGCTCGTCTGGAAAGAGAAGATCGCGAAGGAAAAGCTGCTCGAAGGAGCATGATCACCTCCCCCATCTGGCTTCCCGCCACGCTGATCGCCGCTGTGTTCCAGCCTTGGCGCACCGCGGTGCAGCGGCGGGTGAGCAAGGACCTGTCGATCAATGCCGCCGGGCTGGTGCGCTATCTCTACGGCCTGCCCTTCGCGCTGGCGATGATGGCGGCCTATCAATGGCTGTTCTTCCCTGCCGCCTTCCCCGCACTAGGCAACTGGTTCCTGATCTACTGCCTCGCCGGGGGCTTCGCGCAGATCGTCGCGACGAACCTGCTGCTGATGGCGTTCGACCATCGCAACTTCGTGGTCGGCACCGCCTATTCAAAGACCGAGGCGGTGCAGGGCGCGCTGCTCTCGATCGCGCTGCTCGGTGAGCGGCTTAACCTGCTGAGCTGGGTCGGCATTGCGCTCGGCGTCGCCGGAGTGATGATCCTCTCCGCTGACAACAAGCGGATGAGCCCCGGCGAGCTGATCCGCGCGCTCGGTCAGCCGGGCGCGCGCTACGGCATCGCCTCGGGCTTCTTCTTCGCGCTCACCGCGATCGCGATCCGCAGCGCCACGGTTCAGGTGGGGACGCAGGACCCCGTCCGCGCGGCGCTGATCGTGCTCGCGGCCACCGTCGCGCTGCAAACGGTGATGCAGGGCGGGCTGCTCGTCCTGCGCGAGCGCGATCAGGTCGCCGCCGTGTTCCGCACCTGGCGCGTGTCAGGTCAGGTCGGGCTGCTCTCCGCGCTCGGTTCGGCCTGCTGGTTCACCGGCTTCGCCACTGCCCCCGTCGCCCTTGTCCGCGTCGTCGGTCAGATCGAGGTCGCCTTCACCATGGCGTTCGGCCATTTCTACCTTGGCGAGCGGGTGTCGCGCGGCGAGATCGCAGGACTCATCCTGGTCACCGCAGGCGTAGTTGCGGCACTCACCGGAAATCTGTGATCCGCGCAAGTGACCTATTGAGTCAAGCCACCGCAATCCGCATCTAGGCGCGGATGCACTTCGTCCGCCCGGTCCTGCGCTGGACCTCGATCCTCCTGCTCTGGACCGTGATCGCCGCCTGCCTCGCGGTGACGATCGTCCCGCGCTATCTCGACCGCATTTACTATCATGGCCCGGAGAGCGGCCATTATGACGGCGAGCGCTTCTTCAACCCCGATGGCGAGGACACGGCGCGCGTGCCGGGCAGCCGCCGCGGCGGGCGTGCCGGCTTCCTGTGGCGTCAGGCCACTGGCGCCGACGGCCGCCCCGAATGGCCCGATCGCGTCGCGGTTCACAAGGACACGCCCCCCGCCCGCGTCACCGGCGGGGCGATGCGCGCAACCTGGGTCGGCCATGCCACGGTGCTGGTGCAGGCGGACGGCCTCAACCTCCTGACCGATCCGGTATGGAGCGACGTCGCCGGCCCGTTCGGCCTCGCCGGCCCTCGCCGCACCGCGCCGCCCGGCATCGATCTCGACAAGCTGCCCAGGATCGACCTCATCGTCGTCAGCCACAATCATTACGATCATCTCGACCTGCCCACGCTCAAGAAGCTGTGGGAGCGCGACCAGCCGCTGATCGTCACCAGCCTGGGCAACGACACCATCCTGCGCTCGGCGGGGATCGAGGCGCGCGGGGCCGACTGGGGCGAGCGCGTGACGCTGCGACCGGGGATCGACGTCATCGTCAACCGCAACCATCACTGGAGCAGCCGCTGGTTCACCGACCGCAACCGCGCGCTCTGGTCGAGCTTCGTCGTGACGCTGCCCGACGGAAACCTGTTCTTCGCCGGAGACACCGGCGCGGGCGATTACCAATGGGCGAATCAGGCCGCCTCCTATGGCCCGATCCGTCTCGCGATTCTGCCGATCGGCGCCTTCCGGTTCGAGGAAGGGGAGATGCGCACCGGCAGCCATATCGGGCCGGGCGAGGCGATCAAATTATGGAACCGCATGGGCCGTCCGGTGACGCTGCCGATGCATTGGGGCACCTTCCGCCTGTCCTGGGAAGGCTATTGGACCCCGCCGCGCATGCTCCGCGCTATTCAGGCCTGTGCGGGCGAGACCTCGGGCCGCTTCGCGCCGCAATCGATCGGGCGTCCGTGGGACATACCTGCACTTGGCGCCACACCGCCCCCGGTGGACGATGCGCGCGTCGATGCCTGCCTCGAAGACCCCGCCGTCACCGCACTGCGCTGACGGCAAAAAATAATCCTCCCCCGCAAGGGGAGGTGTCACCGAAGGTGACGGAGGGGGAGGAAGCACGACGATCGTTCTGGAATCCACCCCCTCCGTCGCGCTTCGCGCGCCACCACCCCCTGGCGGGGAGGACTAAGACACACTTAGTTCACAAAACTGGTCGTGGTCGTGCGGTGCAGGATCGCGACCTTACCCGCGGGAAGCGTGAAGTCGCCTTCTTCCTTGACCGAAGCCTTGAGAATGTAGCGGCCCTTCTCGTGCAGCGCGGGCAGCGCAACCTGTCCGCTAGCATCGGTCTTGAGCGCCAGCTGCCAGCGGCCCGGCGACACCAGCGACACCTCGCTATCCGCCACCGGCCTGCCGTCGCGGGTCAGCACGAAGCGGTCGCCATTGGCCGCGACCGGCGCCAGCTCGAGCGGCATCACCGCCTTGGCCTCGCTGCGGCCCGAGCGGGCATAGTAGATCACGCCGGCCTTCTTGCCGTCCTCGTCCCACGGCTTGAACACATCGTCGTCCCAGGCGCGCACGTCGCCCGGCGGCAGCGCGACCTCGATATAGCCCGCCCCGCGAGTCTGCGCGGCGGTGGCGCCGACCAGCTTGGGCGCCTTGAGCGACGGGAAGGCGGGATCGCCACCCGCCGGGATCGGCAGCTCGGGCTCGCCCAGCCAGATCTGCGCCGCGCCGTTCGCGCCGCGCTCGATCCACACTTCATGCGCCTGTGCGAGGCTCGCGGTCCCAAGCGCCAGCGCGGCGATCAGCAGCTTCTTCATCGTCTTTCCTCCCGGATCTATTTGCGGCCCGCGGGCGCGGGGATCAGGTTGAGCGCAAGGAACACCAGTCCTGCGCCCAGCATCAACAGGGCTACCCAAAGAATCGGCCCGAATACCCATCCCTGCGCAGCGATCGCGAAGGGGAAGGCGGCAGCGACTGCGGCCCAGGCGCCGCCGCGCAGCCGCAGCACCGTCACCGCATCGGGCCGGCTGCCCAGCCGCTTGCGGTGATGCTCGTCGGTCGAAAGCCCGAACAGCGCGAAGGCGAGCGTCGCGAGGATGAAGGCGAGCACGGTCATTCGGCCGGCTCCATCTGTGCCTCGACCGGCTGGATCGCGGGCGCCCGGCGGCGCGCACGCGGAGCGGCCGGCTTATGCCGCGCCACTCGCCGCGCGAGCGCGAGGAAGGCAAGGCCGAACACCAGCATCGCGGCGTCGATCCCCGCCAACATCGTGTCGCCGCTCCACAGGCTCGCGATCAGCCCGCGCTCGGTCCCGAATAGATTATAGACGGGCAACGCCGCGAGCAGCGCACCGGTCAGCCCGAGCAGCGCGACCCAGTTAGGCTGCGGCTTGCGCACGATCGACAGGACCAGCGCTGCGCCCCAGGCGAGGAACAGGCAGTGGACCTCCCACGCCGCGCGCCCGGCCATCTCGACCGGCAACAGCCGGTTGGCCCAGAACATCACCGCGACACCGAGCGGAAAGCCGCCGATCGCCGCGACGTTCAGCCGCTCGACCAGACGGAAGCCGAAATGCGGCCGCGCCGGATCGGGCAGCTTCTCGCGCCGCTTGACCGTCCACAGCACCAGCCCGCTGGCGACCATCACCGATCCCGCGACCCCGCACAGGAAATAGAGGAAGCGCAGCCAGTCGCTCGAGTAGCGCCCGGCGTGCAGCCCGATCATGCTGCCCGCGGTGGTCACCGCCGCGCCCGCTTCGGGCGATCGCCACACCGGCTTGCCGGTTGCGGCACTATAGGTGATGTGCGGTGTGCGCGACGACAGCATCGACGATCCCGACCGGGTCACGGTCACCCGCGCCGCCGCGTCACCCGGCTCGCTCACCTCGACATAGCCCGCCTTGCCGCCCAGCCGCGCCTCCGCATCGCGCACCAGCATGTTGAGATCGGGCAGCGGCACCGGGCGCCCGGTGCGCTCGACCGCTTCGGCCTCGGGATAGAGCGCCTCGAAGAATGCCCCTTCCTTGGGGAAGGCCGCGATCGTCGCCCAGGGCAACAGCATCACCGCCAGCGTGACGAGCCCGGTATAGGTGATCATCAGATGGAAAGGCAGCGCCAGCACCGCGCTGGCATTGTGCCCGTCGAGCCAGGAGCGCTGGCCCTTGCCCCGCCTCAGGGTGAAGAAATCGCGGAAGATCTTCTTGTGGGTGACGATGCCGGAAAGGATCGCGACCAGCATCAGCAGCGCCGCGACGCCGATCAGCCAGCGGGCCACATAATAGGGCACGTAGTAGAGGTCGAAATGGAAGCGGTAGAAGAACTCGCCGCCGCGCGTCTCACGCGCCGTGGCAGGCTCGCCGTTGGCATCGATCATCGCCTGATTGTCGCGGCGTCGGGGCGGCGGCTCGCCCACCTTGGTCTGCGGAACCCAAGAGGCGACCGCGCCATACGCCGTTGCGCCGGGCAGGGTGATGAACCAGCTCTTGGCATCGGGCGCCTTGTCGGCAAGGAAGCGCTGCGCCCCGGCGAGCACCTTCTCGGGCTGCTCGACCTTGGCCAGCTCCGGCCGCATCCAGCGGTTCAGCCCCTCGCGATAATAGGCGATCGTCCCCGCTGTGAAGACCGCGAACAACACCCAGCCGAGCAGCAGCCCCGACCAGGTATGCAGGAACGCTTGCGACTGGCGGAAGCCCTTCTCGCCCAGATCGCTCATGCCGCCCCTCCCGCCGTCGCGAGTCCTGTCAGCGCCGCGGCCGCGCCGCCCGCCACCGCCAATACCCATAAGGCGCGCCAACCGCTCTTCGCCGCGAACGCCCACATCGCCGAAACCGCACAGATGACGAACGCGACGAGCATCCCCACGGTCGTGGCCTCCTCCGGCCGCATCGGCAGGATCACCGACAGCGCGATCGCCCACAGCGTCCCCACGGCATAGCCGACCGGCAACGCGGCGAGGACGCGGAGGATCATGTCCCCCCGCTTCCGCCACGGCGAGATCGCCGCCGCGCTGCCGCGCCCGCTCACGGGTAGCTCACCCGCAGCGTCGCGAACACGGTGCGCGGGCTGCCGTAATAGTTGCCGCGGCCGGTGGACGAGATGCGCGCATAGTAATCGCGGTCCAGCAGATTGTTGACGTTGACCGACAGCGAGATCTGCTCGTTGACCTTGTACCCCGCGCGCAGGTCGACGACAGCATAGCTGCCCTGCCGCACGACGGTCGAGAGCGTCGTCACGGTCCCGGCCGCGTTGCGCACCGCCGGGTTGCCGCCCCAAGTCTCGCTGAACCAGGTGACGCCGCCGCCGATGCTCGCGCCCTTCAGCAGCCCTTCGGGCGCCATATAGTTGGTGAACAGCTTGATCATATGCTCGGGGATGATCGGCACCAGCGGCAGCCCCTCGAACGACGCGTTCTGGTCCTCGAGATACTTGGTCTTGGTGAAGCTGTAGCCGCCATTGACGCGCCAGCCGGGCAGGATTTCGCCCGCCGCCTCGGCCTCGATGCCGCGCGCGCGGACCTTGCCGATCTGGAGCACCACGGTGGGATCGTCCGGGTCGTTGAACAGGCGCCCGGTCTGCTCGATCTGGTATCCCGCGAGCGAAAGCAGCAACCTGTCGCCGGCGAGCGAGAGCTTGGTGCCGGCCTCGAACTGCTTGCCGGTCATCGGATCGACCGGCTGCCCGTCCGGCCGGCGGCGGCCCGACGGTGCGGTCTGCGGCGTGAAGCTGTCGGCATAGCTGACGTAGAAATTGAGGTTGCCCGTCGCGTCCCAGACGATCCCGGCATAGGGGGTGAACCGCCCGTCGACGGTCGATCCCGTGACGTTGCCCAGCGTGGGCAACAGCACGCGGTTGTTGGTGTCCCACCAGGTGAAGCGGCCGCCGCCGACCAGCGTCAGCCCCTCGACCGGGGACAGCCGCATCTGGCCATAGACGCCATATTGCTCGGTCTTGGTGTTGGTCGCGCCCCACACCTGCAGCACGCAATTGGCCGGCGCCGGCACTATGGGCGTGCTGACGTTCGGGCAGGTCGCCCCCGAACCCTGCACCGGATAATAGGGCAGCGGGCCATAGGGGTCGAGCGGCGGCTCGGCCGGCGAGACCGGATTGAACACGTCGATCCGCGCATAGTTGGACAGGCGCGTGTAATAGCTGTCGTAGTCCACCGCCTGATAGTCGGCGCCGACGATCAGCGTCTGGTCGCGGCCGAACAGCGGGAAGGTGCCGATCCCGTTGAAGTCGAACGCTTTGGTCCTGGCGAAGCTGTCGCCGCGATAGGCGATGTGGTTGGTCACGCCATTGTTGGGCGCCCCGGTCAGCGGCGGATTGGCCGCGGTCGTGATCGCCTGGTTGCCGATGTAGGAATAGACGTCGATGCGATCGACATCGGTGTAGAGGCCGCTCGCGCGCAGCGTCCAGCGATCGCTGATCTTGTGCGACAGCTCGGCCCAGGCCGTCCACGTCTCCGACCGGAAGCGATTCCAGTCCGCGCCCAGATAGGTCGAGCGGTCGATGTCGAGCAGACGGCCCTCGCTGCCGTCCGCACCGCCCAGATAGCCGGGCAGGCCCGACTGGATCGCCGGCTTGAACCGGTCATAGCTGCCGCCGAAGGTCAGCGTCGTATTGTCCCCGATCTCCACCGAAGCGGTCGCGAAGCCAGCGATGCGGTTGCGGTGCGCCACGTCGAAGAACTGGTCCTGATCCTGCACCATCGCCCCGGCGCGCAGCGCGACGCCGCTGGCGACCGGAGCCGAGATGTCGAGCTCGCCGCGGATATTCTGATAGCTGCCATAGCCGATCGACGCGCGCGCCCTGAACGCGTCCAGCGGCCGCTTGCGCACCAGGTTGATGCTGCCCGCCGGATTGCCCGATCCGCTGAACAGCCCCGCCGGGCCGCGCAGCACCTCGATGCGGTCATAGAAGAACAGATCGGGCACCACCGAGGGGAAAGCGAACGCCATCGTCGCGACGCCATCGACCAGATAGTTGTTGATCGTGAAGCCGCGCGACATGAACGACGGGTCTTCGCTGCCCACGCCCGTCACGGTGATGCCCGGGGTGACGGTGACGGCATCCTCCAGCGTGAACAGGTTCTGCGCCTCGATCTGGAGGCCGTCGATCACGGTGATGGTGTTCGGAACGTCCTTCAGCGGCGTGACGGTCTTGCCGACTTCCTGCCCGGCACTCTTGCCCAGGATCACGACATCGTCGTCGTTGCTCGCGATCGGCTCGCCTTCGGTGCCGCCAGGCGCATCGTTCGCGCGCGCTGCTGCCGGAATCCACAGGCCAGCAGCCGCTACGCTCACCAGCAACGCCCCGAACTTACGCATGATACACAACCCCTTGAATGATTCGGGGGCGCGATAGCTGCTGCGTTGTTGCGAGTCACTAGCATTAGCGTCTTTTATTGCGAATGACCCGCATTGTATAGCGGGATTACCCGTTTAGCCAGTTGCGGAAAGGCCCTCCGGAGTCGCCGGCGGGGCGGCACGCCGGCGGATCACCGCCAGATACGCCGCGGTCGCGATGATCGTGGCATCGATCATCGGCACCGTGGTCAGCGTCAGCCCAAGCCGCTCCATCCCCAGCGCGACCGTGATCGACCCCAGCCAGGTCAACACCGCAGGCCAGCGCACCGGCGGCAGCGCCGCGATGCTCTCGCCCGCGTCGCACTCGCGAAAGGTGATGAAGGCGTCGATCACATAGATTGCGGCGATCGGCGGGATCAGGATGCCGAGGAACAGCAGGAACGGCACGAAGGAATCGATGATCCCCATCACCGCAAAGCTCCCGCCCACCGTGCCGCCGATGCAGATGAACGCCCATTCGCGCACCCCGGGGAAGGTCGCGCTCATCGACAGGCTGGCCGAATAGAGATTGGCCGCGTTGATCGTCCAGATCGACAGGATCAGGATCAGCAGCACCGGGAGGCCGAAGCCGAGCATCGTCACCAGCTTCATGATGTCGGTCTCGCCGGTCGCCAGTGCGGGCAGCGCAGCGGCAATCACCAGCAGCGGCGTCGCCACCGGGAACGACAGGATCATGGAGGAAACCGCGCCGCGGGCGCTGCGGATATAGCGCGACAGATCGGGCATCGCCGCGACGGTCAGCATGTTGCCCCCGACGATCGCCGAGAGCGCGATGCCGAAGCTCATCGGCACCGGCGGCTTGTCCGCAGGCGCCAGCTCGACCCCGTAGCGCCGCACCGCGAGGATCGCGACCGTGGCGAGGATCACGCCGAGCAACGGCACCGCGACCAGCGCCAGCCGGTCGAGCGCGCGGAAGCCGTAGATGGTGGAGACGATCATCAGCACGCTGCCTGCGATCACGAACGCCGTGAAGTCGCCGGGGATCGCATAGCCCTGTCCCACCAGCGCGACGATCGCCCCGGCGAAGAACGACACGTTCACCCCGAACCAGCAATAATGGACGATCGCGACGACGATATTGACCAGCGCCGCGCCCCAGCGCCCGAACGATCGCTGGATCAGCAGGTAGGTGGTCAACCGCGTGCGCACGCTGGTCCAGGCGGTCAGGCACGCGCCGCCGCACAGGATCAGCCCCGCGAGGAATGCCGCCAACGCTGCCGGCCAGAAGCCCAGCGCCAAGCCCGTCTGCGCACCGTTCAGGAATCCCGGCAGCGCGATGTTGAAGCTCGCGACGATCAGCGCGACGCGCCATCCCGCGACGGTCAGATGCTCCGGAAGCGGCGCGTTCGCATATTCTCCGCCCGGTGCGCCTGAACTCATCCCTTGTCCCACCCGTTCAATGTCTCGATCGGCCGATAGGCCTCGCCGAAGCCGAACGCCGCCGGCCCGACGAACGCCAGCGCCCGCGCCTCGCGTAGCATGGCGGGCGCCGCCGCGCCGACCACCTTTACGCGCTGGCCGTATTTCAGCCGCTCGGTCGTGATCGAATCCGCCGTCTCCAGGTCCATCACGGTGATCAGGTCGGGCACCAGCGCCACCACCTCACCGTCGCGCCGCGCGATGAGGTTCTCGTTCTGGAATTCGAGCTCCATCCGCCCGGCCCCGCCGAACCCCTCGATCACCACGCGCCCGACCGAGAAGCCGCCGCGCGTCTCACGCTCGAGGTCGACGATCTTGCCGTCGAACAGCCCGCCCGCAAACGGGTAGAGCCCGCTCGCCGCCAGCGCCGCGTACAGCGCCTCGAACGGATCCTCGCCTCTCTCCCGCGCGACCCGGATCGCCGCGCCCGCCGCGATCGCGGCCGACACGCTCCCGCCGATCGCGTGCGCCTTGGCCTCAGCGCCGGTCAGCGGATACTCGACCATGTGCGCGATCCCCCCCAGCGCCACCGACAGCGCGCGCGCTACCCGTTCGTGGACCAGATTGTCGTCGGTCTCGATCACGTTCAACGATCCGCACGCCGCGGTCAGCACCGATGGGCAAGCGGAAAGCCCGTGGATGTTGAAGATCGCCATCTGCGATTCGGGGAACGCCCGGCCCATGCCGTCGGCATCGACCACCGGCACCCCCAGCCGCGCCGCGCTCATCAGCGGGGCGAGGCCATTGCCCCCGCCGATCTCGATCGGCAGCACCGCGTCGATCTTGCGCCCCAGCTCCTTCTCCAGCCGCGCGAGCCCGGCCAGCGCCTCGCGCCCGCTCGGCAGTTTCTCGACCGAGACGGTCGGCGCGCCGATCCAGCCGCACGGCACCACCAACGCGTCGTCGTTCAGGCTGTCGAGTGGCACCAGCTCGAACGCCGCGCCGCGCGCCAGTTCGGCCTCGCCCAGCAGCAGGCTGTAATAAGGATCGCCCCCGCCGCCTGATCCCAGAAAGGCGGCACCGCGGGCAAGATCGGCGAGCGCCGTGCGATCAATGCGCATGCTGGACCGATCGCTTGCTCGCGGTTTCACGCTGCGGCTCGGCAAGGTCGCCGACGGCGCGCACGCGCAGCTGCGCCGCGCGGCCAGGTAGGTAGCTCAGGAACACTTCGTCCACTTCCACGATTTGAATGGTCCGGGGATCGCCGCCCGCCGCCGCGACCCGCGCGGTGACGTCGGCCCGCATCTGCTCGATCGCGGTGGCGCGCGGTGTCTGGTCGTAGGCGACGATCTGCTCGACCTGCGCGCCGACCTGCGCGATCGCCGCGCCCACGGCGTTGGCGACCGCAGCGTGCGGCGGACGCACCACCTTCGCCGCGCCCTTGAGATTGTCCGCGATCAGGAAATTGCCGCCGCCGACCGCAAGGATGGTGACGTCGCCGCGGGTCGTCTTCATCCGGTCGACGCCATCCTCCAGCATCGCCTGGAACCGGTCCCATACCGCAGCGACCGCCGCTGCGCTGAGGCCGGGCAGCTTGCCCGCGTCGCCGAACGCTGCCTTGCCCGCCGCGACCGCGACATCGCTCGCGGTCAGCGTATCGCCGCCGAACAGCATCGCCGCCTCGGCGATGCGATAGCCGACCGAATCCGGTCCCACGCGCAACGCTTCCGCCGGCACCGCCCGCGCCGCGTAGAGCGCCGGGTCGAGATGCACCCGGGTCCCGCCGCCCAGCCCGATCGCGAGGATATCGGGCATGCGGAAATTGGTGCGCACTCCGCCGATATCGACCGCGACCGACGACTCGCGCGGGAAGCCGTTGGCGAGCACCCCGATATCGGTGGTGGTGCCGCCGACATCCATCACGATTCCGTCCTGCACCCCGGTCAGGAACGCCGCGCCGCGCATCGAGTTGGTGGGTCCCGACCCGATCGTCAGCACCGGATGCGCCGCGGCCTGCGTGGCGGAAATCAGCGTTCCGTCATTCTGCGAGATATAGAGCGGCGCCGCGATCCCCAGATCCTTCAGCGCCGCCTCGAACGCCGCGACCACCGATCCCGCCAGCGTCGACAGCGCGGCGTTGAGGATCGCCGCATTCTCACGCTCGATGAAGCCGATCCGCCCGATCGCGTTCGATCGCGTCACCGCCGCCCCGGGATGCACCGCGCGGACGATCTCGGCTGCCCGTTCCTCCATCGTCGCGTTGACCGGGGCAAAGGCGCTGGTGATCGCCACCGCTTTGATCCCACGCGCTTTCAGCGCCTCGGCCGCCGCGCGCACCGCCGCCGCATCGAACGGCGCGATCTCGCGTCCGTCGACCTCGTAGCCGCCGGGCAGCAGGAAGACGTTTCCGCCGACGCATTCGGCCAGATCGGCGGGCCATCCGGTCAGCGGCGGCAGCGCCTCGCCCGAGGGGCTGGCGAGCCGCAGCACGCCGACCGGCTCCAGCCGCTTGCGCTCGACCAGCGCGTTGGTGAAATGGGTGGTGCCGACCATCACGGATCGCACGGCCTTGGCGGCGACCCCGCCCTGCGCCAGCACCGCGGCGATCGCCGCCGCCACGCCCGAACTGACATCGGCGGTGGTCGGCTGCTTGGTCGAGGCGAGGATCGCGCTCCCGTCCATCAGCACGGCATCGGTGTTCGTCCCGCCCACATCGACACCAATCCGCACGCAACACTCCCGGCCTGTCCAAACTCTCGGCTAAAGGGTGCGGAGCCAAGCCTTTGTCCGCAACGCGTAAAACGGGTGCCGGGGCCTGCCGAACGGGTAACGGGGGACGGTTTCCGGGTAATCATCGAACCGCCGCTTGAGCGACATGATCGTGTAACATACCCTCTCCGGGCACGCCGCGGATTGCGGCGGGCAAAGGACGGAGGCCGCAACGGTAAACGCCCGATGGATGCGCTGATCCATACCAAGCTCGCGCCGCCCATGTGGATGGGCAATCAGATCAGGCGCGATCTGCTGCTCGCCCGCCTCGACGCGGCGCTGGAGCGGCGGCTGACGCTCATCCAGGCGCCGGCCGGCTATGGCAAGACCAGCCTGCTCTCGCAGTGGAAGGACCGGCTTGATCTGCACGCGGTGCGCGTCGCCTGGCTGACGCTGGAGCGCGACGATTCGGACCTGCGCCGCCTCACCCGCTACATCGTCTGCGCGCTCGACGGTGCCGGACCGCACGACGGCGAGGAGGGCGAGCATCTTGCCGCCGCTCTGCCCCCGCGCGCCGCGGTGTCGGCGATCGTCAACCGGCTGGCGCAGGAGAGCCGCCGCGTGGTGCTGATCCTCGACGACTACCATCGCGCCGAAAGCCCGGAGGTCGACACGTTCGTCCGCGCGCTGATCCAGCTCGCGCCCGAGCACTGCCATTTCATCATCGCCTCGCGCGACTATCCCTGGCTCGGCCAGTCGATCCTCGCCGCCGAGGAGCAATTGGTCGAGCTGACCGCCGACGACCTCAAATTCGCCGCGCATGAGGCGGAGGCGCTGCTCGCGCGCTTCCATGGCGAAGGGCTGAGCGGGGACGACGTGCGCAACATCGTCGAGCGGACCGAAGGCTGGGCGATCGCGCTCCAGCTCGCCTCGCTGTCGCTCAAGCGCGGCGCCGATCACCGTCGGCTGGTCGAGGAGTTCCACGGCCCCAGCTCGGACCTTGCCCGCTACCTCTCCGAACAGGTGCTGATGACGATGCCCGCGGAGACGCAGGAGATCGTGCTACGCACTGCCCTGCTCGATCGCCTCACCGGCGACCTCGTCAACCTGCTGTGCGACCGGCAGGACGGGTGGATGATCCTGGAGCGGCTCGAGGAGCAGGGCGTGTTCCTGACCCCGCTCAGCGCCGAGCGGAAGGCCTATCGCTACCACCAGCTCGTCGCCGAACATCTGCGCGATCGGCTCGCACGGCGCGACGCCGCGCAGTTCCGCGCGCTCCACCGCCGCGCTGCGCAGTGGTTCGCGCAGCGCGGCGAGACCGCCGAGGCGGTCAATCATGCGATCCAGGCCAACGACGATGCGATGCTCGCGACGATCCTCGAGGATGCCGGCGGCTGGCGGCTGATCCCGCTGGGCCATCAGGCGATGGTCGAGCGCGGCCTCGGCAAGCTGCCTGCTGCGCTGGTCGCCGCGCGCCCGCGGCTGGCGCTTGCGCGCGTCTATCTGGAGATCAAGCGCGGCGAGATGGCGACCGCGCGCACCGATTACGACCGCTTCTTCGCCGAGGCCGAGGCGGCCGGCCTCTCCGCCGATCAGTGGACCGAGATCCGCGTCGTCGGCGACGTGCTGGCGGATTACGAGAACGAACCCGTCACGCTCGACGACCTGCTCGCGCGCGAATCGCTGCTGCGCACCCTGCCCGCCAACGACCACCTCGTCCTCGCCAACATCAGCGAGACATTGGGCGCCAAATATTTCGAAGGCGGCTGGCTTGAACGCGCGCTTGAGCCGACCATCGCCGCGCGCGAGCATTATCTCGCGATGGGATCGCTCTACAGCGACGTCTTCACCCGCTTCCTCGAAGCGCGCATTCGCCAGGCCCAGGCGCGGATGAAGGACGCGGCCGCCATCCTCGCCGCGACGCGCGAGCAGATCGAGGCGAATTTCGGCCCGCGCTCGGACCTGGCCGCCAATTGCGCGGCATTCGAGGCCGAGCTGCTCTACGAACAGGACCAGCCCGCCGCCGCCCTCGCCCTGCTCGACTGGGCGATGCCGCACATGGAGCTGTCCGACGGCTGGACCGACGTCTACACCGCCGCCTATTGCACGGCCGCACGCGCCGAGGCATCCGAGGGCACGCTTGACGCGGCACAGGCGATCCTCGCGCGTGCCCGCCGCCTTGCCGGTCGCCGCCGCCTCCGCCAGCTCGACCTGCGCGCGGCGCTGTGCGAGCTAGACCTGCTGATCCAATATGGCGACGATCCCGCGGCGGTGGCCGAAGCGGCGGAAGCGCTCGATCTCGACGCGCTCGCCGATCGCGGCGAGGAGGATTCGACCGTCCACCGCCCGGTCGTCACCGCCGCGCGCCTGTGCCGTGCCCGGATGGCGCTGACCTGCGGCGACCACGCCGCTGCCCTCGCCGATCTGCAGAAGCTCAGGCGCTGGGCTGCGCAGCACGGCGCGGGGCGGCTGCTGATCGATGCGAACATCCTGCTTGCCTTCGGTCACCGCGCCGCCGGGGATACCGCAAA
Source organism: Sphingomonas sp. (assembly GCF_036402235.1). Lineage (GTDB taxonomy): Bacteria > Pseudomonadota > Alphaproteobacteria > Sphingomonadales > Sphingomonadaceae > Sphingomonas. The sequence continues at coordinate 9,515 of NZ_DASWTG010000038.1, read as the reverse complement.
GGCGCGCGCCTGCTTCGACGATGCGGTCGGCACCGCGATGTTCCAGAACATCGCCCGCCCGTTCATCGACCAGCGCCGCTTCGCCGAGCCGCTGCTGAGCGAGGCGCTGGGCGGCACCGCGCAGCTCGACCGCTTCCGTGCGCAGTTCCTCAAGGGCATCGCCCGCTCGCTCGCGGCGCGCCCGGTCGCTGGTCCCGCCCCCGGCCTGCTCAGCGATGCCGAGGCCGAGATCCTCCAACATCTCGGCTTCGGCTATTCAAACAAGGAAATCGCGCGGCTGATCGGCATGTCGCCCGATACGGTCAAATACCGGCTCAAATCGGTGTTCCGGAAGATCGGGGTGCATAAGCGCCGCGACGCCGTGCGCGTGCTGCGCGAACGCGGGCTCATCTCCGACGGCGCGGGTCAACCGGCCGCCTGAAGCGGCTTTCCCCGTTCCCGCCTACCCACTTACCCGTCTTGCGCCTCTCTTACCCTGATAAACGCGTGGCTCGGCGGCCGATCCGGGTTTCAATGCTGGGTGAGGGTCAAGCCGCGCAACTTAGGTGCGGAAGAACGATCCCGTCGGACATATAAATTTCGGGGAAGGGCTTTGATCATGAGCACACGGATCGGACTTTACGGCGCGGCGCACAGGCTACGCGGCGCGCTGCTCGCGGCATGCTGCCTCGCGGCGCTGCCCGCCGCAGCGCAGGACGCGGGACCCGCGGTCGAGGACGACGACGTGACCGTCATCGGCACCCGGGCCCAGACCGGCACCAAGACCGATGCCGCGCTCACCGAAATCCCCCAGTCGATCAGCATCATCACCGCGCAGGAGTTCAACGACCGCGCCGCAGTCAATCTGCAGGACGTGATCCGCTACAGCGCGGGCGCGGCGAGCGAACTGAACGGCGTCGACACCCGCGGCGATTTCCTCGCGGTGCGCGGCACCGGCGCCGAACAATATCTCGACGGCCTCAACCGCATGCCGGGCTTCATCTATGGCGGCCGGCTCGAGATCTTCACGGTCGAGCGTGCCGAACTGCTGCGCGGCCCCTCCTCCACGCTGTACGGCGGCGGCGGCGCAGGCGGCATCCTCAACTCGGTCAGCAAGCGCCCCAAGACCGTGTTCGGCGGCGAGATCGGGCTGATGTACGGCACCGATGAACTGAAGCAGCTCCAGTTCGACATCACCGGCCCGCTCGCGCCCGGCCTGTCGGCGCGCTTCGTCGGCCTCGTCCGCGACGGCCATCTCCAGCAGGAATCGCAGCAAAACGACCGCATCACGGTGATGCCCGCGATCACCTTCAAGCCGGGGCCGGACACCGAAGTCACCTTCATCGGCGTCTATCAGCGCGATCGCCTGGGCAGCCAGACCTATCTGCCCACCAGCAAAACGGTCGATGCCACCGACCCGGAGCGCATCTCACACGATTTCTATTTGGGCGAGCCGGGCTTCAACCACACCTTCGCAGACTATTACGCGGCGACGATCCTGCTGACGCACAGTTTCAGCGACCGGTTCAGCTTCAACAGCCGCAACCGCTTCTTCGAGCAGGACGTCGATTATCAGGAAGTGTTCGGATACACCGGCTTCGGCAGCGCCTATGCCGATGCCGCGCGCACCATCGCGAATCGCGCCTGGTATCTGAACCGCGCGCAATATAATGGCTTCAACAGCGACAATAACCTGGTGCTGAGCTTCGACACCGGGCCGCTGACGCACCAGATACTTGCCGGCTTCGACTATACCTCGTTCCGCGAGGACAAGATGGAAGGCTTCGGCCAGGCGCCAGGCCTCGACCTCTACAACCCCGTCTATGGCGTGCCCTTCACCACCGGCGTGGGCTGGACCACCGACACCAAGAACTCGCAGCTCGGCTTCTATCTCCAGAACCAGATCCGCGCCTGGGACCGCGTCTCGCTCGTCTTCGGCGCGCGGCACGACAAGGTTCGCTCCAACGTCAACGGCGTCCAGCTCGAGGACAACAAGGCGTGGAGCTTCCGCGCCGGCATCATCGCCGACGTGGTCAAGGGCGTGTCGCCTTATTTCAACTATTCCGAATCGTTCCTGCCGGTGTTCGGCTCCAACTTCTTCGGCGTGCCCTATGTGCCGCGGACCGGCCGTCAATATGAGGCCGGCATCAAGGTCCAGCCGTCGTCGCGCATGCTGTTCACGATCGCCGCGTACGACATCAAGGAACAGAACATCCTGATCGCGGATCCGAACGAGCTGCAGAACTTCATCCAGGGCGGCTCGTCGCGCTCGCGCGGCGTGGAGGCGGAAGCGAATATCCGCCTGCCGGGCGATTTCAGCCTGACCGCCTCGTACAGCTACACCCGCGCCGAATATCTCGTCGTCGACGGCCGCCGGCGCGGCGACCGTCGCGAGAACCTGCCCGAGCACCAGGCCTCGGCCTGGGCGGCCAAGGGCTTCGACCTCGGCGGCGATCTTACCGCCAAGGTCGGTGCGGGCGTGCGCTACCAGGGCGACAAGGTGAGCTTCGACCAGCTCTATCGCATCGATCCGGTGACCCTTGTCGATGCGATGATCGAGTTTGGTTACAAGGATTGGACGCTGTCGGTGAACGGCGCGAACATCTTCGACGAAAAGGTCTATACCAACTGCAGCTATGGCGGCCCGCCGATCAACGAAGGCTATTGCTACATGGGCAAGGACCGCACGATCATGGCCTCGCTCCGCCGCAAATTCTGATCCATGCCTCCCGGGCCGGCCATGTGCGCCGGCCCGTTTTCCGTCAGCGTACCGGAGAGACCATGCCCAACCTGATCCGTCCAGCCCGCCTCGCCGCGCTCGCGCTGCTGATGGCGGGGACCGCCGGCGCCGCGCAGGCGCGCGAGATAGCGGACACCATCCTGAGCAATGCCCGCATCTACACCGTCGACAAGAAGCAGCCCTGGGCGCAGTCGGTCGCGATCAAGGATGGCAGAATCGTCGCGGTCGGCCCGGCCGCCACGGTGGCGAAGACCAAAGGCCCGAACACCCGCATCGTCGATCTCGGCGGCCGTCTCGTCCTCCCCGCCTTTGGCGACGCGCATGCACATCCGCTGTTCGGCGCGCTGTCCAAGACGCGCTGCTCGCTCCACGACGGCAAGTCGATCGAGGATTATAAGAGGATCATCGCCAAATGCGTCGCCGATACGCCGGGCACCGGCACCGTCTATGGCGTGGGCTGGGAGGATTCGCTGTTCCCGCCCAACGGCGTGCCGAACAAGGCGATCCTCGACGCGATCTCGACCACGCGCCCGCTGATCTTCGATTCGGTCGGCGGCCATACCAACTGGGTGAACTCGAGGGCGCTCGAGCTGGCCGGGATCACCAAGGACACCCCCGATCCGGTCAACGGCACGATCGACCGCGATCCGGGAACCGGCGAGCCGGTCGGCAGCCTCCAGGAATCAGCGCAGGCGCTGGTCGCGAAGCTGATCCCGCCGCCGACCGACGCCGATTACCAGAACTCGATCCTCTACACCGCCAGGCTGTTCAACAGCCTCGGCATCGTCGCCTGGAACGACGCGGGGGTCGATTTCGACGACCAGGGCGGCAGCCGCATGGTCGATGCCTACAAGGCGGTGAAGGACGCGGGCAGGCTCACCACCTATGTCTCCGTCTCGCTCAAATGGCAGAATGAGCGCGGGATGGATCAATTCCCCGCCCTGCTGAAGGCGGCGGAGCGCGCCAACGCGCTCGGTATCCCGACGCACACCGTCAAATTCTATGTCGATGGCGTGATCCCGCAAAAGACCGCCTATATGCTCGCGCCCTATGAGGGCGATACGCAGCGCGGCGCGCCGCAGATCGCCCCCGACATGCTCAAGCAGGCGGTTACCGCGACCGACGCCAAGGGCATGCACGCCTTCCTCCATGCGATCGGCGACGGCGGCGTGCGCATCTCGCTCGACGCGATCGAGGCGGCGCGCAAGGCCAACGGCAGCAAGCCGACCTACCACATGGTCACGCATTTGAACGTCGTCGATCCGGCCGATCAGCCGCGCTTCGGCCAGCTCGACACCTATGCCCAGTTCCAGCCGACCTGGTCGTCCTGGTATCCCTATATGGAGCTGACGCAGACCGCGATCGGCAAGAAGCGGATGGAATATATCTATCCCGCGGGCAGCATAGTCCGCGCCGGAGGCAAGCTCGCTTATGGCGCCGACTGGCCGGTCGCCACCGCCAATCCGCTCGAGGGGCTCGAGGTCGCGATCACCCGCAAGGTGGCGGGCGATCCCAGCGCAAAGCCGCTGGTCGCGAGCGAGGGCGTCACCCTCGCCGAAGCGATCGAGAGCCACACGCTCAACGTCGCCACCGTCAACGGCATGGCGAAGTTCACCGGCTCGATCGAAACGGGCAAGAATGCCGACCTCGTCGTGCTCGACCAGGACATCTTCAAGCTGCCGGTGCACGAGATCAGCAAGGCCAAGGTGCTGGTGACCGTGTTCCAGGGGAAGACGGTGTATGGCGATCTGGGGGCGTTGAAGCGGTAGGCACGTCAGTCCTTCATATCGTCAACGCGCAGGAAATGTCTGTTATCGGTGGAGTCGGGACGGCGGGCATCCGGACGCCGCCGCTGGCACGCCCGCGAAGTTGACGAAGTTACGCGGAACGCGATTCATTCTGTCAACTTGGTCGCCTTTGTGGGTGGGTGTCAGGCGGGCCAACCGCGAGGATCGACGACATCAAAGAGCGGCTGCGGCGCAGCCGAACGACGCAAGCAAATCAATTCCAACATTGCAAGCGGAGTCGGCAAATTGGACGGCTAGCGGTCGTTCAGTCTGGCGCGAACGCCTGAATGTCGAACGGAACAGAAGAACTCAGCGCGCGCCCAAACTTGTCCGCCGCACATTCTGAGTGAGCGTAGACTTCTTGCGTAGATCCATCGGCCTGCGCCCACAGGCCGGAGATAACGATACGGACAGCGCCGATGTCACCTTTGGCGATGCCTTCCTCACAATAGCAGCACTGATATTCGAGTTCGGCCATATGACCGTAGTATCGCGGTACCGTCGAGCGTCCGCAATGGGGTCGCTAGCGGGCATTCGCCCTCTCCGTCATCCCGGCCTTGTGCCGGGATCCACCGGGAGGCGAACAGGAAGCAAGAGGCTCAATCGCATCGTCCGCAGCGCCGTGGATCCCGGCAAAGGCCGGGATGACGGCTGAGTTGTCCGGCATAGCCTGCGCGTCAGCAGGCCATCCGCCTTCATGCGTTCAATCGGCCACCCTCACGGCCAGTTGACCGCAAACCGCAGCGTCGCGGGCACCGCACGGACGGGGACGGTCATATGCCCCTCGCCCGCGAAGATCTCCGATCGGGTGCGCAATCCCCAGGCCGAGAGCGGCGCGATGCGCTGGACGAAATCCTCGGCGTCCCAGCGCTCGAGGATCGCTTCCTCGCGGTCGCCCGCCACCACCAGCAGCCGGGCGACCTTCGGCACGCCCCCCGCCTTGAGCCGCGCCGCGAAGTCGCGCTCCTCCTTGAGCGTGATCGCCTCGTGCCAGAAGATCGACGGGCTCGCCGCGATGATCGCGTGGAACGCGCCCGGCCGCGTGTACAGCGTATGCAGCGCGAACAGCCCGCCCAGCGAATGGCCGAACAGCGACTGGCGATCGGCATTGGTCTTGTAGCGCTTGCCGATCTCGCTGCGCAGCTCGCCGGTCAGGAAATCGAGGAAGCGGTCCCAGCCCCCGCTCTTCTCCTTGGCGAACTTGGCATAAGCGCCCGAGGTGGTCGGCGCGCCGGTGAAATCGTCGATGCGGCGCACGTCATAGGCTTCGTCGGTGGGATAGCCGACGCCGACCACGATCGCCTTGTCCCCCGGCGACCATTCCATCATGCGCCGCGTCTCGGCGAAGGACGCGAACAGCGCGTTGCCGTCGAGTATGTAGAGCACCGGATAGCCGCCCTCGGGCGGGGCGCCCTTGGGGAAGGATACGAAGATGCGATAGGTGCCGCCATGCGCGGCCTTCATGTCGAACGTCGCCGTCTGCGGCATGGTATAGCCGGGCGCGGCGGGCGCGGGCTTTTCCTGCGCCAGCGCGGGCGCGGCCAGCGCCACGGCCGCCAGCATCGCGAGCGTCTTCACAGCCTTCATCGCCATTCTCCCGTTCGGTCTTGCGCGCAGGCTAGCCCTGCCCGGCGGCGGCGCCAAAGGACATGCGCGGGTAAACGGCGGTGGGGATGGGTAAGTGTCAGAGCAGATCGACGAAACGGCTCCGGAATAAATCCTCCCCCGCCAGGGGGAGGTGGCATGCGAAGTATGGCGGTGGGGGAGAACAGCGAGTCGCTAGCGGTGGGAGTCCTCCCCCTCCGTCGCCTTCGGCGCCACCTCCCCCTGGCGGGGGAGGATTTGAAACCCGACCGATACTAGCCGCCGAACGCCATCGGCGGCCAGCGATCCGCCCAGGGACTCGCCACCTCCAGCTCCTCGCCCAGCCCGAGCAGCAGCTCGTCCCTACCATGCCCGGCCGAGAACATCGCCCCCACCGGCAGCCCGCTCTCCCCCGCGAACAACGGCAGCGAGATGCTCGGCGTGCCGGTCATGTTGTGCAGCGGCGTGTAGTTCACATAGGCGAACAGCGCGTCGAACAGTTCGTCCGCCGGGCGCGTCGGCGCAAGATGGCCGAGCGGCGGGGGCACGCTCGCGGTGACCGGCGAAAGCACCACGTCGAACGTCTGATGAAACCCCGCCAGCGCAGCGGACGCACGATCGACCTGCGCCAGCGCCTCCGCCAGCAGCTCGGGCGTCACGCGCGCGCGCCGCCCGGCAAGGCCCAGCGTCCACGGCTCCAGCACCTCACTCGCCCGATCGCCATAATGATCGACCGTCTCGCCGCCGAGATAGTCCCACAAGGTGGTGAAGCCGGTGCGCAGCGCAGGCCGGTCGATCGGCTGCGTCGCCTCCTCGACCCGATGCCCCAGCGTCTCGCACAAGTCCGCCGCGCGCCGTATCACCGCCGCGACCTCAGCCTCCGGCCCGGTCCCGTCCATGCCGGTCAGGTCGAGCGCGATCCGCAGCTTGCGGCCCGGCGGCATCGCGGCGGCCTTCTTCGCCGGGCGCAGCAGCCGCGCCGCCCACACCGTATCGCGCATCGACCGGCCATAGAGGCTGTCCGAGCAGAGGATATCATCGACCAGATTGCATGCCCGCGCGCGCACGTTCCACCCGCGGCTCGGCTTGAACCCGATGATGCCGCAGTTCGACGCGGGGATCCGGATCGATCCGCCAGCATCGCTCGCAGTGGCGAAGGGAACCAGCCCCGCTGCCACCGCCGCGCCCGCGCCGCTGCTCGATCCGCCCGAGCTGCGCGACAGGTCCCACGGGTTGCAGGTCGGCCCGTAGAGCAGCGCCTCGCCGGTAGCGTTGAGGCCGAATTCGGGCATGGTCGACATGCCGACCGGAACCATCCCCGCGCGGTCGAGCGCCTTCGCAAGCGGAAAGGCGCGGCGGGCGACCTCGCCCTTCTTGGCGCGCGATCCAGCCTCGCACAGGAAGCCGGGATATTCGAGCGACGCCTTGAGCAGATAGGGCACCGCCGCCATCGGCGCGTCGCGCGCGACCTTCGACGCTGCCGCGCGGGCATGGCCGAACGCCCGCACCGCGAGCGAGTTGAGCGCGCCGTCCACCGCCTCGATCCGCGCGATCGCGGCTTCGACCAGCGCTTCGGGCGGCACCTCGCCGCGCCGCACCAGATCGGCCTGGCCATGCCCGTCGAGCCGCGCGATCGCGTCGGCCTGCGCAAGCGTCATCGACATGCGTATCTCACCTCAAATTTTCTGATCGATCTGCACAGCGCGCTGGACGATTCGTCCAGCCGCTCACCCATTTGCCGGGCCGCGTTACCCGTCAGGCCGCCTGCGCCGCCTCGACCGGCGCAGGCGCGATCAGCCCGAACAGGTCGCGCGGATCGGCGGGGCTGGTGATCAGGTCGAGCGTCTCATACTGCCCGGTCTCGGTCGCGAGATCGCGCAGCAGCCGCAGCGCCGCGAAATCCTCGACCGCGAAGCCGACCGAGTCGAACAGGGTGATCTCGTCGCGCCGCGTGCGCCCCGGCGCCTGGCCGCTGATCACCTGCCACAGCTCGGTCACCGGGAAATCGGCCGGCATCTGCTGGATCTCGCCCTCGATCCGCGTCTGCTCGGTCAGCTCGACGAACACGCTGGCGCGGGAGAGGATGTCCTTCTGCAATTCGGTCTTGCCCGGGCAGTCGCCGCCCACTGCGTTCAAGTGCACGCCGGCCCCGACCATATTGTCGGAGAGGATCGTCGCCTGAACCTTGTCGGCGGTCACCGTCGTGACGATGTCAGCCCCCATCACCGCGCTGCCCGGCTCGTCGCACACGGCCACGCGCACGCCCTGCGCCGCCATGTTGCGCACGAACTTGGCTGTCGCCGCGGGATCGACGTCGTACACCCGAAGCGTCTCGATCCCCAGCACCGCGCGGAACGCAGCGGCCTGGAATTCCGACTGCGCGCCGAGGCCGATGATCGCCATCGTCTTCGCCTCGGGCCGGGCGAGGTGCTTCGCCGCCAGCGCGGACATCGCCGCGGTGCGCAGCGCGGTCAGGATCGTCATCTCGGAGATGAAGACGGGATAGCCCGTCTCGACCTCGGCCATCAGCCCGACCGCGACCACCGTCTGCAGCCCGCGCTCGAAATTGTACGGGTGCCCGTTGACGTATTTGAAGCTGTAGAGCGCGTCGTCCTGCGTCGGCATCAGCTCGATCACCCCGCCCGGGCTGTGGCTGGCGAGCCGCGGGATGCGCTCGAACCGGTCCCAGCGGCGGAAGTCGGCTTCGAGATAGTCGACCATCCGCGCCAGAACCGCGTCGATCCCCAGCTGCGCCACGATCCCCCGGATCTCGCTCACGCCCACGAACTGCACCATCGCCGCCTCCTCTGATCTCCGGCGATGCTAGGGGGCGTGCGAGTGCAGGCGACAGGCGCATGCTGCGCAACTTCGCGCGGCCATTTGATCAATCTGCCGACCCGATCCGCGCAGATTGCGGACCCGTCACTGTGCACAAACTGGCCCGTGACAAGCCCGCTTGGCAGGTGTGGAGAAAGCGGATGCACGAACTCGACGATCTCGACCGCCGGCTGATCGCCGCCTTGCGTGAGGATGCGCGCATGCCGATCACCCGGCTCGCCGCGGTGCTCAAGGTTTCGCGCACCACGGCGCAGGCGCGGCTCGACCGGCTGCTGGAAAGCGGCACCGTGCTCGGCTTCACGATCCGCGCGCGCCAGTCGAACGATCAGGTGCGCGCGGTGATGATGATCGAGATCGAGGGGCGATCGACCACCGCGATCATCAAGCGGCTGCGCGGCTTTCCCGAGCTGGCGGCGCTTCACACCACCAATGGCGGCTGGGACCTCGTCGCGGAGATCACCGCCGCCAGCCTCGCCGATTTCGACCGTATCCTGCGCGAGGTGCGCCAGATCGAAGGCGTGCTCAACAGCGAGACCAGCCTGTTGCTGAGCAGCCTGTAGGCGGCCGGCATTTGATTATCCTCCCCC
>NZ_DASWTG010000037.1:0-20884 GCF_036402235.1 Sphingomonas sp. | reverse complement strand
CTGCGCAAGGCCGCAGAGCGCACCGTCGAGGCAACATGGAAACGCATCGGCCAACTCCTCGACGCCTTCCCGCCCCACGAATGCGCCAACTATCTCAGAAACAGCGGATATGCCTCAATCTAAACAGGACAGACTCTAGGGTGCGATGCCCATTTCCTGGAACTGGGCCACGACGAACGGATCCTCCGCGATCGCCGCCTTCACATCGGCATCGCCGCCCGCCTTGTCGCCCTTGCTCAGCTTGGCGATGCCGCGGCCGTAGAGCGACGCAGCCTGTTTCGGCGCCTTGGCCAACGCCGCCGAATAGCGCGCGATCGACTCGTCGAACTTGCCCTGCCGCAATAGCACCAGCGCCAGGCTGTCGATGATCGGCGCGCTTCCCGGCATGACCTTCAGCGCGGTGGTGCAATCGGCATGCGCCTGGTCCAGATCGAACTTGGCGCCCGCCTGCACCCAGCACAGCTGGTTCAGCACGAACGCGCCGCGCGGGGATTTGGCGCGCATCTTCGCCAGCAGCGCGCGTGCTTCGTCGCCGCGGCCGAGCTTGATCAGCAGGCCGGCCCGATCGGGCCACCAGACCTCCGGATCGTCGCTGCGCGCGATGGCGGCGTCGACCGTCGCCAGCGCGCCCTTGAGATCGCCAGATCCCGCCTGCGCGCGCCAGCGCAGGTTCTGCGCGAACGACTGGCCGGGCTGCACTTTCAATATGGCGTCCGCATCGGCCAGCGCCCTGGCGTATTCCCGCTGGAGCATCAGGATCGCGGCACGGCGGCCATGCGCCCACAGATTGTTCTCGAGCAGGTCGATCGCCCGCCCCAGAGCCGCGGCCGCTCCGCCGAGATCGCCCTGATTCTGCAGCACGATCGCGCGCCCGTGAAAGATGTAGGCGAGGCGCGGATTGATCGCCGCCGCCTTGTCGAGACTGTCGAGCGCCTGCTCGTTCTGCTTCTTCCAGGCGAGCGCGATGCCGCGATTGGCCCATGCGGTGGCGTGGTCGGCGTCGAGCTTGATCGCCTTGTCGAAGTCGGCGATCGCATCGTCCAGCCGATTGTCCTCCATGAGGCTGTTGCCGCGCCGGTTCCAGCCGTCGGCGGTCGTGGGGATCTCCTTCTCGAGTGCCGCGGTCTCGGCGCTCGTCGCGCGATAGTCGTGCGGCGCCATCACCATGACGGTGACATCGGCCATCGCCTTCATCGGCGCGGCGGCGGCGCGCGCTTCGGCGGCGGAGATCTCCGGCAGCAGCGCGCGCGTGCTGCTCTCCATCTCGAGCACGCCGTCCTCGATCCTGGTGCGGCGCGCGAATTCATACCCGGCAAGCTTGCGCAGCGGCACGTCCGCGCCCTTGATCGAGAAGCCCTGGCCCGCGCGCGGCAGGTCGATGCGCTCGCGCGTCACCGCATAGTGCGGGAAGCTGACCGCGTAGGGCGCCTCGGCGTCGGTGCCGGCCTCGCGCTCGGTATCCATCTCCCATCCCAGCCGGGCGCCATCGAGCTCATAGCCCCCGCCCGCATCCCACGACAGCGCGGCCTTGCCGGCCAGCACGAGCCGGTGCTCGCCCGTCTGCTCGTTGAACGAAGCGGACACCTTCTCCGGCGTGACGAAGTCGTAGCGGCGCTTCCAATAGGCCTTGAGCGCCGTGTCGAGTTGCTCGGCCGATAGCGGGGCCAGCTGCAGCCGCAGCGTCTGCGCCTCGTCGCCGCGCGTCACCGTCGTCACCTCGATCGGCGCCGGGAGCGAAATGCCGGCCTTGGCGTCGATGAAGATGTCGGTCTCGCTGGCGGGGCGGGCCAGGGGCTGCTGCGGAATCGCGACCAGCTCCGCACCCTGCGCCCGAAGCGGGAGCGCCCAGCGAAAGGGCGGGGCGTCGATCGCGTCGATCGCGCCGTCGCCAGTGCGCGTCCCGTCGAGCCAGTAGGTGCGCCCGCCGATCTGCGCGCGCACCAGCACATGGTCGAACAGGCCCGCCATCGGCAGCCGCGCGTCGAGTCCGTCGCCGCCGGCGGTGCTGACCGATGCGGCATCGGCCTCGATGCCCAGCCCGTGGAGCAGCGCGAGCAGCAGCGCGGTCTTGCCCTTGCAGTCGCCGAAGCGCCGCGCCCAGGTCTCGTCGGCGCCGGCAGGGGCGAGATTGCCTTCGTTCATCCCGCGATAGACGTAGCGGACGCGATCCTGGACCAGCTTGAGGGCGGCGGCCGCCTGCACCTTCGGGTCGGTGCTCATCGCCCGGATCCGCGCGATCTCCGCCTTGAGCGGGGAGTTGGCGCCGAGTGTCGCGGCCTTCTCGTAGTGCGGGGCCAGGATCGCGGCGAGATCGCCCCATTTGGAAAATTGCGTGAACTCGACGCGGCGCACCGGCATGAAGCGCAGCGGCGCGCCCTTGGGCACCTTGAGCGCTGGCAGCCCCTCGAGCGTCCATTCGACATGCTGCTCGCTCCCGCTGGCCCATTTGCGCGGCTCGCCCAGCTCGCCCGACTTGCGCCATTGCAGCGGGCGGTCGCCGGGCCAGCTGGCGCGCAGCCGCGTGCGCGTTCCCGGCAAGCCCGCGGGAAGATCGACGGCAAGCTCCGAATGTGCGCCGAGCACCGGATCGCGATGCGTGATCGTGAACGCCAGCTCGATGACGTCTCCGACCTGAAGGCCTTCGGGCTGGAGCGTCGCGGTGAGCAGGCCGTCGAGGACCGATTCCTCGAGCTTTCCTTCGCGCCGCAGCACCGTGAAGCTCTGCTTCGCGAGCACGTCGATCGTCTCTGCGCCGCGCACGATGTTGAGCTTGTGGATGGTCAGCGTCCCGCTTTCGGGGCGCCAGGGCAGCACGATGGTGCCCATCGCGGCGAGCCCCTGCGGGTTGAGCAGCTTGACCGCGGATTCGACATATCGCTCGTCGGTCTGCGCGCCGAAGCGGAACTGATGGTCGAGCCGCAGGATCTCGAGCGGGGCGTCGACCAGGGACGGCGCGGGCGCGCTCCCCTTCCCGGCCCTGGGATACTCGCTCACCCAGGCGGGGACCGGCGCCACCTTTGGCTTGTCCTCCGCCAGGGCCGCCGAGGCCAGGATCAAAGCGCCGAGCACGAGCAGATTACGCATGAAATTTCCCCCTGGCGCAGGACCATATCCGATCCGCGGGGCGCGGCAAGACGATGCGCGATTCATTCGCGAAGCCGGAACGATCGCTTTCGGTGCATGGCGGGCATGGTTGTCTTCGGGAGCAGGACGGGCATGATCGCGTCATGCGTCTCATCCTCCTGCTCGGTGCATTTCTTCTTGCCGGCTGCGCGGCCTCAGCCGGGCTTGATCCGGCGGTAGCGGGCGTCGCGGCGGAGGCGCGGGTGGCGTTCGACGCACGCGGGATGACCGCGGCGCGCGCAAGCGGCGTGGCGGATCGCGTGTCCGGGCGGCGCGCGACGATCGACGATCCGGTCCGCATCGCGAGCATCTCCAAGCTCGTCGTCGCGCTGGGCGTGATGCGGATGGTCGAGGCCGGGCAGCTCGATCTCGATCGCGACGTCGGCGACCTGCTCGGCTGGCGGGTGCGCAACCCGGCCTTTCCCGATGCGCCGGTGACGTTGCGCCAGCTGCTTTCGCACACGTCCGGGCTGATCGATCCCGACGAATATCGCGTGCCGCTGGGCGAGCGCCTCGCCGACCGGATCGCGCAGCCGCGGCTATGGGATCCGCAGCACCGTCCCGGGGCTCATTTCCGCTATGCCAATATCGCCTTTCCGGTGATCGCGAGCGTGATGGAAAGGGCGTCGGGCGAGCGGTTCGACCGGCTGATGCAGCGGCTGGTGCTGGCCCCGCTCGGACTCGACGCGTGCTTCAACTGGTCGACCTGTTCGGATGCGAAGATCGCGCGCCATGTCGTGCTCTATCGTGCCGACGGCTCGGTGGCGCTCGACGATCTGGGCGGCAAGCGGCCCGATTGTCCGGTGATCGTGAAGGCGGGATGCGATCTTGCGAGCTACCGCCTGGGAGAGAATGGCGCGCTATTCTCGCCGCAGGGCGGGCTGCGCGCGTCGATGCGCGATCTGGCGGTGATCGGGCAGATGCTGCTGCGGAACGACGGGAGCTTCCTCAGGCGCGAATCGGTTGCGGAGATCGAACGGGTGGCGTGGCGCTATGACGGGTCGAACGGCGACACGACCAACGGATTCTACTGCCAGTACGGCCTCGCCGTGACGCTCCTGCCCACGCCGCGCAACGGGTGCGCGGACGATCTGTTCGGGGATGGCCGCACGCGCACCGGCCATGCCGGCGATGCCTATGGGCTGCGTTCGGGGCTGTGGATCGACCGCGCGAAGGGCGTTGGCGTCGCGTTCTTCGCGACTGCGACCGCGCCGGACAGCAAGGGCGTCACGGCGTTCACCCGCGAAGAGGAGCGGCTGGCGCGGGAGAAATGAAGTGAAGTGGGAGCTTCTGTTGCCCGGTGTTCCGCGCCTTTTGGAAGGTCCAGGGGGTTCTGTTGCCCGGCCCCCCTGGTGGCCGCTGGATTCCGCTTCTGTTGCCCGGTGCGGTCCAACCGCGCATTTTAGAGTAATCTTAGACCGTTAGGTCTTGGGATTACGCCGCAATAGCGAGTGCTTCGTTATCGTTGGCACTTGTGTGTATGGGCCGTCGCGGTGGTCCCATTCCGAACGAAAACAGCGCTTTTCAACACACGTCGATCCTGGTTCGGCCCCGTCAGAAACGGTGTCCAGAAGTCCCTTTGAGGGTTCTGGCACCACTTGTGGTGGAGCCGCCGGGTACTGCCCCCGGGTCCGCTGCGTCTATTGCACGCCACAATTTATCGTCATAGCCGGGCGAACCCGGCACGTTCCCATATAGGAAGTGCAAATCCGATTGAAAAGAGCGGGATTTGGCCTTGTGATGGCCGTAAAGGGAGAGCAAATAGCGTGCCATGCTCACCCAGCGTTCCCGTTATGCCCTGCGCGCCATGCTGTTTCTGGCGAAGCAGCCACGGGAAGGCGCGCCGACGCCGATGACGCGGATCGCGGCGGAGGCGAACGTGCCGCGCAAGTTCCTCGAGCTGATCCTCGCCGATCTGCGCGAGGCGGGCTTCCTCGATTCGACGCGCGGCAAGATGGGCGGCTACCGCCTGGCGCGGCCCAACCACATGATCTCGCTGGGTGAGATCATCCGCGTGATCGAAGGGCCGCTGGCGCTGGTTCCGTGCGTCAGCCGCACCGCCTATCGCCCCTGTCTCGACTGCAAGGACGAGGCGGCGTGCGCGATCCGCCACGCCATGGCGCGCGTGCGCGACGAGACCGCGCGTATCCTCGACGGCACCAGCCTTGCGGATGCCACCGCCGAGGATCTCGCGGCGGCGTAGTTTGATTGGCGCCTGACGGCGCGCGGTGCGGGCCGGCACCGCAATTGAATCAAGCCCCGCCGTTGCGCTTCTTGAGCTCGTCGCGGATCTCGCGCAGCAGCACAACATCGGCGGGATCTTCGGCCGCGGCGGTCTGCGTTGCAGGGACGATGCGGTTCACCGCGCGGACCAGCAGGAAGATGATGAAGGCGACGATCAGGAAATTGACCGTCTGGGTGATGAACTCGCCATAGCCGAACAAGGGCACGCCGGCCTTTTTGAGCGCGGCATAGTCGGTCGATCCCTGAAGGTTCGCCGGCACCTCGCCCAGCACCAGGAAATAGCTCGAGAAGTCGAGCCCGCCGAAGATCTTGCCGATCACCGGCATGATGATGTCCTCGGTCAGCGAGGTGACGATCTTGCCGAACGCCGCGCCGATGATGACCGCGACGGCAAGGTCGAGCACGTTGCCGCGCGCGATGAAGGCCTTGAATTCATTGATCATCGACATACCCCTGACTTGCTTGTCCGGCCGGCAGCGTAACGGCCGGATTCGACGGCGGCAATCCGTCCAGCGCCGGTTGTCATTGCGCACGTGCGATCGGTCCCCTACCTTCGCGGTGTCGTATCGATGCGACACACTTGGAGGGATAGTTCGACATGAAGCTTCGTCTCGTTGCCGCGATGGCTGCGGCGGCCTTGCTTTCGGCCTGCGGCCTCAACAGCGTGCCCACCGCCGAGGAAGCGGCCAAGGCGAAATGGGCCGACGTCCAGGCTGCTTATCAGCGTCGCGCCGATCTGATCCCCAATCTGGTCAATACCGTAAAGGGCGCGGCGGGATCGGAAAGCAAGATCCTGACCGACGTGATGAGCGCGCGCGCCAAGGCAACATCGATCCAGGTAAGCGCAGATCAGCTTACCGATCCCAATCGCGTGGCACAATTCCAGCTGGCGCAGGGGCAACTTGGAAGCTCGCTCGGCCGCCTGCTGGCGACCGTCGAGGCCTATCCCCAGCTTCAGAGCCAACAATCGTTCCAGATGCTGTTGCGCGAAGTCGCCGGAACGGAGAATCGGATCAACGTCCGGGTCGAAGCGTATAATCAGGCCGTGCAATCGTATAACACGACCATTCGCACCTTCCCCGACGCGATCGGCGCGAAAATCTTCTATGGCGCCAAGCCGATGACACCGTTCGAGGCGAAGGCGGGAGCCGACGTCGCACCGACGGTGGACTTCGGGAACAATAGCTGACCACACGCGGTGGAGCCGCGTCGATGATGCGCATTTTGTCCTTGCTGCTGGCCGTCTGCGCGATGACGGTTGGAGCCGCGCAGGCACAGACCTTCCCGGCATTGTCGGGGCGGGTGGTGGACGCCGCGAGCCTGCTCAGCCCCGAGCAGGCCGCGCAGATCACCGCCATGTCCGAAGCGACCGAGAAAGCCACCGGCCGGCAGCTTGTCGTTGCGACCCTTCCCGATCTTCAGGGTTATGCGATCGATGACTATGGCTATCGGCTCGCGACCGCGTGGCAGATCGGCCAGAAGGAAGCGGACAACGGCATCATCCTGATCGTGGCGCCCAATGAACGCGCGGTACGGATCGAGGTTGGCAAGGGGCTGGAGCCCATCATCACCGACGGTCTCGCCGGCCTTATCATCGACAACGAGATCATTCCCCGTTTCCGCCAACAGGACATGGGCGGCGGCATCGTCGCCGGCGCCACGGCGATCAACGAGCAGTTGAAGCTCCCGCTCGAAGCCGCCGAGGCGCGCGCCAAGCAGCTGATCGACAGCGGCAAGCGCAAGCGATCGCGCGGCGCCGAAGGCTGGTTCGTGGCCGCCTTCTGGCTGTTTGTCGTGCTGGTGATCGTCCTGCCGATCATCCTCGGCGCGGCGCGGGGCAGGAAATATCGCCGCGGCGGCGCACCGGTCGTGATCTGGGGTCCCGGCTGGGGCGGTGGCGATGGCGGCTCCTCCTGGGGCGGGGGAAGCTCGTGGGGCGGTGGCGGCGGCTCGTCCTGGGGCGGCGGGGGCGGCGGCTTCTCGGGCGGCGGCGGATCGTTCGGCGGCGGCGGCGCATCGGGGGGGTGGTGATGACACGACGGTTCACGAACGACGAGCACGATCGGGTGACTAGCGCGGTCGCCGAGGCCGAGCGCAATACCGACAGCGAAATCGTCACGATCGTCACCGACTGGTCGGATCATTATCACGACGTCTCGCTCTATTATGCCGCCGCGGTGATGCTCGCGGCATTGGGGCTGTTTGCGGCGTTCCCGGGCCTCCTCGATGCCAAGCTGGCGCTGTTCACCGGCGGGTGGGGCGAGGCGGAGCGGCATCTCCAGCTCGCCTTGCTCGTGGTGGTGCAGGCAGTGCTGTTCCTCGCCGTGCGCTTCGGGTTCGAGGCGCTGCCCTTCCGCGGCCTGCTGATCCCGCCCGCGGTGCGCGGGCGGCGGGTGCGGCGGCGCGCGGTGCAGTTCTTCAAGGCAAGCGCGGAGAAGCGCACCGCGGCGCGCGTCGGGGTGCTGCTTTATCTGAGCCTCGCCGAGCACCGCGCGGAGATCGTCGCGGACGCGGCGGTCGTCGCCAAGGTCGATGACGCGCTGTGGGGCGAGGCGATGGTGGCGCTGATCGATCGCATCCGCGCGGGCGATCCTGCGGGCGGGATGGCGGACGCCGTGGCGCGGATCGGCACGGTGCTCGCCCAGCACTTCCCCAAGACCGAGAGCGACGCGAACGAGCTTCCCGACCGGCTGATCGAATTGTGACAATGGATTCCGACGCGCCGGTCGAGACGGTCTGGCAGGGCAGGTTCATCACCGCGAAGAAGCAGGGCCGCTGGGAGTATGTCGCGCGCGCCCGCGGCATCCGTGCCGCGGTGATCGTCGCGATCGACGAGAACGGCCACCTCATCCTGGTCGAGCAATATCGCGTGCCGCTTGGCCGCGCCTGCCTCGAGCTGCCTGCAGGGCTGGTCGGCGACGAGACCGATGACGAGTCCGTGGAAACCGCCGCGGCGCGCGAGCTGGAGGAGGAGACCGGCTACCGCCCGGGCCGGGTCGAATCGCTGGGCGAGTATTTCTCCTCGCCCGGCATGGTCAGCGAGAGCTTCACGCTGGTCCGCGCGCGCGATCTGGTTCGCGTGAGCGAGGGCGGCGGGGTGGACGGCGAAGGCATCACCGTGCACCGGGTGAAGCTTGCCGAGGTGCCCGCATTCGTCGCCGCGTGCCGCGTGCGCGGCATGGCGATCGACGTCAAGCTGCTGCTTGTGCTGGGTCAGTCGCTGCTGGCATAGAGCCGTTCGAAGCTCAGCCGGTCCCAATAGCCGCGCTGGTGCCGGATGCGCCCATCGACGACATGGAAGAAGCCGCAGCCGCGGAACCCCTTGGGATCCTGCCACTCCATCGCCGCCCATTCGCCGTCGGCCATGCGGTTGACCGGGATGCAGACCATCTCGGCCGCCGCGAACTCGGCTGCGAACATCGCATGGATCGCCGCCCGCCCCTCGACCGGCGCGTTGGCCACCTGATGGTTCACCGCGTCGTCATGGTAGAGCGCGGCGAGCGCGTCGGCGTCGGCCGCGTTGAACGCCTCGATCCAGCGGTCGAGCAGCTCCGCCGGACTCACCGGAAGTTGTCGGCGTAAGCCTGGAGCTTGAGCTTGCGCTGCGGCGCGGGGACGACGTGATAGGCGATGCCTTCGCGCGCGGCATAATCCTGCGCCGCTTCCAGCGTGGGGAAGTTGAGGCGCAGCTGGTTGCGCGTGTCGCCCGAGCCGGCCCAGCCGGTCAGCGGATCGGGGCGCTGCTGCTCGCCGGGGTCGAATTCGAGCACCCAGCGGTCGGTGCGGAAACGGCCCGACTGCATGGCGTTCTTCGGGCGCTGATAGATGCGTGCGGTGGACATGGCTCCGCCCTTTATCGCGAACCGCTGCGCCGTGCATCCGCATTTTTCGTCCGCAGCGTCGCCGATGCGGCGGCCGGATCGTCGGGCCAGGGGTGACGGGGATAGCGGCCGCGCATCTCCTTGGCGACATCGGCCCAGCTGCCCTTCCAGAAGCCCGGGAGATCCCGCGTCGTCTGGATCGGGCGGCCGGCGGGCGAGGTGAGCGAAAGCACCAGCGGGGTGCCGTCGCCGAGCATGGGATGCGTGGCGAGGCCGAACAGCGCCTGCACGCGGACCTCGACGGCGGGCCCGCCTTCTGCGGCATAGTCAATCTCGTGGCTCGATCCCGCCGGGGTTTCGAGCCGCGCCGGGGCAAGGCGGTCGAGTTGCTTCTGCCCATCCCAGCCGAGCCGGTTCTGCAGCGCCTGCGTCAGCGCTTCGGGCGAAATCGCGTCGAGGCGGCGCTTGCCGGCGAGCACGGGGGCGAGCCAATCGTCGAGATCGGCGCGCAGCGCTTCGTCGGACAGCGTGTCGAGCCCAGCATAGGCGGCACGGATGCGCAGCGCGCGCGCGTTGGCGGACCAGGGCAGCAGGTCGAGACCATGGGTGCGCACCCCTTCGAGCAGCGCGGCGGCGATTTCGTCCGGATTGGCGGCGGTGTCCGGACCCGACGAAAGGCGGATTGCGCCGAGGCGGCGTTCGCGCGCTGTTTCGACGCGGCCGTTCACCGGATCGAAGCGAACCGTGCGGCGGGTCTCGATGCGATGGCCGAACAGCGTCTCGACGCTCGCCGCATCGATCGGCGCGGCGGACAGGATACGCGCACCGGCGGCCATGCCCTGCGTCTCGGCCACCGCGAGCCATTCATGGCGCGCGAGCGAGGATGCGGGATCGAGCCGGAAGCCGCGGCCGCCCGCCGACGCCCAGGTCTCGCCGCTGGCGTCGCGGCGTCGCGCGATGCGATCGGGAAAGGCGAGCGCGACGCAGATGGCGACGGCTTCGGCGGAGTCGCGGAGCGGCGCATAGCCCTCTCCCCCTCGGGGCGAGGGCTGGGAGAGGGGCCTGTCCACGCGCGATTCGCTTGCCGCACCGCCCCTCTCCCCAGAGGGGGGAGGGAGAAGGCTAGCCCAGCGCTCCGCCAGCCTTCTTGCCCCATCCGCCCGCTGGCCGCGCTCGCTCTTCCAGCGGCGCAGGCGGTGCTCGAGATCGGCGTCGGGGCCGCCAAGGCCGCGCTCGCCGAGCAGCACGGCGATTTCCGCCGCAGTCTTGGCGAGACCCATCTCCCCTGCCCGCGCGAGCATATGGCCGAGCCGCGGCGGGAGCGGCAGCTGCGCGATCGCCTTGCCATGCGCAGTGGGGCGGCCGTCGGCATCGATCGCTTCGAGCGCGGCGAGGCGGGTGCGCGCTTCCTGCACCGCGGCTTCGGGCGGCGGGTCGAGCCAGGCGAGGTCGCGCGGATCGCCGACGCCCCATAGCGCGCAATCGAGGGTGAGCGCCGAAAGATCGGCCTCGAGGATTTCGGGCGGGTCGAAACGGGGCAGGCCAGCGGTGGCGGCCGCCTCCCACAGGCGATAGGCGATCCCCGGCCCCTGCCGCGCAGCACGGCCCGCGCGCTGGGTGACCGCGGCCTGGCTCGCGCGTTCGGTGACGAGCCGGGTCATGCCCGCGGCGCGATCGTAGCGCGGGCGGCGAGCCAGGCCCGAATCGATCACCACGTGGATGCCGTCGAGGGTCAGCGAGGTCTCGGCGATCGAGGTCGCGAGCACGATCTTGCGCCGGCCCTCGCGGTCCGGGGCGATGGCGGCGCGCTGCGCGGCGGGATCGAGGCTGCCGTGCAGCTTGTGGAGGACCGTGCCCGGCGTGTCGCCGAGCCGTTCGGCCGTCCGCTCGATCTCGGCGACGCCGGGGAGAAAGGCGAGGATCCCGCCATCGGTCTCGCGCAGCGCCTGGCGGACCGCCGCGGCGACCGACTCCTCGATCCGCGCCTCCGCGGCCCGGCCGAGGTGGCGCAGCTCGAGCGGATGGCTCCGCCCCTCGCTCTCGATCACCGGGGCATCGCTCATCAGGGCGGAGAAACGTGCGCCGTCGAGGGTGGCGGACATCGCCACCAGTCGCAGATCGGGCCGCAACGCCATCTGTGCGTCGAGCGCGAGCGCGAGGCCGAAGTCGCTGTCGAGGCTGCGCTCATGCACCTCGTCGAACAGCACTGCCGAGATGCCGGCCAGCTCGGGATCGGCCTGGATGCGGTTGACGAAGATGCCCTCGGTGACGACCGTCACGCGCGTCCGGGTCGAGCGGCGCGTGTCCATCCGCGTCGCGTAGCCATAGGTCTCGCCGACCCGCTCGCCCGCCAGCGCCGCCATCCGCTCGGCGGCGGCGCGTGCGGCGAGGCGGCGGGGTGAGAGCAGGAGGATCTCACCCGCGCACCAGCCTTCGCCGAGCAGCGCGGGGGCGACCGCGGTGGTCTTGCCCGCGCCCGGCGGGGCGACCAGCACGGCGTTGCTCGCGTCGCGCAATGCGGCGAGCAGATCGGGCAGCACGGCATGGATCGGAAGGTCGTTCACAAGTCTGCCCTACGCAATTCACCGCATTGCTTGAAGCGGCATGGCACCCAATCGCGCGATGCGCGTTGCGCGGTTTGAAGGAGACGGGACATGGCACGCACGCTTTCGAGCTTCAGCATCGCCGCGGACGGCAATGGCGATTATCTGATCAGCATCGAGGACGACGATGGCGAGACGATCGAGCTGACCGCGAGCTACGAGCAGCTCGACCTGATCAGCGAGGCGATCGACGACGCGCTCGACGAGGATGAGGAGGACGCGCTCGGCGCGGACGAGGACGAGGGCGAAGAGAGCGAGGTGTAGCGGGCCGCTCAATAGGCGCGCGCGACCGCGAACTCGACCGCCTCGATCATCGCATCCTTGGCAGCGCTTGCGGGGAAGATGCCGAGCGCATCGATCGCGCGCTGGCCATAGTGCCGCGCGCGTGCCAGCGTATCGTCAACCGCGCGGCTGGATTGCACCAGGCCGACCGCATGGGCGAAGTCGTCGTCGCCGATGCGGCGGCCGAGCACGGCTTCCTTCCAGAAGGCGCGGTCGTCCTCGCTGCCGCGGGCATAGGCGAGGATGACGGGGAGCGTCATCTTGCCTTCGCGGAAATCGTCGCCCGCATCCTTGCCCATCGTTCCTGCATCCGAGACATAGTCGATCGCATCATCGACCAGCTGGAACGCGATGCCGAGATTGCGGCCATAGGTGTCGAGCGCACCTTCCTCCGCTTCGGTCCGCTCGGCGACGACCGCGGCGATGCGGCACGCGGCGGCGAACAGGGCGGCGGTCTTGGCGCCGATGATCTCGAGATAGCGCTCCTCGGCCAGGTCGATGCGGCGCGCGGCGGTGAGCTGGTTCACCTCGCCCTCCGCGATCACCGCCGAGGCGTTGGACAAAATCTTGAGCACCTTGAGGCTGCCGTCCTCGACCATCAGCTCGAAGCTGCGCGAGAACAGAAAATCGCCGACCAGCACGCTTGCCGGATTGCCCCAGATCAGGTTGGCGGTGCGCTTGCCGCGGCGCATGTCGGATCCGTCGACGACATCGTCGTGGAGCAGGGTCGCGGTGTGGATGAACTCGACCGCGGCCGCGAGGCGGTGGTGGCGTGCGCCCGAATAGTCAAGCAGCCGCGCGCTCGCCAGCGTTAGCATCGGCCGCATGCGCTTGCCGCCGCCCGCGATCAGATGCCCGGCAAGCTCGGGGATCAGCGGGATCTGCGACTGCATCCGGTCGAGGATCACGGCGTTGACCAGGTTCATGTCCGCCGCGACCAGCGCGATCATGGGGTCGAGCGAGGGCGCCGCCCCGCGGCCGATACGGTGAATGGTCGCGCTCATGCTGGGCGCGATGTGGCGGGAACGCACCGGAAAGGCAAGTGCGTGGGGGTTGCGCCCGCATAAAAGCGGCGCAACAAGCGCTGAGCCTGATGCGGGCCGGCGCCGCGCGGTCAGCGCAGCTGACACAATCAAGGACAGTTCATGAGCGACGAGACCCTGCAACGCTATCGCCAGAGCATCGACCGGATCGACGCGGCGCTGGTCTTCCTGCTCGCCGAGCGTTTCCAGATCACCCAGGCGGTCGGCCGCTACAAGGCCGAGACGGGGCTTCCTCCCGCCGATCCGGGGCGTGAGGATCGCCAGATCGCGCGGCTTCGCGAGCTCGCGGCGCAGGCCGATCTCGACCCCGAATTCTCCGAGAAGTTCCTCCGCTTCATCATCGACGAGGTGATCCGTCACCACGCACGGATGCAGGGGAAGACCGAAGGCTGAGCGGCGGGACGGGCGTCAACCGACCGCCGTGGGCGGGCCTCCGGACGCTGCGCGCTATCTGTCCGACTAATTCTTCTTGCAGGCATAATTTTGCGACAAATCCTGCCTAAGGAGCCTGGGCCGGCCGCATGCCGGCGAGATTGCGGGAGGGACGAATGCGGCGCGCGGCGTGGGTGATGACGGGGTTGATGGCGGCGCCGGCGGCGATGGCCGCGGCGCAGGACGTGCCGCCCCCGGCACCCGCGCAGGAGCAGGAGCCAGCGCCTTCGCCTGCCGGTGCCGGCGGTGACGTGGTCGAGGAGCTCGAGGGCGAGGAAGTCGTCGTCACCGGACAGCTGCGCGGCGCGGTGCCGGGTGACGTCAAGCCCGAGCTGATCCTAAACCCGGCGGACATCCGCGCTTATGGCGTCAGCTCGATCACCGAGCTGCTCGCCGAGCTCGAGCCGCAGACGCGCAGCGCCAGCGGCGGCCCGCCGGTGCTGTTGCTGAGCGGCCGGCCGATTTCGGGCATGGCGGAGATTCGCGGCATTCCGCCCGAGGCGATCGAGCGCATCGATATCCTGCCCGAGGAAGCGGCGCTTAAGCTCGGCTATCGCGCCGATCAGCGCGTGGTCAATTTCGTGCTGCGCCGCCGCTTCCGCGCGATCACCGCCGAAGCGGATGCGAGCTTCGCCACCGCCGGCGGCCGCGACGGGCAGGAGTTCGACTTCGGCCTGCTGCGCATCAATCGCGACGGCCGGATCAACATCGAAGTCGAATATGAGCGCGAGTCCCGGCTGCTCGAAAGCGACCGCGATATCATCACCGAAGCGCTGAGCTCGCCCTTCGACCGGATCGGCAACATCCGCGGCCTGCTGCCGAACGGGGAGATCGATCCGGCGCTGAGCGCGCTTGCCGGCACGCTCGTCACCACGGCGGGAGCTCCGGCCGCGGCAGCCGCGGGCGCAGTGCCGCTCGGCAGCTTCGCCGCCGGTGCCAACCGGCTGAACCAGACCGATCTCTCGCCCTACCGCACCCTGCAGCCTCAGACCGAGAATCTTGCGATCAACGCCGTGCTCAATCGCGCGATCGGCAAGGTTTCCGCGACAGCGACGCTGCGCCTCGAGCAGAGCCAGAGCGAATCGCTGCTCGGCCTGCCCAGCGCGACCCTGACCCTGCCCGGCGCCAATCCCTTCTCGCCCTTTGCCGCCGACACGCAGCTCTATCGCTATTACGACCAGTTCTCGCCGCTCGAGCGCAGCTCGAACAACCGGTCGCTGCAGGGCGGCTTCTCGCTCAACGGCGACCTGTCGCCGCGCTGGCGCTGGTCGGTCACCGGCAATTGGGAGCGGTCGGAACGGCGCACGCTCACCGATACCGGCGTCGACACGCTGGTGCTGCAGAGCCGGCTCGATGCGGGCGACCCTGCCTTCAATCCGTTCGGCGCGATTCCGGCCGATATGTGGGCGATCCGCCCGGCGGACCGGTCGAACTCGGTCTCCAATGTCGGGTCAGTCAACGCGCTGGTGAGCGGTCCGCTGGCCAAGCTGCCCGCGGGCGAAATCTCGACCAGCCTGCGCGTGGCGGGGCGGACGAACGACCTCACCGCGCAATCGCTGCGCCGCGGCTTGTTCACCACCTCCGACATCGGCCGCGATACCGGCAGCGTGCGTGCCAATATCGACCTGCCGATCGCCAGCCGTAGCCGCGCAGTGCTCTCCGCGCTCGGAAATCTCTCGCTCAACGCGAATGTCGAGCTCGAGGAACTCTCCGATTTCGGCACGCTCCTCACCTATGGCTACGGCGCCAACTGGTCGCCGATCGACGGCGTACGCTTCCTCGCGACCTTCACCGAAGAGGAGGGCGCGCCCTCGGCGCAGCAGCTCGGCGATGCGGTGGTGGCGACGCCGAACGTGCGCGTTTTCGATTTCGTGCGCGGCGAGACGGTGGACATCACCAGGATCGAAGGCGGCAATCCCAATCTGCTGGCGAGCGACCGCAGCGCGATGAAGCTCGGACTCAATGTGCGGCCGATCAAGAACACCGACCTCAGCTTCAACGTCGATTACAACAAGAGCACGATCCGCAATCTGAGCCAGGGCTTTCCGGCGGTGACCGCGGAAATCGAAGCCGCGTTTCCCGGCCGGTTCGTGCGCGACGGCAGCGGACGGCTGCTCCAGATCGACAACCGGCCGGTCAATTTCCTGCGCAGCGAGCGTGAGGAAGTGCGCTGGGGCATCAATTTCTCCAAGCAGATCAGTTCGCCGCTGGCGCGGCAGCGCGCCGAGCAGATGCAGGCGCAGCGCGCCGCACGACAGGCGGCGCGCGAGGCCGCGCGCGAGGCTGGGCAGCAGGGGGAGACTCCACCGACGGGTGAGCGCGGCCCCGGCGAAGGCCCGCGGCGCTTCGGCGAAGGCGGGCGGGGTCCCGGCGCGGGCTTTGGCGGGCGCGGCGGCGGCTTCCGCGGCGGATTGGGTGGCGGCGGCGCCAATGGCGGCCGCTTCCAGCTCGGCCTGTTCCACACCATCGCGCTCACCGATCGGCTGACCATTCGCGAAGGCCTGCCGGTGCTCGACCGGCTGAACGGCGCAGCGTTCGGAAGCCGCGGCGGCGCTCCGCGCCATGAGGTGGAATTGCGTGCCGGCGTCGTCCGGGACGGGATCGGACTGCGCGTCAATGCCGATTGGAGGAGCGCGACCCGCGTGCGTGGCGGCACGGCGGGCGCGGCCGAGGAGCTTCGCTTCGACGATATGGCGACGGTGAACCTGCGCCTGTTCGCCAACCTCTCGCCCGACTTCAAGTTCGTGCGCGACAATCGCTGGCTGGCAGGCACGCGGATCACGCTGTCGATCGACAATCTGTTCGACCAGCGCCTGCGGGTGACCGACGAGACCGGCGCGACGCCGCTCAGCCATCAGCCGGCGCAGCTCGACCCGGTCGGTCGAACGGTGCAGATCAGCATCCGCAAGATGTTCTTCTGACCAACCCTACCGGTCGAGCTTGCTCTTGCGGTAGAGCAGCGTGATCGCCACGCGGCGGTTGCGCGGGTCGGCGGGGTTGGCCTTGATCAGCGGCTCGCGGTCGGCGACGCCCTCGATCCGCTCGAAGCGAGGCTCGGAAACGCCGCCCGCGGCGAGGCGGCGGCGGGTCTCTTCGGAGCGCGCGCTCGAGAGCATCCAGTTGTTCATGTTCTGCGGATCGCCATAGCCGAGGCTGTCGGTATGGCCGCGGATCATGATCGGGTTCTCCGAGCCAGCGATCGATTCGGCGACCATTGCGACCAGCTTCGCCGCCTCGGGCACGAAGCTGGTCGTGCCCAGCGCGAACATCGAATAATCGGCATTGTCCATGAGGTCGATGCGCATGCCGTCGCGCGTCGGCACGAAGCGGACATGCTTGCCGAGCTTGGCGAGACCGGGAGTGGTCTTGATCCGGCGCTCGATCTGCGCCTTCATCTTGGCGAAGCCCTGGCGGTCCTCGGCGTCCATCGCCTCCTTGTTCTTGAGGCTGCCCTGATCGCCGGTGCCGACCTCGTCGCCGCCCTGCGCGCCGGCCGGAATTGTCATCGATCGCGTGCCGGTCTGCTTGGCCATGGTCGGGTAATTGTCCTTGCCCTGCATCGCGTCGCCGCCGAGCAGGCCGTTGGAGCCGGCGCTGTTCTGCTTGAACTCGATCAGCGTGGGCGCGAAATAATCCGCCAGCGCCTTGCGCTGCTTCTCGTTGGTCGCGCCGAGCAGCCACATCAGCAGGAAGAACGCCATCATCGCGGTCACGAAATCCGCATACGCGACCTTCCATGCGCCGCCGTGATGGCCGCCGCCGCCCTCGACGAAGACCTTCTTGACGATGATCTTGGGCGGCTGTTTCGCCGCATGAGGCGCCCTCGCCGTCATGCTTACCTACCGCGCAGGCCGTCGAACACTTCGGCGAAGCCCGGCTGGTTGTGGTGCGCGATGCCCGAGCGCGCTGCCTCGATCACCAGCGGCTGCGGATGGCCGTGCAGCGAGGCGATGATGATCTGCTTGACCGTGTGATAGATCGCGGCGTCGGCATCGATGATCTGCTTAAGACGCCCCGCCAGCGGCCCGACCAGGCCATAGGCGAGCAACACGCCGAGAAAGGTGCCGACCAGCGCCGAGCCGATCATCGCGCCGAGGATCGCCGGCGGCTTGTCGATCGAGCCCATCGTCTTCACCACGCCGAGCACCGCCGCGACGATGCCGAGAGCGGGCAGCGCGTCGGCCAGACCCTGCAGCGCGTGCTGAGGCTCCTCGACATGGTGGTGGTGGGTCTTGATGGCATTGTCCATCACGTCCTCGACCGCGTGCACGTCGAGCGTGCCCGAGGAGACGACGACGAGACGCAGCGTGTCGGCGATCAGGTCGACCAGCGTGTGATCGGCGAGCAGGCGGGGATATTCGGCGAAGATCGCGGAGGATTTGGGATCCTCGACATGCGGCTCGAGCGCGATCGGGCCATCAACGCGCAGCATCTTCATCAACTTGCTGACGAGGAAGATGACGTCGAGATAGTCCTGCTTCTTGTACTTTGGCCCCTTGAGCACCTTCATGAACCCGCCGCCGAGCGCCTTGAGCTCGCGGCCCGAATTGCCGATGATCAGCGCACCGAGCGCGGCGCCGCCGATGATGAGCATCTCGTGCGGCAGCGCGTGCAGCACGGGCTCGAGCGCGCCGCCGGTGATGGCGAAGCCGCCGAACACCATGGCGATGAGGACGACGAAACCGATTGCAGGAAACATGACTTCGCTCGCTACCCCCGGCGCTGGCTTGGTTACCCGTAGAAACGGCAGCGCGAGCCGGAACTTGAGCGGAAAAGCGCTAGGATGTGGTTAACAGGACGGTCGGGCCATTCGAATATCGGCGCCGCCCGGCCGGAAGTTGACACAAAGTTTACGCTATGTGCCCCCCTTGGCTCTCCCCGTTGCGACCACACACGCGAACAAGGGGAAGTCGCCCGAACAAAACCAGAACAAATCCAACATTGCAAGCTGAATTCGTCGAGGGTGTTCCCGGCTCAGCGGATATAGTCGAACAGCGACAGGCTGGTGAGCTTGGTGAAGCTCGCCTGGGTCGCCTGCAGGATCGTCAGCGTCTTCTGCAATTCGGCGATCGAGGCGGCGGTGTCGGCGTCCTCGATGCCCGAGCGGGTCGTCTCGCGCGCGGTGTCGGCGTCGATCAGGCGGTCAGCCTCCAGATCCATGCGGAAGGCGCGCGCGCCGACCGAGGCGCGGGTGGTGCCGACCTGTTCGATCGCGGCGTCGAGATCGTTCATCGCGGTCTCGATCCCGCCCGGCGCGGCGCCAGGCTGAAGCGCGGCGGCGAAGGCATTGAGGATAGCGAACATGTCGGTCGCGCCGTTCGCTCCGGGGATGCCGCCAAAGGCGCGAGCGCCGGTTTCGGTCGCGGCGATCTCGACACCGTCGCCGACCGGGATCGGCGCAGCCTCGCCCTGGCCGACATAGGCGATCGAGCCGTCGGGCTGGCGGGCATAGGCCGCGTCCCCGGCCGCGCCGCCAAACAAAGGCTGGCCGCGGCTGTCCTTCGCGTTCGCCACGCCGAGCAGGTCGGCGATGATCGCCTCGACATCCTTGAGGATCGCGGCGCGGCCTTCGGGCGTCACGGTCTCGCTATTGGCCTGCACCGCGAACGCCTTGGCGCGCTGGAGCTGGGTCTCGATCGTGTCGAGCGCGGTGTCGGTGGCGGCGAGCAGCGACTGCGCCATCTTGATGTTGGCGCCGTATGCGCCCTCGTCGGAGGCGGCGCGCTTGAGGCCGGCAAGCTGCTGCCAGCCGGAGGCGCTGTCCGAAGGCGCGAGGATCTTCTTGCCGGTCGCGACCTGTATCTGCAGCCGGTCGGCCTGGCTGTTCAGGCTCGCCATCAGCAGCGAAGGGCGGTCGAAGCTCTGGGCGGTTGTCACACGCATCGCGATCACCGGATGTTGAAGATGGCGTCGAGCGTCTCGCGCGCGACCTGGATGACACGGCTCGACGCCTGATAGGCCTGCTGGAAGCGGATCAAATCAACCGCTTCCTCGTCGACATTGACGCCGGCGACCGAATCACGCGTCGCGGCGGCGTTGGCGCGGATCGTCGACTGCACCTCGGCGACCGAGCGGCGCGCGGAAAGCGCGCTGGCATTGTCGGTGGTGAGCGTGGTCAGGCTGCCCTCGAACCTGCCGCTGGTGCGCAGCGCGGCGAGCGCGGTGAGATTGCCGTTGCTCCGCTCGCCGCCGCCTGGCGCCGCCGCGGCGATGCCGCGCGGATCGTCGAGCACGAGCTTGAAGTCGGATGCGCCAGTGGCGCTGAACATCGCCGCACCGGCATTGCCGTCGAGGTCGTGGCCCCCGGCCTGGACGGTGTTGACGCCGCTGGCCAGGTCGACCGCGATCCGGTCGAGCGCGTCACGGGCATCGGCGATGCGCGCGGCGCCCTCCGCAATGCCTGCCAATGCGCCGCCGCCGGGCGTGAGCGCGTGGCTGCCATCGATGCCGTAGACCGCGAACGAGGTCGCGCCGCCGGGGCCGCGCGCATAGGTCGCGACCGCCGCCTGATCGCCCTGGACGAGCAGCGGACCGCTGCCGCCGGCCTTGACGCTGGCGCGGCCCGCGGCGTCGAAGCTGACGCTGACATCGGTGAGCGCGCTCATCGAGTCGAGCAGCCGGTCGCGTTCGTCGAGCAGCGCCGCCTGTGCGCTGGTGCCCTGCGCGGTGCGGCCGAGCGCCGAATTGACCTTGGCCAGGCTGGCGGTGAGCGTGTTGAGCTGACCGGCCATGGCATCGGCCGACCGATCGAGATCGGCGAGCGCGCCATCGAGCGCGGCGCCGGTGGCGGAGAAGCTGCCGGCGAGGCTCGCCGCGGCCTGGAGCATCGTCGCGCGCGGCGCGCTGGCGGAAGGATCGGCGGCGAGCGCGGTCGCCGCGTTGAAGAAGGCGGTGAGGCGCTCGTCGAGCTTGTTGCCGGTGAGCGCGCCCTCGATCCGCTGCAGCCACACCACGCCCGCTTCGCTGCGCGCGAGGTCGGAGCCGGCCGAACGCACCTCGGCGTTGTGCAGATCGCTGCCCGTGCGGGTGATGCCCGAGACGGTGACGCCGAGGCCGTTGAGCACGCGGTTCGAGCCGTCACTGGGCGCGGCGACCTCGCGCGTGTTCGCGACGCGGCGCGAATAGCCCGCCGTGCCGGCATTGGCGATATTCTCCGACGTCGTCGTCAGCGCGGTCTGATACGCGCGGACGCCGCTGGCGCCGATCGAGAGCATGTCGGTCATTTGGAGTCACCTTCCGCGGAACGGTTGGCGCCAATCGCTAATCCTCCCCCGCCAGGGGGAGGTGGCGCGCGCAGCGCGACGGAGGGGGCGGACTCCCCAGCGCTGGTTCTGGC
>NZ_DASWTG010000036.1:0-7723 GCF_036402235.1 Sphingomonas sp. | reverse complement strand
CCCGCCAGGGGGAGGTGTCAGCCGCAGGCTGACGGAGGGGGCGGACGGTGGAACCTCTACGGCTCGCGTCCTCCCCCGCCGTCGCGCTGCGCGCGCCACCTCCCCCTGGCGGGGAGGATTGAGATGAAAGTCCGACCGGCGTCACGCCGCGATCGGCGGCGCCTTGCAGTGGCGGTCGATGAACGCCTGGTGCGCCGGCATCGCCGCTGCGACATCGGCATTGACCTCCTCGATGTCGCGCATGAAGTCGATCAAATCCTCGTCGGGGATCATGTCGACCACCGGGTCATAGGCCATCTGCATCCCCTGGCCGAGCAGGACCTGGACCCAGCTTTCCTCGCGGAACAGCTCGGCCTTGCCATGGACGAAGAAGCGGGCCGAGGCGCGGAACAGTTCGAGCCGCTCCTTCAGGCTGTCGGGCACCTCCATATGGCGGACATGCGCCCAGAAGGGCGTGTCCTCGCGGTTGGTGACCTTGTAGTGCGCGATGATGAAGTCGCGCACATCGTCGAACTCGAAATTGTGCTGCCGGTTGTACTCGGCGATGTCGGCGGCGTTGAACCCCTGACCCGGGAACAGCGCGACCAGCCGCAGGATGCCGGTCTGGATCAGGTGGATGCTGGTCGATTCGAGCGGCTCGAGAAACCCGCTCGCCAGCCCGATCGCGACGACATTCTTGTCCCACGCCTTGCGCCGCTTGCCCGGCGCGAACCTGACCGGCCGCGGATCGGCCAGCGCCTTGCCGTCGAGATGGGCGAGCAGCACCGTGGCCGCTTCGTCGTCGCTGATCTCGGCGCTGGCATAGACATGCCCGTTGCCGATCCGGTGCTGCAGCGGGATGCGCCACTGCCAGCCCGCGCCGTGGGCGGTCGAGCGGGTATAGGGCGTCAGCGGCGACACGCTCTCGCACGGCACCGCCAGTGCGCGGTCGCACGGCAGCCAGTGGTTCCAGCCCTCATACCCCACGCCCAACGTCTGGCCGAGCAGCAGCGAGCGCATCCCCGAGCAGTCGACGAACAGGTCGCCCTCGATACGCCGCCCGTCCGCCAGCACCACGCTCTCGACGAACCCGTCCTCGCCGCGCTGCTTCACCTCCACGATCCGGCCCTCGACCCGCGTCACGCCTTGTGCTTCGGATCGGGTGCGGAGGAAGCGGGCATAGAGCGATGCGTCAAAATGATAGGCATAGTCGAGATGCCCCATCGGCGACCCCGGGTTGCGCGGATCGGGGAAGCAGAACTTGTTCTGCCGGGCGGCGAGCGTGTTGAGCGAATAGAGGTCGAAATGCTTGGCCTGGCCGAGCGCGGCGAGCTTGAGCCACAGCTGGTGCGGGTGGAGCCACATCAGGTCGGTGCCGATCTTGCCGAAGCCGTGGATGTAGCGGTAGCCCGGCTCGCGCCAGTTGACGAACTCGATCCCCAGCTTGAACGTCGCCTGGGTCGCGCGGATCATCTCGGTCAGGTCGATCCCGGCGAGCTGATTGTAGTCCTTGATGCCAGGGATGGTCGCCTCGCCAACGCCGATGATCCCGATCTCGTCCGATTCCACCAGCGTGATCGCATAGCCGCGGAACAGCAGCTTGGAGAGCAGCGCCGCGGTCATCCATCCGGCGGTGCCGCCACCGACGATCACGACGCGGCGGATCGGCGGGTTGCCGTTTCCCGACAGGTCACGCTCCATGCGTCTCTCCCCTCATGCATCGGCTCTGCTGGCCGTCGCCCTGTATAGGAGGGCGCTGACGGACGATAAACGGTTACACGCTACCCGCCAGCGCGACCGGTGTGGTTGCCCCCGGCCCGCATCTTCAAACGCTTTTCTTGAGAAATGGTGCGGTCGAGAAGACTCGAACTTCCACGGGCTTTCGCCCACAACGACCTCAACGTTGCGCGTCTACCAGTTCCGCCACGACCGCACTGATTTCGTCCGCCGGATGAACCCGGCGGCTGGTAAGGCAGCGGCCCCTAGCAAAGCGCCGGGAGGCATGCAACCTCCCTTTCTGCGATCTTTCTTCTGAAATGCAGCCGGGCTAAGCCCGCCGGCCCATGCGCCCGCCAGACGACATCAGTGCCGAGACGCGCCGCATCCTCGCGCTGGCCTGGCCGGTGGTGCTCACGGCGCTCACCTGGACGATCATGCACGTCACCGACGTGGTCGTGGTCGGCCTGGTCAGCACGCACGAAGTGGCGGCGCTCGGCGCCAGCCGCACGCTGACCTTCATCGGCATCGTCGTCGCGCTGGGCTGGCTCACCGGCGTGCTCGTCTTCGCCTCGCGCGCGGACGGGGCGGAGGATCTGCCCGCGACCGGCGCGATCCTGCGGCAAGGGCTGGTGCTCGGCTTCCTGCTCGGGCTGGCCAGCGGCGGCGTGTTGTTCGCCTTTGCGCTGCCGATGCTGCAAGGTGTCGGCGTCGATCCGGCGATCGCACCCGATGCCGCCCGCGTAGTGCGCATCATGGCGCTGGGCTATCCGTTCCAGCTGCTGCTGGTCGCGGCGACCTTCTTCCTCGAAGGCGTCAGCCGCCCCAAGCGGGTGATGGTGGTCGATGTGGCCATCCTGCCGATCAACGCGGTGCTCGCCTGGATCCTCGCCACGGGCCAGTTCGGCATGCCGGCAATGGGCGCGACGGGCGCCGCGGCGGCCACGGTGAGCGCGACGATGGTCGGCGCGGTGGCGATGATCGTCGCGGCGCTCACCTTGCCCCGCGCGCGCGAACGCGGCGTCCGCGACTGGCGCGACTTCGGTTCGCCCGTGATGTGGCGCGGGGTCGGCGCGCTGATCGCCTTCGGCTTCGTCCCGGCGATCGCATCGGGGCTGGAGCTGGCCGGCTTCTCGATCCTGATCGCGCTGTCGACGCAATTGGGCGAGACGGTGACCCACGCGTTCCAGATCGTCTTCTCGATCCACAACGTCACCTTCGCCTTTGCGCTCGGCCTCGGCTCGGCGGCGGGCGTGCGCGCCGGCAATGCCGTGGGCGAGGGCGTGCCGGTGCAGGCCGGCGGGCGGACCGCGATCGCGGCGGGCCTTGCCGCCCTGACCCTCGGCGTGCTCGCGCTTCCGCTGATCCTCGTGCCGCAGCTGATTGTCGGCGGCTTCCCGGCGAGCGCAGCGGTCGCGACTGCCGCGGTCATGCTGCTCCCGCTGTGGGGACCGTTCATCCTGTTCGATGGGATCCAGGTGGTGTTCGTCTATGCGCTGCGCTCGCTTGGCGATCAGGTCGTTGCGGGTTTCAACGGCATCGTCGCCTTCTTCCTGCTCACCGGCGGAGTCGGGCTGTGGATGGTCCATGCCGGCTGGGGCCCGAAGGGGCTCGTCGCGGCATCGGCTTCGGGCATGGTCGCAGCCGCCCTGCTCAACGGCGGGCGGCTATGGTGGCTTATTCGGCGGCTTCGCCTGAAAAGCTGAGCTGAATCGTCTTGCCTGTGGCAGGCACGTCGAGCTTGCCGCTGTTGAACTCGAGACTGCCTCCCGGCGGCAGCGTGCGCGGCTCGGGCGTGATCGTCCAGTTGTAGACGACCGAGTTGTTGGCGTCGCGCAGCTCGGCCAGGATGTTGGGCACGCGCTGGCGTTCCTTGGTTGGGTTGATCACCTGCCCGCTGACCACGAACAGCTCGCCGCCGTTGAGCCGCGGCTTGCGGTCGACCAGCTGGTTGGCGAACACCAGCGACGTCCTTGCCTCTCCGATCGGCAGCCCGAGCTGCGAGGCGAGGCCGGGCGCGCCCAGCCACAGGATCGCACCGGCGCCCGCCGCCAGGGAAAGACCGATGATCAGCGCTGCTGCGGTCCAGCGTCGTTCCGGATTCTTGCGCGGCTTGAACGGCGGCTCGTGCGCGAACGGGTCGAAATCACGCTCGGCCTCGGCTGCCTTGGTCGGGGCCGGCGGCGGCGGTGGCGGCGGAGCCGAATAGGCGTCGGCGCGGATGACGTCGGGGGCGGGCTTCGCGACGGGCGCGCTCGCAGGAAGCTGGTGCCAGCTGTGCCGGCAGCTCGCGCAGCGCACGGTGCGTCCTTCGGCCCCGATCGCGCTGTCGGGGACGAGGTAGCGGGTGCGGCACTCGGGGCATTCCAGGATCATCGCGGCACGTCTTGCTCGGGTACTGGGCGCTCGGCTCGCCAATCCCGAATCTAAACACCCGTCGAGTCGGCTTGGCAAGGGTTGATGTCCCTGCGCTTGAGCCAGCCGGGCGGCTGTGCGATGGCTCCATTCTTCGGGGCAGGGTTTATCAGGAGCGGCCGGGCGCCGGCATGGCCAATATCGTTCAGTTCGAGAATGTCGGCCTGCGCTACGGGACCGGGGCGGAGACGCTGAGCGACGTCAGCTTCACGCTCAGCGCGGGGTCCTTCTATTTCGTCACCGGCGCATCGGGCGCCGGCAAGACCTCGCTGCTCAAGCTCCTCTATCTCGCGCAGCGGCCGACCCGCGGCATCGTGCGGCTGTTCGGTGAGGATGCGGGCGCCTTGCCGCGGAAGCGTCTTCCGGGTTTCCGGCGCCGCATCGGCGTGGTGTTCCAGGATTTCCGCTTGCTCCCGCATCTCTCGGCCTATGACAATGTCGCGCTGCCGCTGCGCGTCGCGGGAATGCCCGAGAGCGAGGTCGAGGGGCCGGTGCGCGAAATGCTCGCCTGGGTCGGCCTCAAGGATCGCGATGCGGCCAAGCCGCCGACGCTTTCGGGCGGCGAGCAGCAGCGCATCGCCATCGCGCGCGCAGTCATCACCCGGCCCGAGATGCTGATCGCCGACGAGCCGACCGGCAACGTCGACCCCGACATGGCGGAGCGGCTGCTGCACCTGTTCGATTCGCTGAATCGCCTCGGCACGACGGTGGTGGTGGCGACGCATGACTTTCAGCTGATCAGCCGGATTCCCGACGCGCGGATGATGCGGATCGAGAAGGGGCGGCTCAACGACCCGACGGGCGCGCTGCGCTATCCGCCCGGAATGGCGCCGGCATGACCCTTTTCGTGCGCGAACGGCCCGAACGCCGCCTGCTCGACGAGAGCCGGCGCACGCGCGGGATGCTGTGGGTGATGGCGATCATGCTGTTCCTGACGGTGCTGGCCGCCGCGCTGGGGCTGGGCATGGCAGGCGCGAGCCGCACGCTCGACCGCCAGCTCGCCGGGCGGCTGACGATCCAGCTGGTCGAAGGAGATGCGGCAAGGCGCGACGCGGCAGCGCGCGCGATCGTGCAGCGCGTGGGCGCCCTTCCCGGCGTGACGCGGGTCGCGGAGGTCGATCGCGCGCGGCTGGCCGAACTGCTCGCGCCATGGCTGGGGGAGGCGGGGCTGGACGCCGACCTGCCGATGCCCGCGATGATCGATGTCGATCTCGCCTCGGGCGAGGATGCGGCGATCGATCGCGTGCGTTCGGCGGCGCGTGCCGTCGCTCCGGCCGCCCGGATCGACCGGCATGCGCAATGGCTCTCGCCGGTCAGCGCGTTTCTCGAAACCCTCACTTGGTTCGCGGCTGCGCTGGTGGTCCTGATGGCCACCGCGACGGCGATCGTCGTGCTGCTCACCGCGCGCGGCGGACTGGATACGCATCGCGACACCATCGCCGTGCTCCACATGCTCGGCTCCACCGACATGCAGGTCGCGCGCCTGTTCCAGCGCCGGATCGCGCTCGACACGCTGCTCGGCGGGCTGCTCGGCACCGCGGCGGCGCTGGGAATGGTGTGGCTGCTCGGCCAGCAGGCCGCTGGGCTGGGATCGGAACTGCTGGGCGGCGTCGCGCTGGCGCCGCTCGATTGGCTGCTGCTGCTGGCGCTGCCGGTCGTCTTTGCGCTGATGGCGCTGCTCGCCGCGCGCATCGCGGTGCTCGGCACCTTGGGGAAGACGTTGTGATGCGCGCGCTCTGGCGCATCTTTGCGGTGCTTGCGCTCGCCTGGGTGCTTGGATTCGCCCTGTTCATGCTGTCGCTCGGCAAGCCGCTCGATCCGGGCGTGAAGACCGATGCGGTGGTGGTGCCGACCGGTGGCGCGGGGCGGATTCCGCGGGGAATCGCGCTGCTCCAGGCAGGATCGGCCAAGCGCATGCTGATCACCGGCACCGATCCGACCGTTCGCCCGATCGAGCTGGCGGTGGCCCATCGCGCGCCGCCCGCGCTGTTCCGCTGCTGCATCGACCTGGGGCAGGAGGCGGTCGACACCCGCTCCAACGCCGACGAGACCGCAGCCTGGGTGCGCAAGCATGGCTACCGGTCAGTGCGGCTCGTCACTGCCGACTGGCATGTGCCGCGCGCCAAGCTGGAACTCGGCAATGCGCTCGGCAGTGAGGTCGCGATCGAGGGTGACGGCGTCCGCACCAACGCGCGCTTCGCCACGTTGCTGCGCGAGTATCACAAATATCTGGTGCGCCGGATCGCCCTGCTGTTCGGACTGGGCAATGGCTGACCGGCTGCGCAGCATCGCCTTTGCGATCTTCTTCTACGGCCTGTCGGTGCCGATCGTGCTGGGCACGCCGGTCGCAGCCCTGCTCGGCACCAGTTTCATGCGCGGCTATTGCATCGCCTGGGCGCGACTGGGCGTGTGGTCGGCCCGCCACATCCTGGGGATCCGCATGCGCGTAGAAGGGCAGCGCGCCGCCGGGCCCGCTTTGTATCCCGCGAAGCACCAGGCGATGCTCGAGACGATGGCGATCGCGGCGATGCTCGATGCGCCGGCGATCGTGATGAAGCGCGAGCTCGCCCGGATCCCGCTGTGGGGCTGGGCGGCACGGCGCTACGGCGTGATCGTCGTCGATCGTGCCGCCAACGCCAGGGCGCTGCGCCAGATGATGCGCGAGGCACAGGCGGCGCTGGGCGAGGGCCGGTCGGTGCTGATCTTCCCCGAAGGGACGCGCGTCGCGCCGGGGGAGACGCCTCCGGTGCGTTCGGGATTTGCGGGATTGTATCGCGCGCTCGCTCTTCCGGTCGTGCCGATCGCGCTCGACAGCGGGCAGGTCTGGCCGCGCCGCGGGCCCAAGCGCCCCGGCACGGTGACCTTCCGCTTCGGCGCGCCGATCGCGCCGGGGCTGGCGCGCGCCGATATCGAAGCGCGCGTGCATGCAGGGATCAACGCACTGGAGCCCTGAAACGGGGTCGTAATCAAGGGAGACGGATGATGATCGCATTGCTCAAGCTTCCCGTCCTGATCGCCGCGGTCGGCGCATTCATCATCGGCGGGGTCTTTTACGGCTTCTCGACCTTCGTCATGCAAGCGCTGGCACGCGTTCCGGTGCCCGAGGGCATCCGCGCGATGCAGGCGATCAACATCACCGTCATCAACCCGCTCTTCCTCGGCATCTTCATCGGCACCGCGCTGCTGCTGTTCGGGCTGGCGATCGTCGCCGGCCTCAATCCGGGGCAACCGGGCGCGCTCTATGTGATCGCGGGCGCGGCGCTCTATGTGCTGGGCTGCTTCGCGGTGACGATGGTGTGCAACGTCCCGCTCAACAATGCGATCGCGGCAGCCGATCCGGCGAGTGCGGACGGCGCTGCGCTCTGGGCACGATATCTGCGCGACTGGGTGTTCTGGAACCATGTCCGCACCGCCGCATCGCTCGCCGGCGCGGTGGTGCTGGTGCTCGGCTGGAGCCAGTCGCGCTAGTTCTTTAGAGTCTGTCCTGTTTAGATTGAGGCATATCCGCTGTTTCTGAGATAGTTGGCGCATTCGTGGGGCGGGAAGGCGTCGAGGAGTTGGCCGATGCGTTTCCATGTTGCCTCGACGGTGCGCTCTGCGGCCTTGCGCAGGA
>NZ_DASWTG010000035.1:0-27452 GCF_036402235.1 Sphingomonas sp. | reverse complement strand
TCAATCCTCCCCCGCCAGGGGGAGGTGTCAGCCGCAGGCTGACGGAGGGGGCTGATGCCAGAGCCTTGGCGGTTGCTTCCTCCCCCTCCGTCGCGCGATGCGCGCCACCTCCCCCTGGCGGGGGAGGATCCAGCTCAACAGTGCGTCTGCTGATCGTCATTCGCTTGGCCGCGCCGGTCGAATGGTGTATATCCGCGTAACGCGAAACGCATCGGCTCCGGCGCTTGACAGCGCGGGTCCGACTCCATATGTCGCGCATCTTCCGAAACCCGTTCGACCGGCAGCGCTCCTGAGCGTGTGCCGCGCGACCGCGTTTCGGGTCAACGCGACGAGATGGGGTCTGGCTGCCATGCACGGCCCTGTGGAGCTGGGAGAACAAGATTCATGGCACGTATTGCGGGCGTTAACCTCCCGACCAACAAGCGCGTACTGATCGCGCTTCAGTATATCCACGGCATCGGCCCGGCCAAGGCCAAGGAAATCACCGACAAGCTGGGCATCACTGCCGAGCGTCGCGTGCAGGACCTGACCGACCAGGAAGTGCTTCAGATCCGCGAGACCATCGACGGCGGCTACACGGTCGAGGGCGATCTTCGCCGCGAGACCGCGATGAACATCAAGCGCCTGATGGACCTGGCCTGCTATCGCGGCCTGCGTCACCGCAAGGGCCTGCCTGTCCGCGGCCAGCGCACGCACACCAACGCGCGCACTCGCAAGGGCAAGGCGAAGCCGATCGCTGGCAAGAAGAAGTAAGCAAGCAGTCCGGGGGACTGTTTGCTCCGCCGGAGGCTGGGCGCCTCATCGCAGCCCCCTCTCGGAGTGTCCCCGGCCACTGATGGATAAGGTCAGGAACAAAATATGGCACAAGCACCGCAGCGTCTTCGCCGTCGCGAACGCAAGAACATCACCGCCGGCGTCGCCCATGTGAACGCCAGCTTCAACAATACCATGATCACGATCACGGACGCGCAGGGCAACGCGATCAGCTGGTCGTCGGCCGGCATGATGGGCTTCAAGGGCTCGCGCAAGTCGACCCCGTACGCCGCCCAGGTCGCCGCCGAGGACGCGGGCCGCAAGGCTGCCGAGCACGGCGTCCGCACGCTCGAGGTCGAGGTCAAGGGTCCGGGTTCGGGCCGCGAGTCGGCGCTGCGCGCGCTGCAGGCGGTCGGTTTCCAGATCACGTCGATCCGCGACGTGACCTCGATCCCGCACAACGGCGTTCGCCCCAGCAAGCGTCGCCGCGTCTGATTTGACTTTCCGCCTCCGCCGTGGGTCCGGGATGCCGGATCCGGGCTGGAGGCGGCTCCAATCCTGGCAGGATAGCCCCGTCCTGCCCAACCCAGGGGAAGCCTGTGTCTGTCAACGCAAAGAACTGGCAGGAACTGAAGAAGCCGAACGGCCTTGAGAAAAAGGGCGGTGACGGCAAGCGGAAGGCGACCTTCGTCGCCGAGCCGCTGGAGCGCGGCTTCGGCCTGACGCTCGGCAACGCGCTGCGCCGCGTGCTGCTCTCGTCGCTGCAGGGCGCTGCGGTGACCTCGATCAAGATCGAGAACGTCCTTCACGAATTCTCGTCGCTCGCCGGCGTGCGCGAGGACGTGACCGACCTCGTGCTCAACGTGAAGCAGATCGCGCTCAAGATGCAGGGCGAGGGCGCCAAGCGCCTTCAGCTCAGCGCGACCGGCCCGGCCGAAGTGAAGGCCGGCGACATTGCCGTGTCGGGCGACATCGAAGTGATGAACCCCGATCTGGTGCTGTGCCACCTCGACGATGGCGCGACGCTCAACATGGAACTCGTCGCGGATACCGGCAAGGGCTATGTCCCCGCCGCGGCGAACCGTCCGGCCGACGCGCCGATCGGCCTGATCCCGGTCGATGCGCTCTACTCGCCGGTCCGTCAGGTGAGCTACAAGGTCGAGAATACCCGCGTCGGGCAGGAGCTTGATTACGACAAGCTCAGCCTCTCGGTCGAGACCGACGGCACCGTCACCCCTGAGGACGCCGTGGCCTATGCCGCGCGCATCCTGCAGGACCAGCTCGCGCTGTTCGTCCACTTCGACGATTCGGCGATCACCCGTTCGGCGCCGATCGGCGTGGCCGCTCCGGCCGCGGCGGAAAGCGGCGCGGGCGACACCGCGACGATCAACCGCTACCTGCTCAAGAAGGTGGACGAGCTCGAGCTGTCGGTCCGTTCGGCCAACTGCCTCAAGAACGACAACATCATCTACATCGGCGATCTGGTCCAGAAGACCGAGGCCGAGATGCTGCGCACGCCGAATTTCGGCCGCAAGTCGCTGAACGAGATCAAGGAAGTGCTGTCGTCGATGGGCCTGCGCCTCGGCATGGAAATCCCGGGCTGGCCGCCTGAGAACATCGAAGAGATGGCCAAGAAGCTCGAGCAGGAGATCATGGGCTAAGCTGCACCGGGTTAGCGGAGCTAACCCGGAGACAGCGCCAGCCCGGCCAGCGGGGCCGAAGGCTCCGTCTGACGCCGCGGCTTTGCCGCGGCGGGCCCGCCAAACCGTCGCCCCGGCGAAAGCCGGGGCCTCGTGCGGCAAGGGCGAACCTCATGGAGACCCCAGCTTTCGCTGGGGTGACGGATTTGGTTGGTGGCTCACCGTCCCACCGGGCTTGGGGTTCCGTAAGACGGCCCCCTGACGAACTGAAAGGAAATACCCATGCGCCATAAGTACGGCGGCCGTAAGCTTCAGCGCACCTCGGCTCATCGCCTTGCGCTGTTCCGCAACATGTCGGCCTCGCTGATCAAGCACGAGCAGATCACCACCACGCTCGCCAAGGCGAAGGAACTGCGTCCCTATGTCGAAAAGCTGGTGACGCTGGCGAAGAAGGGCGGCCTTTCAAACCGCCGTCTCGCCCATGCCCGCCTGCTCGACGACGCGCAGCTGGTGAAGCTGTTCGACGTGCTGGCCGCGCGCTATGCCGACCGTAACGGCGGCTACACCCGCATCATCAAGACCGGCCCGCGCGCTTCGGACGCCTCGCCGATGGCGATCATCGAGTTCGTCGATCGCGACGTTTCGGCCAAGGGTCAGGATTCGGGCCCGGTGCTGAACGACGAGGATTTCGACGAAGCGGCCTGATCCGCGCGCTCGCAAGACAATCGAAAGGGCGGTCGCACTCCGGTGCGGCCGCCCTTTTGCCGTCCGCGAAGCCGCTGTTTCGGCTCCGAAAGAATTGCTGCGCCTTTAGAAGTCGCGACGGCTTCCCATCTGAACGGCAAGACAGCGGGGAAGCCCCGCGCCGGAGATTTCAGATGCGTTCGAACCAAAGCCGGGGTGCAAGCAATGCGGTGACGATCGGCTTCGCCGCACTGCCGTTGCTGGTGATGGGCTGGGTCAGCTATTCGACCGGGCTTGGCGCGCTCGCCTGAGCCGGCCGCAGCCTTCCTCTTCCAATGTAGGATTTCATCTGGTTTATCCTTGGGGATGAGCCGGGCGCCCGCAAATACCACCAGAGCCATCGGCCACGCATGTGGCGATATCGGCGCGTCATGGGCGCATGGCCGTCGCGCCACGGGCGCGTGGATGGCGCGTTGCTGTCGCGTCGGCGGCGCGTCACCGACGCTCGCGTGGCGCATGGCGGGCGCGTTGCAGGCGCGAACCCGGCGCGAACCCGGCGCGTTGCCGGTGCGTTCGTCGAAAACCCCGCATTTCTGTCAATTTGGTCAAGCAGTCCGCTTGACCGCCAGCACCGCCGCAATAGGTTGCCGACATCCCGTAACCGGAGAAACCAATGCGCCACGCGTCGCTGATCGCCCTTCCGCTGCTGTTCGCAGCCCCCATTGCTCATGCCAGCCCGGAGTCTCCGTCCACGATGCCTGCCCCGATCACCTATCCCGAGACAAAGCGCGTCGATGTGGCCGAAGAGACCTTCGGCCAGAACGTCGCCGATCCCTATCGCTGGCTCGAGAACGACGTGCGCAACGACAAGGAGGTCGCCGCCTGGGTCGAGGCGCAGAACAAGGTGACCGACGCATATCTCGCGACGCTGCCCGGCCGCGACATCTTCAAGAGCCGCATCAAGCAGCTGTTCGATTATGAGCGCTTCGGCGTGCCGACGCGCAAGGGCGGGCGCTATTTCTACAGCCACAATACCGGGCTCCAGAACCAGGCGGTGCTGTGGGTGCGCGACAGCCTTGACGGCCCCGGCCGCGTGCTGATCGACCCCAATGGCTGGGCCAAGGACGGCGCGACCGCGCTGTCCGAATGGGTGCCGTCGGAGGACGGCAAGCTGCTCGTCTACGGTATTCAGGACGGCGGCAGCGACTGGCGCACGGTCAAGGTACTCGATGTCGCCACCGGCAAGACGCTGGGCGACGAGGTCAAGTGGATGAAGTTCAGCAACCTCGCCTGGGCGAAGGACGGGTCGGGCTTCTACTATTCGCGTTTCCCGGCGCCGGCCGAAGGGCAGGCGTTCCAGCAGCTCAATGAGAATCAGTCGGTCTATTTCCACCGGATCGGCACGCC
Organism: Sphingomonas sp.; assembly: GCF_036402235.1. Lineage (GTDB taxonomy): Bacteria > Pseudomonadota > Alphaproteobacteria > Sphingomonadales > Sphingomonadaceae > Sphingomonas. The sequence goes on along the minus strand of NZ_DASWTG010000035.1, from coordinate 22,968 downwards.
GCAGAGCGCGGACACGCTGATCTACGCGACGCCCGAGACGCCCAAGCGCGGTCATTTCGCGCAGGTGACTGAGGACGGCAACTGGCTGGTCATCACCACTACCGAGGGCACCGATGACCGCTACGAGATCACGCTGCTCGATCTCAAGACGCCGGGCGCCAAGCCGCGCAAGCTGATCGCGGGGCTGGAGAACAACTGGACCCTCGCCGGCAATGTCGGCACGCGCTTCTACTGGACGACCAACAAAGGCGCGCCGAAGCTCAAGCTGGTGACGATGGACGTCGCGCAGCCCAATCCGGTCGCGACCGACCTGATCCCCGAGGACAAGGCGACGCTGGAGGGCGCAGGCATCGTCGGCGGCCAGCTGCTCGTCAGCTATATGGTCGACGCCAAGGACGAGATGCGCCGCTATTCGCTCGACGGCAAGCTGCTGGGCAAGGTCGCGACGCCGGGCATCGGCAGCATCGCGGGGTCCAGCGGCGACGCCGATGACAGCGAGATGTTCTACGCCTTCACCAGCTTCAACATGCCGACCACAGTCTATCGCTATGACGTGAAGACCGGCGAAGCGAAGGCGTGGGCGCAGCCCAAGGTGGCGTTCGATCCCGCAAAGTACGGCGTCGAGCAGCGCTTCTTCACCTCGAAGGACGGCACCCGGGTGCCGATGTTCATCGTCAAGCGGAAGGACGTGACCGGCCCGGCGCCGACCTTGCTGTGGGGCTATGGCGGGTTCAACGTCAGCTACGGGCCGGCCTTCTCGGCCTCGCGCGTGGCGTGGATGGAGCAGGGTGGCGTGTTCGTCCTCGCCAACATCCGCGGCGGCGGCGAGTATGGCAAGGCGTGGCACGACGGCGGCCGCCTCAACCACAAGCAGAACACGTTCGACGACTTCATCGCCGCGGGCGAGTATCTGATCGCGCAGGGCATCACGAAGAAGGACGGGCTTGCCATCCAGGGCGGCTCGAACGGCGGCCTGCTGGTCGGCGCGGTCGTCAACCAGCGGCCTGACCTGTTCGCGGCGGCGCTGCCTGCGGTGGGCGTGATGGACATGCTGCGCTTCGATCGCTGGACCGCCGGCCGCTACTGGGTCGACGATTACGGGCATCCGTCGAAGGAGGCGGACTGGAAGGTGCTTCGCGCCTATTCGCCCTACCACAACATCGCGGCGGGCAAGGTCTATCCGGCGATCCTGGCGACCACCGCGGACACCGACGATCGCGTGGTGCCGGGCCACACCTTCAAATACACCGCCGCTCTGCAGGCATCGGACATCGGCCCGAAGCCGCATCTCGTCCGCATCGAGACGCGCGCCGGCCACGGCACGGGCAAGCCGACCGACAAGATCATCGAGGAAACCTCCGATCTCTGGGCGTTCGCGGCGAAATGGACGGGGCTCGACGTCAAGCCGGTCAACTAAGTCCCTCACCTCTGTCGAGATGCGCAAAGGAGCCCATATGCGTTTGATCTGCCTGCCCCTGCTCGCGCTTGCCGTGGCCAGCTGCGCTTCCACCGTCGCGCAGCCGAACGAGCAGCTTCCGTCGCTGCACCAGCGGCTGATGACGATGGACACGCATCTCGACACGCCGGTGTGGTTCTCCAACCCGCATTGGAAGTTCGGCGACCGGCACCATTGGGAAACCGACCTGGCGCAGGTCGATCTCGGGCGGATGGAGACCGGCGCGCTCGATGGCGGGATGTTCGTCATCTACACCGCCCAGAAGGAGGTGACGCCGGCGGGCTTTGCCGCGGCCAAGGCGTTCGCGTTCAGGCGGCTGGACGAGATCCACAAGACGATCGGCGCCTATCCCGGCCGGATCGAGCTGGTGACCACCGCCGATCAAGCCGTGCGCGCCGACAAGGCCGGGCTACGCTTCGCCTTCATCAGCATCGAGAACAGCTATCCGCTGGGCGAGGATCTGTCGCTGCTCAAGCAATTCTACGATGGCGGCGTGCGGATGGCGGGGCCGGTCCATTCCAAGGACAACCAGTTCGCCGACAGCGCGACCGGGCAGGGGACGTGGAAGGGGCTGTCGCCGCTCGGCAGGCAATGGGTCGTCGAGATGAACCGGCTCGGGATGGTGATCGACGGAAGCCACTCGTCCGACGCCACGTTCGATCAACTGCTCGAGCTCAGCAAGACGCCGATCATCCTCTCGCACTCCGGTCCCAAGGCGATGTGGGGACACAACCGCAACATCGACGACGAGCGTATCCGCAAGCTCGCCGCGAAGGGCGGGGCGGTGTGCATGAACAGCGTGTTCCTGACCAAGATGAACTATACCGACGAGCGCAACCGGCTGTCGGACCTGGTCGACAAGATCGGTACGCTCTCGCCCGAGGAGCAGGCCAAACTCACCGCGCAGGTCCGCGCGCTCGACAAGGTGGCGCCGGTACAGGACACCGACTTCGAGAATTTCATGACCAACCTGCTGTACCTGCTCAAGGTGGCGGGGCCGGACCATGTCTGCATGGGCGCCGACTGGGACGGTGGCGGCGGGGTGCGCGGGTTCGAGGACATCACCGCCTTGCCCAAGGTCACCGAACGGCTGGTCGCGGCCGGCTATTCGGAGGCGGATATCGCCAAGATCTGGTCGGGCAACGTGCTGCGGATCATGCGCGCGGCGGATGCGGCACGACAACGCTGAGAGCCCTAGGAACATTGCGGATAGCGCGGCGTTAGCTTTTGTGGGTAGGAGATATCGAAAGTTGCGGTGATGAAGCGATGCTCGATCAACCCGCCTCTGATGACCGGAGATTGCCGCTGGCGGTCGGATTTCTGATCGCGATCACGCTGTCGATCGTGATTTGGGGGTTGGCCTTTCTCCTTGTCTTTGGTTGATCTTGTTCAGGGCACGCGGCGGACGCTCAACACCTTGATCCTCGGCTCGAGCATCTGGCCTTTCATCACGCCTTCGCCCCTGGTGGGCGAGGTCGGGGCGTCGAGGATCTTCCAGATCACGTCCATCCCCTCGACCACCTTGCCGAACGCGGCGTAGCCCAGATTGTCGCCCGGCGCCGACGGGTTCGCGTCGAGCGAAGTCTGGTCGCCGACGCTGATCGTGAACTCGCCCCGCGCGGTGCCGGGCGCGAGGCGCGCGGTGGAGATGGCGCCGTTGACGTGCTTCACCCCGGTCTTGGTGGTGGGCTCGTGCGCGATCGGGGGGAGGATGCGCTTGGGATTCCCCTCCACGCCGAACTGCACGAAGCCGAACTTGTCCGCTACCTTGACCGAGCGGTAGAAGCCGACCCCGTCGAGCCGCTTCTGATCGACATAGCGCAGGAAATTGCGCGCGGTGACCGGGGCGCGCTCGGTCTCCAGCTCGAGAACGATGCGGCCGAGGCTGGTCTCGATCGCCACCTTCTGCGTTGCCGGTTTTGGCGTCGGGGCAGGGGCAGGCGTGGTGGTCGGCGCGGCTGGCGGAACGGCCTGAGCGAGGGCGGCCAGCGGAGCCAGCAGGGTGGCGGCGAGCAGGGTGCGGCGGATCGTCATGGCGCTTGTCTTCGCGCAACGCGAGGCCTGCTTCAACCGGCTTTCGTCCACAACAGAATCGCTTTGCTGGCGCGCGGGCGACCGCCACCCATGTTGCCTTTGGCGGTGCCGACCCCCTAGATGCGGTGCCGCCACCGTCTTTTTGGGGCCTACAGGACTTACGATGACCGCCACCCATTCGACCCGCATGCTGATCCTCGGTTCCGGCCCCGCCGGGCTTTCCGCCGCCATCTACGGCGCGCGCGCCGGCCTCGCCCCGATCGTGGTGCAGGGCATCCAGCCGGGCGGGCAGCTGATGACCACCACCGACGTCGAGAACTATCCCGGCTTCCGCGAAGTGATCCAGGGCCCGTGGCTGATGCAGGAGATGCAGGCACAGGCCGAGCATGTCGGCGCGCAGATGATGTATGACACGATCGTCGAGGTCAACCTGACCCAGCGGCCGTTCCGCATGGTGGGCGACAGCGGCACCGTCTATCTCGGCGACACGCTGGTGATCGCGACGGGCGCGCAGGCCAAGTGGCTCGGCCTCGACAGCGAGGAAGCGATGAAGGGCAAGGGCGCGTCGGCGTGCGCGACCTGCGACGGCTTCTTCTATCGCGGCAAGAAGGTCGCGGTCATCGGCGGCGGCAACACCGCGGTCGAGGAAGCGCTGTACCTTACCAACCACAGCCATGACGTGACGCTGATCCACCGCCGCGACAGCCTGCGCGCCGAGAAGATCCTGCAGCAGCGGCTGTTCGCCAACCCCAAGATCAAAACGCTGTGGAACAAGGAAGTCATCGAGTTCGTCGGCGGTGGCGATCCCGAAGGGCTGGTGGGCCTCAAGCTCAAGGACACGGTGACCGGCGAGCTCTCCGACATCGATGTCGAGGGCGGCTTCGTCGCGATCGGCCATCATCCGGCGACCGAGCTGTTCCGGGGGCATCTGAAGCTCGACGCCGACAGCTATATCGAGGTCGAGACCGGCACCACCCGCACCAGCGTTCCGGGCGTGTTCGCGTGCGGCGACGTGATGGACAAGGTGTACCGCCAGGCGATCACCGCGGCGGGCACCGGCTGCATGGCGGCGCTGGATGCCGAGCGCTTCCTGGCGGAGGCGGATTTCGAGGCAGTCGCCGAAGCGGCGGAGTGAAGAGCGGCCCCAAAGTTTAGCGATGATCGCTTCATTTTTACACTTTGCCGAGCGGCCCGGATCGCGTGCGGCGACTGGCCGGCCTGACGAAATTGACGCGAATGCGGGGATTCCGCCGATCGCGCCGGCGATGCGGCGGATTCGCGCCGGCTTTGCGCCAGGTTCGCGACGACAACGCGCCGCGCACGCGACGCCAAGGCGCCACCGGCGCGTCACCAGCGCGCCAGTAACGCGCCAGGCACGCGGCAGATGCGCGCCAAGGACGCGCTGCGGCGGCCTGGCCGGTGCGACGTGGATTCGGATGTTTTCGCCGATCATCGACAAGGATAGATCAAATCAAATCCAACATTGGAAGGCCGGCCGCTGCCTGCCGTAGACGGTTGCCGACACTGCGCCTTCGATGCAACATCGGGGCATGACCAAATACCTCATCTCCTTCCCGAGCGAAGCCATGAAGGTCACGGACGAGGAGCTGCCGCGCGTCGCCGACGATGCGCATGCGGTGATCGAGGAGGCCAAGGCGGCCGGCGTCTATGTGTTCGGCGGCGGAATCCACGAGGGAGTCGAGCCCGTGCTGGTCTCCGCCGACGGATCGGTGTCTTCGGAGATCTATCCCGGCAGCTATCTGAAGGGCGGGTTCACGGTGCTCGAGGTGCCGACCCGCGAGGAAGCCGTCGAATGGGCACGAAGAATCGCAGTCGCGTGCCGCTGCGCGCAGGAGCTGCGCGAGTTCATGTACGACCCGGCGAGCTAGGGTGGACCCTAGAACGGCTACGGGATGGCCAGCGCCGCCAGCACGCGCTCCGTGAGCCATGCCTTATCCTGCGGCCGGGCGAAGCTGTGGCTGTCGGTATCGCAGGTGGCGACTTCGCAGCGGGCGCGGGCGGGCGCGAAGGGGCCGGCCTTCCAGTGATCGGCGAAGGCGAGGGCGGTGTTGTCGGCCTTTGCCAGCAGGATGGTAACCGGAACCTGCGCGACGTTCAGCGCGGCGGCGAGGCGGGCGGGGAGGCTGGCCTGAACCTGCGAAGGCCTGGAAGATACCTTTAGCAAACCACTGACAAGTTTGCGTATATTCACGCCACCGGTAAACAGCCGAAGCAGTTCGCGCGGGTTCTTGAGCTTCTCGACATAGCGTGAGCGGATCGCCGCCGCCGGGGGCAGATCGTCGGCCGCTTCGATCGTCCAGGGATTGGTGAGGACGAGCGCATCGATCCCCGCGCTGGCGTGGTACAGGATCAGCGCGCTGGCGGCATCGCAATTGCCGAAGGCGACGATCCGGGTGAGCTGCGGTGCTTCGCGGCGAAAGGCCGCGACGGCTTCAGTAATATCCTCAGAAGTCGACTCGAAGCCATTGTTTTTCCCTGTTGAATCTCCGATTCCGCGGCGATCGTAGCGGAACACCGGATGGCCCGCCACGGCGACCGTGGCGGCAAGCTCGGCCATGCCGCGATGCGCGCCGATGCGAATCTCGTTCCCGCCCGAGACGATCAGCAGGCCCGTGGTGCCGGGGGCTTCGTCGAGCGTCGCGACGAGGGTTTCGCTGACGCATGGGAAGCTGGTCAGGCGGCGCATGCCGCGATCCACTGCGCAATATCGTCGGCGACGGCCTGTGCGAAGGCCGGGTCATTGTCCGGCTCCGCGCGCCGCCAGAGCGGACTTCCGGGCAGCTTGACGTCGGCGGGTTTGGCCTCGGTCTCGAGACGGACGGTGCGGATCGCCTCGGTCGAGGGAATCGCGGCGGCGAGTACGGCAAGGAAGGCTGGCGCGATCAGATTGCCGGCCAGCTCGACCGGCTCGGACGCAATGTCGAGCGAGGCGGGGTCGAAGGTGTCTCCCGCCTCACGCGAGGACGCCTGACGCGCACGGATCAGTTCGCGGCGGAGGTCGGCGCCGGACATCGGGGAGAGGTGGTAGCGGGCGGTGACCGCCGCATGGGTGTCGAGCAAGGTTCCGCTGCGGATAGCGAGGGCGAAGACGCGATCGTGGGTTGCCCTCACCCTCCCGGCGCTGCGCGCCTCCTTCCCTCTCCCAATGGGAGAGGGATTTTTGAGCGCTTCGACGGCAGCGGCGAAGGCGGCGCGGAGCGTTACCAGATCGGTTTCGTGCGTCGGCACCAGGCTCTCGCCCTGGCCCGGCAGATCGGGCAGCGCGCCCGCGATCCCGCGCTCGGCGAGCGCGCGCAGGATCGTCACCGCGAAGGCGCGCGTGCGGTTGGCTTCCTCGAACAGCGGCAGCGCGACGACAACGACAGGGCCGGCGGCGGGGCCGAAGCGGAGCATCGCCTCGCGGCCGCCGGGCCACTCATAGCTGTCGAACGCGATCAGGTGAGCGCCTTGGACGCGGCGAAGCGGACCAGCGCGCCGAAACTCTCGAGCATGTCGCCGTCGACCTCGTCATCCTCGATGATGATGCCGAGGCGGTCCTCGATCTCGGTCAGCACGCCCGCGACGGCCATCGAATCGAGCTCGGGCAGCGCGCCGAACAGCGGGGTCGCCTCGTCGAACGCGGCGACACGCTGGGCGTCGATTCCCAGCACGTCGCGCAGCACGCCGCGCACCGTTTCCTCGACCTCGTGAAATCCGTCCGGCTGCAACGTACGTCCCCCTGCTATTTTTGCGTTCCCGTTACCGGTTGCGCGCCGCGCTGCCAAGTGCTGCACCTGCTAACGGCAAACTCGCACTGTATCGTTAACCGATGCGAGCTAAGGAGGCGCGATGGTGGAACTGGACCCGACTCCCCGGCCGATCGATGCGCTGCCCCAATCGGGAGCACCCGATGACGTGGCGCTGGAAGATCGCAGCGGCGCGCTGACCTATGCCGGACTGGAAGCCGCGGTGGGCGCGCTGGCTGGCTGGCTGGAAGGGCAAGGCCTTGCGCCGGGCGCGCGCGTCGCGACCTGGCTGCCCAAGACACGGCTCGCCTGCCTGATGCCGCTCGCCGCCGCGCGCGCGGGACTGGTGCATGTGCCGGTCAATCCCGTGCTCAAGCGTGCGCAGGTGGCGCATATCCTGGCCGATAGCGGTGCTTCGTTGCTGATCACCCAGCCGGCGCGGTCGATGACGCTGGAGAGCGGCGACCTGCCCGATCATTGCCGGATCGCGGGCGATGACGAGGCGGTGCTCGACGGGCCGGGATTGCCGCCGTGCGATGCCGATCCGCAGGCGCTGGCGGCGATCCTCTACACCTCCGGCTCGACCGGGCGGCCCAAGGGGGTGATGCTGAGCCATGCGAACATGTGGCTGGGGGCGATCAGCGTCGCGCATTACCTGAAGATCGTACCCGAGGATCGCGTGCTGGGCGTGCTTCCGCTGAGCTTCGATTATGGGCAGAACCAGCTCTTCTCGACCTGGGCGGGCGGCGGGCGGGTGATCCCGCTCGACTATCTGACCGCGAAGGACGTGATCAAGGCGGTGGACCGGCACGGCGTGACGACGATCGCCGGCGTGCCGCCTTTATGGGTGCAGCTGCTGGATGCGGAGTGGCCGGAGACGACCGCCTGGCGGCTGCGGCGGCTGACCAATTCGGGCGGGGCGCTGACGCCCGGCATGGTGCGCGGGCTGCGCGCGAAGTTTCCCAAGGCGGACGTCTATCCGATGTACGGCCTGACCGAGGCGTTCCGCTCGACCTATCTCGATCCCGGGCTGGTCGACGCCAACCCGGATTCGATGGGACGGGCGATCCCTTTTGCCGAGATCATGGTGGTGCGGCCCGACGGCACCCGCGCCGGACCGGGCGAGCCGGGCGAGCTGGTTCACGCCGGGCCGCTGGTGGCGCAGGGCTATTGGCAGGACGCCGAACGGACGGCGCAGCGTTTCAGGCCGGCGCCGGAATTCTCGCGATATGGCGGGATGGCGGTGTTCTCGGGCGACACGGTGGTCGAGGGCGAAGATGGCCTGCTGCGCTTTGTCGGGCGCGACGACGAGATGATCAAGTCGCAGGGCAACCGGATCAGCCCGACCGAGGTCGAGGAGGCGGTGCTGGCCGGCGGCGAGGCGAGCGAAGCGGCGGCGTTCGGGATCAAGGACGAGCGGCTGGGGCAGGCGATCGTGGTGGTCGCGGTGGCGCGGGGGGACGCGGCTGTGGCTGAAGCGGCGCTGCGGGAGCGGCTGCGGCGCGAGCTGCCGAGCTTCATGCAACCCACCCGCTACGAATGGCGCGACAGCCTGCCGCGCAATGCGAACGGCAAGTTCGACCGATCGGGCTTGAAGGCGGAGCTGACGTCATGAAGCCAATGGGGCCGATTCCCCCCTATTTCGCGGGGCAGGGCGAGCTGACGATCGGGGGGAAGAGCGCGGCGAAATGGGTCGCGGAAGCGGGATCTCCGCTGTTCGTGTACGACATGGGCATCGTGCGCGAGCGGCTGGCGCGGTTGCGTGCGGCGTTGCCGGATGCGTGCGAGATCCATTTCGCGATCAAGGCCAATCCGTTGCCTGAATTTCTGGCGGCGGTGGCACCGCTGGTGGGCGGGCTGGATGTGGCCTCGGGCGGGGAGCTCGCCCGCGCACTCAAGGTCAAGGACGCGGCGCACATCAGCTTTGCGGGGCCGGGCAAGCGCGACGCCGAGCTGGAGGCTGCGATTGCCGCGGGCGCGACGCTGAACCTCGAGTCCGAGGACGAAGCGGAGCGGGCGCTGGCGATCGGGCAGCAGCTGGGGGCGGCGCCGAAGCTCGCGGTGCGGGTGAACCCTGACTTCGAGCTGCGCGGATCGGGGATGAAGATGGGCGGGCGCGCCTCGCCCTTCGGGGTCGATGCGGCGCGGGTGCCGGGGCTGGTGCGGCGGCTGATCGATCGCGGCGCGGACTGGCGGGGGTTCCATATCTTCGCCGGATCGCAGTCGCTGGATACGGCGGCGATCATCGAGACGCAGGCGGCGACGGTGGCGCTCGCGGCGCGGCTGGCGGAGGAGGCGGGGGCGGAGCCGCCGCTGGTCAACCTCGGCGGCGGGTTTGGCATTCCCTATTTCTCGGGCGATACGCCGGTCGATATCGACGCGGTCGGGGCCGCGCTGGGGGAGACGCTGGCGGTGCGGCCGGCGGTGCTGGCGAAGGCGGGTTTCGCGATCGAGCTGGGGCGGTGGATCGCGGGCGAGTGCGGCGTCTATCTGATGCGCGTGATCGACCGGAAGACGAGCGGCGAGGAGACCTTCCTGATCTGTGACGGCGGGCTGCATCACCAGCTGGCCGCTTCGGGCAATTTCGGGACGGTGGTGCGCCGCAACTATCCGGTCGCGGTGGCGGGGAAGATGGGCTTGGAACCGGCCGAAACCGTCTCCATTGTGGGCCCGCTTTGCACCCCGCTGGACCGGCTGGCCGATCGCGTGGCCTTGCCGCATGCCGAGCCCGGTGACGTCATCGCCGTGTTTCTGGCCGGAGCCTATGGCGCGAGCGCGAGCCCCGCGGCCTTTCTGGGGCATGGCCCGGCCGTGGAGATCGTCGCCTGCAGCTGATCAGCCGGAGCGGCTCTTCCCTCCCTAACGGTATCTTTACCTCTGCACCCCCATAGCAACCGCGAATGTGCGCGGATTTGCGGGGCGGGACGCCGCCCCTTCGCGTGCGAGACGGAGGTTCTGGGGTGATGCGTTTTCGGCACAATGCGAGGGTTCTGACGGCAGCGTCGATCGCCGCGGTCGCGCTTTCGAGCTGCGCGGGCGGGGGCAGCCGGCCCGAGCTGCCCGCCACCACCTTCGTCGCCAGCCGCGAGGGGCCAGGCGAGGAATATGTGATCGGGCCGCTCGACAGCCTGCAGATCTTCGTGTGGCGCAATCCCGAGCTGTCGGCGAAGGTGCAGGTGCGCCCCGACGGCCGCATCACCACCCCGCTGATCAGCGACATGCCCGCGGTCGGAAAGACCCCGGCGATGCTCGCTGACGATCTCAAGATCGCGCTGGGCGAATATATCAAGGACCCGATCGTCTCGGTCATCGTCGAGAATTTCAGCGGCACCTTCAGCCAGCAGATTCGCGTCGTCGGCGCGACCGAGAAGCCGGCCTCGCTGCCCTATCGCGCGAACATGACCCTGCTCGACGCGATGATCGCGGTGGGCGGGCTTTCGGAATTCGCGGCGGGCAACCGAGCGCGGCTGATCCGCTTCGACAAGAATAGCGGCAAGCAGCGCGAATACCGCCTGCGCCTCTCGGCGCTGCTCAAGAACGGGGACACGAGCGCGAACGTCCGGCTGGAACCGGGCGACGTGATCATCATCCCCGAAAGCATGTTCTAAGGGCGGCGTAGCGATGGGAGGCCTTTGGGAAGAAATCCGGACCCTGCTCCACGGAATCTGGCAGCGCCGCTGGATCGCTCTGGCGGTCGCATGGGCATTGTGCCTGGCGGGCTGGCTGGTCGTGTCGCAGATCCCCAACCAGTATGAGAGCCGCGCGCGCGTGCTCGTCCAGCTGCGGCAGATCCTGCCGGGGCAGGGCATCGCGACGCAGCAGGAGCAGCAGAAGGACATCGACCGGATCCGCCAGACGCTGACCAGCGCGGTGAACCTCGAAAAGGTCGTGCGCGGCACCGAGCTGGCCAACACCGTCGCCACCGACAAGGATGTGGCGGCGCGCGTCGCGGGCCTTCAGCAGAAGATCAAGGTGGTCGCGCAGCAGGACAATCTGTTCGAGATCACCGCTAGCGCGAGCAGCGGCAAGCTCGCGCGCGCGATCGTGCAGAAGCTGATCGACATCTTCGTCGAGGACAATCTGACTCAGGGCCGGGCCGAGGCGAGCCAGTCGCTCACCTTCCTCGACCAGCAGCTTGCCGAGCGTCAGAAGGCGCTGCAGGCGGCCGAGGCGAAGCAGGCCGAGTTCCAGGCGCGCTATCTGGGATCGCTGCCCGGCACCGGTTCGCTCACCGAGCGGCTGGCGACGGCGCGCGCCCAGCTCGCCCAGGTCAATTCCGAGCTCGCCGCTGCGCAGAGCGGGCTCGCGGCGGTCAACGGCCAGATGGCCGGAACGGCTGCCACCTCTCCCGGGGCCGGCGGCGCTGTCGCCGGGCCGGCGCGCGCGCGTGTTTCGGCTATTCAAGGACAGCTGGCCGAAGCCCGCGCGCGCGGTTGGACCGACAACCACCCAGATGTCGCGGCGCTGAAGAGCCAGCTTTCGCAGGCGCAGGTCGCCGCACGGGGCGAGAAGCCGGTTGCGGTCGCAGGCGGGGGCGCCAGTGCCAATCCGCTCTATCTGGGCCTCAAGACGATGCAGGCGGAGCGTTCGGCGCAGGTCGCCGCGCTCGCCAACCGCAAGGCGCAGATCGAGGCGGACATCAACGCCTTCGACCAGAAGATCGCAAGCGATCCCGCCGCGGCGCAGGAGCAGGCGGAGATCGACCGCAACTATCAGGTGCTCAAGACCGAATATGACAAGCTGCTGACCGACCGCGAGCAGGTGAAGCTGCGCAGCCAGGCCGCGAGCCAGGCCGATGCGGTGAAGTTCGACGTGGTCGATCCGCCGGTCCAGCCGACCGCGCCGAGCGCGCCCAATCGCATGCTGCTGCTCACCGGCGTGCTCATCGTCGGGCTCGGCGGCGGCGTGGCGGCGGCGTTCGGCCTGAGCCAGCTTGCCGGCACCTTCCCGACCGCCAAGCGGCTGGAGAAGGCGTCGGGCATGCCGGTGATCGGATCGGTGGGCGAGGTCGTGACCGCGGCGCAGACGGCGCTGCGCAGGAAACGATTGCAGATGTTCGCCGCGGCGACCGGCGGGCTGGTGTTCGCATGGGTCGCGCTGCTGGGGCTGGAGATGTTCCAGCGCGGCATGGCGGCGTGAGGGGAAAGCGATGAACGACGAAACGCCCCGGCGCTATCGCGGTTCGCTCCTCGAACGGGCGGCCGAGCGCTATGACCTGATGCACGAGCCGCGGGTGATCCCGCCGGTGCCGGCTGCCGAGCCGGCGCGTGTGCCGCCCGATCCGGTCGCGCTTGAGGCCGAGCACGAGCTGGCGTCGGAACCGACCGCACCCAGGCCCAATCCGGCTGAGGCGGCTCCGGCCGAGGAAACAATAGCGGAAGAGGTGGTAGCGGAGCCGGCCGCGGTCGAGGCGCCGGCCTCGCCGCTCGTTTGCCCGGCACCGCGCGTGCGTGCGCCGAGCCGCGATGCCTTCATCACGATCGATCGCGATCGGCTCGCCGAGGAAGGGATGCTGGTTCCCGGCGCGACGGTGACCGCGCTCGCCGAGGAATTCCGCCTGATCAAGCGCCAGCTGCTCAACACCGCCCGTGCGGTCTGGGCGGCGGACAGCGACGCGAACGAGAACCGCGCGCGGATGATCCTGGTCTGCTCGGCCAAGCCCAATGACGGCAAGACCTTCTGCGCGATCAACCTCGCGCTCTCGATGGCGGCCGAGAAGGATGTCGAGGTTCTGCTGGTCGACGCCGATTTCGCCAAGCCCGACGTAATGGCGCGTCTTGGCGCGTCCGAGGGGCCGGGCCTGCTCGACGTGCTCGCGGGCGACATCGACAATGTCGAATCCTGCGTGATCGCGACCGATGTGCCGCAGCTTTCGGTGCTGCCGGCCGGCACGCGATCGAACGCCGACACCGAATTGCTGGCGAGCGAGCGCGCCGCCAGGATCCTCGAATCGCTCGCCGCCGCCGATCCGCGCCGTATCGTCATTTTCGATTCGCCGCCCGCACTCGCCGCCTCGCCCGCTTCGGTGCTGGCCGGGCAGGTGGGGCAGGTGATGCTGGTGGTCCGCGCCGACCGCACGAGCGAGAGCGACCTGCGCGAAGCGGTCGGCCTGCTCGACGGGTGCGATCAGATCCAGCTCGTGCTCAACAGCGTGTCCTTCCAGCCGGGCGGGCGCCGCTTCGGCAGCTATGGTGCCTATTACGGGGAAGCCGAATCATGAGGCTGTTCGCTGCGGCGATCGCCGCCACCGCCCTTGTCGCCCTTCCGGCGGCCGCGCAGGAGCGCCGCAAGTCGATCGAGGCGCATGTCGATGCCGCGCAGGTGCTCGTCGCCGACTTCGAGTCCGACGAGGTGCTGACCTATACCTCGGTCGGTGCCGGCGTCGACGCCGCGATCCAGACCCGCCGGGTCGAGGTGCAGCTTTCGTACAAGTACGAGCATCGCTTCTCCTACGACCGCGACGTTGCCGACAGCGATACGCATAGCGGCCTTGCCCGCGCGGCGGTCCGCATCGGGCGCGGCTTGACGCTGGAAGGCGGCGCGCTGGCGACCCGCACGCGCAGTGACATCCGTGGCGACGCGCCCGGCAACCTGGCCGGCAATGTCCGCAACGTCAGCCAGATCTATTCGGCCTATGCCGGCCCGACTTTCCACGCCGGGAACGGCCCGATCGACCTCAGCGCCGCCTATCGCTTCGGCTATGTGAAGGCGGAGGCGCCCGACATCGCCGGAGTCGATCCGCTGCTCCCGCCGCTCGACGTGTACGACAGCTCGACCAGCCACCTCGCGCAGGTGCGCGCTGGCGTGAAGGCGGGATCGGTGCTGCCGGTCGGTCTCAGCGTCGCCGGCGCCTGGCAGCGCGAGGAGGCGAGCCAGCTCGACCAGACCTATGACGGCAAGTTCGCGCGCGCCGATGCGGTGCTGCCGGTGGGCGCCGGCCTCGCGGTCGTCGGCGGGGTGGGGTACGAGAGGATCAAGATCACCCAGCGCGATCCTCTGCGCGATGCCGCGGGCAACATCGTGCGCGACGGCAACGGCCGGTTCGTCACCGATCCCGCTTCGCCGCCGCGCATCGCCTATGACCTCGACGGCGTGTTCTGGGACGCGGGCGTGATCTACAAGCCCAGCACGCGCCTGATGCTCGAGGCGCGGGTCGGCCGCCGCTATGATTCGATGAGCTATACCGGGTCGCTGCAGTGGCAGATCTCGCGCCGCTCGGGGCTTCAGGTGGGCGTCTATGATTCGGTCGACAGCTTCGGCCGCCAGCTGCTGCGCGACCTTGCGGCGCTGCCGACCAGCTTCAACATCCCGGGCGATCCGTTCGGGGATGCGTTCAACGGCTGCGTGTTCGGCGACACCGCGACCGCGGCGGGCGGATGCCTGGCCAACTCGCTCGGCTCGATATCGACCGCGAGCTATCGCGCGCGGGGCGTCAACGCGGTGCTCTCGATGAATGCGGGGCCGACCACGCTGGGCCTCGGCCTCGGCTATGCCAACCGCCGCTATCTGGTGCCGCCCGGCGTGATCCTGGCGGGTACGAGCGACGACAACTGGTATGGCCAGTTCTTCGCGACGCAGGCGCTCGACGCGGTGTCGAGCATCAGCGGCAACGTCTACGCCAATTATTACGAGAGCAACCTGCCGGGGTCGCCCGGCGTGTTCGGGGCTGGTGCCAACGGCTCTTATTATCGTAGCTTCGGATCGCTCAGCGCGATGGCGACGCTTGGGATTTCGACGTTCGATATCGAGGGCGAGGGCAATACATCTGCCCAGGCGCTGCTCGGTGTTCGCTACGGCTTCTGACGGGTGGACTGATGTACGACGAGCATTATGGCCTGAGCGGTCGGCCATTCCAGCTGACCCCGGATCCGGCGTTCTGGTTCGACACCGCGACGCATCGCAAGGCGATGGCGTATCTGGGATACGGTCTGAGCCAGGGCGAGGGGTTCATCGTGATCACCGGATCGCCGGGCGCGGGCAAGACCACGCTGGTCGGCCATCTGATGGACACGATCGACCGCGAGCGGCTCAACGTCATCCGCATCGTGACCACGCAGGTAAAGTCCGAGGATCTGCTGCATCTCGTGGCGCAGGGGCTCGGCACCGACACCACCGGCCTTGCCAAGGCGCAGACGCTGGCGGCGATCGAGAAGGGGCTGCATGCCGTCGCGCGCACCGGCAAGCGCACGCTGCTGATCGTCGACGAGGCGCAGGCGCTGCCGATGGAGAGCCTGGAGGAGCTGCGCATGCTCTCCAACTTCCAGGCCGGCGGCTATCCGCTGCTGCAGATCTTCCTGCTCGGCCAGCCCGAGTTCCGGGCATTGTTCGCCGATCCGCGGCTGGAGCAGCTGCGCCAGCGCGTGATCGCGATGCACCAGCTCGATCCGATGGGGCTTGAGGAGCTCGAGCCCTATCTGATCCACCGCCTGACGGTGGTCGGCTGGAACGGCAAGCCGAAGTTCGAGCAGGGCGCGGTCGAGGCGATCCATCGCTGGTCCGGCGGCATCCCGCGCAAGGTCAACCAGCTCACCGGCCGGGTGATGCTGTTCGGGGCGATCGAGCAGATCGAGAGCTTCAGCGCCGAAGACGTCGAGACGGTGATCGCCGATCTCGACAACGACACGGTGGTTGCCGGGCGTCCGCTTGCCGCCGCCGCGAACGCCGCGACCGCGAGCGCGACCGCCTCGATCGAGGCGCCGGTCGCGGCGGCGGCTCAAGGCGCTGAGCTGGTGGACAATGCCGCGATCGATGCGCTGCACGCGCGGATGGCGCGGCTCGAAGCGCGCCTCGAAGAGCAGGATGCGGCGCTGCGGCGCGTGCTGACGCTGATGGTCGACTTCATCGAGGGCGAAGAGGGCGCCAGGGGAATCGGGGCGCCGCGGCGCGAAACCGCCGCCTGGCAATGACCGCGAACGCACTCTCGGTCGATGTCGAGGACTGGTTCCAGGTCGGCGCGTTCGAGAAGGTGATCGCGCGCGGCGATTGGGACGGGCTCGACCATCGCGTCGAGGCGAACACCGACAAGGTGCTCGAGCTGTTCGACGTGGGCGGGGTCAAGGCGACCTTCTTCACGCTCGGCTGGGTCGCGGACAGATATCCCGCGCTGATGCGCCGCATCGCCGCGGCGGGGCATGAGGTGGCGAGCCATGGCTGGGATCACCAGCGCGTGTTCAACCTGACGCCCGAGCAGTTCCGCGACGACATCGCGCGCGCCCGCGCGGCGCTGGAGGATGCGAGCGGGCAGAAAGTGACCGGATACCGCGCCCCGAGCTTCTCGATCGACAAGCGGACCCCCTGGGCGCACGCGATCCTCGCCGAGCAGGGCTATGCCTATTCGTCGAGCGTCGCGCCGATCGGGCACGATCATTATGGCTGGGAGGATGCGCCGCGTACCGCATTCCGGCCGGTCGCGGGCAGCGATCTGATCGAGCTGCCGGTGACCACGGCGAAGTTCCTGGGCCGCGAGGTCACGACCGGCGGAGGCTTTTTCCGGCTGCTGCCCGGCAATGTCATCTATCGCGCGATCGATGCGCTCAACGGGGCGGGCCGGCCGGCGATCTTCTATTTCCATCCCTGGGAGGTCGATCCCGCCCAGCCACGCGTGGCCAGCGCGCCGCTCAAGTCGAAGCTGCGCCACTATGCGCGGCTGGGCGCGATGGCGGGCAAGCTGGGGACGCTGATGCGCCGGCATCGCTGGGACCGCACCGACCGCGTCGCCGCCGCCGAAGCGGCGAAGCTCGCGTGAACGCGCCGGTGCGCCTGGCCGCGCCTGTGGTGCGCGTCGCCGATCTCGCCGATCCGCTCGAGCGCGCTCGGATCGAGGCGTTCGTCGAGGCGCATCCGGACGGCACGCCCTTTCACCTGCCCGCATGGAGCGCGGCGGTGGAGAAGGGCTGCGGACAGAAGGCGCATTATCTGGTTGCCGAGCGCGACGGGCAGGGCGTGGTTGGCGTGATGCCGCTGACCGAGCTGCACTCGCCGCTGTTCGGCCGCGTGCTCGCCTCGGCCGGGTTCGGCGTGGATGGAGGCATCCTGGCGGACCGGCCCGAGGTGATGCGGCTGCTGGCCGAGGCGTGCTGGAAGATCGCGGTGCAGCTGAGCTGCCCGAGCGTCGAGGTGCGCGGCGGGCCGTTGCCCGGGCCCGAATGGACGATCGACGACGGCCATTATCTCGGCTTCGTGCGCGATCTGGCAACGGACGACGAGGCGGAGCTGCTGCAGATTCCCCGCAAGCAGCGCGCAGAGGTGCGCAAGTCGCTTGGCTATGACCTCGACATCTCGACCGGGCAGGGCCCGGCCGACGTCGCGGCGCATTATGCCGTCTATGCCGAATCCGTGCGCAATCTCGGCACCCCGGTCTTCCCGCGCCGCCTGTTCACGGAAATGTTGCATGAATTTGGCAGTGCTGCCGACGTCCTGATCGTGCGGGACGGGGGGAAGGCGGTGGCTGGCGTGTTGAGCCTGTACTGGCGCGGAACGGTCTATCCCTATTGGGGTGGCGGGACGGCGGACGCGCGGCGGCTGCGCGCCAATGACCGCATGTATTTCGAGCTGATGCGCCACGCGCGGGCGCGCGGCTGCACGCGCTTCGATTTCGGGCGATCGAAGGTCGGCACCGGCGCGGCGGCGTTCAAGAAGAACTGGGGCTTCGAGCCGCAGCCGCTGGTCTATTACGACCGTGTGGCCGAGGGCGCGGCGATCCGCGACGCCAATCCGCTCAACCCCAAATACCGGCTTCAGGTCGCGGTGTGGAGCAAGCTGCCGCTTGCCATCGCCAACCGCGTGGGACCGTGGATTTCGCGAGGCCTAGGCTGATGGGCGACATCCTGTTCCTCGCGCATCGCGTGCCGTTCCCGCCCGACCGCGGCGACAAGATCCGCGCGTTCAACATCCTGCGCTATCTTTCGCAGCGCAGGCGCGTGCACCTGATCGCCTTTGCCGACGATCCCGCCGACCTCAAGGATCGCAGCGGGCTGGCCAAGGTGACGGCGAGCCGAGAGATCGTGTGGCGCGGCAAGGGGCAGGCGACCGCGGGCGTTCAGGCGCTGGCCCAGCGGCGGCCCTTCTCGCTCACCGCGTTCGACAATCCCGAGCTGCGCAACGCCGTCGCCGCAGCGCTCGCGCAGCGCTCGATCGACACGATCTACGTCTTCTCCAGCCAGATGGCGCAGTATCTGCCGCACAAGCTGCGCCAGCGCGTGGTGATGGACTTTGTCGACATGGATTCGGCCAAGTTCGCGACCTACGGCAAGACCACGCGCGGCTTCACCGGCTGGATGATGCGGCGCGAGGCGCGGATGCTCGCGCAGTTCGAGAAATCCGTGGCGGCGAGGGCCGATGCCAGCCTGTTCGTGAGCGAGGCGGAGGCCGGCCTGTTTCGTGAGCGCACCGGCGCAGATCGCGTCCATGCAGTCGAGAACGGCATCGATACCATGAAGTTCGACCCCGGGGCGTCCTTCGCGCGGATCGAGGCGGTGGCGCCGCTGATCGTCTTTACCGGCCAGATGGACTACCGCCCGAATGTCGAGGGTGTGACCTGGTTTGCCGAGAGCGTTTTTCCGCATATCCGCGTTCGCAATCCTGACGCACAGTTCGCGATCGTGGGACGCAAGCCCGATGCGGCGGTGCAGGCGCTGGCGAGGATCGACGGCGTGACGGTGACGGGGGAAGTGCCCGATGTGCGCCCGTGGCTGGCTGCGGGGTCGGTGGTGGTGGCGCCGCTCAAGCTCGCGCGCGGGGTGCAGAACAAGGTGCTGGAGGCGATGGCGATGGCGCGGCCGGTGGTCGCGTCCACCGCGGCGGCAACGGGCATCGATCATGGCGGCACGATCGAGCTGGGCGAGAACGTCGGCGGAATGGCCGATGCGGTGAACGCGCTGCTCGACGATCCGGCGCGTGGCGCCGAGCTGGGCAAGGCGGCGCGGCAACGGGTGATCGAGCTCTATGGCTGGGAGGCCAAGCTGTCCGCGCTTGACGCCATCATGGGGTTCGACAAGGGCCGTGGCGATCCGCGCCGGAAGGTGGCGGCATGACGACGGTGGTGGCGAACGGCGGATTCGAGGCGCCCGCACTGGGGTTCGACGCCACGTGGAAGCGGCATGCGGCGCTGCTGGCCGGCATGTGGGCCGTGCTGTTGCTGCTGTTCCATCGCGATGTCGCCGATCTCGCGACGATCTACTGGACCAACACCACTTTCGGCCACTGCCTGTTCATCGCGCCGGTGGTGGCGTGGCTGGTGTGGCAGCGCCGCGCGGACCTGCCCACGGTGCGGCCCGAGGCGTGGTGGCCGGGGCTGGGGCTTGTCGGCGGGGGCGGGTTCGCCTGGCTGTTGGGCGACGCCGCGGGCGTGGCGCTGTTCCGCCATCTCGGCCTCGTCGTGATGCTGCAGGGCGCGGTCGTCGCGCTGCTCGGCCCCAATGTCGCGCGCGCGCTGCTCTTCCCGCTCTGCTACATGACCTTCCTCGTACCTTTCGGCGACGCGCTGGAGAAGCCGCTGCAGGATCTGACTGTGGCGATCATGGTGCCGCTGCTCGACCTGTTCGGCGTGCCCGCGCATGTCGACGGCGTGCTGATCACCACGCCCAACGGCTATTTCGAGGTGGCCGAGGCCTGTTCCGGCTCGAAGTTCGTGATCGCGATGATCGCCTACGGCACTCTGGTGGCGAACGTCTGCTACGTCAGCTGGACGCGGCGCGCGGCGTTCATGGCGGTGGCGCTGATCGTGCCGATGCTGGCCAATGGCGTGCGGGCGTTCGGGACGGTCTATGCGGCCTATCTGACCTCGGTCGAGGCGGCGACGGGGTACGACCATATCGTCTATGGCTGGTTCTTCTTTGGTGCAGTGATGGCCGGCGTGCTCGCGATCGGATGGAAATGGTTCGATCGCGATCCCGACGCGCCTTGGTTCGATGCGTCCAAGCTCCAGCGGCGCTGGTGGGGCACTGCGCGGATGCCGGCTGTGGTCGCGCTCACCGGATTGTTCGTGGTGAGCCTGTTCATGGCGTGGGGCGGGGCGATCGCGTCGCGCGCCGATACGCTGCCGGCCAAGGTCGCGATGCCGCAGGTGGCGGGCTGGACGCAGGTGCCGCTGAGCAAGCGCGCCGAGTGGAAGCCCAACTTCCCCGGCGCCGATCATTTCCTGATGGGCCGCTATTCGGATGGGATGGGGGCCGAGGTCGACCTGGTGCTCGCCATCTATGGCAGCCAGCGCGAGGGCAAGGAGCTGGTCGGCTTCGGCCAGGGTGCGATCCGCGAGAACGATCAGTGGGTGCGGATCGAGGATCTGCCCGAGCTGGAAGGCGGCAAGGCGATGCGCATGACCGCACCCGGCCCGGTCGAGCGCGAGGTGGTGACCTGGTATCGCGTGGGCGACGTGCTGACGTCGAGTGAATCGCGGGTGAAGCTGGAAACGCTCAAGGCGAAGCTGCTGGGCGGCAAGCAGCGCGCGGTGGCGGTGATGGTCTCGGCCGAAAAGGGCGAACTGCCGGCGCGGGCGGCGATCAAGCGATTCCTCGGCGCGCTGGGTCCAGTGGAGCAGGCGGCCGACCGCGCAGCCGGGGCGAACTGAATACTTGTTCCGTTCGCCCTGAGCTTGTCGCGAAGGGCCGTCTTTCCTCTCGATCCGTCGAGAAGTGAAGAACAGGGCTTCGACAAGATCAGCCCGAACGGGTTAGGGAGACGTGAGCAAGCGGGGCGGGACGAACAGACTGATGTGCGGGATTGCGGGGCTTTACTATCCGGGCGTGCCGAAGCCGGTCGAGCCGTCGCGCGTCAAGGCGATGGCCGACGCGCTCGCGCATCGGGGGCCGGACGGATCAGGCGTGTGGACCGCGCCGGGCGTGGGCCTGGGGCATCGCCGCCTGTCGATCATCGACCTCGCCGGGGGCGCGCAGCCGATGGCGACCCCCGAAGGCGATTGCGTGGTCAGCTACAATGGCGAGATCTATAATTTCCTGGAGGTGCGAGCGGAGCTGGAGGCGAAGGGCGCCAAGTTCCAGAGCAACAGCGATACCGAAGTGCTGCTGCACGGCTGGCGCGCCTGGGGGGCGGCGATGCTCTCCAGGCTCAACGGCATGTTCGCCATTGCCCTTTACGACGCCCGCGCGCAATCGCTGCTGCTGGCGCGTGACCGGCTGGGGGTGAAGCCGCTCCACTATGCCGAGCTGTCGGACGGGGCAGTAGCTTTCGCATCGGAGATCAAGGGGTTGCTGGCGCATCCTCTGTTCCGGCGGCAACCCGATTTCAGTGCGGTCGAGGACTTTCTGGGGCTGGGGTATGTGCCCGACGACGCATCGGTGCTGGCGGGTGTGAAGAAGCTGCCTGCGGGGCACTATCTTCTGCTCGAGCGGGGAAAGCCCGTGCCCGCGCCCACCGAATGGTGGGACATCGATTTCTCGAAGCGGACCAAGGGATCGGTGCGCGATCTCGAAGCGCAATTGATCGAGCATATGCGCGCGGCGGTACGCTCGCGGATGATCGCGGACGTGCCGCTCGGCGCGTTCCTGTCGGGCGGGGTGGATTCGAGCGCGGTGGTCGCGCTGATGGCCGAGGCGAGCCGCAATGCGGTCAAGACCTGCACGATCGGGTTCGACGAGACCGGCCATGACGAACGTGTCTATGCCCGTGTGGTCGCCGAGCGATTCCGCACCGAGCATCGCACCCGCACCGTGGCGGCGGACGATTTTCAGCTAATCGACACGCTGGTCCATCATTTCGACGAGCCCTTTGCCGATGCCTCGGCGCTGGCGACCTATCGCGTGTGCGAGCTGGCGCGCGAGACGGTGACGGTGGCGCTGTCGGGCGACGGCGCCGACGAGGCGCTGGCAGGGTATCGCCGCTACCGGTTTCACGCTGCCGAAGAGCGCGTTCGTGGCCTGCTCCCGGCGGCAGTACGGCAGGGCGTGTTCGGCACGCTGGGACGCCTCTATCCCAAGGCCGACTGGGCGCCACGGCCGCTGAGGGCCAAGACCACGCTGCTTGCGCTCGCCGAGGACAGCGGCGCGGCCTATGCCAATGCGGTGGGGGTCACGGCGCCGCCGGTGCGGCAGGGCCTCTATACCGACGCGGCGCGCGCGCAGCTCGGCGGGCACCGGGCCGAGAACCGCTATGTCGAGACGATGCGCAATGCCCCGGCGCGCGACGGCCTCGACCGCGCGCAATATGCCGATTTCAAGCATTGGTTGCCGGGCGACATCCTGACCAAGATGGACCGCACCAGCATGGCGGTGAGCCTGGAGGCGCGCGAGCCGCTGCTCGACTATCGCTTCGTCGAGTTCGCCGCGACGCTGCCTGCGTCGATGCGCCTCCGCGCCGGGCAGGGCAAATGGCTGATGAAGAAGGCGCTCGAGCCCTATCTGCCCAAGGACATCCTCTACCGGCCAAAAATGGGGTTCGTGACCCCGGTCTCGGCCTGGTTCCGCAAGGCGCTGGCGGACGAGGCGGCGGCGCTGTCGCGCTCGGCGGTGCTGGCCGGAAGCGGTTGGTTCGAGCCCAAGGCGATCGCCCGGCTGGCAGAAGAGCACCGCAGCGGCCGCGCCGAGCATGGCCGCACGCTGTGGCAGCTCATGATGCTGGAGCGGAGTCTGGGGCGGTTGTTCGGGTGATCCCATTCCTCCTCTGAGCTTGCTCCGGGGGAGGGGGACCGCCGCCGGAGGCGGTGGTGGAGGGGCGGCCGCGCAGACGGCCGAGAGCAGCTCGGCAAAATTCCGCCCTCTACGGGGCGGCCCCTCCGTC
>NZ_DASWTG010000034.1:0-2614 GCF_036402235.1 Sphingomonas sp. | reverse complement strand
TGCGCGTCAGCGCCTTCCATTCTACAACCGCCACCGTTTGACGCACCGCTGAAAGGGAGATGAGCGCTTCGCGCCAACGCCAAACCTCTTCGCGCCTCCGCGCCTCCGCGTGAACCAATCTTCTTCGCGGCTTCGTGCCTTTGTGCGAGCCCCGAATCCCGCTAACCGCGCACCGCCGCCCAGGCCGCGACCTCGTCGTCGCGCCGCCGCGTCACCGTCAGCGCGCCCGCTTCGCCGGTCGCCGGATCGACCTCGATCTCGCCGTCCCACTCAAAGGTCGCGTTGCCCGCGATCGTCACCCGGTCGCCGCCTTCCCGCCCTTCGGCCCGCACGCGCACGCGGCCGCCCGGATTGTACACCGTGATCCATGCGCCGAACGGGATCCGCCCGGTCAGCCCCGCGGCATGCGTCGCCGCGCCCATCGCGGTGCCGCAGGCATTGGTCAGGCCGACCCCGCGCTCATAGGTGTGGACATAGAGGCCATCGGGACGCAGCTCGACGAAGCTCACATTGGCGCGGTCGGCCAGCAGGTCCGGTCCCGCCTCGCACCAGTCGCCCAGCGCGGTCAGCTCAGCGACGTCGACCTTGTCGACAAAGGCGATCAGATGCGGGTTGGGCATCGCCACCGCGGTGAAGTTGCGGTCGCTCGGCAGCCCCGGCACCGGCGCCTCGATCACCGGCGCGGGAAGGTTGATCCCCGCCGCGACGGGGTCGGTCGAAGCCGGGCCGACCGTGGTGCGCACCGTATAGACGCCCGGTGCCAGCTCGGGGTCGTGCGCGACCTGCGCCTCGCTGGTCTTGAGCCGCACCGCCGCCGCTTCGATCCCCAGCGCCTCGAACCCGGCGCGCGCGGTGCAGCGCAGCCCGTTGAGGCACGTCTCGGGGATCGATCCGTCGGCATTGACCACCATCTGCGCGAACGCCGCCCCCCCGGTCCCCTCGCCCAGCAGCAGCAGCCCGTCGGCGCCGACCGGCCCGTTCCGGTCGCACAAGGTCCGGGCGATCCGTCCCCACTCCGTGTCGGACAGATTCAGCCCGCGCTTGTCGATCAGCGCGAAGTCGTTCCCAGACCCATGACATTTCGTGAAGGCGATCCGCATAGCCTGCATCTAGGCTTGCCGGCCCGGCGTGCAACCGCAGATCGCCTTGGCGCGGGCAAAGCCGGGCTGGCGCCGCGGCGCTTCTGCTGCGACAAGCTGGCGCGATGACCGGTATCCTGTTCCTCGCCGTCGTGGTGCTCGGCATCGTCGCCGCCGCGCAGGGCCAGCGCTTGCGCCAGCTCACCCGCCGCCTCGACCGCCTCGAGCGGGACAATCTGCAGGCGTACGCGCAGAGTGCGGACCGGCCTTCCGCGCCGCGACCGCTGGCTGCACCACCCGAACCCGTCGCGCCCGCCGTGCCCGGCCCGGCTCCCGCCGCTCCCCCGCCGTCAGAGTCCGAACCGGTGCCGGTACCGGCGGCGCCCTCGCGCCCCAGTCTCGAATCGCTGATCGGCGCGCGCCTGCCGGTGTGGATCGGCGCGATCGCGCTGGTCGCCGCGGGCTTCTTCCTCGTGCGCTATTCGATCGAGGCCGGTCTGCTCGGCCCCGGTGTCCGCACCATCCTCGCCGCGCTTTTCGCCGCGCTGCTGGTCGCGGGGAGCGAGGCCGCGCGCCGGTTGCCTGCCACGCAGGACGATCCGCGCATCGCCCAGGCGCTCGCCGGCGCCGGGATCGCCAGCGCCTATGGCACGCTCTACATCGCCGCGGCGCTCTATCATCTCGTCGCGCCGCTCCCCGCCTTCGGGCTGATGATCGCCGTCACCGGCCTCGGCCTCGCGCTCGCCCTGCGCCACGGCCCGCCAACTGCGGTGCTGGCGCTCGCCGGCGGGTTCATCGCGCCGCTGGTCGCGGGCTATGATGCCGCCGGAATCGGCCCGCTGCTCGTCTATCTCGCGCTGTTCACCGCCGCGCTGTTCGGCCTCGCGGTGCATCGCGGCTGGGCCTGGCTCGCCCTTGCCGCCACCGCCATCGCCTTCGCCTGGGTCAACTTCCTCCTCTTCGCGCTCGGCGGCGCGGCGCTCGGCGCGCCCGCCAGCTTCGTCGTGCTGCTCGCCGTCGGCGCCAGCCTCGCGCTGCCGCGCGCGGGCGTGACGGCCACCTGGCTCCGCCTGGCGCCGCTGGTCGCCGGGCTGGTTCAGCTCCTCGCCTTCGGCCCGGCGCTCGATTTTTCGGTGCTGGCCTGGGCGCTTTACCTGACGCTTGCGGCGGCGTCGCTCGCGCTCGCCTGGCGCGACCCCACCTATCTTCCCGGCGGACTCGCCGCGCTCGGCCTCACCCTCGTCCTGCTCGCGGCCGGCCTCGCCCAGCCCCAGCCGGGCTTCAGCCGCACTGCAGCGCTCCTCGCCGCCCCGCTCTTCGCCGTGCCGGGCCTGTGGCTGCTCCCCCGCGCCCGCGCCTGGGCGATCCTCGCGCTCGGCGGCATCGCGGGTCCGCTGCTGCTCGCCAACGCACTGGACGCGGATCGCCTCGCCGACTGGCAATGGGCGGCGCTCGGGCTGCCCGCCGCGGCGCTCGCCGGCTGGGTCAGCTGGCGCCGCCGCGGCGAGGCGGGCAAGCGCGATCCCGGCCTCATC
>NZ_DASWTG010000033.1:0-8809 GCF_036402235.1 Sphingomonas sp. | reverse complement strand
TCCTGCGCAAGGCCGCAGAGCGCACCGTCGAGGCAACATGGAAACGCATCGGCCAACTCCTCGACGCCTTCCCGCCCCACGAATGCGCCAACTATCTCAGAAACAGCGGATATGCCTCAATCTAAACAGGACAGACTCTAGCGGGCGGGCGCCACGGTCGGCTGCGGGACAGGCAGGGGTACGACGGGCGGCATGACGACATCGGCCTTGCGCCGCACGCCGGTGAGGCCATCGGGCGCTGCCGCGCGGTTGGGATCGCCCTCGGCCAGCGGCACAGCCGTGGGCATCGCCGCCGGCAGCGCGGGCATCCGCCGCATGCACTGCACCGGGCTGGGGCGCTTGAACTCGCTGCAATTCCACAGCGCCTTGCCGAAGCCCTGCGTCTGATCGCGCAGATAGCTGAACGACATCGCCTCGATCTGTCCGGCGTTGGGTGCGCTGCCGGCGGGCGGAACCTTGCCGTGATCGGTCCAGCCGAGGAACTTGCAGAAGGGCCGCTCGCCACAGGTGCGGATCGCGAGGGCCGCGAAGGCGTCCGGACCCATATTGCGGTCGAGCGCGGCATGGAAGACGTTGCCGGCTTCGCCCGTCACCGGCTGCGGGATCGCGGATTCCGGGATCGCGACCGGATCGATCGCCACGCCCTCTGCCGCGGCCAGCGCCAGTGCGGCAGGGTCGCCGCCGACGGCGTGGAAAGGCGACAGGCGCGCCATCTTGGCGATCACCGGCTCGGCCCCCGCATAAGCGCGGCGAAAGGCGGGCGGCGTTCCCCACCATCCGGTCCAGCGGAAGAACAGGTGGGTATGGACCTCGGCCACCTTGTCGAGGCTCGAGCTCCAGTACGGCACCACCCAGTCGGTGTGGTAATGGGTCGAGTGGCCTACTTTTGCATAGACAAATCCGGCCAGCGCCTGCCGCGCGATGTCGCGCGCGCGGGCCCAGGCAGCGGCGGAGGGGGTGCGCGTCATCGCCCCGTCGCAGGTGAAGGTGAACTGGCAGCCCGTGCGCCGCTCCTGGCCCTGGAACACGACCCCGCACACGCTCTTGGGAAAGGCAGGGTGCCGCATGCGGTTGAGCACCACCTGCGCGACCGCGCGCTGGCCGACCGCGTCGTCGCCCGCCTCGTACCAGGTCGCTGCAGCGAGGCAGTCCACCGCGCGTGCCTGATTGTCGGCGCTGCCGCTGATGAAGAAGGGGCGCGCGGCGGGATTGGGCGCGGTCGAGAATGGGATCGTGGCGTTGAAGCGTCGCGCCTCGTCCATCGGCAACGCGGCGAGGCGGACCGGCTCGACCTCGGGAATCTCGGCCTGGGGCACCACGCGCTTGGGCTTGCGGACCTCGGCGAGCGTGATCCGCTCGTCATCGACCGGGATGCGCGGCGCGTTGAGCACGATCAGCAGCGGCGCGAGCACCGCGAGCAGCGCGATGAGTGCGAGCGCGACCCACAGGCCGGGCGCGATGCGCGCAGGTTCGGCGGCGGGAACGGGGTCGGTCACGGGTGCTGCTTGTCCTCTGGCGGCAAAGGCCGCGCCCATAACGCACACGTGACGAAGTTGGAACCATTGTCCGGTATCCGGAGCGGTGGCGCGTGCCGCCGCTCCGGCGTCCCGGTCAGCTTTCGGGCAGGAAATCGGGAACGCTGAGATAACGCTCGCCAGTGTCGTAGTTGAAGCCCAGCACCCGCGAGCCGGCGGGCAGGTCGGCCAGCTTCTTGGCGATCGCGGCGAGCGTTGCGCCCGAGCTGATGCCGACGAGCAGGCCCTCTTCGCGGGCGGCGCGGCGGGCATAGTCCTTGGCGTCGCCGGCATCGACCTGGATCGCGCCGTCGATCGAGTCGGTGTGCAGGTTGCGCGGCACGAATCCCGCGCCGATGCCCTGGATCGGGTGCGGGCCGGGCTGGCCGCCCGAGATGACCGGCGAGAGCTCGGGCTCGACGGCATAGACCTTGAGGTTCGGCCAGCTCTTCTTGAGCGTCTCGGCGACGCCGGTGATATGGCCGCCGGTGCCCACGCCGGTGATGATCACGTCGACCGGCGCGTCGGCGAAGTCCTTGAGGATCTCCTGCGCGGTAGTCTTCACGTGCACGTCGATATTGGCCGGGTTCTCGAACTGCTGCGGCATCCACGCGCCCGGCGTCGATTCGACGATCTCGACGGCGCGCTCGATCGCGCCCTTCATTCCCTTCTCGCGCGGGGTGAGGTCGAAGGTCGCGCCATAGGCCAGCATCAGGCGGCGGCGCTCGATGCTCATGCTCTCGGGCATCACCAGCACGAGCTTGTAGCCCTTGACCGCCGCGACCATGGCGAGGCCGACGCCGGTGTTGCCGCTGGTCGGCTCGACGATCGTTCCGCCGGGCTGCAGGCTGCCGTCAGCCTCGGCCGCTTCGATCATCGACAGCGCGATGCGGTCCTTGATCGATCCGCCGGGGTTGGAGCGCTCGGACTTGATCCACACTTCGGCGCCCGGGAACAGGCGCTGGATGCGGATGTGCGGCGTATTGCCGATCGTCTCGAGGATGGTGTTGGCCTTCACGTCTTCGTCTCCTCAGGAATAGGCTCCGCAAGGTGTACCGGCGGGTCGAAGGTTCGCGCCCGCCGCAATTCGGGGAAGATACGCGCCCAATACGCAGTTACCAAGATGGCGAGGAATCCGCCGCCCACGGTCGCGACCACCGGGCCGATCGCCGCGGCGAGGAAGCCCGAGCGCGCCTCGCCCAGCTCGTTCGAGCTGGACACGAACAGCGTCGAGACCGATCCGACGCGTCCGCGCATCGCATCAGGCGTGTAGAGCTGGATCAGCGACGAGCGCACATAGACCGAAACCATGTCGAACGCGCCCAGTGCCGCGAGCGCGATCAGCGAGATCACTACTGCCGGGGCGAAGTCGCTGCCGATCATCGACGGTCCCCACCAGCCGCTCATCAGCGGACCGGCCCAGCCGAACACGACGGTCGCCGCACCGAAGCCGACCACCGACCACAGCATCTTGACGCCGACATTGGTCTTCAGCGGTCGCCACGACAGCACAAGGCCGACCGCCACCGCGCCGACCGCCGGCGCGGCGCGCAGATGGCCAAGGCCGTCTGCGCCGATCATCAGGATGTCGCGCGCATAGATGGGCAGCATCGCCGTCGCGCCGCCCAGCAGCACCGCGAACATGTCGAGCGAGATCGCGCCGAGCACCAAGCGGTTTTGACGGACATAAAGCAGCCCGTCGAGCATCTGGCGCAGCGGGCTGCCGGTGCGCGCGATCTGGCTGCGCGGCACGGGCGTCACCAGGAACATCATCAGCAGCGAGATGAGGAAGAGGCCGCCCGAGACGGCGTAGGGCAGGGCAGGGGC
The DNA here is from genome assembly GCF_036402235.1 of Sphingomonas sp. GTDB lineage: Bacteria > Pseudomonadota > Alphaproteobacteria > Sphingomonadales > Sphingomonadaceae > Sphingomonas. The sequence continues at coordinate 5,468 of NZ_DASWTG010000033.1, read as the reverse complement.
AGCGGCATAGAGATAGCCGCCCATCGCCGGCCCGACGATCGACCCCGCCTGCCAGGCGAGCGCGCTCAGCGCGATCGCGGTTGGGAGCGAGGCGGCCGGCACGAGATTGGGGGCAAGCGCCTGCTGCGCGGGGGCGAGAAAGGCGCGCGCGACGCCGAGCAGGGCGGCCACGCCGAACAGCGCGGCGAGGGTGACGGTATTGGTCCAGGTCAGCCAGGCAAGGCTCAGCGCGCAGAACACTTCGAGCCCGATCGCCACGCGGATGATCCAGCGCCGGTCGAGCCGGTCCGCGACCCAGCCGGTGAAGAGCGTGAGCACCAGCAGCGGCAGGAACTGGGCAAGGCCGACCAGCCCGAGCTGAAGCGCCGCCTGCTTGATCCCCATCGTCTCGCGCGCAAGGTCATAGACCTGCCAGCCGATCACGACCACCATGGACAGGCCTGCCAGCGTCGAAGCGAGCCGGGCGATCCAGTAGACGCGGTAATTGTGGATGGCGAAGGGGTGGGCGGCCATGGAGAGTTTGGGGCGATCCTGTCGGGCCGCTACCGGAACGGGCGGCGTCAGGGGCCTGTAGGCCGCGGATACCCGCCCGCGCAATGAGGGATTCGTTGCGCGGGCGAAGTGTCGGCGTCAGCTCAGCGAAACTTCCGCGACCTTGTCCTGATAATCCTGCTTGGGATCCCCGCCGAGGAGCAGCTTCACGCCAGCGAACAGGCTGTTCTCGTTGAGCCAGATTTGCGCACGTTCGGTGTCGAGGCGGATAAGCTGGAGCCTGGGATCGTCCTTGCCGCCTTCGAACCAGGCCGCGACAAACGGATTCCACAGTCGGTCGATCGTCGCGCGATCCTGATCGAGGACGAGATTGCCGTGGATCGTCGCCCACAGATCGTGCCCCTTGGAGGCGAAATGCGCCATCGCCCGATGCCCCTCGTGTATCGCCTGGACAAGGCCATTGTCTTTGGTGGTGAAGAACCAGATCGGGCCGCCAGCGGCGCCCTCATCGCGAAGCGCCGTCATTGGTTGGGCATGGCCGTCATCGACTCCGTCGAGGCCGAGGAAGAGCGTGCGGTCACTGTCGAGCGCTTTCCAGAATTTCTCCTGAAGTTCCTGTTGGTTGGGCATGCTGCATCTCCTGGAAAATAGATGCAGCCGGAACGATCGGGAGGTGGGCGCCGTTCCGGCGCCCGTCCGAAAGCGGTTTCAGCCGAGCGCAGGCAGCGCCGGCCGCGCCCCGATATAGGCTCGGGCCGGCTGGTCGAGCGGGAAGCCTACCTGCCCGAGCCGGCCGATCAGCTGGCGGGCTCGGTTGACGAGCGCGAGCCGCGCGTCCGCAGCAGCGGGCGCAGTGACCAGATCGGGCGCAATCACCAGCCCTTCGGGAACGCGGCGCAGCTTGCCGGCTGCAGCCAGCCCCTCGATGTTTCGCGACACGGTGGCATAGGGGAGGCCAAGAATGCGTGCCACCGTGCTCGGTTTGACCGGCGCCAGATATGGCCCCGCGGCATGCGCGAACCGGCGATTGGCCCATTCGATCGCAAAGATGAGCGCGAGGCGGGTCCAGTTCTCCCTACGGTGATGGTGGCACTCGATCGTGGCAAGCAGCAGGTCAAAGGCAATGCCGATCCCCGCGCGGGGATCATAGGGCCTGTCAGGGCGCGGCTCGGGCAGGATCAGGTTGGCGGCGCGCACATCCTCCACCAGCCGGACGAGCAGGTCGTGGCAGCCGTCGGCCATCAGCGCGACACGCGGGTCGCAGATCACCTGAAGCGGCACCGACAAGCCGGTCTCGCTGCGAACCAGCAGGCCGTCGCCGATCAGCATGTTCGCCTGCCGGCGGATCGTCTCGAATGGGCGAGCGAGCGAGGCGGCGAGCGCATTGACGCTCACCGGATGCGAACGGCCCGGTCCGGAATCGAAGGGGCCGCATGCCCGGGCTGCGGCGGCAAAGATCAGCGCGCGATTGGGTGCACCGAGCGCTGCGATGCCCGCGGACATCGCAGACGCCGCGAACTCGGTCAGCAATCCCTCGAACAACGGCCCCTGGAGGGGCGCTGCAGCCTGATGCTGTTGGGCTGGTTCAAACGCCATCACTCGGCGCTCCTCCAGCAATGACCGCACAACGCACCAACGCCTTGAAATCCCCCAATTCAGGAGAAGTGAAGGCGGAATTCAGGATATGCGCAACGTATCAGCTACTCATTTTGCGCGATTGGGCGGAGAGTGTCGTCATTTTGAGTAGTTTTCGGCGGCGTACCGTCGAAAATCGCACGCGATCCCGCGGCAGGTGAAGCGAAGCCGGTCGTTCCGGAAGCGCATGGATGCCGGTTCTGCGCCGAGTCCCGCGGGATTCAGCGCTGCAGCTTGGCCATGATGCTCATCGCCTGCTCGCCGCCCGATTTGGGAACGATCTCGCCCATGCGGTCGGTGATCCGGCTCCAGTTGGCGGCAATGCCCTCCGGCGTGAGCTCCTCGCCCTGCAGGCGCACGCCGGGCGTCAGGGTAATATAGGCCGCCTGGAACACGCCTGCTCCTGCGCCGACGATCATGTTGGTCGGCGCGTCCTCGCTGACGAGGTAGAGTGCGGCGGGTGCCACGCTTTCGGGCGTGAAGGCCTGGAAGGCCGCTTCGGGGAAGATGTCCTCGGTCATCCGCGTGCCCGCGGTCGGGGCGATCGTATTGACGCGGATGTCGTATTTCGCACCCTCGAGATAGAGCGTCTTGGTCAGGCCGGCGAGGCCGAGCTTCGCCGCGCCGTAATTGGCCTGCCCGAAATTGCCGTAAAGACCGGTCGAGGATGCGGTCATCAGGATGCGCCCGTAACCCTGATCCCGCATCGTCGCCCACACCGCCTTGGTGACGTTGGCGGATCCGTTGAGATGGACATCGACGACGAAGCGGAAATCCTCCGGCTCCATGTTCGCGAAGCTCTTGTCCCGCAGCACGCCGGCATTGTTGATCAGGATATGGACGCCGCCCCATTTCGCCGTCGCCGCGGCGACCATGGCTTCCATCTGGGCATAGTCGGTGACGCTGCCGCCATTGGCGATCGCTTCGCCGCCCAGCGCCTCGATCTCCGCGACGACTTTTGCTGCCGCGTCCGAATGGCCGGTGCCGTCGCGAGACCCGCCAAGGTCGTTGACCACCACCTTCGCGCCCCGGCGCGCAAGCTCGAGCGCATAGGCGCGCCCAAGTCCGCCGCCTGCGCCTGTGACGATGGCTACCCGCCCGTCGAACCTGATTGTCATGCACCCTCCCGGCTATTTGCGCCGGGTGTGCCGCTTGCGCGCCGCTTAGGCAAGATCGGGCGAAGGCGCGGCAGCCATTGGGTATGCCGCGCCGTTCAGCTCACCCGCCGCGCTGGCGGCAATTGTCGGTCTGACCCTTCCTGCACAACGGATATTTGTCGAGCGGCGGCGGCGGCGGGAACGCCTGGGTCGGCGTCATCGGGTTGGCCTGGAAGATCGGCTTCTGGCCGCTGCTGGTATCGCCCTGGATGGCAGGCGTGGACGGCTGGTAGCCGCCGACGGGATCCTCAGTGGCGGGGGGCGCCGGGGCAGCTGGTGCCGCGGGAGCAGCCGGAGCAGGTGCTGTCTGCGTATCCTGCGCGAAGGCGGCGGCGCCGGTCATCGCGAGCGCGGCGGCCGTGGCAAAGGCGAGCAGCTTCATGGACTTCCTCCTGACTTGTTTCGGTCAGAGCATCTTTGCTCGGCCCGCCAACGCATCAGGGACGGAATCTATCCCGCGTCGAGCGCGTAGCCGGCCGAGCGCACGGTGCGGATGATGTCGGGACGGTTGCCGACATTGATCGCCTTGCGCAGCCGGCGGATGTGCACGTCGACGGTGCGGCTCTCGATGTCGCTGTCGTGCCCCCACACCGCATCGAGCAGCCGCTCGCGCGAGAAGACCCAGCCCGGATGCTCCAGGAAATGCTTGAGCAGGCGGAACTCGGTCGGACCGAGCGGCACGACGTCGCCGCCGCGGCGCACTTTGTGGCCGACCGTGTCCATCTCGATGTCCGAATAGGTCAGCGCCTCGCCCGCCAGCGCCGGGCGCACGCGGCGCAGCACCGCCCCGACGCGCGCGACCAGCTCGCGTGGGGAAAACGGCTTGGTGACATAATCGTCGGCGCCGGTCTCGAGGCCGCGGACGCGGTCCTCCTCCTCGCCGCGCGCGGTCAGCATGATGATCGGGACGTTCGCCGTCTCGCTCATCCGGCGCAGGCGGCGGCACACCTCGATCCCCGACAGGCTCTCGACCATCCAGTCGAGCAGGACGATGTCGGGCGCGCTTTCCTTGGCGAGCAGCAACGCTTCCTCGCCGTCCGGCGTGTGGCGGACGTCGAAGTCCTCGCGCTTGAAATGATAGGTCAGAAGCTCGGCGAGTGCGGCGTCGTCCTCGACCAGCAGCATGCGTGCGCGGCTCATATCAGTTCTCCGCGGTATCCGTATCGCGATCGGCCAGATACTGCCCGGTCGCGGCGAAATAGACCATCTCGGCGACATTGGTGGCGTGATCGCCGATCCGCTCGATATTCTTGGCGACGAACAGCAGGTGCGCAACCTCGCTGATCGTGCGCGGATTCTCGACCATATAGGTCACCAGCGTGCGGAAGATGCTGTCGTAGAAATCGTCGAGCCGCGCATCGCGCTCGGATACGCGGATCGCCGCCTCGGCGTCGCGCGCGGAAAAGGCGTCGAGCACGTCATGAACCATGTCGCCGGCCATCTGCGCCATCGCGGGAAGCAGCGAGATCGCCTCGATCCGCTCGCCGTCGGTGGCATGGACCGGCGGGACGCGCTTGGCGATGTTCTTGGCATAGTCGCCAATGCGCTCGATCACCGCCGCGATCTTGAGCGCAGCGACCACTTCGCGCAGGTCGTCGGCCATCGGCGCGCGCAAGGCGATGACGCGGACGGCGAGCTTCTCCACCTCCGCCTCGATCGCGTCGATCGCCTTGTCCTTGGCGCGGACTTCCTTGGCGAGCCTGGTGTCGCCGCGCTGGAGCGCGGTCATCGCGTCGCGGATCGCTTCCTCGGCCAGTCCGCCCATCTGGGAGATCAGCGCGCGGAGCTGCTTGATGTCCTGGTCGAACGCCTTGACGGTATGTTCGTGACCGGTCGCCATTAGCCGTACCTTCCGGTGATATAGTCTTTCGTGCGCTCCTGCCGGGGCGCGGTGAAGATCTGATCGGTCTCACCATATTCGACAAGCGTGCCGAGGTGGAAGAAGGCGGTGCGCTGCGAGACGCGCGCGGCCTGCTGCATATTGTGGGTGACGATGACGATCGCGTAGCGGCCCCGGAGCTCGTGGATCAGCTCCTCGATGCGGGCGGTGGCGATCGGGTCGAGCGCCGAGCAGGGCTCGTCCATCAGGATCACTTCCGGGTCGACCGCGATCGCGCGGGCGATGCACAGGCGCTGCTGCTGGCCGCCGGAGAGGGCGGTGCCGCTTTCCTGGAGCCGGTCCTT
>NZ_DASWTG010000032.1:0-100583 GCF_036402235.1 Sphingomonas sp. | reverse complement strand
GCCGCCGCGCGACGGCGGCGGCACCGGCCGTTCCTAGCGCAGCAAATCGGCGCCATAGGGCTCCAGACGCAGGGTGGAATTCCAGGTCTTGCCGGTCAGCAGGCCGGATTGACTTCCCCTTATGGCGACCAGCTTGGATTCGGTGGTCGTGTTGACATAGAGCGTGCGGCCATCGACGACGCGCGCATACACGCCCTCCGGCGTTTCCGGCCCCCGCTCGATGCCCAGTTTCGCGTAGAAATCGCGATAGACCGCGTGCAGCAGGGCGCGATCCGAAGTCGCGGCCACATAGACCGCCTGCCCCTTGCCGAACTGGTTGACGGTGACGGCGGGCGGGAATCCATCGACATTGTCGAACCGGCCGATCACCTTGGCGGTCGTAGGCCGCAGCACTTCGTAGAACTTTGCCTTGGTCGCAAATGCCTTGCCTGCCACTTCGCCGGTCAGCGGCTGTTCGGTGCGATAGAATTCCTTGGTGGCGAGTCCGAACACGTCGCTGAGCCTGCCGGGAAGCGACGTACCGAACCATTGGCTGGTCTCGTCGACCTTGGCGGACATGGCGGACATGATGACGGTGCCGCCATTCTTCACGAACCCGCGCAACGCTTCGGCGGATGCCCGATCCATCAGGTACAGTCCCGGCACCACGACAAGGCGGTAGCGGCTGAGATCCTCGTGCCCGATATTGATCACTGCCACATCGACATTGTCGTTATACAGCGGCGCGAAGGCGTTATGCGCGTGATCCATATAGGGGATCGTGAAATATTGCCGCACCGTGCTCGTCTGGTTGCGCTGACTGGCAGCCATCCGTGCCTCGAACGAATAGGCGATCGCCACCTTGGGATCGAGCGCCCGCGGGAAACCCATCGACTGCAGCGTCCTGAACTCCTTCGCGAGCTGGCCGAATTCGTCGAGCTTCCATGAGGGCGTGTCGTCATGGTCGACCAGCCCGAACAGCGCTTGCTCCTCGCCGCCGCGATGCGAGTTGAAGGTCCAAGCGAGTACCGCTTGCGCACCGTTGATGAGGCCGAAATAGGCCCACATCCTCGCGCGGCCCCTGGTCCCGTAATAGCCTCCGCCGCCGGCAGTGAACTCGTTGAACCAGATCGGGGTGGACAGCGCGCCCTTCATCATCAGCGAATCGAACCCGCCGCTGATCGGGTCGCCGGCATAATAGCCCATTGCGCCATAGCTGACATAGCGGCGGTAGCTGGCCAGATAGTCGAACCCCTTGCGTTCGCTGCTGTCCCACAGATTGGAGATCGCGGGCTTGTCGGGCACGGTTCTTTTCCGGATCGCCTCCAGATCCTCAAGGACCGAAATCGTGACACCGGACCAGAAGCGCCGCAGGTCGAGATACGGTTCGGGTGCGCCCGGGCCTTCGGCATTGGGCAGATCGATCTGGTCCCAGTCGCTCACCCGCCGCGACCAGCGCTGGGTCGCCCACGCCTTGTTCAACGCCTCCAGCGTCCGATACTTCTCCTTCAGCCAGCCGATGAAGCGCCGGCGCGTAGCATCCGAATAGGACATGAAATTGTTGCCGATTTCATTGTCGTATCCGACCGCGATCACCGCCGGATGCTTCGCGTAGCGCTCGAACAGGCGCTCCGCCAATTGCCTGGCGAGCCGGCGATAGTCCGGGTCGCTGATATCTTCCATATACCGTTCGGCGGGGTAGCGGCGATTGCCATCCTGGCTGACGATATCGACCCCGGGATACTTCCGGTGCAGCCATAGCGGCGCGGGCAACCCCGGGACATCGAGGATCACGCGGATGCCGGCCGCATGCATGGCGTCCATGACGCGATCGAATTCCTTGAACTCGAACCGATCCTCGGCCGGCTGGAAATAGTCCCAGGAAAGATCGCCCATGCGCACGACGTTGAATCCCGCCGACTTCATCAACGCGATGTCGCGCCGGATCTGCTCGGGCGAACGATCGACCGGTTGATAATTCGCACCCACGAACAGGGCACCCGCGCCCGGCCAGCCAGGCTGGATCTGCCCGCTCCGGGCATGCGCGAAGCCCGTGCCCGCCAAGAGCAACGACGCGGACAAAAGCGCCGGCTTCAGGATATTCATGCCTTGTCCCCCAAACGGACCGACCAGTTCAGCCGATCAACCCCGGCCCCATGATCTTGAGCGCGACGCCGAATGCGTGGCTCGCCGAGTCCGGCAGGGAGACTTCGACGCCCTCCGGCCGCGACTGGAATTGCAGCGGCACGGGGGCGCCCACGACTTCGACCCTGCCGACCGGCTTGCCCGCCAGCGAACGGATCAGAATTGTGCCCGACTGGGGCCGTCCCAGGGTTATCGCATAAAGGGCGCCGCGCTTGGTCGTGAAGCGGATGTCGGCGGCCGTGAACGGCTTCATCTTGCCTTCGCCGAATTGCCCGGACTCAACTTCCGTCGGTCCTTCGCCAAAGACGTGCCACGGACGGGTTCCATAGATCGCTTCACCGAACCGGCGAGTCCAGCCGCCGACTTCTTCCACGATGCGGCGTTCCTCCGCATCGATCGTGCCGTCACCTCGGATCGGCACGCTGAGCAGCAGATTGCCGTTCTTCGCGACCACGTCGCAGAGCCGATGCACGACCGCCGCGGCGCCCATATAGGATTTGTCGATGAAGCGCTGGCGGTTGTAGTGCCAGTCGCCGAGACAGGTATCGGTCTGCCAGGCATGCGGCTGAATCCCGCCGCGAAAGCCCCGCTCCACATCCTCCACCAAGGCAGCGCGGCGCGCTTCGGGCATGTTCTTCGCATTGACGACGACGTCGAGCTTGCCGTGCCGCTTGTGCGAGTTGTTGTAATAATAGGCGGTGATGTCGAGCCCGGCCTGACCCAGCGGAAGATCGAAATTGTCGAAATACAGCAGATCGGGCTGATAGCTGTCGATCAGATCCTTGCAGCGCAGGAACCAGCGCTTGACGAACTCCGGATTGTTCGCGGGCGGGTTCTCGTCCCATTTGCCGTTATGTTCCCATTGCCATTTCCTGGCCGCCTCGAGCGTCGTGATCCCGTCGGCCAGCGCGGCATTGCGGCCGCAATACAGGTTCTGGGGATCGAGCCCCTCCCACCATTTCCCGCGGCCATCGGCCTTGGTCAGCTTCCAGGCGTCATAACGCTGCCCCGCGCGAGGGCCTATCGGATCATAGCCATAGGCGGTCTGGAACCAGTGCCAGGCATGCGCGGAATGGTTGGACACGCCAAAGCGCAGACCCCGCGCGCGCGCCGCCTTGGCCCATATCCCGATCAGGTCCCGTTTCGGCCCGACCCGGGTGGAGTTCCATTCGTGGAATTTCGATGCGTAATTGTCGAAATTGTCGTGATGGTTCGCCAGTGCGACGAAATAGCGCGCGCCGGCGTCGCGATACAGATCCAGCAGATCGTCCGGATTCCAGTTTTCGGCCTTCCAGCGGTTGTTCATCTCCATGAAGCCGACATCGGCCGGGTGGCCGTAATGCTTCAGATGATGCTCATATTGCGGCTCGCCCTGCATATACATGTGCCGCGCATACCAGTCGCCCGCTTCCGGCACGCATTGCGCGCTCCAATGCGCCCATATTCCGAACTTCGCGTCGCGGAACCAGTCCGGCGCCTGATAGGTCGAGGTGAAGGAATCCCAGCTCGGACGGAATGGTCCAGCCGCTTGAGCCAGGCTGGAGCCGGCATGGGCTGATCCAGCCAGTGCGGACACGCCGGTCGCGGCACTGGCCTTGAGGAATTCACGCTTCGAGATCATCGTCGTCTCCGGAAAAGTCGAAATTTATGGGCGGACGGCATTCAGACGGATCTGCCGGGACGGCAGCCCGTCGGCTTCGATCTCGATGACGATCGGGCCCGGCTCGGTTCCGGCGCGGATCGCCGCGACGACCCGACCGTGAAAGGTACTGCGCACGCCGGACTGAAAGCTGGCCGCATCGCGCGGGTCGCCGTTGCCGATGCCCGCCAGCGTTCCCGCACCGCTCACCCGGACGCGCACCCGGCGATCCCCGGCGCGGGCGTAAAGCGGCGTGCCGGCCGCGTCCTTCAATTCGATCGCCACATAGGCCAGCGCTTCGCCATCGGCGGGCAATTGCTGACGGTCCGGCGACAGATCGACACGGGCGGCATCCCCAGCGGTACGTAGCGTCCAACGGCCGGCCGGCCGGCCGTTGCGATAGCCGATCGCGACGAGTTCGCCCGCTTCATAGGGCACCGTGAACAAGGCCTGATACCGGGTGGCGAGACCGACAGCCTTACGTCCCAGGCTTTTTCCGTTCAGCGTCAGCTCGACTTCGGGGAACTCGGAATAGACCGCCACCTCGAGCGGCTTCCCTTCCTGACCGGCCCAGCTCCAGCTTGGATGGACGTCCTCGAGCGACCAGTCGAGATGCGGCGGCGTGATCGGAAAGAAGTGGCGGTCGGGCAGATCCTCTGTCCCGGCAGGCTGCCGGACGAAGGCGGCGATCGGGTCGATGCCGGTCTTCCACAGGATCTGACGATAATATGCCGCCGGCCGCTTCCGGCCGGTCGCGTCGATCTCCCCGCAATAGGCGAGATGCCAGGGATAGGGACCGAGCTTCTGCCAATCCTGGCTATAGCCCATCCAGCCGATGCCGGACTCTCCCAGATAGTCCACCGCGGTCCACACGAAGTCGCCGATGACCCAGGGACTCGTCTCGACCGTGCGCCAATAGGCGAACGCATCCTTGGGCAGGGATTCCGACGTGTACATGACCTGCTCGGGCAGGTGCTTGTGCTCCTCATCGAACAGATGCGCCCGGTAATTGTAGCCGGCCACGTCGAGGACCGCGGATTGCGCGCGGCTTTGCGGGGGATCGATGCTTACCGCCTGGGTCACCGGCCGTGTCGGATCGAGCTGCCGGACCCGTTCGGCGAGTTGCCGAGCCGTCGCGACGCCCTCCGGGCTACCCTGTTCGGGAATCTCGTTGCCGATGCTCCAGAACAGCACGCTCGGGTGATTGCGGCCGCTGCGCACCATGCTGTCGATGTCGTGCGCCCAGTTCTCGGCGAAGAAGCGGGCATAGTCGCGGTCCCGCTTGCTCTTGGCCCAGGCATCGAAAGCTTCGTCGATGACCAGCATCCCGAGCTCGTCGGCGGCATCGAGCGTCGCCTGGCTGGCCGGGTTGTGTGCGTTGCGGATCGCATTGTAGCCGGCCGCCTTCATCAGCCGGACCTTGCGCCGGTCGGCGTCGGGCGCGCCGGCGGCGCCGATCATGTAATTGTCGTGATGGATATTGCCGCCGCGCAGCTTCACCGGCGTGCCGTTGATGCGCAGGCCCTGACGGGCGTCGATCGTGATGGTGCGCAGGCCGAACCGCGTGCGGCGCTCATCGACCAGCTTGCCGCCGATGCGCACTTGCTGGACCAGCGTGTAGAGGTTCGGGGCGCCGGGCGACCATAAGGCCGGGCGCGCCAGTTCCAGCGTCTGCACGCCCTCGTTGCGTCCGCCGGGCGCGACCGACCGGACCTCGCGAGCCTCGCCGACCACTTTGCCCGCGCGGGAGACCACGCGCGAGATCAGCTCGACACGCGCGGGCTCGTTCGACCGGTTCGCGATCGTGGCACGCGCCGAAACCACGCCGCGCTGTTGGGTGGCGACCGGGGTGGTGACGAAGATGCTGTCGGGATCGAGATGGACGCGGCTCGACAGTTCGAGCGTGACCGGGCGAATGATGCCGGATCCGGCGTACCAGCGCGAGGAAGGATCCTCATGGTTCACGCGAACGGCGATGACATTGCGCCCCGCGCGCAGCTTGCCGGTCAGGTCGAAGGCGAACGCCGTGTAGCCGTAACGATGCCGGCCGAGATGCTCGCCGTTGAGCCAGATATCGGCGTCCATGTACACGGCCTCGAACGCGAGCCGCGCGACGCGGGCGGCCTCGGCCGCGCTCAACGTCAGGTGCCGGCGATACCAGCCCTTTCCGCCGGGCAGATAGCCCGAATCCTGCCCGCCCACCGCTTTGGGATCGAATGGAGGCGAGCCGTCGGGCTTGTCCATGATCCCCCAGTCGTGCGGAACGACCACCTTTCGCCAGCGCAGGTCGTCGAGCTGCGGCTGCTCGCCGCCAGCGACGTCGCCGCGATGGAACAGCCAGTCCTGCGACAGATTGCGGATCTGCGCCGAGACCGGAGCAACCGTGCCGGCGACCGCCATCGCGGCGACCAACGCGCGAACCATCCACCTAACGAACCGCATTGCCGCCCTTCACCTCCACGATGGTCACGGCCGCGCCGCGCGATGCGGGCGGCACCATGATCCGGATTCCGTTCGGCTCCTTGCGCCACGTCACCTCGGCGCCGGATAGATTGACTACGTCGTGGACCGGGCCCGTGATCGGAACCGTCAGCGCCTCGTCCGGCCAGCTCAGAATATGCAGGAAGACGCTGTCGCCGGACTGGGTCGAGCCATGGACGTTATCGACCGGCTGAAGCGGCCCCGGCCGGGTGCCGTAGATCGCCCGGCCGTGACGCTTGAGCCATTCGCCAACCCCGTGCAGCGTCTTCGCTTGGTCGGCCGGAATCCGGCCATCGGGATCAGGGCTGACATTCGCCAGCACATTGCCGTTGCGCACCACTGCATTGACCAGCAGCACGATCACCTCATCCGCACCGAGCGTGTTCTTGTCGGGGGTGAACCCCCAGGCCGACCGATTGATCGAGAAGGTCTTTTCCCATGGACGCGCGCGGATCGGCCCGGTGATCGGCGAGCCGCCCTCCGCGACATCGAAATCGCCCTGCCAGCCCGAGCGGGGATTGATCACCGCCTTTGGCTGATAACGCCGCACCATGCGGTTCAGTTTGTCCGATTCCCAAAAGCCCGCCGCGTCGGCATCGGTCCCCTTGTGCGCCAGCCATCCGCCGTCCCACCAGAGGATGTCGATGCGGCCATAGTTGCGCATCAGCTCCTCGATCTGGCCATAGGTCTGCCGCTTCATCAGCTGGGCGTTGTCGGGCAGCTCCTTCGGCTGGAAATAGCCCGGGAAGCGCCAGTCCATCGGGGAATAATAGAGGCCGACGCGCAACCCCTCGCCCCGCACCGCCGTCACGAAATCCGCGACGAGATCACGCTGCGCGGCAGACCGCACCGAATCATATCCGCCATAGCTGGACGGGCTGCGGAACAGGGAAAAGCCGTCGTGATGACGGGCGGTCATCACCATGTAGCGAGCGCCGGCCTCGTGCGCGAGGCGTGCCCATGCGCGGGCATCATAGTGCCGCGGGTTAAACTGTTGCGACAGCTTGGCGTATTCCGCCGCCGGCACCTTGTCGTTGAACATGTGCCACTCGCCCTTCCCGGGAATGGCGTACAGGCCCCAGTGCACGAAGATGCCGAGCTTGGCATCGCGCCACCAGGCCATGTCCTTCGCGGACAGGAGCAGATCGGGCGCGAGTGCCGGATCCGCATTTGCCGTCTTCGCTGCCGAACGCTGTTCGTCCGTCAGCACCTGCGCCCAGGCCGGCGACGCGATCGACAAGGCCAGCGCGGCGGTGACCGCCAAACGCCGGAGTCCCCGCGGACTCGCGACGACAGTTCTTGGCCTGCCCCGCCCCCGGACCACTTTCCCACGCGACAAGGACGCAGGTTTCCCGCTTTTCATCTCTCCCCTCTCATCAACGGTTATGTTTATTAGGAATATTGTTATTACTAATTGAGGGATCGACGCAAGTGCCTTGACTCGGGATGCGGGCGCCCCGCACGGGGGACATGATGGCTGCGGGACACATGATAAGAAGGACCGGCCGTGCTGCCGGACACGATGAGATCGTCTCGATCCTTGGGTCCGAGATACTTTCTGGCGCTCGTGCCCCAGGTAGCCGCGTGCTGCTGGCGGAAGAACTCCGCAGCCGCTTCGGGGCCTCTCGGGTTCTGATGCGCGAGGTCACCAAGACGCTCGTCGCGAAGGGACTGATCAATGCCAAGAGCCGCGTTGGAACACATGTTCTTCCGCCCGAATACTGGAACTGGTTCGATCCGGATGTGCTGACTTGGCGCGTGCGCCTCGGGCTCGATCCGGAATTCTTCGAGCATCTGGCGCAGATGCGCCGCGCCGTGGAGCCCGCCGCCGTCGCGCTTGCCGCGCTTCAACGGACCGACGAGCATATGCGGGAAATTCGAGCAGCCCTCGATAGCATGGCCGCGTCCATCGAAGACCGGCATGCGTTTGTTCTAGCCGACTTGGCCTTCCACGTGGCGATCGCCGCCGCGTCGGGAAATCCGCTGTTTCGGGCTTTTTCAGGGGTGGTCGAGGTCGCGCTCGGCGCATATTTCTCCTTGAGCACGCCGATGACGATCGACGCGATGCACGAGAATGTCGCCCGGCATGCAAGAATTGCAGACGCGATCGAGCATCGTAAGCCCGATGTCGCCTACGAAGCGATGGTCTTGGTCATCGACGTGGGCGTTGATCAGGTGACGAAGAAGCGCTGACACCAAGCAGGCTTCGCCAGTCCGGGACTTGGACAGTGCCTCAAATGCTCGCCCGCGAACCCTTTCCGCCGGCGACGATGCTCGCTGTCGCGGGCACAATGCACATGAGCGCCGCGAGCATCCAGAAGGCAGTTTCAAGCCCCACGGCTCCCGCAACGAAGCCGATGCCGGCAGGGCCGACAAGAATGCCGGCATAGCCGGTGGTCGTGATTGCCCCGATCGCGAGCGCCATCGGCATGACCGCCTGCGATCCCGCCTTGCGGAAGAGAACCGGCACAATGTTCGAAGCGCCAAGACCGATGAGAACGAAACCCGCCACGGCGATGACGATCCCCGGCGCTAAGAGCAGGATAACGAAGCCTGTGACCGCCACGATACCGCCCCCGAACAGGACCGCCCGATCGCCGATGCGTTGCGTCACGGCGTCGCCCGCAAAACGGCCGATCGTCATCGCGATCGCGAAGAACATATAGCCCATTCCGCCCTGTTGCGCGGCGACGAGGCCGGCGCGCGTGATGAGCAGTGCGCTCCAGTCGAGCATTGCGCCTTCCACCAGGAAGGTCGCACCGGCAAGGCCCGCCAGCAGCACCACGATGCCGCGCGGTGCGACGAACAGCGGCCCCTCCTCCGTCTGGGCATCGCGGAGAAGCCGCGGCGCGGCGATCGCCATGACGACCGCCATGATCGCTGCGCAGGCCGAGGTGCCGATCGCCGGATCGACACGCCATGACAGCAGCGAGGTCATCAGCCCGGCGCCGGCAAAGCCGCCGATGCTGAACAAGGCATGGAAGCCGGACATCAGCGGCACGCCCGCGGCGCGCTCCACCTCCACCGCATGGATGTTCATCGCTACATCGATCGAACCGAGCGCTGCGCCGAATGCGAGCAGCGCCGCGGCGAGGGTCAGCGGATCCGGCGCAAGCGTCAGGAACGGCAGCACGGCCGCCAGGCCGAACCCGCCCGCCAGGATGACGGGCTTGCTGCCGAATCGCGCACTGAGCGGACCGGTCAGGATCATCGCGGTCACCGAGCCGATGCCGATGCACAACAACAGCAGACCCAATGTCGCGTCGCCGACGCCGAGGCGCTCCTTGGCATAGGGAACCAGCGGCGCCCAGCAGGCGATGCCAAATCCGGCGACCAGAAAGGACAGGCGCGTCGCCAGCCTGGCCGCCCGTTCGGAAGAAGTCATGCTGATCTTTCGCTTTGCGGATTCGGCGATGCCCGCGTTCATTCAGCGCCTCGCATGGGGGTGATGACGTCCAGGCCGAGCGCGCGCACCGCTCCCAGGTCGATATGCTCCACAGCGTCATGTTCGACGACGAGCGCGTCGATCGCTTCCAGCGGCGCAACCCGATGGGGCGCGCGCGTCGCGAGTTTTTCGCTGGTGCTCAGCAGCGCGGCGCGACGGCTGCAGCGCAGCACCGTCCGCTTGAAGGCGGCGTCAGCGGCATCAAAGGCCGACACCCCCTCCTCGACGGACACCGCGCAGGCGCCGAGGAAGCAAAGGTCGATGTTCATCTGCTGAAGGGCCAGCATCGCGTCGGCATCGACGCACCCGCCGATCCCCGGACGCACAAGCCCGCCGAGCAGGTAGAGCTCAATATCGTCCCGATCCGCGAGGATTGCAGCGATGGAGACGGAGTTGGTGGCGACCTTCAGGCCGCTCCGGGGAAGGCGCTGTGCAAGGGCGAGATTGGTGCTGCCATTGTCGAGGAACAGAAAGTCGCCGCGCTGGATGCACCTGGTGGCCGCCTCCGCCAGAGCAGCCTTCCGGCCGGGCGCTTCCTGGCTGCGGGTGCGCATCGGCGTGGACGCCGGCGACAGCGGAAGCGCGCCGCCATAGACGCGGCGGCATCGCCCCTCTGCCGCAAGCGCGCGCAGATCGCGCCGGATCGCGTCGGGCGAGACGCCGAACTCCTCCGCCAACGCGGTCGCTGAAAGGCTGGATCCCTCGGCCAGTCTGGCGGCGATCGTCTCGCGACGCTCTTCAGGCGGTTCTCGATTCATGAACGTGCATTATCGTGCATTACCATGCATTGCAATCATGCATTGATTGCCGCAGACACGCCGCCCCGCATTCTTAGATGGACGCCGGCGGGACCCATCGATCGCCCGATTATCGAGTAGGCCAGTGGCGCCGCGACCCGGCTCGATGGGAACCGGCCCGAAGCGGGCGGTCCGGTGCTGGCCGCGGCAATCCGGGAGCTGCATGATCAGGCGAGGACGTGGATCCTTCCAGCCTAGCTGGCGGGTGCCCTGGCTGGTGTCGCGCGCGCCTCGGCGGTGAGCACGAGCTCCGCCGCGAGCAAGGCGCCGTCCTGGTCCTGTGCGAGCGATGTGCGCTCGACGATGTCCGTCACGAACTGCGGGCCGAAGGGCAGCGGCACCTTCGAGCAGTCGAGATAGCGCGTGCCCTTGCGGTCGGCGATGAACAGATGGTTCCCGCCGGGCCGCCCTGCGACATCGACATATTTCCGCAGCTCGATAAAGCCCTCGGTCCCGAGGATGAACAGGCGGCCGTCGCCCCAGGTGGGCAGGCCGTCGGGCGTGAACCAGTCGACCCGGACATAGCCGGTGCCGCCGTCCCCGTTCAGCACCATGTCGCCGAAATCCTCGAACTGAGGGTGCTCGGGATGGTTGAAGTTGCCGGTCTGCGACGCGACGACATGGGCGCGCCTGCTGCCCGTCAGATAGACGAACTGGTCGGCCTGGTGGCTGCCGACATCGGTGAGGATGCCGCCATTGCGCTTCGTGTCCCAGAACCAGTCCGGCCGGGTCGGGGCGGCCAGTCGGTGGGGGGCGAGGTTGACCGTCTGGATCACCCGCCCGATCGCGCCGTCGTGGACGAGCTGGCCGGCCATGACCGCGGCCGGCACCTCGAGGCGCTCCGAATACATGATCCCGAACTTGCGACCCGTCTCCTTGATCGCGCGGCGGACATCGGCGAGCTGCTGCAGCGAAACGACCGCAGCCTTGTCGCTCAGATAATCCTTGCCCGCCCGCATGACGCGAATGCCCAGCGGCGCGCGCAGGCTGGGGATCGCCGCGCTGCACACCAGCTTGATGGCGCGGTTCTCGATGATCTCGTCCTCCGAGCGCGCCAGCGGGACTCCCGGATAGCGTTTCTGGAACATCGCGATCTGCTTGGGATCGGCGGCGTAGAAGCTGGTCAGCACGCCGCCGCCGCGGATCACGGCATCGGTGATGCCATAGATGTGATTGTGGTCGAGCCCGATCACGGCGAACGGCACGCGATACTTGGCTTCGGGCGCAGGCCGTGCCGGCGCGCCCTCGGTCGGCGCGTCGCCGCGGGTGGCGGATTGCGCGAGCGCGTCGGCAGCGAAGCCGGCGGCGACGCTCGCAGAGAGAAGGCCCAGAAGCTCGCGGCGGTTGGATTCGATCACGGCGGGTTCCTCTTGGTGATACGTTCGATAGTCAGATGCTGACGAGGTCGGTCGGCCAGGCCATGGCCTCGCCGCGGTCCATCGCCTGCTCGCCGAGCAGCGAGGCGACGCTGGCGTAATAGGCCTGCGCCAGCAGCCTTGGGAGCGGCCTGCCTGAACGCACCGCTTCACCGAACCCCTCGAACTGCAGCATCGTCTCGTCATACTCGCCCCAGCCCAGCGAGTCCCCCGGCGTCGTGACGGGGAGCTCGGGGAACCAGGTGGCGCCGCCGATCGGGACGGTGCGCTTGTGGCCGCGCTTCACGTCCTCCTGCATCCGCTGGAGCGCCAGCACCTTGGGCGGCACCTCCTGATAGATGCGGCCGAGCTCCGGCTCGATCGTCCCCTTGCTGCCCTGGATCTGCTCCTCGCAGCCATAGCGCGCATTGTTCAGCAGCGAGGTGTAGACGAGTTTCCGCCCGCCGGCATATTCGTAGACCAGCGCGACATGGTCGTAGACGTCGCGACCGTCCTTCCAGAAGCAGATGCTGCCCGATCCGATCACCCGCGTCGGCACCGCGTCGAGGAACCAGTTGCCGACCTGGAGCTGATGGGTCGCAAGCTCGGTCATCAATCCCGCCGAGGCGTCGCGATAGAGCCGCCAGTTGATCTGCCGGTCGGTGGCTCCGGCCGGGACCGGGCGCCGCCAGCTGGTGTTGCGATGCCAGCTCGCCCGGATCTGGGTGACCAGCCCGATCTCGCCCGCCTTCACCCGGCGCAGCGCGTTGAGATAGGTCGGATGGAACATGCGCTGGTGGCCGATCTGCAGAACCTTGCGGCTGTCCTGCGACTTCCTCACCATCGCGCTGCAATCGGCGATCGTGCGCGCCATCGCCTTCTCGCACCAAACATGCAGTCCCGCGTCGAACGAATCCAGGGCTTGGGCCGCATGGACATCGAGCGGGGTCGCGATGACGACCGCGTCGAGGCCGCCGGCGTCGAGCATCGCGCGATGATCGGCGAAGGCGCGCGTGCCCGGGCTGACCAGCGCGCGGCCCTTAGTCAGATGCGGCTCGAAATTGTCGCAGATCGCGGCGACCGTGCAGTTGCGGGTCTTGAGGATGTTGCGGATCAGCGTCCGGCCGCGATCGCCCGTCCCGATCACGCCCAGCCGCACGCGATCGCCCGCGACCGGCTCGGCTCCTGCGGCAGAGACCGCCCAGGGCGCGGCCGCCGCCATGCCGGCGGCGGCCGTCGCCTTCAGGACGCCGTCGATGAACGCGCGCCGCGTGAGGTCGAAATCCTTGTCGGTCATTGCAGAGCCATCTCACCTGGTTGAACGGGCATCGCCGCTTCACGGCTGAAATCGAACAGGAAGCGGCGCGTCACGGCCGATCGACCTTCAATCCTCCCCCGCCAGGGGGAGGTGTCAGTCTCCGCGAAGACGGGGACTGACGGAGGGGGAGGACGGCGACCCGCTATCGATGTGCTTCCGCCCCCTCCGTCACGCTGCGCGTGCCACCTCCCCCTGGCGGGGGAGGATTGAGGCGGGCTGCACGCCCGACCGCAGTCCAACAGATACCCGGCCTGATCGTCGTCGGCGACGATCAGCGCCGTGCTCATTGCCTCGGCACGCGCGCCGCTGCGGTCGATGGCGACGGTGGTGCGCGGCGCGGTGACGACGGAAGTGTCCGTCGGACGGATCATCGCGGCGCGTTCCGGCGCGGCCGTTCCGGCGCCGACGGTCGACGAGATCGAGAGCGCTTCGTCGCGCAGCTCGAATTCCGCGAGGAACCGTCCAGGCTCCAGAGGATGGGGGATCGCGACCGGCCAGCCTCCCCCGAGCGGATGTTCGCCGACGACCGCGATCGAGCTCTCGCCCGCGCACAGAAAGGCTGACGCGACGCCCGCCGCCCTCAGTGTCGCGCATGCCCGGTCGAGCGCGAAACCCTTGCCGAACCCGCCGAAGTCGAGCGCGACGGGCCGCGACGCCTCGATGCCGGCGTTGTCCCGGCCGAACGAGATCATGTTCCACCCCGCCCCGGGCCTCGACACATCCGCGGCCGGATCGAACAGGCCGTATGTCGCCGGATAGGCCGCCTCGATCTCGACCAGCGCGTCGAGCAGCACCGGATCGTCGATCCGGCAGGGCCGCCCTGCCATCAGGCATTCGTTGAGCGCCGTCGTCGCCGAGGGCCGGTGGATCGTCAGCGCGTCGTCGACCGCCTCGATCGCCCGCCGCGCCGCGAGCAGCGCGGCGCGATCGTCCGAGCCGAACAGATGCAGCTCGACCCGCGTCCCCATCGCGGCGAACCGCTCGGGCTGCATCGCAATCATCGGGGCGAGCACAGGACGATCAGGCCTTCACCTCCCAGCCCGGCTCGTAGTCGACCGACCAGAGCTTCATCGCCTCGGCGCCGGAGGGCTTGCCGGTCGCGGTGTCGAGCGTGAGCGTCGACTTGGTGCGATAGGCGATGTTGCCGAGGTGGCAGAGCGTCGTGCTGATATGCCCCTCGCGGATCGGCGACGCGAGCGCGCTTGCCCGGCCACGGATGACGTCGACGAAGTTGCCGGCGTGCAGGACGTCGAGCGCGCCTTCGCCGACCGTCCCCGTGGTCTCGGAACTCGCTGCCGCGGCGACCTGGCGCACCTGCTTGCCGGCGAGGTCGTAGAGCTCGAACCCGTTGCGATCGACGACCGCCGAGCCCTTGGTCCCGAGGAACAGCACGCCGCGCCCGCGGCCGTAGCGCTGCATGCCGTTGCAGCTGTTCCCGTCCCACCGGATCGCACGCCCGTCGGGATAGACGAGATCGAGCGCGAGCGTATCGTACATCTCCCAATCGTCGCCGCGATAGAATTGGCGCGAGCCGCGCGCCGTCACCGTCTCCGGGAAGGTTAGCCCCATCAGCCAGCGCGCCACGTCGAGCTCGTGCATCGCATTGTTGCAGGTCTCGCCGGTCCCGTACTTCCAGAACCAGTGCCAGTTATAGGGCACGAGGTTGGAGCGATAGGGTCCGCGCGGCCGCGGCCCCTGCCACAGATCCCAGTCGAGATGCGGCGGCGGCGCCATCTCGTGCCCCCGCCCGATCGAGACGCGGTTGTTGGCATACCAGGTCTGCGCCTCGTACACGTCGCCGAGCTCGCCGGCCTTGATCAGCGCGGCGAGCTGCTGGGTCTCGACGCTCGATCGCTGCTGGTTGCCGACCTGCAGCTTGCGGCCGGTGCGCTGCTGCACCGCGATCATCGCCTCGCCCTCGGCCGGGGCGAGGCTGATCGGCTTCTCGCAATAGACGTCCCGGCCGGCATCCATTGCGTCGATCGCCATCTTGGCGTGCCAATGATCCGGCGTCGCCACCGTGACGATGTCGATGCCCTTGCGGTCGAGCATGCGGCGATAGTCGCGCTCGGTTCTCGGCCGCGCGTTCCCCTTGGCGACGAACTCGGCCGTGCGCTTGGCGAGCACCTGCGAATCGACATCGACGAACTCCGCGACCTCGACGTTCGGCAGCTTCGAGAAGGCGCCCCAATGCGCCTGCCCGCGGCCGTTGACGCCGACCACCGCGACGCGCAGCCGGTCGTTGGCGCCCCTGATCTTCGCATAGCTGCGCGCGCTCATCGCGATGCCGAGCGTGGCACCCGCGCCCTTCATCATCGTCCGGCGGTCGAGCATCGTCATTCCCCTTGCAACTGGCGCAGCTTGATCGAGCGGAAATCGACGCGGTCCCCATGATCCTGGAGCAGGATCGGGCTCTGCTCGCCTTCGCCGAAGCCCGTCCGTCCCGCGAACTTGCTCTGCGCGACGAGCGCGCGGAACTCGGGCGAGCCGCGCTCGTACTCGACGACCTTGAAGCCGTTCAGCCAATGCTCGACATGCCGGCCGCGCACGACGATCACCGCGCGGTTCCATTCGCCGGACGGATTGATCCGCTTGCCCGGACTGTCGGGGTCCGACAGGTTGCGCGCGGGGATCAGGTCGTAGAGCGAGGCGAGCGTGCGGTTGCCGTCGCGGCCCATCTTGGCATCCGGATGGCGCGTATCGTCGAGCAGCTGATATTCGAGGCCGACCTGCGTCCGGGGATCGATACGATATTTGATCCCGCTGTTGGCGCCGGGCGTCAGGCGGAAATCGACCGACAGCTCGAAGTTGCGATAATCCCGCGCGGTGACGATGTCTCCGCCGCCCCCCTTTACGGACAGGACACCGTCGCGGATCGACCAGCCGCTACCCGGAAACCCCTTCCCCTTGGCGCTTCGCCAGCCCTTCGCCGTGCTGCCGTCCCACAGCAGCGTCCAGCCCGCGCGCCGCTCGCCGTCGGACAGGCGGTTGGTCAGCCAGCCCTGCTGCTCCAGCGCCGTCGCCGGCAAGGCGAAGCGAGCCGGGTTCTCGCTGATGATCCGGACATTGCGGAACCGTACCTCAGGCTTACGACTGGCCAGCGCGTCGGGGATGGCGTGCACCTGGAACGCGATGAACCCCTTCGCATCGGTGTCATCGACGATGTCCGCGGCGGGCACGCCGTTCACCCAGGTGCGCAGGCGGTTGCCGATCGCCTCGACGCGATAATGGTTCCAGTCGCCCGAGCGGAAGGCGCGCCGCGCCGCATCGTTGCGGCCGAGCGTATGGAGCCATTGCCGGCGCTGCTCGTCATAGATGCCGCCGCTCCATGCGCGCTTCGACGGGTCGATCTCGGCCTGGTAGCCGAAGACCACGCCGTTGCGGTAATCGGGCCGGCTCTGGCCGCGGATCATGACCCCGGAGTTGAGCACCGGATCGGTCTTCGCGTCATATTCCAGGATGAAGTCGCCATATTGCCGGTCGGACACCAGCCAGCTGTTCGCCGGGCCCGGTGCTGCGCGTCCGATAAGCTCGCCGCCGACGACCTCATACGGCGCCCGTCCGCCCGCGATGTGCCAGCCCGCCAGGTCTGCGCGCGGCGTGATGTCGACCCACGGCACCTGCTCCTGCGCCATGGCCGGAGCGACCGTCAGAGCAACTGGCGCAGCGAGTAGACCTCGAATCGCGAGTCCGTGAACCATCGCGCCAGCTCCTATCCTAGATGCCCACAAGATAGGCCAAGCCCACCCACGAAGATATCGCGGCACATTATCCTTGCGCCGTTGTGCGATCTATAATGGCGCTGTCTCCTCGAACGTTAGATGTGGAAACGCGGACGATGCGCTCGCCAGCCGTCACGCCACTCCAGTGAGCAGCGAAACTGTTGCCGGGCGATGGCCGCGTGCCTACTCGCGCCGAGGAGTGCGTGTCAGACCTGCCGGCGTGCACCGAAACAGAACTGCCATTCATCGTTGCGCATTGGTGCGCGGGTTGGTGTCGCGCTTTGTCCGGCACATCGCCGAAATCGGATTTTGCCGCGCGGCGGTGAGCAAGCCGAGCCGATAAGGAAGATTGAGATAGTCGCTTGCGTCCGCGCGCGGATCGACTCCCTGGTGGAGAAACCGCAGCGGGTTGCAGGGATCGATGGTCAAGCTCTGGTCGTTGCCCGCGCGTATCAGCTCGCCATGCGATATGTCGAGCGTCCAGCGCCCGCCCGGATAATCGACGTTGCCCGATCCAGCGAACGGATCGGCCAGGCTGTCGGCCAAAGGCGTCCAGGATCCGTCGAGCCGGTCGCTGGTCCAGGAGCGGAAATAGCGCCCCTTCGGCCCAATCGCCTCGACCATGGTGACGTAGGCGCCGGCACCCGCGACCTTGTAGGTCATGCTGGCCTCGAACAAGCGGTCGCGGGTATCGTTCAACACGACCTGCATATTCCCGAAACCCCGCGGAAAGTCGTGCAGCGAAGTCTCGGACCGATAAAGGCGGCCATTGTCTCCGGTATTGAAGAGATGGCAGCGACTGTCGTCGCAGATCACCCAGAAATCCAGCCAGACCGGCCGGCCGTCGTCTCCTTTGACCACGTCCGGCACAGTCGCGAAAATGGGCTTTGGCGCGCTCCAAGATAGCGGATCGTCAATGTTGCTGGTCGTTGAATAGAGCGGGTCGCCGCCTTGGAAGATCATGTACCAGCGCTTCTGCGGCGCAAAGTAGAAGACCTGGGGTGCGGCGCGATATCCCGGGCCGATGCCCGACCGGTCGAGGAACGTCAGGCGCGCGCCCTGCGCCTCGCGCCAGGTGCGAAAGCTCGTGTAGGCGAGTCCCCAGCCCTGAGGGCCGGCCGTTGTCATGAACACATGGAATTTGCCATTCGCATAGACGACCGACGGATCCTTGACCGCAACCAGCTGATGCGCCGCATCCGGCTTGGGCAGGATGAGCGGCGCGGTTGAAGACCATTGAAAGCGGCTGTTGCCCTCTGTTGGCTGCGCCAATGTCGGGACGGATGAGAGAGGCTCAGCCGAGGATGCTTCGACGGCTGCGGCTTGTCCTGTCCTGATCTGCGCATGCGCCGGGAGCGCGATGGTCGCGGGCGCAACGCAGAGGAGGGAGCTGAGCATGGCGAAGGCCGACAGGCCGCTTGTGCGGTTTCGAATTCGTCGCATGGCAGTCGGATCCGTTGTGAGAGGCATGATTTCGTCGGGCCGGTGGCTACGCTCGGTCGCCAGAAGCGCTGCTACGCGGCCCACGGGCAGGCGACAGGATAGCGCACGGAAGATTATGTCCCCCTTCCTCACCGCGGACAAAGCGGGCCGGAGGTTGAGCAAGGCCGCCGGCTATATTCCCCATAAATGATGAGCGACTTGGCGTCTTCATGGTAGCGGTATCATTTCTGAATCGGCGTGTCTATCTTGCCGGCGGAAATTGAGTCGGCGCAATTGGACGAGGCTGATGTCCGATGGGGAAATATTTGTGACGATGGCACGATGGCTGTGGGCGGCCGTGTTCGCATTTCTGGTGCCGATGGCATTCGGGGCAAGCGCAGAGCCGATATCGACCGCCTCGCCTCGCGTCGTATTGACGCTTGGTCCCGGCTGGCACTTCTCACGCGGAGACCATCCTGAGGCAAGCGCGATCGCGTTCGACGACAAGGAGTGGACCAGGGTCACCCTCCCGCACAGCTTCAACGCCGCGGAAATCGGCGACGGGAGCTATTATCGCGGCCCGGCCTGGTATCGGCGCGCGCTGAACGTCACCCCGCGCTCCCCGGGGCGCCGCCTGTTCATCCAGTTCGATGCCGCGGCGAGCGTCGCCGACGTCTGGCTCAACGGTAAGCACATCGGCCGGCACGAAGGCGGCCATTCGGCGTTCCGCTTCGATATCACCGCCGCGCTGATCCCCGGCCGCAACATCCTCGCCGTGCGCGTCGACAACAGCGCCACGCGCACGGTCGCGCCGCTGAGCGGCGACTTCACGATCTTCGGCGGCCTCTACCGCCCCGTCTCGTTGATCGAGACCGGCGATCTCCACTTCGACATGATGGATCATGGCGGGCCCGGCATCTATGCCCGGGTCGCGAGCCTCACCCCGGAGCGCGCCGGCATTTCGGTTCTGGCGCGCGTTTCGAACGACGGCCGCGCGCGCAAACGCGCGACGATCATCAGCCGCATTCTCGATGCGGCCGGGCGCGAGGTCGCACGAATGCAGCGCGCGGTCACGGTTGCGCCAGCCGAGACAGCCGCCGTCGAGCTGCACGGCGAGGTCGCCTCACCGAGGCACTGGGACGGCGTCCGCGACCCATATTTCTACCGCGTCGTCACCCAGATCGGCGCGGCAGGCGACCAGGTGACGGTTCCGCTCGGCATCCGCACCGTCCGCATCGACCCGGCACGCGGGCTGCTGCTCAATGGCAAACCCTATCAATTGCGCGGCGCCAACCTCCAGCACAGCGCTCGGCCCGGCATCGGCACGGCCGTTTCGCGCGAGCAGGTCGCCGAGGATTTCGCGATCCTGCGCGATATGGGATCGACCGGCGTCCGGCTCGCTCATTTCCAGCATCCGCAAGCGGCTTATGAGGAAGCCGACCGGCTCGGCCTTGGAGTCTGGACGGAGATTGGCGCGGTCGCCGAGATCGAGGATAGCCCGGCGTTTCGCGCCAATGCCGCGCAGCAGCTCCGCGAGCTGATTGCCCAGACCTACAACCACCCGTCGGTGATGATCTGGGGGATCGGAAATGAGATCTATGCCGACGATCCGCGCGTCGCGCAGTTGCTGGCATATCTGCAAAGAGTGGCGAAGGAAGCGGATCCCAGCCGTCCGACCGCCTATGCGCATTGCTGCCAGGCCGACGACCATCCCAAGGCGATGGTCAGCGACGTGATCGGCTTCAACCGCTATTTCGGATGGTACAAGGACCAGAGCGGCCAGACGCTGGGGCGGTGGGCAGCCGGCTTCCACGCGGCCCATCCGGGACGTGCCTTCGCGGTCAGCGAATATGGCGCAGGAGGCAGCATCCGGCATCAGGCCGATCCGCCCGGCGATGTGGAGCCCGCCTCGGGCTGGCATCCGGAACAATATCAGACCGAGTATCACGAGCGGAACTGGCGCGATCTGGCCGACAAACCATATCTCTTCGCCACTTTCATATGGGTGGCGTTCGACTTTGCATCGGCAGGGCGGCATGAGGGCGATCGGCGCGGGATCAATGACAAAGGCCTGGTCACCTATGACCGCCGGACGCGTAAGGATGCCTTCTATTGGTATCAGGCGAACTGGTCGGACAGGCCGATGGTCCACATCGCCAGCCATCGACACGACATCCGCCGCACCCCCGATGTCGAGGTGAAGGCCTATACCAACGCTGACGCCGCGACATTGCTGGTCGATGGCGCTACGGTGGCGACGATCCCGGTCGAGGGGCGGATCGCGCGTTGGAAGTTGCGCTTGCGGCCGGGACTCAACCGGATTGAGGTCCGCACACCCGCCGGAAGCGACGTCACCGAATGGAGTTACCTGCCAGGGCCCGCGATGCTGGCGCCAGCGGGCTGATCGGACTGATCAGCAAAGCCTAGACCCACTTCCGGCGAACCGACCCACATCTCGTCTGAAAGACAGATCGAGGAAAGGATTCTTGCCCAGCCGCTTACGCGACGCTGATGGACGTCCGTGGATGGGGAAAATGGTGCCAGAAGAGGAAACCGAATGGGCGCCCAACTAGCTGACTTCGAAGCGCGATTTCCATCGCCTTCTCGCCGAGAGACACAGTAGCAGACACAAGTCGCGGCGCAAACCCTGGGACTTCCAAGCGCGACAGTGAAAAAGCTTCGGATATTCTAGCGAGGACCATATTTCGATCGTCCAAGTCTCGGTCATGAGCTCGAAATGAGGGCGCCATAATCGGGGATGAGCGTCTCAGGCGAGAGAGACTCGGGAAGCTCAGTTGAATCCGGCCGCATGTCCAAGCGAGGGATCATCAATCCCGGATATCCAAGCAGCGATCGAACGACGGCTCGGGGCGGATAACTGGGGCGCTGGCGGGCAGGCAGCATTCAGCAGGTGACCCTGTCGAAGCAGACGCCCAAGATATGGCGTCACGCTTACAGTGAGAGCGTCTGCAGCTGGGCCGTGAGCGGTCTGTCCGCTTTTGGAAGTAGATGCCGGAATAGAAGACGCTCGCATGAGACATGTCGTGAGCGACCGCTTTTGCCCCGACTGCAGGCAGCGCACGCTGCGTTCGTTAGCGGGAGCACCATGGTCCCTCGGCGTCGCCCCTACGAACGGAACTGTTGGCGATGATGACGATATTGGTATGAGGTGGCGGATTGTCGCCCGGGTGAAACGGATTGTGCCGGCGCCGTCGCCGACTGGCGCTAGAACCGTGGCTTCGAAGTGCGGTCCTTGTTGCGTCGGTCCGCGACATAGCTTTGTCCGTTTTCCTCCGCCTTCACGATGTCGAACAGCCCGACCGCCTCGAAGAGCTTGGGGAAATTGCGCGCGCCATAGTTGCGCGGATCGATCGGCGCCTGGCGGCGCGCGGCGCTCCCGGCTGCATCGAGCGGCGCCCAGCCATCGTCTCCAGCCGTCGCCTCCACCGCGCCGCGGAGCACTGCGACCAGCTTGGCGTCCTGACTCAGCGGCGGCTTCGCGATTTTCGCTTCTGCCGTTTGCGCCTTTGACCGCGGCTTCTTCGTACCCGCAAGCGCGGCGTCCGGCGGTGTGGGTGGCTCGGGCTTGACCGCCGCGCCGCCTTCCTCGCCCAGGCGATCGAGGTAAAGGAACGTCGTACAGGCATTGACGAACGGGTCAGGCGTCTTGCGCTCGCCGAAACCATAGACGTCGTGACCGTTCGCCCGCAGCTGCATGACCAGAGGCGTGAAGTCGGCATCGCTCGAAGCGATGCAGAAGGCGTCGAGCTTTTGCGTGTAGAGCAGCTCCATCGCGTCGATCACCAGCGCGATATCGGTCGCGTTCTTGCCCCTGGAATAGCTGAACTGCTGGATCGGCCGGATGGCATGTTCGTGAAGCTTGGCGGTCCATCCCCTCAGGCCCGAGCTCGCCCAGTCCCCATAGGCACGCCGGATGTTGGCCGTGCCGTATTTCGAGAGCTCGGCCAGCATCGCGGCGATCTTGCCGTGCGAGACATTGTCCGCATCGATCAGCAAGGCG
Organism: Sphingomonas sp.; assembly: GCF_036402235.1. Classification (GTDB taxonomy): domain Bacteria; phylum Pseudomonadota; class Alphaproteobacteria; order Sphingomonadales; family Sphingomonadaceae; genus Sphingomonas. Next base: position 78,259 of record NZ_DASWTG010000032.1, on the reverse strand, counting down.
ATGCGCCGGTCGGGCGTCGGCGTGCCGGCTTGAGTCGAGTTCATGCAAGTCTCCGTTCGGCGTGATGGTAGTGCGGCAGAGCGACGACCGCTACCCATGCCAAGGGCCAGTGCGATCGCTCAGGGATGTCGGACCTCAGCCGTTCCCGCGGCGCCACGTAGCGCGGCAACAGCATCCGCACACGAACGTTCGTCGCGATAGCCGGCGCTGGTGGCAATCAACGTGCCGTCCGGCGCGCAGAAGCGCCACCGCCAGTCGCCACCCGAGAACAGGATCGACGTGAGATTGACGCGATCGGCACGATAAACCTCGAAATAAGCTCGACCGGGCGCGGAAGCGCATGATCTGGTCGCGACGGGCAGCGCCAGCCTGGTGAGCGCACTGGAAACATCCTCTGGCAGATCGGTCACCAACCGGCGTGGCTCGTCGAAACCACGATGTGCGAGATTGTTCGTCATGTGATTCTCCCGTCGGCAAGCGGGAGCAATCCGTTTCTCTCTGGCATCGCGCGCTTGCGAAGCGGGTGGTGCGATGATGATCCCACCGTAGGCGCATTCGCAGTGCGTGACCATCCCGTCCACACGTCTCCTGGCCGAGTGGGCGACGGTGTCGCGCGCCTTGCGCGTTCTCCGCGCAGCGCCCATAGTCGTCCGACTGGCGCGCCGACACGGGCTCGCCGATTCGCATTGGCGGCGCTGGCTTCCTGTTGCGAGGGCGACCCATTCGTCGCGGCCCAGCACTTGAACGATGCGTGAGACCTGCTCGAAGCGGGCGCTTCTGCGTGCTGTCGCTAGGTTGCCCACAGCAGCCCCGGCCTGGCCTTCCGCCCGTTCTCCATTCGTCGATAGCGGCCACACCGCGGGCCGATCGTGGCGCGATCGGGCTGCTGGCGATGCGCTCACCCCATCTGCTCAAGGAGATGCCTATGTCGAGAGTACCAGTCCGCCCCTATCTCGTGTCGAAGGACGAAGAAGGTATCTTCCGGGTGACCGTGCGCACGACGCGGTTCAACTCGCAAGGCTATCCGCTCGTGTCGAGCGAAGTGCTGGAGGATACGTTCAAGACGCAGACCGCCGCGCGCACCTTCGTCAAACAAACCTATCGCGCCGAGGCGAACGAGATCGCCACCAAATAGCCGACGCGAATTCGCGCTTGGTTATTCCGCGTTCCGCTGAGCGCGCGGACAGATCGGCACCGAACTAAGGGTATTATCTATCGAGACTCGCTTGTTGGTGGCCTATGGCCTCATCCTGATGATGGTCCTTGCAGCAACCGGCATAGCGCTGGTGCTGCGGCACAATTCCCGCGCCGTGAAGATGGCGCGCGATGACAAGCGCCAGCGTGAGCGCCGCGAAGCGAAGTTGCTGGACAAATAGCCCCGACAGCTCACTGCGGCCCGCGTCGACGCTGCCACGTGCCAGCAGCACCAGATCGACTGCCTTGAACTCACGGGGTTCGATCACGCCGTGACGCCGAAACTGACGCATATTGCAGCAGCCTACCGCGACGCTGCTGCCGTCCTCCCCTCATTGGAGTTTTCCATGTTTTTGGACGACCGAGAAGCGCAACCTGACAGAGGGCAAGCGCTGCCATGGGCCACGCCGCCTTCCAACCTAGGCGCGATCGAATGCAGGTGGTGCTGGCGCTTCATCTATGCGCCGGCGCTGCCCTGCTCGGTGGAAGTGGTCCCGGAGCTCGCCGTGATGCCGACCGCCGCAGGGCTGGGTGATCGCTGCAGGTGGGAGCTCGCGACGCGCGTTCCGGCAACGGAGGCATAAGATCGCAGGGGGTAATCGCCAAGCCTAGGTCACGCGAGGCTATCCGTCCGACATCACCCCCCGGAAGCCCGGATCTTCCAGGGCGGCGCCCGCGCCGGTCGCCACGCACATCAGCGCATTGTCCGCAACGACGACCGGCAATCCCGTCGCCTTCGAGAGTAGGTCGTCCAGTTGTCCCAGCAAACTGCCGCCGCCGGTCATCACGATCCCACAATCGTAGATGTCCGACGCCAGTTCAGGTTCAGTCTTCTCCAGCGCGGTGAGTGTCGCTTCGACCACTTGCGCCGTGAGGTCCGACAGCCAGTGCGCGATTTCGCGCTGATTGACCTCGACCTCGGCCGGCATGCCCTTGACCAGATCCCGTCCCCGGACGCTCGTCACGGCGCCGACGCCGCCGCCGGGATATTGCGCGGTGCCGATTTCGACTTTGATACGTTCGGCGGTCGCTTCGCCAACCAGCAGGTTGTGCTTGCGGCGGATGCCAGACGCGATCGCTTCGTCCATTCGATCGCCACCGACGCGAACCGAGGCGCTATAGGCCAGTCCACGCAGCGAGAGGATGGCGACCTCCGTCGTTCCGCCACCGATGTCGACCACCATCGCGCCGCGTGGTTCGGCCACGGGTAATCCCGCCCCGATCGCTGCGGCCATCGACTCCTCGATCAGAAAGACCTTGCGCGCACCCGCGTTCGTTGCCGCCTGACGAATGGCGCGGCGTTCGACCTGCGTGGCGCTGCTCGGAATGCTGATCACCATCTCGGGTCCGCGACCGAAGCGGGAAGCACGCCCTCGCACCTTTTCGATGAAGTATTTGATCATCTGCTCGGCGACGTCGATATCGGCGATGACCCCGTCACGCATTGGCCGGACCGTGCTGACGTTGTCGGGTGTCTTGCCCAGCATGAGCTTGGCTTCGGCCCCGACCGCGCGAACGCGCGGCACGCCGGCGACCGTCTCGATCGCGACAACCGACGGTTCGCTCAGCACGATTCCGCGACCGCGCGCATAGACGACCGTGTTGACGGTGCCGAGGTCCATCGCAAGGTCGTGCGCCGAGCCGGGGAGGAAACGGAGAAATTGCATCGTACTCATTCTTTGGATGTCTTCAGCGGCTTGGCGAGTGGGCACCAAGGCGATCCAGGAAGCGGTTGGCTGAGCGCGCGGTGCCATCCGGTCAACCGGTTTGCGACTGACGGAGTGATTTAGGGCGGGCATTCGCTAGTCTGCCGCACTTCGGGCACGTTCCGGCATGGCCGTGACCGTCACCTCGACGGTCATGCTGCGAAAGGCATCCGCGGCGCGGACATATCGCCTATCCAGTGGGCTCAGCTGGCCGATATCGCACTGCGGAGAGGGCGACGTCAGACAGGCGATTTCCGTTGTATGCTCACACCCTTTCCGAAAGGCGTGGCCTCGATCTTGTCGAGTTCGGATAGGAGGTCTGTGAACACATCTTCATGCTCGACCGGGAAATAACGGTCAAAGCGTTCTCCCAATAGCCTGAGGTCAGCACTGGTCAGGAAGCCGACGGCGACAATGCGATCCTGGGTCATCGGCGCCTCCGCCGACTCAACAAGCGCTTGCGCAATTAGTCGCATTCGTTTCGGGAGGCGGCAAAATAATGCAGACCCGAAGCTGCGCAATCGCTCATTGCGGTAGATGCTCGACTAAGGGCACAGGTCAGTTGGACGGGCCTGCGGCAAGGCGGAGATCGTCGGCTAATTGGCCATAGAACGCGCGAACGTTTTGGAGATCTGCTGGTTTGACGATTATCGGGCTTCCCAATGGAGCTATCTGAAGGAGGCCATTCTCGTCGGGCCAACCCAGGGTCATGACCCCCGCGTTACCCACATCCGCCCGTCGGGCGATACCATCGCAGTGGAACAGGCAATCCCGCGACCTCCCAAGAGCCCGAAGCCGCACGTGACCGTCGCTCGTCACTCCGATATCACTCCAGAACGCTTGAAGCTTGTTTGCGGTATTTCGCTGGCCGGGAGCAGTTGGCAGATGCCGCCGCGAGGCGACTTGGTCGATAAGGATGTTCAGAAACCGGTCCAGCTCGCGCAGGCCGTTACCGATGACCCTTGACCGCAGCTGGTGTGAAATAGGTTGCACAGCGCTCGTCGGCGCGCTGGACCGTGCCAGCGAGAAGGAGAAGAAATCCGCGCTGCGGCGGAGCGTCATATTTGCCCGCGCGAGTTCATCCGTCATGCCGACCGCGAGCTGTACATTAGTGAGGACATCAACGGCATGCAGCGCGTCAGTCGCCCCTGGCATAGGCGGCGATGGCGAACTCAACCGCTTCGCAACCTGCCGCGCTCGCAACCGCGATATCCAGAGGGCGGCCTTCGAGGCCCTCATGATATCTGTTGAGAAAGGCGATAGCCGCATCGCCACCAAGGATATTCCAGGCAAGCAGTGTCGCGCGGCTCTGACGCTCTACGGCTTCAGGCGAGAGGCGCGGCGCTTCGAATTTCTTGCGAAACAGCTTGAGCTTTGGTGCGGACAGCTTGGGAGGAACGGATGCTCTGTCGGTCATCGCCGTCTCGAGCTGCGAGTGCTGAAACCGGCGTTTGCCACCCGCTCGCGATAGACGAGCCGGCCCTTTTCCATGTCATATGGCGACATCTCGATTTGAACGCGATCGCCAACCAGCGTGCGTATGCGATATTTGCGCATTTTGCCGGCCGTGTAGACGATGATGCGATGTCCATTTTCGAGAAGGACGCGGAAGCGGGCATCTGGAAGTATTTCCTCGATCAGCCCGTCGAGGGTAAGGAGATCCTCCTTGGGCAAATCAGGTCTGCCCGATCAACGCTGGCGCTGCGCCGAGCTTGCTCTGAAGCTCGCGGATACGCTCGGCATAATGTCCGGCGCGTCCGCGATGGGCGATGCGCGCCTCGGAGCAAGCAGCGGCATCGGCTTGCATCAGGGAAATTTGATGTCGGGATAGCAGGTAATTGAGATCCATCGGATAGCTCCAGCTAATGTAAGCGGGAGCGCGATGTCTCTCAGCCGCTCGCGCCTACGTGACCGTCCTGCGAGCGATGCGCTTAATATAGGGGCACAGGCGCTGCGGCGAAAGCCTGACCTCAAAGATAGTTTGAAAGGGCAGGCCACCCGGGCGTCGCTTTTTAAGGATGCCTCAGTTGAATTCGTGCTATCGAGAGTCACCGTCGGCTATCGTTTACCGTAAGCGCCGATGGCTGAGAGACCATCGCGCTCCCGCTTACCAGTCGGAGAGGCGCTATCGATCCCCACCTCAGTGCTGCCTATGCCGCTGCGGTCGCGTTTGTCGCCATCGGCATGACTTTCATAGCAACGGCCCTCCAGCGCGCTCGCGAACGCCGCCGCTTGCATCTAGATTCCGCCAGCCGTCGTCGCCGGCTGCTTGTATGGTGGCAGAGATAGCCTTGGAACGCGAGCTCGCGATCTGGGCTGACGCGCTCGCATTCGACCGTGAGAATGGCGAGGACGGCCCTGAGGTGATCGAGCGTAGGATCGCCGAGTTGCGAGCAAGCGGAGCATTCGAACAAGCCAAATGGTGGAATGAAGTCGGTCACCGCCTAGTCCGGCTGTACATGATCCGCGCCGAACCTCCGCAGTGAATTGGGGCCTCGTCACAGGACGTATAGGACAGCTAACCATATAGCAGCTGCACCCGACCATCGCCTGAAGGAACGACGGCCGCCAGGACTGATCGCAAACCAGCTGAATGGCCGATATGAGGGCGCATTGCGGCAATGGTCCAGTGAGTGGCTGGAAACAGCGACATCGAGCCGGAAAGGTACCTTGAAGCAGACCAGACACGCCACTGGCTAAGCGACGGGCCCCAGCCTCGTAACCAGACGAATTCGGTGATGCGTGGGCCCATCGCGCAAGGCCGTCCATGGTGGCGCGTATTTTGCCCGTAGTGTTTCTGTGCGTGGCCACAGAAGGTTGCCGACGATGCTCACTGCCTGGCGAACCACCGCAAATCACTTGCTGAACGGCCAGCGAGGGAGCTAGGTGACAAATTGATGACACCTCTTCCGCCGGACCAGTCACGGGATCGTCGGATCGAGGATCCGACGAACCTCTGGATCATCCACCCGGCAGGCCGCCGCCTGCTGCCATGGTTTGTCGCGTGCGGGGTATCGGCGAACGCAGTGTCAGTTGGCGGACTGGTGCTCGGGATTCTAGCGGCGCTGGCCTATTCAAACTGGACCGCGTGGCCGTGGGCGATCACGGGGCTGCTGATGTCGATTGCTTGGCTGATCGCCGACGGGCTCGACGGTATGATTGCGCGGGCGACCGGGACCGCCAGCTTGCTCGGCCGTGTGCTCGATGGCCTTTGCGATCATGGCGTGTTCGTGTTGATCTATATCGTTCTCGCGGCTTCGATCGACACTTTCGAAGGCTGGGCGCTGGCGATTTCCGCAGGCATCGCGCATGCCGTGCAATCGAGCCTCTACGAAGGCGAGCGCGCCCGCTTCCACCGCCGGTGCCGGGGCGAGGGAGCCCCACCGCTGGCGCACAGCCGTAACCCACTTGTGCAGCTCTATGATTGCGTTGCCGGGCTGGTTGATCGCATCGCCTCCCCCTTCGATCAAGCGCTGCGCCGACAGCGAGACCCGTCGCTATTAGCGGCGGCTTATGGGATTGCTGCCGCACGGCCGATGCGGCTGATGTCGCTGCTCAGCGCCAATGTCCGCGTCTACGCGATCTTCCTCGCCTGCGTTGCCAATGATCCGCGGCTATTTTGGTGGTTCGAGCTCGTTCCTCTCACGGCGATCCTCCTCATCGGCCTCGCTTGGCATCGGGCGATCGAGTTCCGGGTCGCCGGCACGGCGATCGAACCGATCTCTCCCTCTGACTCCTCATCTACCCGAAGGACGTGAACTATAATGTCGAGCATCAACATCGCCCTGATCGGCGTCGGCAATTGCGCCAGCTCTCTGGTCCAGGGCTTGTCCCATTATCGCGACGGCGCCAACGACACCGTCGGCTTGATGCACTGGGACCTGGGCGGCTATCGCCCCAGCGACATCAAGGTGGTCGCAGCCTGGGACGTCGACAAGCGCAAGGTTGGCTTGGATGTCGCCGACGCGATCTTCGCCAAGCCCAATTGCACTGCGATTTTCTGCGGGACGATCGAGGCCACCGGCGCCAAGGTGATGATGGGCCGCATCCTCGACGGCGTGGCCGAGCATATGGAAGACTATACCGACGACCGCACCTTCATCGTCGCGGATGAAGCGGAGATGACCAAGGAGGAAGTCGTCGCAACCCTCCGCGCTGCCAATGTAGACGTGCTGCTGAACTACCTCCCCGTAGGATCGCAGATGGCGAGCGAATTCTATGCCGAGTGCGCGCTCGAGGCGGGGGTGGCCTTCGTCAACAACATTCCTGTGTTCCTCGCTAGCGACCCCGAATGGGCGGATCGCTTCACCGCAGCCGGCGTGCCGATCATCGGCGACGACATCAAGGCGCAATTGGGCGCGACGATAGTCCACCGCGTGCTGACCGACCTGTTCGCCAAGCGCGGTGTGAAGCTGGAGCGCACCTATCAGCTGAACACGGGCGGGAATACCGATTTCCTCAACATGTCGAATCACCGCCGCCTGGCCTCGAAGAAGATTTCCAAGACCGAGGCGGTACAGTCGGTGGCGGCGGAGAGGCTCCATGACCAGAACGTGCATATCGGTCCGTCGGACTATGTGCCGTGGCAGAATGACAACAAGGTCTGCTTCCTGCGCATGGAAGGTTCGATGTTCGGTGGCGTGCCGATGAACCTGGAGCTGCGCCTTTCGGTCGAGGACAGCCCTAACAGCGCTGGGGTTGCGATCGACATGATTCGTTGCGCCAAGTTGGCGATGGATCGCGGGATGTCGGGCCCGATCGACGCGGCCTCGGCATACTTCTGCAAGCATCCGCGTACGCAGATGACCGATGATGTCGCCGCCGGAGCAGTTGAAGAATTCATTGCGGTTCATTGAAGTGATCGAGACCGGGATCCTGCTAGCCGCAGGCCAAGGCAGCCGCTTGCGCTCCGCAGCGCCGCTGAAGCCCCTCTGCGCAGTGGGTGGGCGCCCCCTTCTCGCGCATGCGATCTTGGGGTTGGCCGAGGCAGGGTTGGTGCGGGCAGTCGTCGTGCTTGGCTACGGCGCCGACCGGATCGAGGCGTATATCGCAGGCCAGTCGTGGCCGATTGTCGTGCAGACCGTCAGAGTTGACGATTATCACAAACCTAATGGCGTGTCGGTGCTAGCGGCGCAGCACCATGTCGCAGGCGGCGAAGCGCTGCTGGCGATGTGCGACCATCTTGTCGATCCGGCGTTGTACCGTTGTATGGCGCGAGCGGGCGCTGCCGGACATGCTAGGCTCGCGGTCGATCGGCGGATCGAGAGTGGTTGGGTTGATCTAGAAGATGTAACGCGTGTGCAGACTATCGACGGACGGATCGTCGCCATCGGTAAGTGCCTGGACCCGTATGACTGTTTCGATACAGGCGTCTTCGCGGCGGGCGAAGGACTCTTCGCCGCGCTGCGCGATCTCGAGGCGCCTTCCTTGACTGAAGGGATGCGTGCTCTTGCTGTTCAAGGAACAGCATTCACCGCGGACTGCAGTGGCCTCGATTGGATCGACGTTGACGATCAGTGGTCTCTCGACATAGCCGAACATTGGCACGGCAGGCGCGCGCGCTGGGCGTAGCCTACGAACGAGTCGAGTACCGTGGGTAGCCGAGTCTACTGCTTCCCACCGGTAACTGCCGCTCAGCTCTTGCCCCATGGACAGCCGCCTTGAGGAAGGGCCTGCCGGCCGCCATAACGACCGGAGCTTCCTAATAAGCCGCTGTCCCGCACGCGGCACCGCGATCGGGTTGACGCTGTGACGCTGTGACGCTGTTGTCGAACCCACAACACTTACATCACAAGCTGCAGTTCCGGTTCAGCGCGGAGGGAAGTTGCGCCCAAAAGCCGCTGCGACGACGGCCCGAAAGGGAGCAAGAGTGACTGCGGCTGCGCTTCACCCGCTAGGCCTTGGCCAAGCGCCCAAATCGCGGCCTGAGTGCGGTTGCGGACATGGAGCTTTCGCAGGATCGCCTTAATGTGGACCTTAACCGTCGCGTCGGCGATGCTCAGGCGACGCGATATGACTTTGTTCGCCTCACCCTCGACGAGGCACCGCAGAATGTCGACCTCGCGTGTTGTAAGATTGGTGCCGCTCGTACCGCTGTCCCAGTGGGCGATTGCAGGGGCGTGCGCGAGCGAAGCAGCGATTTGGGAAGGGAGGACTTTCTCACCGAGTGCGGTCAAACGTAATGCGCCCGCAAGCCGGTCGCAGGAAATGTCCTTCACCAGATATCCATCGACAACTCCGGTCGCGAATGCGCGCGACACCTCCTCCATGCTGTATCCATCGGTCATGATCACGATGCGCGGCTCCGGCCAGCGCTCCCGGATATCGGCGCTTACGCGGAGGCTTTCATCGATGTCGCTGGCGTCGACAATGACGACCGCTGCGCCATTATCCGCATTGAGATCATCGATACAGAAAACAGCGCAATCCACGTAAAAATCCTGGTCAACAAGAATGCGTTTCAGACCTTCTCGGACAATCTCATTCTTGCTAACGATGCTCACATGAATGGCTGGGATGGTCATGAATCACCTCCTAGTGAGTACGCGAGCCTAGTCGTCTTTTTATTTTAGGGATATGGCTACATATACTTAGGGGGGCGACCAATTTGGATTATACATTCACGCGATTAAAATATAGCAGTTTAATATATCTGGATAACACGTGGCTGCGCTTGACGCATCTTGCTCCACGCGGTTGCGTCGGGAGAAAGAAGTGTCTGCGGCGCGCAGTGGCAAAGGAGGGCGATCGTGACCCCGTTCGAAGTGAAACTGCTTCGTGTCCTCGGAAGCATCGACGCATCTTTACGGCAACTTGCAGGGCGTGAGCTCGAAACCATTCCGGAGGAAGCATCAACATCTGGCCCTGACCATTCCAGCGGAGATACCCCTCGGCATCCGATTGACGAGCTGGATAAGGAATAGGGCTAGCCGTAACCCCTAAACCGATCGAACCCTTAGGATGATGCCCGGCGAATGACCACTGCCCGCCCGTTCCAGGCTATCCCTGTCCAGCACTTGGTGCCCCAGCAGGCCTGATGCTAACCATCCGGAGGCCGCTCTGGCCACCTTACGGGATGGAGCTTTGGAATCTCCAGACGGGTGGGTGGAACGACCAGAATTGGGCGCTCACCCATCATGGTTGGATGACCGAAATCGAGCGGCCAGTTGGAGAGTAGGGGCCGCGACGTGGCTCTTGTCCACCAAATGACGGATTGCGACGTCGTTAGGTCCTACTAGCTGCACTATCGGCAATCCGCTCGAACAGTGACTTTCGCGCGAGTGCCTCTTCAAGTCTCGCCAGCGCCTCAGTCACGCCGCCCGCTTCGGCATCGAGCGCTCGCGCCGCCTCGTCAAAGGCGTCCCACAGCGATCGCAATTGCGAGACGAGGGCACCGCCGGATGGAGAGAGCGCCAGCACCCGCCGCCGCGCATCGCCCGGGTCTGCCTCAGACGTTATCAAGCCGGCCCTCTCGAGCGACTGGCGCGTCTCGCTGACCGAGGCATGCGAGATCCCGAGCACATCGGCCAGCTGCCGGACGCTCAATGGACCGGCGAGCGCCAGCTGATTGATGACGCCGAACCAGCGCTGCTCGAACCGGACCCCTCGCGAGGCATAGACGCGCGAGGCGTCGGCATCGATCGCCGCGCTCAGGCGCCGCAGGCGCGCGCCGAGCGCGGCACCGCCCATTTCCGCAACATAATCCTTCATCGGCTCTTCCACATCTCGATTGACTCATCGGTAGGCACCTACCTAATTGGATGCAACGATCATTTGTGAAGGCTGAAACATGATCCTGCCGAGACGCCATGTCCTGGGCGGAGGGCTGGCGCTTGCCTGTTTTCCGCGACGCGCTTTCGCCGCGCAACCGCTCGCGCCCGCGGATTGGATGTCCCGATGGCTGGCGGCCTTCAATGACCCCGGCTCGGCCGCTTATCCTGAGTTCGTGAGGCTGAACATTCCGAGCTTGGTCCCATATTTGGACGAAGACCTGGGAGTGCGCGAGGCGTCCGGTGGCTTCATCCTTCTGCGCAGCGAGCAGACTGGGGGCCAAGAAATCACCGCCTGGGTCCGTGACCGTAAGTGGGAGCGATTCTCGAAGATTGTCCTTTCGATCGGCGAGGGCATCATCGATGATCTGTCCTTCACCGGCACGCCCGAGCCGCCCGGCTTTGTCGTTCCACGAATGAGCGAAGGCGAGGCCCTGCAGGCGCTCCGCCAGAAATTGCGCATCGAGGCGGCCGCTGGCCGCTTCTCGGGATCGGTGCTGGTCGCCAAAGGAGATCATGTCCTCCTGCGTGAGGCCTATGGCGCGCAGGATGCCGGAAATGCGCGGGCTGTGACCCCTGCGACCCGCTTCTGCGTCGGCTCGGCCGGCAAAATGTTCACAGCGGTCGGGGTGCTACAGCTCGTGCAGGCTGGCCGGCTGAGCCTGACTGACACCATCGCGATGCGCCTGCCGGGCTATCCCGATACGCCGCTCGCCCGATCGGTGACGGTCGAGCAGCTCCTCACGCATACCGGTGGAACCGGGGACTTCTTCGGTCCCGACTATGATGCGCACGCATCGGAGCTGCGCACGCCGTCCGACTTCGTCCGGCTGTTCGGGCGGCGCGATCCGCTGTTTCCGCCGGGTTCGCGCTGGGGCTACAGCAATTTCGGTTTCGTCCTGCTCGGCGCGATCCTCGAACAGGTGCTTGGCCAGAGCTGGGACACCTGCCTCGCGCAGGGCGTCTTCCGCGTCGCCGGCATGACCGCGACCTCGGCCGTCGCGTCGGCCGGAAATACGGCCGTGCCGCTCAACGGAGCCGCGCAAACTGGATTGAAGCCGCTGCCCTATTATGTCGGCCTGCCCGCCGGCGGCGGCTATTCGACGGTCGATGATCTGCACCGGTTCGCGACGGCGCTGCGAGGGGGCGCCCTGCTCGACCCGGCCCATCGCCGGTTGTTGACGGCCCCCGCGGTCGTGGCCGGAAGCGCGCAATGGTCGCTCGGCTTGCGCGTCGCTAAGCGTAACGGCGAGACCTGCTATGGCCATCGCGGCAGCGCGCCGGGCGTGAACGCCGACTTCGCGGTCTATCCACGTTCCGGGTACAAGATCATCGTGCTGTGCAATCGTGGGCATCCTCACGCATCGAACCCGGCGGAGTTCGTTGGCGCTCGGTTACCAGTTACCTGAGCCGCGGCGTGACGCGCTGCCTTGACCTCGGGATTATGGAGATACAGCACCGGACAGCATTAAATCTTTAGCGCTTTGTATCGGGCCGTGAGGGCGCCACGGACGGTTGCGCTGCCGCTCAAGCAAGTCCTGCCGTTGAGTCTCGCTCATCACTCGCCCAGCGATGAAGAATCGGCGCTGCGGCTGGCAAGCTTGCGGCACCGGTTCGGTGACGTTGGCGACTGGCCCGGCACGATAGCCGCCCGACAGCGCGATTTCCTCGCCGACATGGACCGCATTCCCGGTCATGGTGTCGGTGATCCTTATGCGGCCGTCCGGAGCGCGTTCAATGCGGGTGTCGTGGTGCCAGACGATGATGGGCCCGACGTCGTAGCCGCCACGCAGGCACCCGTTGGCATCGAGATGCAGGCGACCCATGAAAAGTGCCTGCATTGTCAACTCATGCGGTACGTTTTGGCGGACCAGGACTGGTAATTGCGCGACATCCGCTACCTGAGCAGCTGCGGCCGAGCTATCCGTTTTCGTTGCGCAGGCCGCCAAGCCTGGAACCGCCAGGCGTAAGGCGATGTAGCTCAAATGGATCTTCATCATGTTCCCTCCCTGACCAGTCTCTGCTTCCGCTTCTGAACCGGCGACTAACGCTAGGTGAGTGTAGTGGGCGCAGGAGTGTCAAAGTCTCGAGATCCACGTCACTAACCCGCATTCAGCTGACGAGCGGCGTGTCGGGCTCAGGGTGTCGACGCGGGCCAAATCCTGAAGGATCAGGCTGCGAGCTTCTGGGATCGCGACGACTGGCGCATTGAAGTGACGAACGCGGATGGGCTGGTGCTGTTCTCGATCACCATATTCGCGACGGTTGCTGCCGCGGCCACTTCCAGATGAAGCAGCTCCGGCAGTCGCTCGGTGACGGTCCAAACTGCGCAGCCGAACCGCGCAAGGGCGAGCGCCGAACGATCAGTTTGCTTTGATGATCGCTGTTGCCTGTGCCTCGTAATCAACGGCCATCTCCATCAGCGTGTCGACAGTCCGCGGGTTGCCAATTCCTTTTGCCAGGCGTCGGCATCGTTCCGCCTGTGAGCGCAAGCCGTCGACCTGCCGTTGCTCCGTGACGTCGAGGAGCAGATTGATGGCGCCCACCATCTCGCCTGATTTGTCGAGTAGAGGTGTGGGATAAGGGACGAAGCGGATCCGGCTTCCGTCAGGCCTCTCGGCCAATGCCTCCACGCCCCGCACTGCGCGGCGTTCCCTGACAGCCAACGCCATCGGGCATGCATCGTGCGGAAGAAATACTCCGTCGAGGGTGTAGAGTTTCCATGTGACGCACCAGCGATCATGCTGCACGACCGGGGTGCGGCCAGCCAGCGCGAGACAGGCTTGATTGAAATAGGAAACCGCGCCATCGAGATCGGTGATGTAGGTCGCCACCGGCAGCTCGTCGAGCACGGCAGTCAACGCGTCCTCGCGGTCGTTCCAGGCTTCCAGAGCGGTTTGCAGCATGCTTTCTACGCGAGCGGGAGCGACATTCATGATTTTGAGCCCCCGAGCGGCGGAAATGCCCCGGTAATTTCAAAACGGCTCGCCCAGGTTCAATGTTCCGGCTGCACAAGAATAAAGATTCCGCGGAGCACACGCGAAAAAATGCGCGCAACATAAATATTTCATGCTCGTTTTACTTTTCATGGACACACACTATATAGGTAGAGCTGACGTCGCCTGCGACGGATATCGGGCCGCCTCGGCTCCTCCCTTTGTCCTTTTCCAGCCTAACCGAAGCCGGGATGCGCCGCTGTTGGCGTATGCCCGTCATGCATGGGACAAAGGATACCCGTATGATCACCGGAACCGTGAAATTCTTCAACAACGACAAGGGCTATGGCTTCATCGCGCCGGAAACCGGCGGCGGCGATGCCTTCGTCCATATCTCCGCGGTCGAGCGCGCAGGCATGCGCTCCCTCGAACAGAATCAGTGCATCTCCTACGAACTCGAGACTGACAATCGCGGGAAGACCTCGGCGGTCAATCTGCAGGCCGCTTAATCGCGAACGGACAGGGGGCGCTCGGCGCTCCCTGCTCCATTCGACTACTCAAAGAGCAGCGAGGGGAAGCCACCCGCGCGAAGGAGACTCCATGTCGAGAGCGATCAACGTCAATGCCACCTATGACCACGTCGTCGCGGCCTGCGCCAAACGCAGGGTTCCGATCAGCGCGATCGAGAGCCTCCACTCAGGCGGGACGCGTGTCGTTCTGAACAACGCAGACGACACCGCAATCATGGTGAAGGCCTACGGCTCGAAAGTCATTCATGGCCCGGTCACACGCACACCCACCCGCATGGGCCGCCTGTAAGGCGGCCTCACCATTGTCTTCCGACCGAACTGGTTGCCGAGACCCCTGATAATCTCGCCGCGCGACCCCATATCCTTCGTATCGTAGCACCTGCCTCGAGCGCCGCTGCGACTGAGAGATGCTTCGTGCTCCCGCTCGACCGAGGAGACACGCTATGGGTATCTATCAAATCATTACGCCCACTGACCGCGGGCACTCCGCACCCAACGCGGCAACAGGATTCGCAGGATCGGAGGCCGACGCGCTGGAAGCCGCACTTGCGGACATGACTGCCACCTTCTCCGCCAACTTCGTCGACGGCCGGGTTGGCGAGCGACACAACACCTACGAACACCGCTCGCGCGTTCTGCGCCAGATGGCGGGAAGGCTCGCGCTAATGCGTGCGCGCGATGCGGCGGCGACGTCGTGAGCCCGCGCGACAGGGCACCTGCCGTGGATCGACCGCAAACACCGGAGGACGCGGGTGGCGACATGGCGCGCTATGGGATCACGCGGATACCCGCGGATATGTTCCATTACCGGGAATACCGCTATTCCAGGCTCAGCGACGCGGTTGCGCAAGCGAAACGTGATGCGAATGCCCCGGCAGGCCCGAAATAGCCGCCCGCCGGCATGGCCTGTGCGAGGTCATGGCGGCGGCGACTGGCTTGCGTCGTAGGCGCGCTTCTCCTTGCGCAAGCGGCGGCGGTGGGAGCGTTCGTGCGAGTGATGAATCCGGTACGCGACGGAGCACGCCACCAGCAGCGTCAGGATGAGCATCAGGCTGTAGGCGATGATCAATCAGGATTCCATGGTCCGTCCTCCGAGTTAAGAGCGGCGTGGTCCGTCGAGACCGTGACTTCCACCGTCATGCCGAGAAAGGCGTCGGCGGCGCCGACATATCGTCCATCCACGGGGCTCAGCTGCGCGATGCCGCGGCCGACCGCGACGGGCACCAGATGCGCCTCGCCCATGCGGCCGTTGGTCGGATCGAACGCGACCCAGCCTGCGCAGGGCAAATAGACTTCGGCCCACGCGTGCGTCGCCCCGTGCTGGCTCTCCGGCTCGGCGGGACCGTCCTGGCTCGGCGGATCGAAGAGATAGCCGGAGACGGCGCGGGCTCCGAAGCCGAGATGCCGGACCGCTTCGATGAACAGCGTGGCAAGGTCGCGGCACGAGCCCGAGCCGAGATCCAGCGTCTCCTGCGGGGACTGCGTGCCCGGTTCTTCGCGGGCGACATAGATCATTCCGTTGCGGGAGGCGGCGTTCACATCCTGCAGCAACGACAGGGTGTCAGTGTTGTCGCCGAGCACCAGCGCACGCGCCCAGGCCGCGATCTGGCCATCCGGGTCCGCATGCTCCGGCACCAAGAGCGCGCCGAGATCGGTCCGCTCCTCCTGCGAATAGTCGAATGGATAGCGGTGCGCATGCGGCGCGATCTTGAGGATGGGCCAAGGGGCAGCGGTCTGTTCGACCGTCACCCGGTTGGTGATCGCCAGGCGTTTCGCCGGGTGGGGGAAGGACGCAGTCGCGATAAGATTACCGAAGACGTCCTGCGTCCACTCAAGCTCCGCCGCCGGTTCGCAGGTAAGGTCGGCGGAGATGAGGCGGAGCGCATGCGAGCCGCGCGGGGTGAGCATCATCCGATGCGCAAGAAGCGCGACGGGCACTCGATACGCGTAGGTGGTGACATGCAAGATATGCAGCGGCACTCCGTCACCTTCCTGAACGGCGGACATCCAGCCCAGAGATTTCTCAAACCCCGTCGGCATGCCCCCGGTCGGGATTTTCGCTCAGCTCCCGAAAGTCGGCACGGGGCGGCTCGCCTGGACCGGTATGCGCGTCAGCGAACACCCGGGTGCGTAGCTTGCGATCCTCGCGCAAGCCGGCGGCGAGGCCTTCCTTGGCCCAGGCCGCAGCTGCGGCGTTCGCGACCAGCCTGACATTGTCGAGTGTGGCGGTGCGGGCGAGCGCATGGTGATGCGCTTCCTGGTCGCGGCAAAGGGTGGAGGACGGTTGCATGGTACTGCCTTTCAACGGAGGAAGGAGATCAGCCCTTCTTGAGCGGCTGCGCCTGAGGCGCGCCTTTCAGCGAGGGATTGGAAGCATTCTGCTTCGGCGGTCCCGGCTTTTTCGGCTTGCGCGCCTCGCGGTTGCCGCGCTGTTGGCCCTTGGCCATGTCATTATTCTCCTTGGAACGGGCCCGACGGGCCCCTGGTGCAGATGTCAGCGCCCGAAAAGCGACAGGAGCGGACGAACTTCAATTGCATGATGCAGTCTGCGGAATCGCGCGTGCGGCGCCTTCGCCGCTTCGGCAGTCTGCCTGGGAGCGGGAGTGACGCCCGGCGCGGGCCGATCAACACGGGTTTTGGGGAACGGCATCGGAAAGCTCCGCGTCAGAGCGGGAGCATGAAGAACTCTCAGTCGCGGCCAAGCTCGAGAAGGACGGCGCGATAGCAGCCATATGGGGACGACGGCACTGCAGCACCAGCCTCGCGCCTTCGAAAGTGGAAATAGTTCGCCTGCGTCATTGCCGTCCGCCCCCCACGCACGACATTGGGTGAGCGATCCTGAAGCTGATGCGTCGGCCTTTGAACCGCGCGAGACGGTGACGGGATGGGAAAGCTGATGTTTCTTGACGACCGCGATGCAGAGGCCGGCAAGGAACTCCCGTCGCCATGGAACACCCCGCCATCCAACCAGGGATCCACCGAATGCCGTTGGTGCTGGCGCTTCATTTACGCGCCGGCGCTCCCTTGTTCGGTGAAGGTGCTTCCCGGCCTCGCCGGGATGCCGACATCTCCAGGGCTTGGCGACCGATGCAAATGGGAGCTGGCGACCCGGATGCCGGCTGACGGCGCGCTCGCTGGAACCTCCCCGTGATCCGCAAGCACCAGCGCTGGACCCAGACCAACATCAACGATCTTAGGAGCGGTGTTGCGAGCGGGGTGGAAGTCGAAGCCATAGCCGACACCCTGGGGCGGACCGTCGAGGACGTCCGGACGATGATCTTGCGCCTCCGCCTGCGCTTGGCGGAGTAGCGCGCCTGCGCGTGTCGAATACGGAAATAGTTCGCCGGTATCCTTGCCGTCGACCCGCCGCGGCACGACATTGTGCAGTGCAGCAATCCTCGAAGGAGCGCGCTGCACGTCAGGGCCTCCGCCGTGGCCAGGAGCAAAGCCGCATGCGAAGCCTGAACGATACCCTCAGCCGCCTCTCCGCCATGCGGAACAACGCCATGTCCATGGCGCCAGGCACGTCCGGCGAAGACCGCCTGTCCGAGCTCTCGGGATTCGGCTCCAACCCCGGCGCGCTCCGGGCCCACTTCTACGTACCACCCTCGCTGCCCGCGTCCGCAGCCTTGGTCGTCGTGCTTCATGGCTGCACCCAGGATGCCTCCGGCTATGACCATGGTTCGGGCTGGTCCCGGCTTGCCGACGAACAGGGGTTCGCGCTGCTCTATCCGGAGCAGCAACGCGGCAACAACGCCAATCTCTGCTTCAACTGGTTCAATCGGAGCGACACGCAACGCGATGCCGGCGAGGCGCTGTCGATCCGCCAGATGGTCGCGGCGATGACTGCCCAATACCCCATCGATCCCGCCCGCATCTTCGTGACCGGACTTTCAGCGGGGGGTGCGATGGCGTCGGTGATGCTCGCCACCTATCCTGAGGTGTTTGCGGGCGGCGCGATCATCGCCGGTCTTCCCTATGGCACCGCCGCGTCGATCCCGGAGGCGTTCGATCGCATGCGGGCGCATGGCGGACCACCCGCGACAGCGCTTGGCGCGCTCGTCGGCGCCGCATCCTCTCACACGGGCCCATGGCCGACGATATCGGTGTGGCACGGCGACAGCGACGCGACCGTGAACCATGCGAATTCGGCACACATCGTCGAGCAATGGCGTTCGATCCACGGGGTTGCACGCGAACCGGCTGCGGCTCAGCACGTCGACGGCCATCTCCGCCGGGTTTGGCGCGACGCTCATGGGCGCGACGTGATCGAAGAGTATCGTATCGCCGGCCTCGGCCACGGAACTCCGCTAAGCACTTCAGGCGACGACGCCTGCGGCGCCGCGGGGCCATATATGCTCGAGGCCGGGATTTCCTCGACGCGCCGGATCGCGACCCCGTTCTCGCGATCGACTTCTGCATCGCGCAGAACGACGGTCCCTTGTGGAAATTATTTAGAGCGATCCCCGAGTACCGCAACCTCGTCGAGACCTCACAAATTGACCTCTGGAAGCCGTTTATCGAACGCCTGAGCGAACCTGCCGGGCGACGTGATTGGCTCGGTCCAGTAGTCGTTTTCTAAGCATTCTTGATGTTAACCGGTAAGTCCGTTCAGGCGATACCAGCCTAGACCCGAGGATTGCGGTCCATCTGAAGCGGGAGCGTCGTCCCGGGCTTGCACACAGGAAAAGGGAGGCGTTCAGGCGCCAGCACGACCGGCTATTCTGCGAGAAACGCGGGCTGGACCCCATCGAGGCATATGGCGAGGAGGCAGGCGGAGCCTGCATCGAGGTCCATCACCATCGTGTCCACTTTTCAGACATGGACGAGTGTCATGAGAGCAGGCTGGAGGACCTGAAATACTCTGCTCGAACTGCCATCGGGTCTATCATCGCGCGCTTACAGTCGGAGTGCCGTTCGACCCTTGATACGGACGAAAGGGGGGAGTGATTGGGACCCTGTCGCAACCAGCCCAGGGTCAACCGAGGCATAAGCTGCGGCGTGGGCTCAAAAACAGCGTGGGTTTTGGCTTGCAGCGACAGAACGGTGCAGTCAACACTGCGTCCGGGAAGGGGGTAACGGCATGAGTCAGCAGGGAACCGAAAAACTGCGCTTTCGCCCCCGTGCGCGAATTATCCGTACAATTGGTGATCAGCTGATCAGCGGCCCCGAGGCAGCTGTCATAGAGCTCGTCAAGAATTCCTATGACGCTGACGCTTCCTACGTCACCGTAAAGTTTGTCCCTCCGCTGAAGCCGGGAGATGGATCCATCGTTGTTCAGGACGATGGCCATGGCATGACCCTAGAGGACATCCAGGAAAAGTGGATGGAGCCCGCCACCACCTCCAAGGTCAAGAACCGGCGATCGCCAGGTAAGAACCGGGTCATGATGGGCTCCAAGGGCATAGGCCGGTTCGCGGCAGCCAAGCTCGGCGGGCGAATGGGTCTCTATTCAATCAGCGAGCGCAGCGGCGGGCGCCGCGAGGTGCTGATTCCTGATCTCGACTGGTCAATCTTCTCGGCCGAGGCATATCTCGACGCGATCGCAATCGACTATTCGGTCCAGGAAACGGATGCAGACGTCGGAACGCTGATCGAGATCCGCGAGCTGAACGAAGAGTGGACAAAAGAGAAGCTTGAGCGGCTTCATCTGGAATTGCGGCGCCTCGTGTCGCCTTTCCAGGCGCCGAATGCGGATACAAGCTTCGACATCTTTCTCGACCTGTCGGAGTGTACCAAGGATCGCTGCGGCTTCGACGGAAAGGAAATTTTCACCTCCAGCAATATTGCCGGAGACGTGGCCGAAGGTAGGAATCCTTTTCAGGTGCTGCCCGTTCCGCTCCTCACGGCGTCCGATTACGAGGTCCGCGGCGAGTTTGACGAGCAGGGTATCTTCCACGGCACATTCGAGAACCGACGGGGCGGCCAGGCACCCCAGAACATCACCGTCCGGGTCGCCTTGGGCGATCCCGACGAAAATTGCGGCCGGGTCCGGGTCGAGCTCTTCATCTTCGACCGGGAAGTCGATGCTATCCGCTCCAATCTCGAGGCTGCCGGCCTGGGAACGCTGCCTGCCGCCAAGGCGCGACAGATTCTCGACGAGATCGCCGGCGTGTCGATTTTCCGAGAAGGTTTCAGGGTTCGCCCCTATGGCGATCCGGAGAATGACTGGCTGACGCTCGACACCCGGCGTGTGCAGGATCCTTCGCTGCGGATCGGCCACAACCAGATCGCCGGCTACATCACTGTCGGATCGCCCGAAGAATCCAATCTCGTCGAAAGGAGCAGCCGGGAAGGCTTCGAACAGAACAGGGCGTTCGCCCGCTTGCGCCGCCTGATCATCACTCTGCTCGCGGAAGTGATCGAGCCGAAGCGCCAGCAATTTCGTGACAAGGCCGGCATCGCCAGGCGCAAGACGACCTCGTTCGACGAAGTACGCAAGCTTACTGATCTCGGTAGGATCCGCAGGCTTGTCGCCCATCTCGAGCCCGGGGAACGGGCCAAGGCCGAAAGGATCATCGATCAGCAGGCTGCACAGCTGACGGAGAAGATCGACGCGCTCGAGGAACGTCAGCGTCTGCTCGAGGCAAAGTCCTCATTGGGAGCCATTGTCGGAGAGATCTTGCACGAGGGGGCACCTGCTGCGCGCTACGTCGCCGAGGCCGCGCTTTTGCTCCGCAGCCAGTTCAAGATGCTGCTGGGCAAGAACGGCCCCAACTATGAGCATGCTGTCGCCAGCTACGAGAAACGTTTGCCCCTGCTAGCTGACTCCGGAGAAAAGCTGTCAGCGCTTTTTGCAAACCTGCGTCCACTTGCGGGCGGAAAGCGTGGTGATCCCGAGAACTTCAATCCTGTGAACGTCATACATGGCGCAAGGGATCTGTTCGAGACGCACAATATTCCGGTCACGGTTGAGAATCCCGAGAAGGTCACTGCGGTCCTTGGCTATCCCGACGATCTTAGCACTGCGCTGGTCAACCTCATCGGAAACTCGATCTATTGGCTCGAACAGGCCCGGACCGAGGCACCCCAAATCGTGGTCTCACTCCGACGGCGCGACAGAACGATCGTTATCTGGGTTACGGACAACGGTCCGGGAATTCCCGAGGAATTCGTTGACAGCATCTTCGAGGTCGGCGTCACGCTGAAGGATCAGGGTACCGGGCTCGGGCTGAATATTGCCCGCGAAACGCTGGCGAGGTCACATGCAACCCTGTTCTATCATCTCGACTATTCGGGCGGTGCCCGTTTCGAAATCCAGTTTCCGGCGGGGAAGGAAGACTGATGGGGGTCAGCTATATTCTTTTTGTTGAGGACGATGAGAAGATTATCGACCTCATGGAAATGGCCGTGGAAACATGGAACGCGGCTCATGCCGAGCATGGCCGCCAGTTCATGCTCGAAAATTGCAAGACGGCGGACCAAGCGAGAACCGCACTCGCCAGGATGCGCTATGACGCGGCTCTGTTCGATCTGCGGCTTCCCGGCGAAACAAAGGGTCGCTCGACCGAACCCCTAGGCAACGAGCTGGCGCTCTATGCACTTGAGCAGCTCGGCATTCCCGTGGCGATCATGAGCGGAAATCCGGGCGATATGGACAACCGGCTCAAGCAGTTTTCGACCGTCAGCCTGTTCTTCAAGGGAGACAAGGACGCCTATTCGAACGCTGTGAAATGGTTCGGCGGCTGGTGGGAGATGATGGCGGTCGTCGCAAGCTCCCGCCAGAAGATCCAAGCCTCGTCCGCAGAGATCTTCGTGAAGCGTCTTTGGCCGCAGTGGAAGGATTTTGCCGCCATCAAGCTGGCCGATGACAGTTCTCCTTCGCTGGTGGATATCGTAACGCGACAATATGTGAGTCACGTTGCCGAGCTACTCGGGCTCGACGGGCCCGAGCACCTCAAGTGGCATCCTTTCGAGAGTTATGTGATTCCTTCTCTCTGGTCGCATCGGGCGCATACCGGCGACATCTTCGACTTCGACGGTGATCTCAGGATTGTGCTTACGCCGGCATGCGACATGGCAAACGGGAATGTTCCGAACGTGCTCCTTGCCAAGTGCAGCCGCGGGGAAAACGAATGGGCCCAGAAGGTAGACAGTCTCAAGGAGGCTGACACCGACGCGAAGAAGGACAAGGCAACAAAATACTTCAGAAAAATGGTCAATCAACAGCTCGGCGCCTCGAAGCATTTTCTTGTTCCGTTTCCGGGCGAAGCCGAACCAATGATAGTTGATTTTGCTGATGTTACCGTCCTGCCACTGGAGCAGGTCATGCAAGAACTGCCCAAGAGGATCGCCTCGGTCTCTGCTCCCTTCCTCTCCAATCTGACGCAACGCTTCGGAGCATATATCAGCCGCGTGGGGCAGCCCGACATCGACGTGATGTATTTCTGCCAGTAGCAGCGGGGTCGGTACCGGATACGGCGATCGGTTCGGGACCGGAGCGCTCCCGTCCTGTTATGGCCTCACCATGTGCAGGGTTTCCTGAGCCGCCGGCGCGGTTATTCCTCCGGCCGAGGAGCCGTCTCATATCATGGACACACCCTTGGGCGCGCTGGCGGCGCTGGATCTGGCCGACGGTGACCTTTGTCTCGAGATCCTTGCGAGCGAAAAGCATCAGCTCGTCGAGCGCCTCGTCGTCGAGAGCGTTTTCGATATTCGAAGATGTACCTTCTCGATGGGGCGGTGCTTCTCGATGCGGATACCGCCATCGTGGACACAGACCGCGGCGATGACGGATGTCCGATTCCGCTGCCGTCCTTGCCCGGGAATTGCGGGGATCGTGTCGGGCGCCGCGCTTCCTCCCGTAGAGGATCAGTGGCCGCTCGGACTGAAAGCGACGGGCTGAACAATACTTTCTCTTTTTGTTCTTGCCTCATGGGAATCCTTGCGTCACTGTGGCACAAATCTTCCCAGAGAGGTGCCCGTGCCCTTGTCGATCTCCGAATTCTCGCGTCTCAGGACCAGCGCCGGCGTCAGCATCGATGCCTTTGCGGAGAGCTCGGGTTTTTCCCGCCGCACGGTCTATCGCTGGGAGCGTGGCGAGGCGGTTCCGCGCCAGACGGTCATCCGCCAGCTTAGGACGATGATTCAAGAGCATCGGCATGCGCAACCGGAGCCGGGCACAGGCAAGTTCCGGTTCATCGACCTGTTTGCCGGCATCGGAGGCCTGCGCCGCGGCTTCGAGGACATGGGTGAATGCGTCTTCACCAGCGAATGGGACAAATATTCGCAAAAGACCTACCTCGCGAATTACGAGTGCAATCACGAGGTCGCAGGCGACATCACCAAGGTGGCCCTGGACGATATTCCGGATCACGACCTGCTGCTGGCGGGCTTTCCATGCCAGCCCTTCTCGATCGCAGGTGTTTCGAAGAAAAATGCGCTGAACCGTCCCCACGGCTTTCTGGACGAGACGCAGGGAACGCTCTTCTTCAATGTCGCCAAGATCATTGAACACCGTCGCCCCCGGGCGTTCCTGCTGGAGAACGTCAAGAACCTCGTCAATCACGACAAGGGCCGGACGTTCGAAATCATATACAAGACCCTGACGAAGGATCTCGGTTACCAGGTCCACTGGAAGGTGATCAACGCCAAGGCACTGGTGCCGCAGCACCGCGAGCGTATTTTCATTGTCGGCTTCCGCGAGCCGAACGACTTTACCTTCGACGACCTCATCCTGCCCGATCCGCTGAACGGACCGAAGCTCCGCACGATCCTTCATCCCGAAGACGGGACAGAGGAACTGGACCCGCCCTATACCCGGGGGAATATTGCTTCTGTCTCCGACAAATACACGCTGACCGACCATCTCTGGCGCTACCTTCGCAACTATGCGGACAAGCACCGGGCGGCCGGCAACGGCTTCGGATTCGGACTGGTCGGGCCTGATGACGTCGCCCGCACGCTGTCGGCACGGTACTTCAAGGATGGATCGGAAATCCTTGTCGAGCAGAAGGGCCGCAATCCCCGGCGTCTCACGCCGCGCGAGTGCTCGCGCCTGATGGGCTTTGATGAACCGGGCGGCAGGGAATTCATCATCCCGGTGTCGGACACGCAGGCCTATCGCCAGTTCGGGAACGCCGTTGTCGTCCCCGTCGTGAAGGCAGTCGCCAATCATATGCTGCCTTGGCTGGTCGATCGGGAAGATCTCGAGCCGGAGCAACTCCAGCGGAAACTCGCGCTTGCCGGGTGACATTGTCGACCAGGCGACCCGAAGCCGGATGATGGCGGGGATCAGGGGCAAGAACACGAGGCCCGAACTGATCATCCGGCGGGGCCTGCATGCGCTGGGTTTCCGGTTCCGGCTGCACGATCGCAAGCTGCCTGGAGCGCCGGATCTCGTGCTGCCGCGCTGGCGCGCGGTGATCTTCGTGCACGGCTGTTTCTGGCATGGGCACGATTGCCCGCTGTTCCGATGGCCGGGAACACGCGAGGAATTCTGGCGAACCAAGATCGGTCGCAACCGCGTACGCGATACCGAGGTCGAGGCACTGCTTGACCAGGCAGGATGGCGCGTGATGAAGATCTGGGAATGCTCGATGAAAGGAACCGGGAAGATCGGAATCGAGCGTGTCATTCCGCTTGTCGCCGACTGGCTCCGCTCGGACCGGCAAGGGGGGGAGATCAGGGGGGTGGATCATGCCGGCGGGTGATCTGGTTGAGTGGCTGGACGGACATGGTGGTCCGGGCTTCGTCTGGTATGTGAAGAGACTCTCGGGCAATGACACGCTGGCTAACGAGAGCCATCAGGCGGGTCCCTATATTCCGCGCGAGTTCCTGTTCAGGATTTTCCCCGGGCTTGCCCGGCAGGAAATCAAGAACCCGGATGTCCTGTTCGATCTTTATGTGGATTCCCATGCCGATCACCGG
The DNA here is from genome assembly GCF_036402235.1 of Sphingomonas sp. Taxonomy (GTDB): domain Bacteria; phylum Pseudomonadota; class Alphaproteobacteria; order Sphingomonadales; family Sphingomonadaceae; genus Sphingomonas. The sequence goes on along the minus strand of NZ_DASWTG010000032.1, from coordinate 53,255 downwards.
CAGGTGCGCGCGATTTGGTACAATAACAAGTTTCACGGCAATCCGAAGGGCGGTCGCAACGAGACGCGCCTGACCAACTTTGGAGGTGCGGCGTCGGCGTTGCTCGATCCGGAGAGCACTGGCGCGCTCACGGTGTTCGCGTTCCGCACGACCGACCCGCCCGCGATCGCCGAATGCCATGTCTGGGTCTGCCGGCACGAGACCGAGGAAGATCTGGTCGAGGACCGCATCGGTCCGGTCGAGCCCGGCAAATGGCTGATCTGGCCTCCGCAACAGGGCTCGCTGTTCCCCGCCGCTACGGCATCGGTCCGGACGAGCTGCTGGCTGCAGCCGGCCGAGATGCCGGCGGCGTGGCTGGCGAAATTCCCCAGCGGCGCCGAGATCATCCGCAAGGCGGTAGAGCTGCGCGACGACAGCAGCCTTGATCCCGACCGTCGATTGATGCGGCGCAGGGAGTGTGAGTTCGAGATTTTCCGCAGCGTCGAGCAGGCCATCGAGCTGCCCTTCATCACTGCGGGCTTTGCCGACGTCGACAGTTTCATCGCGCGCGCGCAGACCATCCTCCAGCGGCGCAAGGCAAGATCCGGCCATTCGCTCGAGCTGCATGCCCGGGAAATTTTCGTCGAGGAACGACTGGTCGAGGGTACGCACTTTTCGCACCAGCCCGAATCCGACCCGGGCAAGAAGCCCGATTTTCTGTTCCCGTCAGCTGCCGCCTACCATGATCCGGGCTTCCCTTCCGAACGGCTCCGGATGCTCGCGGTGAAGACGACCTGCCGCGATCGCTGGCGGCAGATCCTCAATGAAGCCGATCGCATTCCCTCCAAGCATCTGCTCACGCTCCAGGAAGGCGTCTCTGAAACGCAGTTCGCCGAGATGACCCGGGCGGGCGTCCAGCTCGTGGTGCCGCTTGGCCTCACGGACAAGTTTCCGAAATCGGTTCAGCCTCATCTCCAGACGCTGGAGAGTTTTATCGGGGATGTCCGACTCCTGCCGCTCGCGTAGAAATGCCGGCAGAAAGGAAGCTTCCCGCAGTATTGGCCGCGAGGATGATCACAGCGAACGCTCCGCAGCATGCACGGACTGGGCGAGCAGATGCGATACCGCGCGGATCCTTCGCTGATGATATTGTCTCAGCAGGCGCACCAGATCCGGGTGCCTGGCGTTGTCGTACTGCAGGACCAGCAGGCCGTATTCGTCGGCAAGATCGGCAAATATCCGGTATTCTGCCCGATGGAACGGAGCGAGCCTGTCGTTCGCCTGCTGTACCGCGGCGGCAAGCTCGGCATTGTTGGATGCCCGCGCGACTTCTAGGAAGAGACTGGCCGTGGCTGATGAGGTATCCGGAGCCTGTGCGGGCGACGGCGCGTATTTTCCTGATGACGAGCGCGTTCTGTGCGCAGCCAGGCTGAGCAGCAGGCCCCGCCATTCGTATAGCTCGCGCAGCGCCGCCTCCGTCGGAAGCGGCGCACGGAAGCCGTTGTGGTTCGGCGCTTCCACTAGCCTTTCGCCGGTGAGCCGGTGCAGCGCGTCGCGAACCGGGGTAATGCTCGTGGCGATCAGCTTCCCGATGACGACAGGCTCGATCGGTGTCCCGGGCGGAAACTCGCCTCGAGCAAGCATACGCTTGAGCTCGTGATAAACGCGCTCGAAGGTGACGCCGGGACTCACGCTGGAAGGTCCTAGCGGCGCTGTCCGGCGACATGCGCCTCTATCAGAGCCTGCTGGTCCTGTCGCAGTGCGTCGATCGCGCCGATTGAGGGCACTTGGTGGTCCTGCAGCAGGATTGACGGGCACTGACCTTCGTAATTGCCGAGGTTGGGGCGGTGCTGGCGATAGCCGACAAGGCGCGCGAGTTCTGTCGGGAAGTGCCGTGCGGTCTCGGGCGGATAGGCGAGCCACTGATTCTCGTAGGGCTTGAGCCAGCCGAGGCAGTAGCTGACGATCGCGCCGCGGCGGATCGTGAAGCTGCGGTTGCCTCCGGCGCCGTGCAGCGTCGAGCCGAGGAAGAGCAGCGCGTCGCCGGGATCCATCTCGATCGCGATCGGGGTCGTGTCCGGGTTGGGCTCGAGCGCCCCGGAGCCGTGGCTGTCGGGCCAGACGAGCGTGGTGCCGTTCAACTCGCGATAGGGCGTGAACGGCCACATCACGTTGAGCAGATACTCGGTCTCGCCGATCGCGCCGCGCCACATGTCCTGGTCGCGGTGGGGCAGTTGCGGCAGCGCGCCCGGGTGGAGCGCGATTGCTTGCGTGAGGTTGAGCTGCAGGCAATCGCACCACGGGCCGAGGATCTCGTTTGCGACGGCGAGGATGTCGGAATGCATGGCCAGAGCGGCCGCGTGCTGGCTGCGCGCAAGCAGCCGGCCGAACCGCTTCGTCCGTTCGCCATAGAAGCCGCCCTGGCAGAAGGGCGTTTGCGCGAAGGCGGCGGCGAGGTCGCTGTCGAGCGCATGGATGGTGTCTGCCGGGATGGCCTGCTTGATGACGGTGTAGCCGTGCTCGCGAAGCTGCCGGACGGCGTCGCTCGCCGCATCGGCATGTGGCGCCGGGGATTTGGGCTGGGTTGCCATCACGCTGCCTCCGCTTGCGGAATGTGGGTGGCTGGCAGGATGCCGTTCGCGGCGAGCAGCGCGGGCGTCTCGGGCTCGATGTCGATCCTGAGCGCGCCGAGCATCATCCCGCCGATCGCCCTGGGCGCGCCCAGGGGCCGGGCGTTCCAGCCGAACGCCAGGATCTGCTCGAGCCAACCCTGCTCGGCGACGCCGGTGTAGGTCGTGATGCGGTGCTCGAGCGCGTAATGGGCGAGACCGGTGACCAGCGCGTCGCGCCAGCGCCGCCGCTCGGCGGCCCTGAGGCTGCGGTCGAGGCAGAAGCGGGTGATCTCGTAGGTGGCGGGACCTGTGGGTGGAGAGCCGTCGCACAGCTCGGCGAACAGCGTGTCGAGAATGTGCGGCCGCGTCGTCGGCAGCAGTCGCGCCGAGGCGAGATGGTTCTGGTTGCCGTCGGCGAGGATCAGGTAGCGCGCGTGGGTGTCGTCGAACTGGTCGAGCTCGTATTTGCCGGCGAGGACCGGCACGTCCCAGCCGAGCAGGTCGACGAACACGCGCTTCCTGGCCTCGAACATCGCGCGCATCACCGCGTCGCTGGCGGCGCTGCGATCGTCCTGCGTGAACAACATGGCGGTGCTCCCGTGGTGGAGCCCGGATGCTGTGCCTGGACGTCGGCGGTGGCCACTCCCCAGAACTGGGGAGTTTACCGCTTGAGCGCATCGGTGAAGGTGAGCGCCCCGTCATAGAGGGCGTGGATCGCAAGCTGGGTCCGGTTGGTGACCCCGTAGCGCTTCCGGGCCTCCTTCATGTGTTGGGACGCCGTGTCATGCCCGATGCCGAGGATCTGCGAGGTCTCCCAGTCCGACTTGCCGCGCGCGGCCCAGTAGATGCAGTCGCGCTGCCGGTCGCTGAGCCGCGGCCGGTCCTGGTCGGTACGGCGGACGCCCGACAGGCGTCGCGCGCCCTCGAATGCGGCCGCGCCGACGAACTGCGCGAGCGGCAGCCATTCCGTGCGGATGGTTCGCCCGTGCGCGGTCGCGAACGAGCAGGAACCCGCCGACTCTCCGGGGATGTGGGCAGGCACCGTGAAGCCGTCGGCAAGACCGACGCGCCTGGAGCGCGCGAGGATTTCCTCGTCGCGCCGGGTCAGCACGATCAATTGGGGGAGCCTGGACCAGGGAAACCCGACATTGGTCAGATGGCTCGCGCGATGCACCGGGTCGGAGGGACCCAGTCGCTGGGCGTCGAAGAATTCCTCCCATTCGAGGGGATAGTTGTGGATGCGGATCGCGGGCTGCGGCGCCCTCGGCATGTCGACATGATGCGACAGCGCGAAGAACTGGCAACCCATCTCGCCCGTGATCGCGTCGAGCAGGTTGCTGAGCTCGTCGATGCTCTCTGCAGCCTCGACCGCCAGTGCGAATTGTTGCGCCGTCGCGATAACCATAGGCGATGCCATGCCGATGCTGGACGCGCCCCAAGCCGCAGCGTCCTTGCCCCAGCCATGCCATGCCTGCACGCGCCGCTTTCCCATCGGCACCGCGACCGGCTCGAAAGGTCGATTCTGATACTGTGTTCGCGGGCGTCGCGCAAATTTGCATGGCAGTGGCGTGGGGGACGCGTTTGTCATCCATGGGCATTGGCGCGGCGGGCCGGCGATGGGGCCGGCTCCTGAGGGTCGTCCGGACTGGCGGGACAGCGCGCCGTACTGCGCGCTGATCGGTATTGACCGCGCCGGTCTCGCCTGGGAATGGCTGCGCCGCGATCCCGCCTATGCGGTGGTGAGTGCGCGGCTTCGCCGGGTCGGCGTCGGCGCCGCCGCGCATCTCGAGATGGAGGCCGACGCCCGGGCGTTCGGCCTGTGCTTTCGCCGAGGATGCCGGTCGGCCTGCGCCCGCCGCGCGTTTGTTGTGGCATGCGGACCTCGATCCATTCGTGCTGCAGGTCCGCGCCGTGCCGGCCGAGGGCTCGGATCCCGAGGCGATCGATCTCGCCCGCTTAGCCCGCTGGATGACGATCGTGCGCGGGGGCGACCGCGAGCATGTCGCCCTGTCCGATGGCTGGCATCGCATCCGCATCGATGTGGTCGAGGGGACGCTGGTCGAGGAAGGCCCCGCCCGGCTCGACTATCTGCTGTCGGGACTGACCCGGGTAGACGCGCATGTCCTGACCCTGCGGCGCATGCTCGGGCTGTGGCGTACCGGGCGATTCGCGCGGATGCTGTACCCGCCCGAGCCGGGACTGCCCCGGCGGCTCGAGACACTGCGCATCGGGGATGCACTCGCGGACGGCGCTTCATATCGCGAGATGGCGGTTGCGCTCTATGGCGAGGAGCGGGTTCGTGCCGAGTGGAAGGGGCGGTCCGACTTCCTGATCACCCGGGTGCGTCGGCGCGCGGCCGAGGCGCGGCGCATGGCAGCCGGAGGGTGGCGGGCGCTGCTGGGCAGCTGAATTGCCCGCGCGATCGCGCCGCCTACCACCGCATCGTGTAGCCCGCGGTCAATTCGAAAGGATCGTCGAGCAGCAAAGCCCACAGGTCTCTTACTGCGGTCTGAAGGGGGCCGGAGTCAGTGACTGCAACGGGAAGCGCGCCGTGCATCAGGTCGTTGCGCTGAGCGCGGGCCAGTTGAAGGCGCTGCTCGAGATAGCTGCTGATAAGTCCGCCATCCTTGAGTGCGGTGAGCTTGCCGGCGAGGTTCAGCTTGTTGAACGCATTGTTCGACAAGACCGCGAGGCTGTGCGGCCTGGTGGCGAACGACTTCGGGGGCTGCCCGCCGACTAGGCCATAGGCATGGAAGACCTCGGTGACGAGCGCCTCGGCGACCGAAAAGTTGATCGCGAAGCTCGCCGGCGCATGCTGGGCATTATGCAGGATCGCGGCCTGGTAGTTCATCGCCATGCAAGTCTCGAGATTGACATGGCTAAGCTCCGCGGCCCGGCTAGCGAGCGCGCTGGTGAACTGCCTTGCCGCCACGAGAGTGGTGCCGGGAACCGTTCGTGCCCGCCCAGCGGCCATCGCCGCGACCTTCGGGCCGAGCACCCGGTTGGTATAGGGTGTGCGCTCGACAGCGAGGGCGTCGCCGCGCTGCTCGTACACCAACATGTCGTTCATGCCGACGTTAAGCGCTCCCGACAGGCTGGTGTGCTGGAGCGCGGCGATCCGCCCGAACAGCGCCGCCGCGATGAAATTGGCGAACAGCAGCCGGCGCCCTTGCAGTGCGACGATCTCATCCCGGCGCTGGGTGACATGGTCCGGGATCGCACCAGCGCCGACGATGTCGAGCTGTTCGATTGATTGCAGCGGACCGCTATCGAGGAACTCCAACCCTATCGCACCGATCGCGGTCACCAAGATGTTGGCGGTGTCGGCGTAGCGAAAGGTCTCAGCTATCGTAAACGGCGCCTGGCCAGCGGTGTCGGTGAAGACTAGATCGGCATTGGGCAGCACCAGGATGCGCTGCACGAGTGTCCTGGACGTGATCTGCATCGATCGTTTTTAGGCGCTCTCGGGTCGGCTGCGAGCCCAGGCAGCTTGATATCAACATCGGCTCGCGCCCGGATCAGCTTTCCGCTTTAAAGGGCCTGCGCCGCCGGGTGGGCTTGCCGGCGGCGAAGGGTGTGTCGGTGTCGTGAGAAGCGCCGGCCCACCCGACTTCAACGTGATGAAGGGGCGAGGCCGTCAGCCCAGCCCGCGCCGCGCCTTCGCTTCCTCGCGTAGCGCCTCGATGAAGCTCCAGTCCTTGTCGCCGTCCGGCATTCTATGACTCGCTAGCGAACGGTCAGCGCTGCGAGCGACGAGTCAAGCTGCTCTGGCAAACCGACGGTGTCGAGGATCACGTCGAGCTCGATGTTCCGCTGTGGGGGTAGCTTTCTGGCCGCGACGGTCATCGGCACGTTTCCGGCGAGATAAGCTGCGTAGATCCAAGCGACCCCGGCCGCGGTCACCGTCTGATAGGGGCCATACTCGCCTTCGTGCTGGTTGAAGAATCCCGTGGCGTGGCCAAGCTCGGTGAGAATGCCGTCCTTCAGGAGTCCGGCTTTCGTGAGAAATGTCGACCGGAACTTCGGCGTGCTAGAGCCTGCGAGGCGATCGCGCAGCCATTTGAGGTCGCGCGATGCGTGCGGATCGAGCGCGCGGATCGTCAGGGCACGCCGGGCATCATGGGCAGAGGTCGCGCCTTTAACGAGCTGGATCTGCGGGTCCAGGTCATCCTTCTCGGCGATGGGGTATGAAGATCCGTCCTCGAATAGGAAGGAGAGACGGCCTTTTGCATCCGAGGTCCAGTTGATGCCTTGGGCGTCGAGGTTCGAGGCGACAGCGATCGCCTGCTCCAGACGATGGACGTCGGATTTGGCCTGCATCTGCCGGCGAAGATCGCGCGCCGCCCTGCCGGGATTGCTGTGACGGTCGGATCCTTCTCGTTCGGCTCCAAGGCGAGCATTTGCGAGATCGGAGTGAAGACGTTCGAGCGGTGTCATGGGAGCCTTCAGTAGAGGCGCGCCAGCCGGATGTCAGGCACCTTGAGCATTCGTCTGTCGTGCCGAGGTGCATGCCCCTGGCGGTGCGGGGCGCCTCGCAGCACGATGCAGGTCGGGCGCGGGTTCGGTGGTGCGCACGCTGCGGCTGCAGGCAGCCACAGGGTTCGCGCCTCTCGTTTGCCCGCGCGGCACACTTGCCTTGGACCGTGGGGGCGCGGCGGCGGCTGGCGCACGGGGTTGCGCGCGCACGCCGTCGCGCCGGCGGTGTCGGCAAGAGTGCCTTCATTTGTTGGGCATCGCTGTTCCGCGACCACGCTCTACGGCGCTTCGCGCCGCCGGGCCGCTTTGCGTCCCGGCCTGGCGGTGACGATCGCTGGCGCAATTCTGCGGACGCTGCGCTGCGCGCACCGGCGTTGAGTGTGGCCGATCCCGGATGCGCGGGATGGCCGGCGCGCCCTTCTGGGCCCGCTCGGGCGGGGCGCAACCCGGGCCTTCGCCCGGGTCCTCCACTGTCGTTCCAGCCTGCGGTGCGCCCCGCCCTCAAGTCGCGGGCCCGTCCGGGCTTCCTCGCCGCCCACCCCGCTTTCCGGGGTCGGGTGCGGATTTTGGACGAGGAGGCCGGTCATGGGCAGGAGTGGCGGACGTCGGGTGCGTGGAGAGGCGAGCGGGAGCGAGGTGCGCGCGTCGCTCTATGACGAGGTGACGGGACGGATCGTCGCCGAGCTGGAGGCCGGGCGCTTCCCATGGGTGCAGCCCTGGGATGCCGCCGCCGCGGTGCCGGGGCTGCCGCGCAACGCCGGTTCGGGGCGCGCCTATTCGGGGATCAACGTGCTGATCCTCTGGGGCGAGGTCATCATGCGCGGCTATCCCTCGCAGGGCTGGCTGACCTTCCGGCAGGCGCTGGAAGCAGGCGGCTGCGTGCGCAAGGGCGAGCATGGCGTGTGCGTCGTCTATGCCGACCGGTTCATCCCCAAGGAGGCGGATAAGGGGACGCTCCGGGGGAGCGTCACCCCGCCGAACGGGGATGAACCGCCCGAGAAGGCGATCCACTTCCTCAAGCGCTTCACCCTGTTCAACGTCGCGCAGTGCGAGGGGCTGCCCGAGCGGATGCTCGCCGGTAGTCCGCCTTTGCCGCCGCGCGAACTGGTGCCGGTCGCCGAGGCGCTGATCGAAGCTTGCGGCGCCGACTTCCGGATCGGCGGCGCCGAGGCGTTCTACTCGCCCGGCGGCGACTATGTGCAGGTGCCGCCGCAGCCCGCTTTCCGGCACAGACAAGACTATTACCGCACCGCGCTCCACGAGCTTGGCCACTGGACCGGGCACGCCTCGCGGCTGGGCCGCGACCTGTCCAACCCGTTCGGGAGCGCCGGCTATGCCCGTGAGGAACTGGTCGCGGAACTCGCCTCGGCCTTCCTCTGCGCCGCGCTCGGGATCGAGCCGAGCGTGCACCATGCCGATTATCTCGGGTCTTGGCTGGCGGTGCTGCGAGCCGACAATCGCGCGATCTTCCGTGCCGCGAGCCTTGCCAGCAAGGCCGCCGACTATCTGCTCGGCTTCCAGTCGCAAGCTCCGGCGATGGGAGCGGCGGCATGACCCTCCTCACCCCCGAGCTTCGCGCGGCGCTGCGCCTCGCCGCCAGCAGCGAGGCCACGGACAAACGCCCGCTGGTCAAGCTGTTCAATCCGCTGTCCGCCGCGACATGGCGAGCGAGCTGGGCGAGGACGGCGACACGCTGTTCGGCCTCGCCGATTTGGGGCTAGGCTGTCCGGAACTCGGCTATTTCTCGCTTTGCGAGATCGAGGCGCTGCGCCTGCCCTTCGGGCTCCGCATCGAGCGCGACCTGCTCTTCGCGACGACGCTTGGCCTGTCGGAATGGGCGGCATGGGCGCGCAAGGCCGGGTCGATCCTGTGGGCCGAGGCGCTGATCGCGCGGGCGAGTGCCACGGCGAGAGGCCTTGCAGACGGGTTTCCGCCGTCCGGGTGACGGAGGGAAAGGCGCGCGGCGCGCCGTCCCGCCGCAATCCCGAAAGCCGGTCCCGCCCCACTTCTCAAGATGAAACGGGCCCGGCGCTCACAAGGAGCAGTCCCATGAAACTCGAATTCATCGCGCTCGACAAGCTCTATGTCGACAAGGCCAATATGCGCTTCGCCAAGCGCCCGCCCGATGTCTCCGACATCCTGCCGAGCGTGCGCAAGCGCGGCATCCTCCAGACCCTGATCGTGCGGCCCGGCGAGGAGGACCGGTTCGGTATCCTCGCGGGTGCGCGGCGCTTCCGCGCCGGCGAGATCGTCGCGGGCGAGCGCGCCGAGGGCGAGGCGGAACCCGAGCCCTTCCTCCTCCCCTGCGCGATCCTCGAGGCGGGCGACGATGCCGCCGCCGTCGAGGCGTCGCTGATCGAGAACATGGCGCGGCTCGACCCCGACGAAGTGACCCGCTGGGAAACCTTCGTAAGGCTGGTCAAGGAAGGCCAGTCTCCGGAGGAGATCGCCGACACCTTCGCGCTGCCCGTCCTCGCGGTCCGGCGCACGCTCGCGCTCGGCAATCTGCTGCCGCGCATCCGCGACCTCTACCGGCATGACAAGATCAACGCGGCGACAGTGCGCCACCTCACCCTTGCCAGCAAGGCGCGGCAGAAGGACTGGCTGGCGCTGTGGGACTCGCCCGAGGCGCATTGCCCGCTCGGCTGGCAGCTGCGCGGCTGGCTGCTCGGCGGGCAGGCGATCTGCGCCCGCTATGCGCTGTTCGACGTGGATGCGAGCGGCGTGGCGCTGGTCGCCGACCTGTTCAACGAGGAACGCTACGTCGCGGACCCCGACGCCTTCTGGACCGCGCAGAATGCCGCGATCGAGGCGCACCGCGCCGCCTATCTGGAGGCGGGCTGGACCGGTGTCGAGATATCGCCGCCGAACGAGCATTTCCAGCATTGGGAATATGAGAAGGCGCCCAAGCGCAAGGGCGGGCGCGTCTATATCGACGTGCGCGCCAGCGGCGAGGTCGTGTTCCACGAGGGCTATATGAGCCGCAAGGAAGCGAGGCGTCTTGCGCGCGGCGAGCAACCGGAAAGCGAGCGGCCCAAGGTCGTGCGCCCCGAGATCACGGGGCCGATGCAGACCTATATCGACCTGCATCGCCATGCCGCCGTCCGCGCCGCCCTGCTATCGCGCCCCAAGGTCGCGCTCAGGTTGATGGTCGCGCACGCCATCGCCGGCTCGCACCTGTGGCGCGTCGATACCGAGCCGCAGGAAGCGCGCAGCGACGCTATTGCCGAGTCGGTCGAGACCTGCCGCGGCGAGACGCTGTTCGACGCCAAGCGCCGCGCGGTGCTCGGCCTGCTCGGCTTCGATCCCGAGACGCCGACCGTGTGCGGCGGGCGCGTCGAGGGCGCGGACGGGGACCGGCTGACGGCGATCTTCATGGCGTTGCTCGGCCTCTCCGACCGGGTCGTCATGGACGTCATCGCGGTGCTGATCGGCGAGACGCTCGCCGCCGGAAGCCCGGCGGTCGAGGCGGTCGGGCTGGAGCTGGGCCTCGACATGGCCCGCTGGTGGCAGGCCGACGGCGCCTTCCTCGAGTTGATCCGCGACAAGGAAGTGCTCGGGGCGATCGTCGCCGAGGTAGCGGGGGACACGGTCGCGAGCGCCAATGCCGGCGAGAAGGGCGCGGCGCTCAAGAAGATCGTCGCCGACCATCTTGCCGGGGCCGGTGGCCGGTCCAAGGTCGAGAACTGGGTGCCGCGCTGGATGGCCTTCCCGCCCGCCGCCTATACGGCGCGTGGCGGCGTCGGCACCGTGCGCGCACACGCCAAGGCCGAGGCGGCGCGGCCCGCGCCCGAGCCGGAGCCGGAGCCCCTTCCCGAAGCCACGCCCGAACCGCAGGCGCTTGCCGCCTGAACCTCCTGCGGGGCGGCGATGCCGCCCCGCCTTTCCCTCATCTGCCGCACCAATCGGGCCTGGGCTTGCCGCGCGGCCACCAGCGCGCCGCGCCCTTCTCGACCAGCAGCGCCGCGACGTCGCGCCCGTCCAGCCGGACACGCGCGACCGTGCGGTCATAGCTGCGCCCGACGCGCTCGATCCCGACCCTTCGTCCCTTGAGCAGTGCGATCGCCGCGCGGGTCGCGGCCTTGCCGCGCGCCAGCTCGGCGCGGCACCGGGCATTGCCGGGCTGGGTCTCCGGCGCATCGATCCAGGCGATGCGGATGCGCTCGCCGCTCTCCAGCCGGAAGGTATCGCCGTCGGTTACCCACGCGACCACCCCCGACTGCGGCGCCGGCGCGGCGCCGGAAAGGATCAGCAACAAGGGCGCCAGCAACTCAATGCGCGGCACGCCGGATCACCTTCTTGGTCGCGCCGCAGAGCGAGCAGGCATCGATCCTGCGCTCGAACCCGCCTTGCCCCGCGAGCTCGCGGGTCTTGATGTTGGCGTGCTGCCTCACGCTCAGGCCCAGCCGCTCGGCGATACAGTCGTCGCACACCGGCTCGGGCGACAGCCGCTCGATCAGTGCCCGCACCTGGTCCAATACCGTCATGTCGTTCCCCCCGAACCGGCAGTTGTAGCGTGCCGATCGGCGTGACGCAGCCCGGATGCGGCGAGCCGAAAATGTCGAGGCGAGCCGTACCGATCGGCGAGTTTCGGCATCCCCTCCGACGTGCGCAGCCGCATGCGGCCTCTTTCACGATGGCGGTCTGGCACCGCGCGGCCGGGCTCAAGCAACGGCGTCGCCGGCTTTCTTCCCCGGCTTGGGCGCTTCGCGCCCGGCGCCTTCCTCGCGAGGCAAGAAAGCCTTGCTTTGGCCGTCCTTCGCTCACGCTGCGGCCCGGCCTTGGCAGACCGGGTGCATGCCGGCCGCTGGCGGTGCCGGATCGACGCCATCGAGGCCGCACTGGCGCGGCTTCGAGCACGAGAAGGAGACGCATCATGGCCACCATCGGCAGCTTCACACGTGACGACAACGGCGTGTTCACCGGCACCATCCGGACCCTGACGCTCAACGCCAAGGCGAGCATCAAGCCCTCGAGCAAGGATCACGACAAGGCACCCGACTACCGCGTCACGACCTCGGCGGGCGTCGAGTTCGGCGCCGGCTGGACCAAGGTCTCGCGCGAGGACCGGCCCTATGTCTCGGTCAAGCTCGACGACCCGTCGCTTCCCGCGCCGATCTACGCGACGCTGGTCGAGGGCGAAGGCGGCACGCACAACCTGATTTGGTCGCGTTGAGCAGCAAGCGCCCCGCGCCCCACCCGGCGCGGGGCGCACCCCTCCGGGGTGTCGAAATCGCACCCTGCCCTTTTCGACACTCCTTCGCCGGCGCCCCGACGCGCATCCCGTCGCAATCCACAACCACGGGAACGCGCCATGGACAGGAGCAGCAGCGATCGGGCCGACCTCGCAAGACACGGCTCGCCTTTCCTCAGCCCGCAACAGGCCGCGGCCTGGCTCCAGATCTCGCTGCGGCACCTCATGCACTTGCGCGTGACCGGCGAAGGCCCGCCTTTCCGCCGCCATTGCCGGCGCGTCCAATACCATATCGACGACCTCGAGGCGTGGAGCCGCGAGACCGCCGCGCGGAGCATCCGGCCATGAAGGCCGTCAAGCCGCGCGCCGAGATGCCGCTGCTCGCATGGGGCGATACGCGCCATGCCCATCGCCAGCGCCGCCTCCATCACCTCCGCCTCGCCATCCTCGGCGGCGCGGGCCTGGTGCTGCTGGCCGCTCCCCCGATCTACTCGCCTTCGCCGAGGCTGGTCTGGAATGCGTCCGCAAGCGCGACGGTCGGGCTCTACTGGGTCTGGCCGGGCGACCGGGCGAAGCGCGGCGAGATGATGATTGCGCGAGTGCCGGAGCGCTGGCGCGCGCTCGCCGCCGAACGCCACTACCTTCCGGCCAACGTACCGCTGGTCAAGCGCGTCGCCGCCGCGCGCGGCGCCCTCGTCTGTGCGTCAGGGGCCCGGATCCTGATCGACGGCAAGCTCGCGGCGACGCGGCTCGGCCATGATCGCGCCGGGCGGCCGCTGCCCTGGTGGCAGGGCTGCCGGCGGCTCGCAGAGGGCGAGTATCTGCTGCTGATGGACGCGCCGGGCTCGTTCGACGGGCGTTATTTCGGGATCAGCCGCGCGCATGATCTCGTCGGCCGGGCGAGGCTGATATGGCGGCGCTGAGCGTGCTTGCGCTGACGCTGGCGGGGACTTCGCCATCGGCGAGCGACGTCGCACGCTGGTCGGCCGAGATCGACGCCGCGGCGCTTCGCTGTGGCATCCCGGGCGAGTGGATCGTGCGGGTGATGCGGGCCGAGAGCGGTGGCCGCACGATGCTCGGCGGCCGCCCGATCCGCAGCCGCAAGGGCGCGATCGGGCTGATGCAGCTGATGCCGGGGACATGGGCCGAGCTCCGTCGCGATCTCCGCCTCGGCGACGATCCCGACCTGCCCGCCGACAATATCGTCGCCGGCGCCTGCTATCTGAGGCGCATGTACGATCGGTTCGGCTATCCCGGGCTGTTCGGCGCGTACAATGCCGGGCCCGGCCGCTACGCCGCCTGGCTCGCGGGCGAGGCCATGCTCCCGGGAGAGACGGTCGCCTATCTGCGCAGCGTCGGTGCGCGCCCGGCCGTTACCGCGGAGCCGCCCGAGGCGCCGCCGGCGACCCTGTTCGTCGTGCGCCGCGAGGCGCCGCCGTCGTCCGTCGCAGGGCCCTCGACCCCGGCGATGTTCGTCCTTCGCCGCGAGGTGCCGTGACGTGGAGAGGCAAGGGAGGGCTCGTCGTGAAGCCCCAGCATGACGGCTGGCGAAGCGGCTCTCAAGGCCCGCGGGTACCCCCCGATTTGCTGCGCAAATCGGCTCCCCCCGCGTCCGCTTCGCGGCGCCTGCGCTGGCGCTCCGGCGGCCCTGACACCCGCTTCGCCACCCATCCCGGAAGCCTCGTCCTCGATGGTGGGGACCGCAAGCGGAGACAGATCATGGCACAGCTGCAATCCATCTCGAACGCGGCCGATCGCGTGATGACGGCACTGGTTTCGGGTCTCGAGCAGGAGTTCGGGCACAGCGCGGGAGCGGCATTGGCGCAGCGTTTCCTTGCTGCCGAAGAGGTCGATTTCCACTGGGATGCGCGCCTGCAGGAGCGCTGGCTCGGCTTCTACCATGGCAGCGAGGAGGCGGGGATCGAGCTCGACCGGGTGCGTATCCTCGGCCGGATCGACGGGCACTGGTTCGTCGCGATGATGCTCGTCGACGGCGACGGCAATGCGCACGGCATGTTCGGAAAGCGCAGGTTCGCGCGCGCGGATCGGGCGCGGCGGGCGTTTGCGGATGCGTGAATCGCTCGTCTTTCAGGGCCGGGATGCGCTGTCGGCGAGGCAGCGTGTCCCGACTTTCTTTTTGCGCCGAGGGGTAGGCAGGCAGGAGGAAAAGGGAAAACAAGATAAAGGCAGTGTCTCGCGACACTGCATAAGCGACTGTCTGCACATCCTTTTTCTGCGAGATACGACGCACGCGGCGCGAGACGGGCTTCGGAGGAATGGCGGAATTCCGCGGGTTTCGGCCGGGTTTCGCGAGATTCCGGGAGGCAGGCGGTGAGCGACGACGAGTTCACGCCCAGGCTAGGCAAGTCGAAGGGCGAGGATGGCAAGCGCCTCGTCAAATATGGCGGACGGGTGCTCGCCGCCGCTCGGCTAGCCGGCAGCAAGACCGGCGTGCTGACGCGGCGCTTCGACGGCAGCCGGATCGGCCGCGGCGCGAGCATCGGCCGGCTGCTCTCGAGCCGCGATCGCCTCGCCGGCTTCCGGGCGCGCCGGGCGATCGTCAAGACGCGGCTCGTGCGCATGGCCGGGAACGGCTTCGCCGCGGCTCGCGCGCATCTGCGCTACATCCAGCGCGACGGGGTCACGCGGGAAGGAGCGCCGGGCGCGCTGTACGGGCGCGAGACCGACCTCGCCGACGGGAAGGAATTCCTCGAGCGCTGTCGCGACGATCGCCACCAGTTCCGGTTCATCGTCTCGGCCGAGGACGGCGCCGAATATCCCGACCTCAAGCCCTATATCCGTCGGCTGATGGCGCAGGCCGAGCATGACCTCGGCACGAGGCTCGACTGGGTCGCCGTCGATCATTTCAACACCGACCAGCCGCACACCCATGTCATGCTGCGCGGCGTCGACGATCGCGGCAAGAATCTCGTCATCGCGCGCGAGTATATCGCTCATGGCTTTCGCGAGCGCGCGGCCGAGCTTGCCACGCTCGATCTCGGCCCGCGTACCGACCGCGAGATCCAGCAGCGGCTGCGGCGCGATGTCGAGCAGGAACGGCTTACCGCGATCGACCGGCGGCTGCTGCGCCGGATGGATGCCGCGCGGATCACCAGCCCCGCGCATAACGACCCGTTCCAGCAGGCGGTCGCGACCGGGCGGTTGCGCAAGCTCGGCGCGATGGGTCTGGCCGCGAATCTCGGCGCCGGCCGCTGGCGGCTCGCCGACGGACTTGAAGACACGCTGCGCCGGATGGGCGAGCGCGGCGACATCATCCGGCTGATGCAGCGCGAGCTGACCGCGCGGAGGCTGGAGCGCGCACCGGCCGATCGCGTCATCGAGGGTGAGCTGAACGCGCCGATTATCGGGCGAGTCATCCAGCGCGGCTTCTCCGACGAGCATCGCGACCGCCACTATCTGATCGTCGACGGGATCGATGGGCGCGTGCACCATCTGGACATCGGCCGCGCAGCGGCGACCGAGCCGACGCCCGAGGGCGCGATCGTACGCATCGCGCCGCGCAGCGCCAGCGCGCGCGATGTCGATCGGACCATTGCGGAGATCGCGCGGGAGAATGGCGGACGCTATTCGGTCGCCCTGCATCTCCGGCACGATCCGAGCGCCAGCCAGGCCTTTGCCGAGACGCACGTCCGCCGGCTGGAGGCGATGCGGCGTGCGGGTGCGGTCGAGCGGCTGTCGGACGGCGGCTGGGACATTGCGGCCGACCATGTCGAGCGGGCGGCCGCGTTCGAGACGCGGCAGCTGCGCGATCGTCCGGTGGCAATCGAGATGCTGTCGGCGGCTCCGCTCGAGAGACTGCACGGGGCGGACGCCGCCACCTGGCTCGACCATGCGATCGCTAGCTCCGAACCCCTGGTGTTGCGCGACGCCGGCTTCGGCCGGGACCTGCGCGACGCCCTCGCCGCCCGACGTCAGTGGCTGGTCGAGCAGGAACTGGCCGAGGCGGAAGGCGGCGGCGTCAGGATGAAGCGCAATGCGATCGCGCTCCTGCAGCGCCGCGAGCTGCTGCGCGTCGCCGGAGAGATCGGGAGCGAGCTTGGCAAGGACTATGTCGAGGCAGCGGACGGGGCACGGATCGAGGGCAGGCTCACGCGGCGTCTAGAGCTGACGAGCGGACGCCATGCCCTTGTCGAACGAAGCCGGGAGTTCACCCTGGTTCCATGGCGGCCAGTAATGGAGCGGCATGTGGGAAAGCCGGTCGCGGGGATCATGCGAAGCGAAGGGATCCACTGGCAGCTCGGCAGAGGACGTGGCGGGCCCCAGATCTCCTGATTTGGGAAAGTCTGCGTCGCGTCTAAAAGTCGTCGTTGAGAGTGCTGGAGCTAGCATCCGGAAGCCGCCGCGCTTATCGGGCATTCCTTCGCGGCAGTTTCGCGCCGGTAATCCGCTCGACCACGCGCCGCGCCACGTCCGAAGGTACAGCGAGGCCGATGCCGACATTGCCGCCGCCCGGCGCGACGATTGCGCTGTTCACGCCGATCACCTCGCCGCGCATGTTGATGAGCGGCCCACCCGAATTGCCCGGGTTGATCGGTGCGTCGGTCTGGACATAGCGCGGCCCGCCGCCGGAGGGGCTGCGGAGCGCGCTGACGATGCCGGCGGTGACGGTCTGGCCCACTTCGAACGGGTTGCCGATCGCGACCACATAGTCGCCGACCTTGGTTTGCGCGGATTCGCCCAACGGGAGCGACTTGAGGCCGCGGGCCGAGATGCGAAGCACCGCGATGTCGGTGCGCGGATCGCTGCCGAGCAGCTCCGCCTCGACCTGGCGGTCGCCGATGCCGACCGCGATCGCACGCGCATTGGCGACGACATGGTGATTGGTCACCACCAGACCCCGCGAGGCATCCACCACGAAGCCGGAGCCTGCCGAGATGCGCGGCGCCAGCGCCTCGTCCGGGACGCCGAGGAAATAGCGGTAATAAGGATCGCGCAGCAGCGGATTCTGAGCATAGGGCGAGGATTGGAGGACGGCGATGTTGACCACCGCCGGCGCGACGCGCTCGACCAGCGGTGCGAGCGACAGCCGATTGAGCGGCATCGAGTCGACCGGAATGGGCTGGGCGACGGCGGGCGCGGGCGCGCCTTCCTTCGCAATCAGATTCACAGCCGCGCCCCCGGCGAAGCTCCCGGTCAGCGCCAGCGCGAGCACGGGACCCAGGCCCGCCGTTCGCCGAGCCATCAGAGCAGGTCCTCCATCTCGAGCGGGTCGCGCTCGACCTCGGCGGCCGACTCGAGGATCGCGCAGAGCCGCGCCACCCTGGGGCCCGCGGCTCCCGCATCGCTCGGCACGGTATCGTCGGCGCGCACGCGGCAGACCGCCTCGACCAGTTCGCCGGGTGTCGGCGTCGCTTCGAGGATCTCGACCAGGAACCGGTCCGGGATCGGCCCAGTGATGGCGATCACGTCGCTGCGAGTCATGGCGTTTCTCCCATGGAGTCAGTTCCAGGTGCGGACCGCGACACGGTCGATCTCGTCGCGCTCGTCGGCGACCCAGCGACATATGCGTTCCGCGGTCGCCCGAAAGGCGCGCGCATCGCCGGATTGAGCTCTGTCGCGATGCGCACCGTGGGAAACGGCCTGTGGAGCCGGGTGCGGTTGCTCTTGGTCCATCCTCTTCATCCCGACGAAGCGCGCCGTCCCCCTGCCGGCGCGCCTTGCAAGGATCAGTGGTGCGTCGCGCTGGTGCCGATCGGGATGCGCCGGCCGCGGCGCGATTCCTGCGACCTTGGCACGTGAACGGTCAGCACGCCGTCGCGGAAGTCCGCTTCTTCGTCGGCGCCGTCGGGCAGCGCGACCGAGCGTTCGAAGCGCCCGTAGTAGCGCTCGGACCAGCCGCGGTCCTTGTCCTCGTGCGCGCTCTTCTTCTCGCCGCGCAGCGTCAATACGCCGCAGCACCCGGTGGAGCATGGCCGCGTTGCTCGCCGCCTTGGGCAGCTCGCGCCGCGCGAATCGCTGGAGCCGATCGACGTCGCGCCGCGGGATCGCGATCTCGATGGGCAGGCCCGGCAAGGCCTCGGGAGACGTTCCCTGGGCGCTTTTGCCGGCAGCGAGGAAATGATCGAGCAGCCGCTTGCGGTCGGCGAACGTCCAGCCAAGCGCCTCAAGTTCGACCGGACTCACCGACAGCAGCGCGAGCGCGAATTCCATGACGTCATCGAATGGCAGCACGATATGTACCGCCCGTCCGCCGCGCTCGCGCCAGCGCCGGAGCAGCGTGCGGCTCATGGGATTGATATGACGCCGTCGACGGCTTGCCACTCGGCCGGGCGGATCAAGCGCTCATGTTCGATCCGCACCGAATGGAGTGCAGCCTCGATCTCGCGCCGCCAATGATCGAGGAAGCCGAGCAGCACCGGAAAATCGGGGGCCAGATCATATTCCTGCCATACGAACAGCTGCAGCAGCGAAGGGGCGTCGGGGCGGTAATAGTGGATCTCTGCCAGGGTCTGCCCATAGCCTTCGAGCTGAACCAAAAGCGCGCGGTCGGTCACTGGATGCGCGCTCCCTCGTCCGTACAATCGAGCTCGCGCAGCGCCGCGAGCACTTCGTCGATTGGTACCGGATGCGGCAGCTCGGGCGGCTTGCGGAGCGCCGGCTGCGACTCGACCGCGAAGCGGTCCGACGCCCATGATGCCAGCACCATGCGCTTGACCTCGGGCATGATCGCCGAGTGCGCGACAACGTCCTTGGGACTCCTGAACGGAAGACGAGCGCTGGTCGACACGCGAAACCTCCTTTCCTCAGTCGCTCCTTTCCAGCGGGCACGAACGCCCGACGGCGAATATTTGTTGAACCTTGTCAGCGGCTTCAAGGACGATGTGGCGCAAAAAAGATCTTGGCACTCCCGGCGGGAGAGTGCTAAATAATCCGCGCGGGTGTCCGGGAACGGTTGTCCGTCCCCCGGCTGCCTGCGGCTGTCGTGCCGCATTCGGGCGGCAGCCTTTCACGAACATTGTCAGCAACTGGAGGTTATGCATGCATTTCCGCCCCTTGCACGACCGTGTGGTCGTCCGCCGCATCGAAGCCGAGGAGAAGACCTCGGGCGGCATCATCATCCCCGACACCGCGAAAGAAAAGCCGCAGGAAGGCGAAGTCGTCGCCGTCGGTCCGGGAAACCGGGACGACAGCGGCACGCTGGTGGAGCTGTCGGTCAAGGCCGGCGATCGAATCTTGTTCGGCAAATGGTCGGGCACCGAGGTCAAGATCGACGGCGAGGATCTGCTCATCATGAAGGAGAGCGATATCCTCGGCGTGATCGAGACGATCGCCGAGCTCAAGCAGGCGGCGTGACCGCTCATCCCTCAATCTTCAGGAAGGACACGGAAAGGAGTTGGCCAGATGGCTGCCAAGGAAGTGAAGTTTGCGTCGGACGCGCGTGATCGCATGCTGCGCGGCGTGGATACGCTTGCGAACGCAGTGAAAGTGACGCTGGGGCCCAAGGGCCGCAACGTCGTGATCGAGAAGAGCTTCGGCGCACCGCGCATCACCAAGGACGGCGTCACGGTCGCCAAGGAGATCGAGCTCGCCGACAAGTTCGAGAATATGGGCGCGCAGATGCTGCGGGAGGTCGCGAACAAGCAGAACGACCAGGCCGGCGACGGCACCACCACCGCGACCGTGCTCGCCCAGGCGATCGTGCGCGAGGGTTCGAAGGCCGTCTCCGCGGGCATGAACCCGATGGACGTCAAGCGCGGCATCGACATGGCGGTGAGCGCAGTGGTCAAGGACCTCGAGGCGCATGCGAAGAAGGTCAGCGCCAATAGCGAGATCGCGCAGGTCGCGACGATCTCCGCCAATGGCGATGCCGAGATCGGCCGTATCCTCGCCGAGGCGATGGAGAAGGTGGGCAACGAAGGCGTGATCACGGTCGAGGAAGCAAAGAGCCTCGAGACCGAGCTCGAGACCGTCGAGGGCATGCAGTTCGACCGCGGCTATCTCTCGCCCTATTTCATCACCAACACCGAGAAGCTCCGCGTTGAGCTGGATGATCCGTACATCCTGATCCACGAGAAGAAGCTCTCGAACCTCCAGGCGCTGGTGCCGCTGCTCGAGAAGGTGGTGCAGTCGGGCCGGCCGCTGCTCATCATCGCCGAGGACGTCGAGGGCGAGGCGCTGGCGACGCTGGTCGTCAACAAGCTGCGCGGCGGCCTCAAGGTCGCGGCGGTCAAGGCGCCCGGCTTCGGCGATCGCCGCAAGGCGATGCTCGAGGACATCGCGATCCTCACCGGCGGCAACGTGGTCAGCGAGGATCTCGGCACCAAGCTCGAGAACGTCACCGTCGCGATGCTCGGCCGCGCGAAGAAGGTCGTGATCGACAAGGACAACACCACGATCATTGACGGGGTGGGCACCAAGGCCGACATCGACGGCCGCGTCGCGCAGATCCGCCAGCAGATCGAGACGACCACGTCCGATTACGACCGCGAGAAGCTCCAGGAGCGGCTCGCCAAGCTCGCCGGCGGCGTCGCGGTGATCCGCGTCGGCGGCGCGACCGAGGTCGAGGTCAAGGAGAAGAAGGATCGCGTCGACGACGCGCTCCACGCCACCCGGGCGGCCGTGGAGGAAGGCATCCTGCCGGGCGGCGGCATTGCGCTGCTGCGCGCGCTGAAGGCGCTCGATGGGCTCAAGGCGGCCAATGACGACCAGCAGTCCGGCATCGACATCGTCCGCCGTGCGCTGCGCGCACCGGCCCGACAGATCGCCGAGAATGCCGGCGAGGACGGTGCCTATATTGTCGGCAAGCTGCTCGAGCAGAGCGACTACAACCAGGGCTTCAACGCTGCCACCGGCGAATATGAGGACCTGGTCAAGACCGGCGTCATTGATCCGGCGAAGGTGGTCCGCACGGCCCTGCAGGACGCCGCATCGGTAGCTTCGCTGCTGATCACGACCGAGGCACTGGTCGCCGAGCTTCCCAAGGAAGAGAAGCCGGCACCCGTGCCGTCGATGGACTATTGATCCAAAAGGGGGCGGGCCGGCTCGCGCCGGCCCGCATTTCGTCCAGGTCTCGTCCGCAGTCCCGCCGGCGAAGGCGTGACAGCATGCGGCACCTCTCAATTCGGCAGCCACGCCTCGCCGCTCACATGCCGCCGCAAAGCGGCCCTGAATGCCTTAGCAGCGGGGCCAAAGGGTTCGTCGATGCGGTGGGCAAGATAAGCTTCCATCGAGACGGCTCCGTCGCGGCCGAGCGCCCTGGTCGCGAGGCGGACCAGCCGACCCTCGCGTAGATCGCGTTCGACCTGCCAGTGGGGAAGCCTGCCCCAGCCGAGGCCGGCCAGGATCATCGCATGCTTGGCATCCTGGCTGCTGACATGACAGATCCGGTTCGAAAGGACGCCGAAAGTCTTTCCTTGGGAAAGGGATGATGGATCGGTCTGGACGATCTGCAGGTGGTCGGACAACACGGCCGGGTTCACGTCGATGTCCGGCAGCCTCGCGAGTTCGTGGTCAACAGAGACCACGGCGATGTGCTGGACGGCACCAATCGCCTCTACGGCAATGCGCGGATCGCGGAATTCCTCGCCGACCATAATCGAAAGCTTGCAGCGCTTCTCCAGTAGCGCAACAAGCGGTCCGCCCAGCGGCTCGACGGCCAGCCGGATGGCGACCGAGGGGTGCTCGACTCGCATGTCGCGCAGGGCGCATCCCACCACCGACAGTGGAAACAAGGTGTCGACGGTGAGGGTCAGTTCGAGCTCGAGCCCCTCGCCAAGGCCTTTCGCCCGGGCACGTAGCGCGTCAACGCGGAGCAGGACCTCGCGTGCATCGGCGAGCAAGGACTCTCCTTCGGGGGTCATGGTCGGGCGATGGCCAGATCGATCGAACAGCCTCACCCTCAACTGCTGCTCGAGATTGGCGATGGCTTGGCTGACGGCGGATTGCGCCCGCGAGAGGTTTGCGGCGGCCGCGCGGAAGCTCCCGCGCTCGACCACAGCAACGAACATGCGAAGCTGATCGAGGGAGAGAGGGTCGAGCATGATCGCTCCTGCTGATCGAACCTATCAGAATTTGAGCACTTCTGCCGATCGATATCCGACCGATATTCCTTCGCCAAGGAGAAGTTGCGCATGACCCCAACCAGACAAACGGCCGCGACGAATGACGGCCATCACTTTGATATCGCCGCGTATTGCGCTCGTGTCGGCTATTCTGGCGATCTGGCCGTCAGCGCCGACATGCTTCGCGCGCTCCAGGCAGCACATATTGCCGCCATTCCGTTCGAGGCGATCGACGTGCTCGTCGGCGATGGCGTGAGCCTGGATCCCGCTGTCATCGAGGACAAGCTCGTGCATCGCCGCCGCGGGGGTTATTGCTACGAGCAGAACGGACTGTTTAGCCGCGCGCTCGAATACATCGGCTTCGCAGTGGAGCCGCGTATCGCGCGGGTGCTCTGGGGCGGCGTCGGCGACGACCAGTTCCAGCCCCGGACGCACATGGTGCTGCTCGTCGAAGCTGCGGGAGAGCAGTGGCTGGTGGACGTCGGTTTCGGCTCGGCTGTACCGACCGCGCCACTTCGGTGGACCAGCGAGATCGCGCAGGATACCAGGCTGGGCCAATATCGTCTTATGCCCACCTCCTTCGGCCGGCGGCTCGAGCTCGAAACGGACGGCGGATGGAGGGCGCTGTATGAAGTGCTTCTCGAAGTTCCTCAGCGGGAGGATTTCGAGGTCTCCAACTGGTTTACCTCCACGCACCCTCAATCGCCTTTTCGGCGCAACCTCATCGTTGCGCGCGCCACCCGCGACGAGCGGATCATCCTCTCTGGCTCCGAACTGACTTTCCGTTCCGTGGGACACGATACTCGAAAGGAAAAGCTGGACCTTGCCGGCTTAGAGATCGCTCTGCGGGAATTTTTCGGCCTTTCTGTCGAACCGCGCTGGAGATCCACGCTCGCGCAATTGGTCCTGCGGTCCTGATCGTAGAAGGCCCCGCCAGCCCACTTTCGACAGTCATCCAGCAAGTCCCGCCAACCAGAGCTGATTCTCTGTCGCGATCACCCGTGCGGCGGCTATGCGCCCGATCCCGGTCATTCGGCATCGTCGAGCCGTTGCCTGAAACCTGCCATACGTTCGGCTTCGGCCCGAACGGCAGCTATCGAGGACCCTGAAGCGGAGCTGCCGCTCGTGTGCCGTCACCCCTCCTGAAAACGATTCTTGATCGGCGATCGTCCCACTGCGCGCCGCTTCCCTGCAACCTAACCGGCGACACAATCGGGCGATGTGAACTTTTGCACCCGTGTCAGCTTTTCCGGATTCCTGACGATGTAGACCGCGATTATGCGACCATCCCGAATATCAAGTGCGGTCGTCTGCAGCACGCCTCCGCGATCGATACTGATGTAGCCGGGGAAGCCATCGATCGTTGCGGTGCGCAGCAATGTTGGCGGCACCGCAGCCTTTCGCCTCACGCCAGCGAACAGCCGCAGTGCGCGCTCGATCCCTCGAATGACGTTGCGGAAGGCCAGGACCTTGCCGCCGCCGTCGGTGTGTATCTCAACATCCTGCGCCAGCAGTTCCGACAGCGCCGCAGTATCGCCATCGCGCGCAGCTGCGAAGAACGCGCGCGCGATCCGCTCGCCTTCCGCTGCTTCGACCGTGTAGCGAGGACGCGCGTCCCGAACATGTTTGCGCGCGCGCGAGGCAAGTTGACGCACGGCGGCCGGCTCGCGACCCAGCGTCACCGCGACCTCTCCGAGCGCCATGTCGAACACATCGTGGAGCAGGAAGGCTGCACGCTCGAGCGGCGAGAGACGTTCCATTGCCAACATCAGCGTGATCGTGATGTCGTCCGCGATCGACTCGTCAGGCTCCTCCACACCGATCAGCGGCTCGGGTAGCCAAGGACCGATATAGGTTTCGCGGCGTGTCCGGGCGGATTTCAGCCGGTCCAGGCATAGGCGGGTGACGACGCGTGTGAGGTAAGCGGCCGGCGTATCGATTCCTCCCTTAACTGCAGCGAAACGCAGCCAGGCATCCTGTACAACATCCTCCGCCTCGCTGATCGAACCAAGCATCCTGTAGCCGAGCCGCACCAAGCGTGGGCGTTCGCGCTCGAAGTCATCAATTCTCAGGTCCTGCACCACCCAGCCCGCCTCGCCCATTCATCGTTGCCCGTCACATCTGTGACGAGGCAGGCCGACAAGTTGTGACATCATCAGGCGCGACCGAAAGAAATTCTCGATTGGATGTCACACCCACGCGGTGTGCCTCGTCATGCCCGATAGCGCCGATCGTTGGCGCCTATCGAGGAATCACCATGACCGTACAGGCACGTTTGAACTGGTATGAAGTGGCCCCGAACGGGGCAAAGGCGCTCTTCGGCATCCATCACTATCTCCTTCATGAAACCGGCCTGCCGGAAGAGTTGATCCATCTCGTCTTCCTGCGCGTCTCGCAGATCAATGGCTGCGCGCACTGCATCGACATGCATACGCGCGACCTGCTCAAGTCGATGGCAGCCGACAAGGTGGCGCTCGTGCCGGTATGGGCGGAGGTGCCGCACCTTTTTCCCGATCAGTATCGCGCGGCGTTGGCCTGGGCTGAAGAGGTAACGCTGGTCAGCGAGACTCATGCGTCGGACGAGGCTTATGCCGCGGCAGCCGCGGCGTTCGAGCCCAAGGACTTGGTCGATCTCACCCTCACCATCGCGGCGATGAACGCGTTCAACCGTCTTGGCGCGCCTTTCCGCCTTCCAGTCAAGGCGAAGCCCTAAGGCGGTCACGATCTGACACCTCTTCGGATCCGAGCCCGTTGGCTCCGCCGTAACCAGCGCTAGCGAGGCTAGCTATTGCTCACGTTGACTGCCCGTCGCGAGAAGGCGCGGGACGGTGAACGCAGGGGCAATGTAGACGAACTTCCTTTTTTTATGAGCCAAGCGGTCATCGCAACAGCGGAAATTGGGTCGAGACCGGGCCGCTTCGGTCGGTGATGATCAACGGCAGCTTATCGGCTCGAACTTTCCCAGGCTGTCAGGCAGGAAACCACCTGACAGCCGACGCCTGCCGCATCGATGTGACGAGCTTGGCCGAAGGTCCGGGATCGGGTGGAAAGCCGCGAGTCCGCTACTGGGCTCCGGTTGGCGGCAAAGTTGCCATCATACCCTCTCCTATTTATACGATGTATAAATAGGAGAGGGTATGATCACAGGTCACGTCTTCATCGCCACCAGCCTGGACGGCTTCATCGCGCGCGAAAACGGCGAGATCGATTGGCTGCTACAGCATGATCAGGCTGGCGAGGATCACGGCTATGATACGTTCATCAGAGACATCGACGTCATCGTGATGGGCCGTGGGACGTTTGAAGCTGTCCGGGGTTTGGGGGACTGGTTCTACAATCGCCCAGTGCTGGTCCTGTCATCGACGCTTGCGAACCAAGCGGTTCCGGCCGAACTCGATGGAAAGGTGCGCTTCACGGGCAAGTCGCCAAGTGAGGCGATGGCTATGCTTGAAGCAGAAGGCTGCCGGCGCGTCTATGTCGATGGCGGGCGTGTAATTCAGTCGTTCCTCAGGTTAGGCATGGTCAGCGATATGGTGATCACGCGCGTACCGCTTCTGTTGGGCACTGGCAGGCCGCTCTTCGGCGGTGTGCAGCGCGACATAGCGCTGACGCATACCGGCACGAGGTCGTTTCCGTCGGGATTGGTCCAGTCCAGCTACACGGTCATGCAGTGACCACGAGAGGCCGGGGAAGACCGTCGTCAATCGAGGAAAGCGCCTTCTCGGCGAAGATCCTATCCAAGGCCCTGGAGGTGCTGGACACCGAGGGCCTCGGGGGCCTTACCATGCGCGCGTTGGCGACGCGTGTCGGTATCAGCCCCATGACGATCCACTATCACTTCAAAGACCGTGATGGCTTGATCAAGGCTCTGGCTAACCACGTCTATTCAGATGTCGCGGCGCCGGAAACGGGTGACGTCCGCTCGCGTGCCGTCGGGCTGCTCACGGCTTACTGCGCCAAGGTGGTTCGGCATCCGGCGCTTGCGCTGGCGATCTTCAGTCGGCCTGCCGTTTTCCCAGACCATGCCAAGCGGATAACTGCTGATCTGACGGGTCTCCTCGGAGCCCTTGGCGCCCCGCCCGAGCGGGCCTTGCTGTGGGTGCATATCCTCGTCGATTATACGCACGGCGCCGCCTTGGCTGTGGCTATGCGGGACGAGGCCGGACCGCCTCAGTCTCCGATCGACTACGCTGATGAAGGCTATGAGAGGGGTGTGGCAGAACTGCTGGGCGCGCTCGACCAGTTGGTCCTGCCGTCGCAACTTGGCGGCTCGGCCTAGGCTTCGATGATCGTTTTGAAGAATTCACCGTGGCCCGCGGATGGTCCAGACGGCTCGAGAGGAGTGGCGATGCGCCCGCGCCCTCCCGGCGCGACTCGTCCAGTAAAAGCAGAACAAAGCTAATCCCAGCGCAGTTATCGGGGGCCAGGTCATGCCCAGCCGGATGACATCCTCCGGTCCGCCTGCACGTTCGCGCAAAAACATGATATAGGCGACACCGCCACCTGCGGCTCCGATCCCCAGCTTTGCGGCGCAAGTGAGCAGCGCAAAGGTAAATGGGTCGCCTGCTGCCGAGCGCTTGGACACAGAGTTTGCATATACGGTCCAAAGCGCCATGCCGACACCACCGTTCGCGATCCCGAACAAGCCAGCCATTGCAATCTGGCCAAAATAACCAAGACCCGCGCCGCCGAAGAACCAGATCGCGCTCACCATCGTGAAGGATGCGACATACAAGGCCGTCTCGGCAGACCAGCGCCGGGCGATGGCCAGCCAAAGTATCTGAGAGCAGGTCAGGCCCACGGCCGCTGCGAGAACGATCAAGCGCGTCGGCGCATCAAATGCTGCGGCGGCCGCATAGTAAGGCTCCAATGATGTGAAGAGCGAGATCGCAAAGGACGCGAATGCCATCGTAGCGAGCAAGCCCGCTGCTTCGAGGCTTTTGGCATAATGCTCGGGCGAAGGTAAACGAGGCGAAGGTGCCTCTTTCGCGCCGGTCGGAACGGGCCCCTGTGCCACGCGCCACGCCGTTCCAATCGCCACGATGGACATGACGATAGCCGCAATCGCGAAATGACCGGCAGGTGTCTCCTGCACATCAAGCAGGATTGCCGTCAGGACGGTTGCGACCGTGATTGCGGCGAGTCCGCTGAAAGCAAGGCGCAGGGCCGACAGCCGGGCCCGCGCGTCGGCGTCGGGCGCCGCGAGAGCGACCAAGGCATTCTGGGGAATGTCATAGAAGGCATAGGCGATACGATAGGCCAATGCGGCGACAAGCGCGTAGGGGATGCGCGCGCCCTGCGGCAACAGATCGGTGGCGAACAATGCAACAAGCGGAAGGGCGCTTGCCCATGCGCCGATCAGGTGGAGTTGTAACGCGCGCTCGACAGTAAAGGCGCGTCGGCGCAGCGCCCGACCGACGAGCAGGTCGATCCCGGCGCTCGAAAGGATGCCGGCGATCAGCACCGTGCCCATCCAGACAGCGGGCAGTCCCGCCTGCTCGGTCAGGAAAAAGGCGAAAAGCAGTTCACTGGAGTGCCAGAAGAGCCCCTTGCCATAATGCCCGAGCCCATAACGCCAGCAGAAGGCGCCCAGCTCATCGGCGCCGGCCTTTGACCGGCGCCGCCGGAGCATTCGCTCAATCGGGAATAATGGCGACAGCGACATTGCAGG
Organism: Sphingomonas sp.; assembly: GCF_036402235.1. GTDB lineage: Bacteria > Pseudomonadota > Alphaproteobacteria > Sphingomonadales > Sphingomonadaceae > Sphingomonas. Next base: position 25,301 of record NZ_DASWTG010000032.1, on the reverse strand, counting down.
TCCGATCGCTCTCAAAAACGACCTGCGTATGACGAAGAGCAGTCAACTGGAATGACTCGTTCACTCGGAGCGCCGCGGCGGAGCGAACACCAGGATCTGATTGGCGACCGGACGCTCCTTGCCGACGACTCCGCTTTGGATCGGCTTGTTGAGGATTTGCGGCTGTCCGTCCGGTCCCTCGATTGCCAGCGTGGTGGAGCCACCGCCATCGAGGTTGATCGCGTCCCACGCGCCAAGCGAGCGGAAAAACGCTGCCAGTTCAGAGAGCGCAATTCCCTTGCTGTCCTCTTGGCGCCCGTCAACGGCAACGATCCAGGCGGTGTGGTGATCGCGCGAGACCGCAAAGGCGGTACGAGGATGAGTTCCGGTGGCGATTTCCAGCCGTGAGTTACGAACAGCGCCGTTCGCGACCAACCGCGGCCCTGCCGCGACCCCTTCGGTAAAACCTTTCGGGCATTGCTGGCCGTCCAGAATGCGAGCTTCTCCGGTTTTGAGGCAGAGGATCGAATCAATCCGGTTGTCGGGTACCGTTTCAATCGGCGAAACGGTTCGGCCGCCGGAGAGGAGCATTCCGGTGACGTTTACGGGATCGCCCACCTGCGGATAGAAGTCATTGCGCCCCTTACTTCCGGGCTTCCAGGGGTGAAAAAAGCTGGCATTGATCGCCAGCTGCGCATGACGTTTCTTGAGTGTGTCGCTCGTCAGGCTGGCGACATATTCCATGCCCTTTGAATTGTCGCCCGGGCTTAAACCGATCCGCAATCCGGGCTGTTTGAGATTGATGCGGACAATATGCAGTCGCGCAGAGGTGGGCTTCTCGATCTTTCTCTGCTCGTAGCGGATGCCTGGGAAGAGCTGGGTCCCCTTTGTCTGGGCTTCCGCCGGCGCCGAGGCGCCACTCGCGCCGGCCAGGATGACAGCCGCGATGGCGGCGGGAACCAAAGCGAGAGCGTTTCGCCTGCCTGCTGCAATTCTCATGTGCTCAATCTCTCAAATCATCAACACGGCCGGTAATTGCGGATAGAAGCCTGCCGGCCACCGACCCACCCGGCTTTGCTCAGAATGAAACGACCGCGTGGAAGAGCGCCGCCGAGCCGAATTTGTATGACGTCGTCCAGACATTCTCGTCCTGGACACCGCTGAGGCTCGGATGGTCGTTGAGCAGGTTGGTCCATTGATACTTGAACGTCAGGTTCCGCGTGACCCTGTGCCAGGCGGCCAGATTGATGGTGGTGATCGGGTCCCGATAGGAGAAGGTGTTGGGATTGGCGCCATAGCCGGTGAGGTTCCTGCCGCGATGGCTGAAGTTCGCGCGGAGGCCGCCACCGATGCCGGGAATGCGATAGGTCGCGGAGGCATTTACGATCCACTTGGGCTGATAGCCCATACCGTCGATATGCACGACATCCGTGGCAGTCTGGAAGTTCAGATAGCCCCAAAGCCGCGTCGCATTAATCGACAGATCGATGCGGTGATTGGAAATCCCGACCGGGATGCCTCGCTGAACCCAGGCGAACTCCACGCCCTGGAGCGCCGAGCCGGTCCCGTTCATCGGCTGGGTAAAGGTGGTGCTGACGCCATCCTCGACGCGCACCTCCCTCAGCGTGAAAATATCGTCCTTGATGCGCTTGTGGAAATAGGTGAGCTCCAGCATGCCGCGACCCTCGTTGTAGTAATGCTCGATGCTGAAATCGAGATTGCGCGATTGGCGCGGCTTGAGATCGGGGTTGCCGCGGGAAACGCTGCATTCGGTGGGGTCGTCCACGTCGCAAGCGGTGGATATGCCTTGCGCGATCTGCGCGGGAGCAGGTCGTGTCAACGTCTTCGAGAAGGACGCGCGCAGGACCGTGTCCCCTCCGGCGCCGAGCCGTTGGACGATGCCCACTGAGGGCAGCCAGTGGTCATAGCTTCCTTTGACGGAGGTGAACTCGCCGGTGACGTTGCCGTTCGCGGTCACCGGCGAGTTGGTGTGATAGCTCGCGGCATCGTAACGTACGCCAGCGATGATTCGCGTCGTCGGCAACGAATAATGGACGGAGGCGTAGGCGGATTTCAGATCTTCATAATATCCGAAGTCTTCACTGATGCTGTTATCGCGCGACAATGGCTCATTGACGCCAAGGCGATCCCAATATTTCTCGCGATATCGCCTATAATCCAGCCTCGGCAGTGAAACAGCGCTGCGATAGGGTATGTAATCCGGGTCGTAGATCACGTCGCTATTGTCTACGACGGGCGTCACCAGATAGTCGGTTCTGTCGGAATCGGTGTCATGCGTCATCCGGCTGAACTCGCCGCCGAGGACGAAGCCGAACCCGCGCGCGCCGCGATCGACATTGTGCATGAAATCCAGGCGGGTATCGAACACCCGCTGTCGGGCGTCCGCATCGATTTCATACTGGGACGTGACCCGGTAGGGCGTGCTGTAGATCACGGCAGGATCGCTCAACGAGTTGAACTCGGTCCGGCTGTCCTCACCGAGGGTGAAGTTGAAGCTGGGCTTCCTCGTAGGAATGGCGCGTGACGAAACAGCCTGCCGATAATTGCTGTAGGTTTCCGAGGAAAGCGCTGAACGCCAGATCAGTTTGGTATTGCTGTCGAAATCGTAGCTCGCATTAGCGATGACGCCACGATTCTCGTATTTAATGTTATCTTCCCAATAGTTGTTGAGAAAGTAGTTCACAGGCCAGCTATAGCCGCTTGCCGATGCAAGCTGCGTCGTCGGAGGAGTAAGATAGATATAATTGGCATTCGCGTTATAGTTTTGGGTAGTCGCATAATTATAGCCCATGACACTGACCTGCATGGCATCGCCGGACGATCGGTATTCGAGCTTCAGTGCGCCTCCGTACGAATCCAACACGTCGTTGTACGAACAATAGCAGGGATTGGTGATCGGGAACGCCAAGCCGTTCCAGTCCAGCTCTCGATCGGGCGCGGCAATCTTCCTGCCTGCGCTGTTATAATAGTTCTTGCTGGCGGATTCCAAATTTATGTCGAAATGGCGCGGCGTTCGTGCAAAGCGTCCCGCCGCGACTAGACCGAATTGCTGGTCGGACCCGAAGCGCGTGATGTACCGGCCCGAGATTCCGTAGCCGACCTGGCCCAACGACTTGTCGGCATTGTTGCTGTTGTCGCCGCCCTGAGTGTTGTACCGACCATAGGCATCGACAAATAGCGTCTTCTGCTTCGGATCGAAGGCGCTGAGCGTTACGATGTTGATCGCGCCGCCGATCTGGTCTGCGGCCTGCTCGGCTGTGAAGGTCTTATAGACGTCCACGCGCCTTGCGAAATCGCTGGGGAGGAGCTGGAGGTTGGTCCGGCGCCCGGTGGTGGCAGCGCCATTCTGGCCGACGCTCGCGAGACGCACTCCGTCGAGGGTCGTGAGGTTATAGTCCGCGGTGATGCCGCGGATCGTGACGTAGCGAGGATTCTCATAATCCTCGATGATGTTGATGCCCGGAAGCTGAGCGATCAACCCGGCGATCGAGCCATCCCGGGCCGGCGATTCGAGCGGGTCGACCACAACCGATTCAACGACCGTGGTCGAGTTGCTTTTCGAGCGGAAGGGGTCAGTAGCAGCAGTGATGACGATCTCTTCCGAACCCAGTGCGCGGGTATCGACGGATTTCTCTTCACTAGGTTGCGCCTCCTGCGCGTGAGCCAGGGCGGGGCAGCACAGGGCCAACAGGGGAAGGGCGGTGACTGCGCGACGACGAACTAACCTCATTTGATTGTCCCCCAGAGACGGCGCGATGTCGCCATGCGGCCGGATTGAGGCTGCATTGACGGTCTTTTTGTGACAATAATAAATATTTTCCAAAAAATAATTATGTAAGCATAATGTGGTTCTGACTGGCCGCATCAGCAGGCGCAGTTCCCGGGGGGCAGGATGAAATCCAAGGCACAAATCGCTCTCAGCGAGGACCAGAAGCAGGTCCTGTGGCAGCTGCGCAGCAAGGGGCCGGCATCGCGTAGCGACCTGGCGCTGCGGCTAGACGCAAGCAACACTGCGCTGACCAAGATCACCCGCGAGTTGCTCGCGCTCGATCTGGTCGAAGAACTGGATCTCGACGCCGATCGAACGCGCGGGAGGCCTGCCATACCGCTCACTATCTCGGCTCGCGGCGGTTATGCGGTGGGGGCGGCGGTTCACCGGGGTCTGCTCGAGGTCACGCTGCTCGATTATGCCGGCACTCCAATCAGCGCAGCCACCGAGGCGTTCGACAGTGCCGACCCACGCGTGTTTGCCGATGCGCTGTTGCGGATAGTTCATCGTTTGACGACGGAGAAATCCCTACTGACGCGCCGGCTGCTCGGGGTCGGGATCGGCGTGCCGGGTGCCGCGATTAGCCGCGACGGCACGCGCCGCTGGACCGTGGCAGGCCTGGAAGGTTGGCGAGACGTTCCGCTGGACGAGGTAATCGGCGACTATCTGGGACTGCCAGTCTGGATCGAGAACGACGCCAATGCCGCGGCTCTCGGCGAATATTATGCAGGCGGTCTGATCGGTCAGTATTCCGCGGTGGTCGTCATTTTACTCGGACACGGCATTGGCGCGGGCGTGATCGCGGCAGGCGAATTGCTGAAAGGTGAGATGGGCAATGCAGGGGATATCGGCCGCCTGTACCCAGGCAATCGGCCAAGGCCTTCGGGCGTCGATCTCCTGGCGACCCTGGCATCGGCGGGCTGCGACATTTCTTCCCTTGCTGACCTTAAGCAGCAAACCAGCAAACATGCCGAAGTTATCGAAAGCTGGATCGAGCGTGCAGCCGCTCAGTTGGAGCCGATGATCGACGGGAGCATCGCCTGGTTCGATCCTGGCATGATCGTGCTGAGCAGTTCGCTGCCAAAATCGATGCTCCAGCAATTGGAAGGCCGATTGCGGAGCGCCCAATTGATGCGGCCCCCGGTTCGGATCGCGCCGCCAGAGCTGCGTTCGTCCGAACTGGGCGGCGCCGCGGTCTCGATCGGCGCGGCGCTCCTGCCGATCCACGCAATGACCGCGCCCGGCCAGTTATTCTCGAAAAAATAAATAATAGTGTCACATGCGTTGGACACACGCACCGGCGCCATTCCGGGCGACCAACGTAAAATGGATCTCACGAGCATGAACTCAGAATATTCTCGGCGAGAGACATTGGCGGGCGCTGGGACGCTCTTGGCCTTTGGCAGCATGCCCGGTGTGGCACGCGCGCAATCCGGGCCACCGCTGGTCTTCACCGATGCCGCGAGGCTGCCGCTGGTCGGTCGCGCCTTTCCCGAGCGGCCGAGCGGCTGGCACCGGATCGCCCCCGGCTCCTATCCCGATCTACCTGCTGCAGTGAAGGAGCGGCTAACGAACCCGGCCGGCCTGGCACTCAGCTTTACAACCAACAGCCCGATAATCGCTGCCCGGTGGTGCACTGCCGATGCGAAGCAAAACCCAAATATGGCACCTATCGCCCAGCGCGGGCTCGACCTTTACATCCGCCGCGGCGGGACGTGGCTATGGGCTGGAGTCGGGCGTCCCGGCGACGGCACGGTCTGCAATGACGAAACCCTTGTCCTGAACATGGACGATAGCGAGAAGGAATGTCTGCTCTACCTGCCGCTCTATAAGGAGTTGAGGAGCCTCGAGATCGGCGTCACGGCCCGCAGCTCGCTAAAGGGGGCTGCCAATCCCTTCCGCAAGCGCGTGGCACTGTACGGAAGCTCGATCGTCCAGGGCGCCTCGGCCAGTCGTCCAGGCATGGCCTATCCGGCTCGGCTTTCGCGTCATCTCGGCGTGGACATCATCAATCTTGGGGTCAGCGGGTCGGCCAGGATGGAACCCGCGGCCGCCCGCCTTGTCGCCGATGTCGATGCAGACGCCTACATGCTGGATTGCGTGCCCAATACCAGCCCGGAGCTGATTGCGCAGCGCGCTGGCAACCTGATCCGCACTGTGCGATCGAGACGCCCCCATGCGCCGATTATCATCGTGATGAGCATCATCCGTGGCCTGACCCACTTCAACCGGGTCTGGGCTGAGAATATGGTCAGGCAGAACGCCGCCATGCTGGCTGAGATCAAGAAATTGACCGACGTCGAGAGGCTCACCGTCATCCCTGCGGACGAATTGCTCGGCCATGACGGCGAAGCGACCGTCGACGGCACGCATCCCAGCGATCTCGGCTTCGACCGGATGCTTCGCGTGATCGAGCCAATCGTTGCCAGTGCGTTGAAGCAAAACGGGATTTTGTAGAGCGTAGGAAGCCTGTCGATATCTTGAACGAAGCCACCATGCCCACGGACGTAGTGGGCCTCAACATCAGCGTTCAACGTAACCGCCGGCGAACTTGAAAGCCATGGTTCGCCTCGGCAACGATCGGCAGCGGGTATGGGATGAACCAGCCGGCCGCAGGCAACGGAGGATGAGCAATGCTGGACCGTAGGCAATTTGCGCTGGGCCTCACCGGCACCGCGTTCGCCGGGCTGCTCGGTGCCTGCACCTCGCTGCGCGGGAGCGCGACCACGACCACGCCGCGCGCCTATGGCTCGCTCGAGCCCGATCCGGCAGGCTTGCTCGACCTGCCCAAGGGGTTCCGTTACCGGGTGATCTCCTCGTTCGGCGACCGCATGGACGACGGCTTCGTCGTCCCCGACCGCGCTGACGGCATGGGCTGCTTCGCGCTCGACAACCGCCGCGTCGCTCTCGTTCGCAATCACGAGCTCCAGGCACGCCACCTCGATACGGGGCCGATCCGGGGCGGAAATGGCGCCGGGCTCGCCGCCTATGACCGCAATGCCCAGGGCGAAGCGCTGCCGGGCGGCACCTCCACGATCGTCTACGATCTTGCCGCAGGCCGGGTCGAGGCGCAGCACCTGAGCCTCCTCGGCACGATCCGCAACTGCGCGGGTGGGATCACACCTTGGGGAAGCTGGCTCACCTGCGAGGAAGACGTGACCCGCGCCGGGAACGGCGTGGTGCGCGATCATGGCTGGGTGTTCGAGGTGCCGGCGATCGCGCGCGGGCTGGTGGACCCGGTACCGCTCACCGCAATGGGGCGGTTCAACCATGAGGCGGCGGCAGTCGATCCGCGCACCGGCATCGTCTATCTCACCGAGGATCGCGACGACAGCCTGCTCTACCGCTTCTTGCCCGCAACCAAAGGCAAGCTCGCCCGTGGCGGACAGCTCCAAGCGCTGGCGCTGGTCGAAGCGAGTCTCAACGACAGCCGCAACTGGAATGGCGTCGATCTTCCGCAAGGCACCTGGCAGTCGGTGCGGTGGATCGATCTCAATCGCGTCGAAAGTCCGGACGATGACCTCCGCAAGCGCGGAGCGGCCAAGGGCGCGCTACTGTTCGCGCGCGGCGAGGGCATCCATTATGGCGATGGCGAGATCTATTTTTGCTGCACCTCGGGCGGCGCGGCCAAGCTCGGTCAGGTAATGCGCTATAAGCCGTCGCGCTTCGAAGGTCGGCCGCAGGAGCGCGACGATCCCGGCATGCTCCAGAACTTCGTCGAATCGACCGATCCTTCACAGCTCAACTTCGGCGATAACCTGACGGTTGCGCCCAACGGTCATCTGATCGTCTGCGAGGATCAATATACCGATGTCGTTGACAACCATCTGCGCGGCGTGACGCCCGATGGGCGGCTCTATCCGTTTGCGCGGCTGCGTGCCCAGACCGAGCTCGCCGGCGCCTGCTTCTCGCCCGACGGCTCGACCCTGTTCGTCAACGCCTACAGCCCCGGCAGGACACTGGCGATCACCGGTCCTTGGTCGGCTTTCACCGCGTGAGGCAAGAACAAGCGGCGACGCCCGACCGGCGCCAACCTGGTGAGAGGCCGAGGGGGGCCTCAAATGACCTGAGGTCCAAACATCGGCTTTGCCGAGCTTCGGAATTGAAAGCATTCCTTCCGTTAGCGACCTGCCTTCCCCAGATCGCAATTATAGGGGACCAGTAGACCTTTCTATTGCGTCGTTGCCACATCACCTCCGGCACGCTCGTGTCTTGCAAAGAGGTTGGGCTTGCACTGCCCGGTCGTTCAGCACTGCGCGGGCATGCTGGGCAGCGCCTACGGCCTGGCGGTAGTGGATTGTGCGGAAACGCTCGGCTTCCTCGAACCCGACCGGCGCCCATTCCTCGCTCGGGTAGCAGGCGTCATAGATCGCGCGCGCAGCCGCACGCAGCTGGAGATCATGCTCCATCTCAAGCTCCGTTGATGTCGAATCGCCGTGTCGCGGCGGGCGTATCGTTAGAACATAAATAGAACACCGCTCAATCTGAATCTGCGCGCCGTTGAGTTGCGCTCCAAACGTACCTCCCGTCGTCAGAGAGCGACTGATGTTTGGCGGCTCGGCGCGCGATCCTTGAGGCCAAGGCCCGCGGTGAGTCGCGCGGGCGGAGGTCCGCATGACACCCACCAAGCTTCTTCTCGGCCAGATGCTGGTTGTCGCTCTGATCGTAATCGCCGGCATCTGGGCGGCGACCCAATGGGCTGCGGCGTCGCTAGGCTACCAGCCCGAGCTCGGCGCGCCGTGGTTCGAGCTCGGCAACGTACCCGTCTATCGGCCCTGGTCGATCTTCCCCTGGTGGTTCCACTTCGACGCCTATGCGCCGCTCGTCTTCGACGAAGCCGGCGCGATCGCCGCGGCGAGCGGGCTTGCCGGCTGCGGCACAGCCATTCTCGGGTCGGTATGGCGGGCACGCCAACATCGCCATGTGACCACCTATGGCTCCGCCCGGTGGGCGAGCAGGCGCGAGATCCACGCAGCGGGATTGTCGGCCGACAGCGGCGTGCTCCTCGGTCGCGCGCACGGCCGCTATCTGCGTCACGATGGCCCCGAGCATGTCATGGCGTTCGCGCCGACGCGCTCGGGCAAGGGCGTCGGGCTGGTCGTTCCGACCTTGCTCGGCTGGACCGGGTCGACCGTCGTCCACGACATTAAGGGCGAGAACTGGCAGCTGACGTCCGGATGGCGGTCGCGCTTCTCGCATTGCCTGCTGTTCAATCCGACCGACGCGCGATCGGCACGCTACAATCCGCTGCTCGAGGTCCGCCGCGGCGCCGACGAGGTGCGCGACGTCCAGAACATCGCCGACATCCTCGTCGACCCCGAAGGCGCGCTCGAGCGGCGGAACCATTGGGAGAAGACCAGCCACTCGCTGCTGGTCGGCGTCATCCTCCACATCCTCTATGCCGAGGAGGAGAAGACGCTCGCCCGGGTCGCTACGTTTCTCTCCGACCCCGGGCGCCCCTTCGTCGCGACGCTGCGCGCGATGATGACTACCAATCATCTCGGCACTGCCGAAGCACCGATGGTGCATCCGGTCGTCGCTTCCGCCGCGCGCGAGGTCCTCAACAAGTCCGACAACGAGCGCTCGGGCGTGCTCTCGACCGCGATGTCGTTCCTCGGCCTCTATCGCGATCCGACCGTGGCGGTCGTCACTGCCGCTTCAGACTGGCGGATCGAGGACCTGGTCGGCGCCAAAAGCCCTGTTTCGCTGTACCTGGTCGTGCCGCCCTCCGACATCAGCCGCACCAAGCCGCTGATCCGGCTCGTGCTCAACCAGATCGGCCGGCGCCTGACCGAGCATCTGCACGCGGCCGGCACGCCGGACCGCCACAAGCTGCTGCTGATGCTCGACGAGTTCCCGGCGCTGGGGCGTCTCGACTTCTTCGAGACCAGCCTCGCCTTCCTCGCCGGCTACGGCGTCCGCGCCTTCCTCATCGCCCAGAGCCTCAACCAGATCGAGAAGGCGTACGGCGAGCACAACGCGATCCTCGACAATTGCCACGTCCGCGTGGCGTTCGCGACCAATGACGAACGGACCGCCAAGCGCATCTCCGACGCTCTCGGCACCGCCACCGAGCAGCGCGCCATGCGCAACTATGCCGGGCACCGGCTCGCGCCCTGGCTGGCGCATGTCATGGTCAGCCGACAGGAGACTGCCCGTGCGCTGCTGACCCCGGGCGAAGTGATGCAGCTGCCGCCCACCGACGAGCTGGTGCTCGTCGCCGGCCATCCGCCTGTTCGGGCGCAGAAGCTGCGCTACTTCGAGGACGCATCCTTCAAGCCCCGCCTGCTCCCGCCTCCCGAGCCTGGCGCCCACGGTGCCGCCGACTTGCCGCCCGCGCGGCCGGACGACTGGCACGGACGCGTTGGTCTGATCGACGATCGGCTGACCGCCATCACGAGCGATGGCGATGAGGAAGTCGGCGGACTCGAGCAGGCGCGCCATCCCGCGCAGGAGATCGAGCCCGTCGCCGCGGCCGACCTCGCGCCTGCCGACCCGCTCGGGCTGGGCGAGGACGAATCCGATCCCGCGGCAGACAAACGAGCCCTGGACCGGGCAGCGCAAAGCGCCGTCCGTCGCGCCTACGCCATCGACATGGCCGACAGCCGGCCCGGCAATCTCGAGCTGGACTTCTGAGATGGTCGACCGCGTCCGCCACCAGCTCTTCCTGCCCAGGCCAGTGAGCGACCGGCTCGTGGCGCTTGCGGCACGCCCGGGCGCCTCCAAATCCGCGATCCTTGCCGATGCGGTGACCGCCTGGCTGAACCGACGTGGCACGTCCGAGCTGGAGGATCGCTTCGCGCTCCGTCTCGAGCGGATATCGAGCGCTCTGGCTCGGATCGAGCGCGACGGCGATGTCGTGCTCGAGACGCTGGCGCTGTTCATCCGGTTCGAGCTCGCCATCCAGGCGCCCCTCGCCGAGAACGACCATGCCGGCCGCGCCGTGGCGCGCGAGCGCTTCGAAGCCTTCGTCGCGCAAGTCGGCCGCGCTGTCGCGAGCGGGCGACGCACGCTCCTCCCCAAGGAGGACGGCTGATGGCCGGCACGCCTTCCGCCGACCGGCAGCGCGCGATGCTGCGCACCGCCATGGGTCCCGACATCGCTGCGGCGCTTTCCGATCCGCTGGTCCTCGAGATCATGGTCAATCCCGACGGGTCGTTGCGCCTCGACCGGCTCGGGGAGGGCCGGGTCGATACCGGCATCTTCATCGCCGCCGCGCAGGCTGAACGCATCATCCGCCTGGTCGCGAGCCATGCGCGCGCCGAGGTGCATGCCGGGCAGCCGGTCCTGTCGGCCGAGCTGCCGCCGCACCGCGAAGGCTATGCGGGCGAGCGCTTCGAAGGGGTGCTGCCGCCGGTCTCGTCCGGCCCCTGCTTCTCGATCCGCAAGCCTGCGCAGCGCCTCTACACCCTCGACGACTATGTCGCCGACGGCTTCATGGACGCGGCTACGGCGGACGCGCTGCGCGCGGCGGTCACCCAGCGGTTCAATATCCTGGTCGCCGGCGGGACGAGCTCGGGCAAGACCACGCTCGCCAATGCCCTGCTCGCCGAGATGGGCTGGGTCGATGCGCGCGTCATCCTGATCGAGGACACGCGCGAGCTGCAGAGCCCGGCACCGGACACGGTGGCGCTCCGCACGCGGCCGGGCCTCGTCTCGATGGCCGACCTCGTCCGCTCGACGCTGCGTCTCCGGCCCGACCGGATCATCGTCGGCGAGGTGCGAGGGCCCGAGGCGCTCGATATGCTCAAGGCCTGGAACACCGGGCATCCCGGCGGCATCGCCACCGTCCACGCCAACTCCGCCGAAGCCGCCCTCTACCGCATCGAGCAGCTCGTGCAGGAAGCGGTGGTCACCGTGCCCCGCCGGCTCATCGCCGAAGCCATAGATCTCGTCGTCTTCATCGCCGGACGCGGTGCCCATCGCCGCGTCGACACGATCGCGCGCGTCGCCGGCGTCGATCCGGACACCGGCGCCTACGCGCTTGCCCCCTTCCGCCCCGCCCCCAGCCAAGGAGCCTGACCCATGAAGATGTCCCCTACCCGCCACGCCGGCGCAGGCCCGATCGCCGCCGTTGCGGCGATCGCCGCCTGTGCCGCGACCCGCGTCTATGCCGCCGGCACCGGCATGCCCTGGGAAGAGCCGCTCCAGCAGGTGCTCGAATCGGTCCAGGGGCCCGTCGCCAAGATCATGGCGGTGATCATCATCATCGTCACGGGTCTTACCCTCGCCTTCGGCGAGACCGCGGGCGGGTTCAGGAGGCTCATCCAGATCGTCTTCGGCCTCTCGATCGCGTTCGCCGCCTCGAGCTTCTTCCTCTCCTTCTTCTCGTTCGGCGGTGGGGCGCTGGTCGCGTGAACGGCCCCAGCTCCCTCGGCGCCCGGAACATCGACGGGTTCGAGGCGCCGCTGCACCGCTCGCTCGCCGAGCCGATCCTGCTCGGCGGCGCGCCACGCGCCATTGCCATTATCAACGGCACGGTCGCAGCGGCGCTCGGCCTCGGGCTCCAGCAATGGATCGCCGGGCTGATGGTCTGGGCCTTCGGCCATACGATCGCGGTGTTCGCGGCGAAACGCGACCCCGACTTCGCCGCGGTGCTGGTCCGGCACGTCCGGCAGCGGGGGTATCTCGCATGCTAGCCCTTGGCGAATATCGCTCGCGGGCCGACCGGCTCGCCGATCACCTGCCCTGGGCGGCGCTGGTCGCGCCGGGCGTCGTCCTCAACAAGGACGGCAGCTTCCAGCGCACGCTGCGCTTCCGCGGCCCCGATCTCGAGTCCGCCACCGAAGCCGAACTGGTCTCGACCTGCGCGCGCGCGAACAACGTGCTCAAGCGGTTCGGCTCGGGCTGGGCGCTGCACATGGAGGCCGAACGGCACGAGGCGCTCGGCTATCCCGGGAGCAGCTTCCCCGATCCTGCGTCGTGGCTGGTCGACCAGGAACGACGAGCCGCCTTCGAAGCAGCGGGCGCGCATTTCGAGAGCCGATATTACCTGACGCTGACCTTCCTGCCGCCGCCCGACCAGATCGACAGGGTCAGCCGGGCGCTGGTCGAGCGCGGGGATGACCGGCGGGACCGCGACTGGCGGGAGGCACTCGCCGGCTTCGTCGCCGAGACCGATCGCGCGCTCGACCTGCTCTCCGGCTTCATGCCCGAGATCGCCGCGCTCGACGATGTCGCGACGCTCACCTTCCTCCACGGCAGGATCTCGACACGACGTCATCCGGTCGCCCTGCCGGAGACGCCTATGTATCTGGACGGGCTGCTCGCCGACACGCCGCTGATCGGCGGGCTCGAGCCGCAGCTGGGCGACCGGCATCTGCGCACGCTCACCATTCTCGGCTTCCCGGGCCTCAGCCGGCCCGGGATCCTCGACGCGCTCAACCATCAGGACTTCGGCTATCGTTGGGTCACGCGGTTCATCGCGCTCGACAAGACCGACGCGACCAGGTCGCTCACGCGGCTTCGCCGTCAATGGTTCAACAAACGCAAGTCCGTGACCGCGCTGCTGCGCGAGGTGATCTACAACCAGCCGGTACAGCTGCTCGACAGCGACGCCGACAACAAGATGGTCGATGCCGACCTCGCGCTGCAGGCGCTCGGCGGCGATCACGTCGCGTTCGGATACCTCACCACCACGATCACGGTCGCCGATCCCGATCGTGCGCGGGTGGAGGAGAAGGTCCGCAGCGTCGAGCGCATCGTCAACGGTCTCGGCTTCACCTGCATCCGCGAGCGCCTGAACGCGGTCGAGGCCTGGCTCTCGAGCCTGCCGGGGCATGTCTATGCGAATGTCCGCCAGCCGCTCGTCCACACGCTCAACCTCGCCCATCTGATGCCGCTGTCGAGCGTCTGGGCGGGTCCGACGCGCAACGAACATCTCGGCGGCCCGCCCCTGCTCTATGCCGAGACCAGCGGCTCGACGCCGTTCCGCCTCTCCACCCATGTCAGCGACGTCGGCCATATGATGATCGTGGGACCGACCGGCGCCGGCAAGTCGGTGCTGCTGGCGCTGATCGCGCTCCAGTTCCGGCGCTATCCGGAAAACCAGATCTACATCTTCGACATGGGACGCTCGGCCCGCGCCGCAACGCTGGCGATGGGCGGCGCGCATCACGGGCTGGGGCTCGGCGGCGACGCCGGCGAGACGATCGCCTTCCAGCCGCTCCGGCATATCGACCACGCCCACGAACGCGCCTGGGCCGCGACCTGGATCGACGCGCTGCTCACGCACGAGAAGGTGGTCGTCACACCCGAGGTGAAGGAGGCCATCTGGTCCGCGCTGACCAGCCTCGCGACCGCGCCTGTGGAGGAGCGGACGCTGACCGGCCTCGGCCTGCTGCTCCAGTCGGCGGCGCTTCGCTCCGCGCTCGCCCCATACACGCTGGAAGGTCCGTTCGGCGGGCTGCTCGATGCCGCGGAGGACGATCTGGCGCTCGCCGATGTCCAGTGCTTCGAGACCGAGGCGCTGATGGCGTCGGGGAGCGTGGTGGCGCCGGTGCTCACCTATCTGTTCCACCGCCTCGAGCAGCGCTTCACCGGGCGGCCGACGCTGCTGGTCCTCGACGAGGCGTGGAAGTTCCTCGACCATCCCCTGTTCGCGGCCCGGATCCGCGAATGGCTGAAGACGCTGCGCAAGAAGAATGTCGCGGTCGTGTTCGCGAGCCAGGGCCTCGCCGACATCGCCGACAGCGCTATCGCGCCCGCCATCATCGAGAGCTGTCCGCAGCGCATATTGCTGCCCAACGATCGCGCCATCGAGCCACAGGGGCGCGACGCCTATGCGCGGTTCGGGCTGAACGACCGCCAGATCGAGCTGATCAGCCGCGCCACTCCGAAGCGGCAATATTATCTCCAGTCCGCGCGCGGCAACCGCCTGTTCGAGCTGCGCCTGGGCCCGGTCGCGCTGGCGCTGTGCGGGTCCTCCGATCCCGCCGCCCAGCAGCGCATCGACGCGCTGCTCGCCGAGCACGGCCCAGCCGATTTCATCGCCCGGTTCCTCGGCGAGGGCGGCCTTGAATGGGTGCCCGAGATCCTCGGCCAGTTCCCCGATCCCCAAGCGAAGGAGTGACCCCCATGCCTATCCTTGCCCGCAAACACCTGATCGCCACCGCGCTCGCGCTCGGCGCCGCCGGATCGCTGGCGATGGCATCGCTGACCACCAGTCCGGCGCGCGCGCAGATCACGGTGTTCGACCCCGGCAACTACAGCCAGAACATCCTGACCGCGGCGCGCACGCTCCAGCAGATCAACAACCAGATCCAGTCGCTCCAGAACGAAGCGACGATGATCCTCAACCAGTCGAGGAACCTCAGCCGGATCGGCTTCCCCGAGCTCGACCGGTTGCGCCGAGCGCTTCAGGACATCGACCGGTTGATGGGGCAGGCGCAGGGCATCGATTTCCGCGTCGACCAGCTCGATGAGCGCTTTCGCCAGCTCTTCCCGAAGGATTTCGATCAGGCGCTGCGTCGCGACCAGCTGGTGCAGGCCGCTCGCGGTCGGCTCGACAACAGCATGGCTGCCTTCCGCCACACCATGACGGTCCAGGCGCAGGTGGTCGAGAATGTCCGCACCGACATGGGCGAGCTCGATGCCATCCTCGCCAGGAGCCAGGGTGCCGAAGGCTCGCTGCAGGCTGCCCAGGCGACCAACCAGCTGCTCGCGCTGACCGCCAAGCAGCAGTTCCAGCTCCAGCAGCTGATGGCCGCGCAGTTCCGCAGCGAGGCCGTCGAGCAGGCGCGCCGCGTCCAGGAGAGCGCCGCGGCGCGCGCCGCGACGAGGCGGTTCCTCGGCACCGGCCGGGCCTACACGCCGCAGCAATAGCGAGACCGGTCGCGGCGGCATCAGCCCCCGGCCGCCGCGGCCGCAGCCCGCGGGGCCCCGGTCCCAGCTCCCCTCACCGGGGCCCCGCGGCACCATGCATCCAAGGACAAGCCCGTGAACGATCTCAGCGTGATCGACCGCTTCATGCAGGCCTTCAGCCGCTACATCGACAGCGGGTTCGGCCTGCTCGGTCCCGATGTCGGCTTCCTGACATCGGTGCTGATCGGCATCGACATCACGCTTGCCGGCCTGTTCTGGGCGATGGGCGGCGAGGACGACGTCATCGGCCGCTTCCTCAAGAAGACCCTCTACGTCGGCGTGTTCGCGCTGATCCTCAATCGCTTCTCGACGCTCGCCGACATCATCTTCCGATCGTTCGCGCAGGCCGGGCTGACCGCGGGCGGCGGCACGCTCGCCGCCGACGACCTGCTGCGTCCCGGACGTGTTGCCGGCACGGGCTTCGAGGCCGCCTGGCCGCTGCTCGACCAGGCGAGCGACATGCTCGGGTTCACGACCTTCTTCGACAATTTCCTGACGATCATGGTGCTGCTGATCGCGTGGGTGGTCGTGATCGTCGCCTTCTTCATCCTCGCGGTGCAGATGTTCGTCTGCATCCTCGAGTTCAAGCTGACGACGCTCGCCGGGTTCGTCCTCGTGCCGTTCGCGCTCTGGAACCGGACGAGCTTCCTCGCCGAGCGCGTGCTCGGCAACGTCATCGCCTCAGGCATCAAGGTGATGGTGCTCGCGGTCATCGTCGGCATCGGCTCCAATTTCTTCAGCGAGTTCACTGCCGCGCTGCAGGGGCAGGAGCCGGACATCGGCGCTGCGATGAGCCTGGTGCTCGCCAGCCTCGCGCTGTTCGGCCTCGGCATCTTCGGCCCAGGGATCGCCTCGGGGCTCGTGTCCGGCGCGCCGCAGCTCGGCGCCGGCTCCGCCGTCGCAACCACGGCGCTGACCGCCGGGGGACTCGCGATCGCGGGCGGCGCAGGCGTTGCGGCGGCCAGGGGCGTTGCCGGCGCCGGGCTCGGCGCGATCCGCGCCGGAACCGCGATGGGATCGGCCGCGTCGACTGCATACAAGCTCGGCCAGGAGACGTCGGGCTCGAGCTCCGTCGGCGCCGGGATGGGCGGTGTCGCGACCGCCGCCCGGGGCGCTCTCGCGCAGCGCATGGGCGATGCGTTCGGGGTTCGTGCCGCCGCGAGCCAGGGCCAGCGCGCTGCCTGGAACGCCGGCACCACCAGCGCACAAGCCAACCCCGGGGATGTGCCGGCTTCTGCGTCTAACGCCATGCCGGGTTGGGCGCGCGACCTCCAGAACACGCAATCCCGCCGTCACCTTCGTCAAACCGCGATCCATTCCCTCCAGGGTGCGGATCGCGGCGGCGGCGGCGCGACACCCGACATCAAGGAGAAGGAGTGATGCGCTTCAAACGTGCCGTCCAGCGTTACGGACGAACCGACCCGCCCGAGACGCCCTACCAGCGGGCCGGCCAGCTATGGGACGAGCGGATCGGCTCCGCTCGCGTCCAGGCCCGCAACTGGCGGCTGATGGCGTTCGGTGGGCTCGCGCTGACCGCGAGCCTGTCGGGCGCGCTGGTGTGGCAATCGATGCAAAGCCGAGTCGTCCCCTATGTCGTCGAGGTCGACAAGCTCGGCCAGGCGCAGGCGGTCGCCGCCGCCGCCACCGAATATCGACCGACCGATCCGCAGATCGCGTGGTTCCTCGCCCGCTTCATCGCGGACATCCGGGGACGATCGCTCGATGCCGTGCTGATGCGCGAGAACTGGCTCCGGGCCTATGACTTCGCGTCGAAGCGCGGCGCGATCTTCCTCGGCGAATATGCCCGCTCGGCCAATCCCTTCGCCGATGTCGGCGACAAGACGGTGTCGGTCCAGGTGACCAGCGTCGTGCGCGCCTCCGAGACGAGCTTCCAGGTGAAGTGGTCCGAGCGCGCCTACGAGCGCGGGAGCCTCGCCGGGACATCGCGCTGGACCGCGATTGTGGCCGTCCTGCTCAAATCGCCGCGCGACGTCGACACGCTCCGCAGGAATCCGCTCGGCCTCTACGTCGACGCCATCGACTGGAGCCGGGAGCTCGAGACGTCGGCCGATCATCCGCCGGCCACGCCGGCACCGGCCCCGAATCCGCCCGCCGACGTGCCGAGCGGCTCGCCCCTCGACCCGAACCTTGGCGAGCCCGACCAGACCCAACCGGAGATACGCCCATGAACCGCATCCTCATCGCGGCAAGCGCGCTCGTCGCGGCGCCTTCCTTCGCGCAAACGCCGCCGCTCCCGCCAGCGCAGGCCGCCGCAACCAGCCGCGACCCCGCGCCTCCCGCCGCGAAGCCTACGCCGCCGGCCGTGCCCGAGGCGGCGACGACGCCCCGGCACCGCCGCCCGCCGTCCCGCGCGGAGCTCCGGGTCCGCGCGGCGAATGCGAAGGCGATCCAGGAGCCACTGGCCCCGGCCTTCGTCAACGCCGTGCAGGTCTATCCCTATGGCGAAGGTGTCCTGTACCGCCTCTTCGCGGCCCCCGAGCGGGTCACCGATATCGCCCTGCAGCCCGGCGAGGCGATCGTCTCGGTAGCGGCGGGCGATACGGCGCGGTGGACGGTCGGCGACACGACCAGCGGCGTCGGCGAGAGCAGGCGGGTCCATATCCTGGTGAAGCCGTTCGCGGCCGGCCTCTCGACCAACCTCATCATCACCACCGACCGGCGCACCTATTATTTGCGGCTCGAGAGCACATCGGCCACCGCCATGGCGGCGCTGTCCTGGACCTATCCGCAGGACGAGCTGATCGCGATCCGCCGCCAGCAAGAGGCGGCGGAGGCGGCAAGGCCGGTCGCTGCGGGCCTCGCGATCGAGCAGCTCCATTTCGGCTATGCCATAACGGGCGACAAGCCCGGCTGGCGCCCGCTACGGGCCTTCGACGATGGCCGGCAGACGTTCATCGAGCTCCCGGCAAGCGTCGGCGTCGGCGAGGCGCCGCCGCTGTTCGTGATCGGCGCGCAGGGAGACGCGCAGCTCGTCAATTACCGCATGTCCGGTCGCTTCTATGTGGTCGACCGCCTGTTCGACACTGCGGAGCTGCGTCTCGGGGCCAGGAAGCAGGCCGTGGTGCGTATCACCCGGACCGGCCCCGACCGGCACCGGCGGCAGCGGAGGGCGTCATGAGCGACGCCACACCTGCTCCGACCGTCCCACCCAAGGTGGATCCCGAAACGCTGGTGCTGCGCGGCCGGCCCGCCCGGGTCATCCGCTTTCGCCGCGGCGCGATCATCGCCATCGCGGCGTTGACGTCGACCGCGGTCGTCGGCGTGACCTGGGTTGCGCTGAAGCCAGCGGCATTCCGGGTCGTCGCCGGCGCCGACGATTCGAAGGACATCGCGAGTCGCGGCCCCGAAGATGTGCTCGCCGGCGCCCCAAGGAGCTATGGCGACGTGCCGAAGCTCGGGCCACCGCTGCCGGGCGATCTCGGGCGCCCGATCCTGCGCCATCAGCAGGCGCTCGGCGCGGTGCCGCCGGCGGGCTCCGCGGACCAGGCGGCGCAGGCGGCCGAGGCCGAGCGGCAGCGTATCGCCGCCGAGCGCAAGGCGGCCCGGGAATCCGGTATCCTGATGCAGCTCGCCACTCCCCAACGAGTGACGGCCAGCGACGCATCCGCAGCTGCGGACCAGGCCGCCGGTCCAGCCCCGTTTGCGCCACCCGCGACGATGCCGCTCGATCCCGTACGCGATCCGGGCGGCCAGCAGCGCAAGGCAGCGTTCCTCGCGGACAAGGGTGCGACAGGCGACATCAACCCGCACGCGCTGATCGCCCCGGTCTCGCCCTACATGCTGACCGCAGGCAGCATCATCGCGGCCAGCCTGATCACCGGCCTCAATTCCGATCTGCCCGGCCTCGTCACCGCGCAGGTGACCGAGAACGCCTATGACAGCGTCACCGGTCGCATCCTGCTGATCCCGCAGGGCGCGCGGCTGATCGGCAGCTACGACAGCGTCGTCGCCTTCGGGCAGAAGCGGGCGCTGGTCGTGTGGCAACGCATCGTGCTGCCGAATGGCAGCTCGATCCGGATCGACAATGTGCCGGCGACCGACCTGGCAGGCTATGCGGGTCTCGCCGACGAGGTCGACGGCCACACCTGGCAGCTGCTCAAGGGCGTGGCGCTGTCGACGCTGCTCGGCGTCGGCACCGAACTCAGCCTGGGCGACGAGAGCGATCTGGTCCGCGCGATCCGCGAGTCGACCCAGCAAGGCACGTCCCACGCCGGCGACCAGATCGTCACGAAGAACCTCAACATCCAGCCGACCATCAAGGTCAGGCCAGGCTGGCCGCTGCGCGTGGTGGTGCACAAGGACATCGTCCTCGCACCCTGGCCCGGACAGGAGCGATAACATGCCCGATCTCAAGCTCGCGAAGCTGCCGGACCGCACGCCGGTCAAGCTCGGCATCTCGCTGATGCCCGACCTCAATCAGGCGCTCTGCGAATATGCAGCTCTCTACGCTCAGGCCTATGGGCGGGAGGAGGCGATCGTGGATCTCATTCCCGCGATGCTCGCCGCATTCCTCGAAAGCGACCGGAGCTTCGTGCGCGAGCGCGACGCACGGCTGCGGGGGCAGAAATGATCGAGCGGGCCTGGGAGCAGAAGATCGAGCCGCTGACCGTGCGCATCTCGACTGCGGTGCGGATAACCGGCCTCAGCCGGTCCCGCGTCTACGAGCTGATCCAGTCGGGCGATCTCGAGACGGTGAAGGTCGGCCGCGCGACGCTCATCCAATATGGCAGCCTCAAGGCCCTCGTCGGATGCTCCAGGCAACCGGGTTGAGGACCTGTTCTCCTTATCGATCGCCCCGTACCTGCGGGACATGGACCGGATCCATGCCCCGCAGGGTGCAGGCAGCCTATCTCCCCGGCCGGCCGCGAGGGCGTCCGGCCCTTGATCTGCGCACCTTCGATTTGCCGGAAGTGGCCTTCGCAGGCCTCGGTGCGTCCGCGGCGTCCCGCAGACCGTCGAGATAATCCGACCAGTGCTGCATCATCGCGACGCGCTCCTCCCAATATTCGCCGCGCGCATAGGCGCGGCGGACGGCCGACATGTCCTGATGCGCAAGCTGCCGCTCGATCGCGTCGGGGTGCCACCGGCCCATCTCGTTGAGCAATGTCGCCGCCATCGCCCGGAACCCGTGCGCGGTCATTTCGCCGGTCTCATAGCCGAGCCGGCGCAGCGCCTGGTTGACGCCGTTCTCGGACATGGGCTTCCTCGGCCGTCCCATGCACGGGAAGAGATGCTGGCGATGCCCGGTGATCTCGCGCAGCTCCGCGATCATCTCCAGCACCTGGCGGGATAGCGGCACCCTGTGCGGCCGCCGCATCTTCATCCGCTCGGCGGGGATCGACCAGATCGCCTTCTCGACATCGATCTCGCTCCATTCGGCCTGGCGCAGCTCGCCCGGGCGGACGAAAAGGTGCGGCGACAGCCGCAAGGCCATGCGCGTGACCGCCTGGCCGGTGTAGCCATCCATCGTCTTCAGCAGGATACCGACCTCCCGCGGATCGGTGATGGCCGCGTGATGCGTGGTCCTGGGCGTGGTCAGCGCGCCGCGCAGGTCGGCCGCCACGTCCCGGTCGCAGCGCGCGGTCGCGATGCCGTAGCGAAATATCCGGCTGAGGACGCTGCGCATGCGGCGGGCGCTTTCGAACCGGCCCCCGGCTTCGACCTTGCGCAGGACCAGCAGCGCTTCGGTGGGGGTGATGGAGTTGATCGGATGCGAGCCGATCAGCGGATAGGCCATGCCCAGCAGCCAGCGGATCTTGCCGATCGTGGTCTCCGTGCGGCCTTCCCGCTCGCACTTTGCGAGCCATTCGAGCGCGACCTCCTTGAAGGTCGTGGCCGTCGAGAATTTCGCGGTGACCTTGGCGCGCTTCTTCTCGAGCACCGGATCGAGCCCGGTGGCGATCGCCTTTTTCGCCTCACGGCATTTCTCCCGCGCATCGGCAAGCGAGATCGTAGGCCAGGGACCGAGGTGAAGCGTCTTCTGCAGGCCGCCATAGCGGTAGCGGAAGCGCCAGAGCTTCGAGCCGGTCGCCTGGACGACGAGGAAGAGGCCCTGGCCGTCGGTGAGGTTGTACGGCTTCGCCTTGGGCTTGGCGGAGGTGATCTGGAGTTGTGTCAGCATCGAGCGTGTTCCCGGATTCTCCGGGCCACCCAGCAGTCACAAAATGAGCCTCTTTTTGTTGCTCTTTTGCTGGAATCAGCTGGATCAACCCGGATGGTTGCCAGCGATCGTCGATGAAATTTTGCTTTGAAACCAGCTACTTGCTGGACGTCTCTGGACTTTTCCAGAGAGAACAAATGGTGCCCAGAAGAGGACTCGAACCTCCACGGCCTTGCGACCGCCAGCACCTGAAGCTGGTGCGTCTACCAATTCCGCCATCTGGGCACGGGGTAGGCGGGCGCCTCTAGGGGACCGGCGGGGGACCTGTCAACCGCTTCTCGCAACTGATCGCCACATGGTTGCCCTTTGCCGCGACGCGCGGCATGGGGGATGGAATTGGGACAGACTTTCGAGGGCGTGATGAAGGACAGGCTGGTGACGTTGATCGGCGGCGGCGGGTTCGTCGGACGCTATGTCGCACAGGCGCTGCTCAAGGCCGGCGCGCGCGTCCGCATCGTCCAGCGCGACCCGCGCTCGGCATGGTTCCTGAAGCCGCTCGGCGGGCTCGGCCAGACCCAGTTCGTCGCGGGCGACGTCCGCAGGCCCGATTCGCTGGCCCGCGCGCTCGCCGGATCGGACGCGGTGGTGAACCTGGCCGGCGCCTTCGGGCGGAATGCCGATGCGGTGAACGCGATCGGCGCGGAGAATGCCGCCAAGGCCGCCGCCGCAGCGGGTGCGCGCGCCTTCGTCCAGATTTCCGCCATCGGCGCCGATGCGCAGGCGCAGTCGGATTACGGCCGCTCCAAGGGCGAGGGCGAGGCACTGGCCCGCGCCGCCTTCCCCGCCGCTACGATCCTGCGCCCCTCCTTCATCTTCGGGCGCGAGGATCAGTTCGTGAACCGCTTCGCCGGGCTGATCGCGCGTGCGCCGGCGGTTCCGGTGCTGCGCGGCGCGATGCGCATGCAGCCGGTCTATGTCGCCGACGTCGCCGCGGCGGTGGTCAAGGCGGTCGCCCACCCGGAGCGCTTCGGCGGAAAGACGCTCGAGCTGGGCGGGCCCGAGGTAATGACCTTCACCCAGTTCCATCAGCGGCTTTCCGATGCGATCGGGCGCCATCCGGCATTGATCGAGCTGCCCGATTTCGCGGGCGCGGCGATCGCGACCCTGGGCTTCCTGCCGGGCATGCCGATTACCTGGGACCAATGGCTGATGCTGCAGACCGACAATGTCGCGGCGGAAGACGGACTTGCTCAGCTGGGCGTGACTCCCACGCCGTTCGGTGCGGTCGCGCCCGGCTGGCTGGTGCAATATCGCCGCCACGGGCGCTTCGCGGGTTCGCATCAGGCCGCCTGAACCTACCGGCACACGCAAGACCGGGTGAACCCCGGCAGGGGAACCATCCGGCATGAGCGACACGCTGACCTATATCCTGCTCGGCATCATCGAGGGGTTGACCGAGTTTCTGCCCGTCTCGTCGACCGGGCACCTGATACTCGCGGGCGAGCTGTTCGGGTTCAACGACAGCAGCTCGATCACCTTCAAGATCGCGATCCAGTTCGGCGCGATCCTGGCGGTGCTGGTCGCCTATTGGCGCACCTTCTGGGACCGCGGAATCGGCCTGTTGCGGCGCGAGCCGCAATCGGTGGCGTTCGTGCGCAACATCCTGATCGGCTTTGCCCCGGCGCTGGCGATCGGCGTGGTCGCCTATGATGCGATCCGTGCGGCGATGCAGACTCCGGTGATCGTCGCGGTGGCGCTGGTCGTCGGCGGCGTCGCGATCTTGGCTATCGAGCGCATCGTGAAGATCGTGCGCTACAGCCGCGTCGAGGCGATCCCGACCGGCACCGCCGTGTCGATCGGCGTGGTCCAGTGCCTGGCGATGCTGCCGGGCGTCAGCCGGTCGGGCGCGACGATCATGGGATCGCTGCTGATGGGCGTGGAGCGCAAGACCGCCGCCGAGTTCAGCTTCTTCCTCGCGGTGCCGACGATGCTCGCGGCGACGACCTATTCGCTGTGGAAGGATCGCAACCTGCTGAGCTTCGATGATCTGAGCGCGATCGCCATCGGCTTCGGCGCGGCCTTCGTCGTCGCGCTACTGGTGGTGCGGGCGTTCGTGAAGGTGGTTGGCCGTTACGGCTTTGCGCCCTTCGCTTGGTATCGAATCGTTGCAGGTAGCGCCGCGCTGGTCTGGCTTCTGGCAAGATAAGGCCGAATCGGCCATTATTATTGCGATACGATCGCAATAAGTAGAGAGTTCGTGATCGATTATTGCTAAATAGGTCAGGACCACTGTCTTATTTAGCAATATTCGCGTGACTCGCCTCCCGCGACCTGTCACTGGCGCTGGCATGGCAAAGGAAGTCATGCTCAAATTCGTCGACCGTGCGCAGGCGTTTCCGCCCAAGCGCGAGCCCAAGCTGCGCGCGCAGGATTTCCGCGAGATCGCGGAACGCTATGCCCCGCCCTCAGCGGAGGAGCAGGCCGGGCGCTGCTCGCAATGCGGCGTGCCCTACTGCTCGGTGCATTGCCCGCTGCACAACCATATCCCCGACTGGCTGCGGCTGACCGCCGAGGGGCGGTTGCGCGAGGCCTATGAGCTCAGCAACGCCACCTCGACCATGCCCGAGATCTGCGGCCGCATCTGCCCGCAGGACCGGCTGTGCGAAGGCAATTGCGTCATCGAATTCTCGGATCACGGCGCGGTCACGATCGGATCGGTCGAGAAGTTCATCACCGACACCGCCTGGGAAGAAGGCTGGGTCGAGCCGCTCGTCCCCGGTCCCGCGCGCGGGCAATCGGTGGGCGTGATCGGCGCAGGGCCCGCGGGCCTCACCGCCGCCGAATATCTGCGCAAGCTCGGCTATGAGGTCCATGTCTATGACCGGCACGACCGGCCTGGCGGGCTGCTGACCTATGGCATCCCCGGCTTCAAGCTGGAGAAGCAGGTCGTGCTGCGCCGTACCGACCGGCTGGCGGCGGGCGGCATCGTCTTTCACCAGAGCTTCGAGGTCGGCCGCGATGCGACGCTCGAGCAGCTGCGCACCCGGCACGACGCGGTGCTGATCGCCACCGGCGTGTACAAGGCGCGCGCGATCAAGGCGCCCGGCGTCGGCGCGAGCGGCGTGGTCGAGGCGCTCGACTATCTGATCGCCTCCAACCGCAAGAGCTTCGGCGACGCGGTCCCGGCATTCGACGACGGCAGCCTCGACGCCGCGGGCAAGAACGTCGTCGTGATCGGCGGCGGCGACACCGGCATGGACTGCGTCTCGAACGCGATGCGCGAGGGTGCCCGGAGCGTGAGGCTGCTCGACGTCTACCCCGAGGTCCCCGAGGGCGGGCGCTACGACTTCACCCCCTGGCCGATGCAGCCGCGGCGCCTGATCACGACCTACGCCCTCGAGGAGGGCGGCGAGCGCCACTTCGGCCATCAGGTCACCGGCATCGAGGGCGACGGGCGCGTGCAGCGCATCCATGGGCGCGAGGTGAAGGGCACCTCGTCCCGCAGCCTTCAGGCGATCGAGGGGACCGAGTTCACCCTGGACGCCGACC